>CAVSZK010000010.1:0-22862 GCA_963732415.1 uncultured Gammaproteobacteria bacterium
AAGAACGGCCGTTCGCCACTGGCACCAAATCTCGCAGGTGACTCGGTCGCTTGTCCGGCAGCGTGGATTGCGCCAGCATGTCCAGATGAAGAATTACCCCCGACGTCGGGGCAATTCAATGGAGACGGACAGCTTTAGTACCGACATCGGGCCATTGAGCCGACAAGCATGTCGTTCAATTCAAAGCGAGCTGGCCATGAAACGCCACTCCACGCACGAAAGGAAATGGAGAGACCAATGAAGACCACACAAACGAAAGGACTGATCGCTGGCGCGCCGACACCAGCGCAGGCAAGGGCCATCGCCAAGGAGGCCTTCATCTACGGCTTCCCGTTCGTCGAGGGCTACAAGACGCTCTACAAACAGGCAGTGGACAAGGGTAACTCGGATTTCAAGGCGCCGTTCAACCAGATCGGCCACGCCCGGGGCGTCGCTACGCCACAAGACACCTGGGTGGTCACGCCGAATTCGGACACTCCTTATTCGTTCGCTTGGCTCGATTTGCGCGCCGAGCCGATCGTGATCACGATGCCGAAGATCGAGAAGGCGCGCTATTACTCCGCCCAATTAGTTGACCTGCAGACGTTCAATTTCGCCTATCTCGGCACGAGGGCATTTGGCAACGACGGTGGCGACTTCCTGATCGCCGGCCCGGGTTGGCAAGGTGAAAAGCCTGCCGGCGTCAAAGCCGTGATCTCTTGCGAGACGGAGTTGTGCTACTCGCTTTTCCGCACCCAGCTCTACAACCCGGATGACCTCACGAACGTCGGGCGAATCCAGGATGGTTACCAAGTGCAGACTTTGAGCGCTTATCTCGGCAAGCCCACCCCGGCCACCGCACCCGCCGTGAACTGGCCCAATCCGTCGGCGGACATGACCGATGGCCCGGCGCTCTTCGCCTATCTGAATTTCCTGCTGCAGTTCTGCCCCCCGCATCCTTCAGAGAAGGAACTCATGGCGCGTTTCGCCATGCTCGGGATTGGCGCGGGTAAACCGTTCGACATGGAGAAGTGTTCTCCCGAAGTGAAGCAAGCCATCGAAGCCGGTATCGAGGAAGTCTGGAAGGTGGACTTCGCTGGCCTGATGGCGCAGGCCAACGCCGGCACAATCAACAGCGGCGACCTTTTCGGCACGCGTGAGTTCCTGAAGAACAACTACGCTTACCGCTTCTTCGGCGCGAAATTGGGTCTCTATGGGAACTCGCGAGACGAGGCTCTCTATCCACCGTATTTCGTGGATGAGGAGAACAACAAGCTCGATGCCACCACGAACCGCTACGAGCTGCGCTTCGCGAAAGGACAGCTTCCACCCGCTGAAGCCTTCTGGTCGCTCACGATGTATGACGGCAAGTCGCAACTGCTCGTGGCCAATCCGCTCAAGCGCTACCTGCTGAACTCGACCATGCTGGACTCATTCAAGTATGCGGACGACGGGTCGTTGACGATTTACGCAAGCAAGGATTCGCCAGGAGCGGACAGGGAATCCAATTGGCTGCCCGCTCCGGACGGCCCGTTCTACTGCATACTGCGCATCTACATCCCAAAGCCCGAGACCTTCAATGGGCAATGGAAACTGCCGAAGTTGAAGGTGGCGAAAAGGACATAGAAAGGCCACAAGACGGAGATATCCATGGCAGGCACACTGGTCACATTTGAAACCTATATCCGCGCCGAAAGCGATCGGCAGTTTGGCAACGTCGTCAAGATGGCGGGCGGCGTGAATCGCCTGTTTCATTTCCGCAGTCCCACCCCCCTGGACAAGCAAAACGTCGTCCGGATGAACAGGGACACGCTCTACTCCATGGGCGTTGTCGATACGTCCAAGGGCGCCACGATCACCGTCCCGGCACTCCCTGAAGGTCGCTACGCATCGGTCTATCTGGCGGACAACGACCACTATTGCCCCTTCGTGATCTACGAGGCAGGAACGCACAAATTGCCCCAGGACACCAAGTACGTTGGCGTCGGCGTCCGTATCCAGGTGTTCAATCCCAAAGACGCGGACGAATTGGCACTCGTCCACAAGTTGCAGGATCAGTTCATCATCAAGGCCAACAGTGCCGAGCCGCTGCCGGAGTTCAAGTGGGACCTGCAGTCGCTGAATGCCCTCACGGTCCAATATGAAAAAGACTCGACCCAATACAGCAGTTGGAAGGGAATGATGGGGCCGCGGGGCAAGCCGGACGAAAAGACCCGTCATATTGCGGCGGCCGCGGCTTGGGGGCTTTTCCCGGAGTGGGACGCCACGTATCTGAATTACAGTGGCGCCCATGATTGCAGGGTCTGCCACAAGGCGAATTATCAGGTTCCGGAGAACGAAGCTTTCTGGTCCATCACTGTGTATGGCAATGACGGCTACATGAAGAGCGACAACAACATCGTCAACTCCTCCAATGTGAAGCTGAACGCGGACGGCACGTTCACCGTGTATTTCGGATCGGCGGAAAACTGCGGCGATGTGCCAAACCGGCTGGATGTGAGCGAAGGCTGGAATTTCCTGATGCGCGTATATCGTCCGGGGCCATCCGTCCTGGATGGAAGTTACACGCTGCCTGTTGCGGTACCTGCCAAGTAATGCGATGGGAGAGTTGGTACCCAAGGCGGAAGCTAACAACCGGTTGCAGCGGACGGCGCGTCGCGCCGCCGCTGAACCGGAGCGTTTAACGTCTGCTTTGTAGCGAGACGAACTTCTGCTGTGGGTCGATTGGAGTCCTAGGCGGCTTAGACAAGCGGACGTTCCGCGACAGGCGTGTGCAAGTTCGACAGCTTTAATTGTCAGCAACCGCCTGCGCCCGACCTAATAGGATCAGGAACTTAGTGATCCGGATCCGACAGGTTTAATTGTCAAAGAGCACTGCCCCTTAGTCGAGGCGACGCGCACGCCTGCTGTCGACAGTGAACTTCGGTCGCGGCGCCCGGTCCTAGCATTCAAGCACCCTGTGCCCGTGTGTTGATCGGATCTCCCCCGTCCAGGTCACTCACTCGCCTCCCGAGCCGCCGGTAGTTACTCCCCTCACCGGCGGCTCGCGGAGCGCGGCTTCTCATCGCTCGACCTGATACCCCTTACCTGCCTGGATCCATCCCTGGGCGGCCGGTGCGCCCAGTGCGGGTGGCCGCAGCTGCATGCGAGCCCTGGCGCCACAGATGACACAGCGAAATCGAAACCGGGCGAACGGCGTGTCGCCGCGGCCGCGCGCGGCGAGCTGCGCGAGTGGTGCCATCGCCCATCGGTCGCACTGCTGACAGTAGAGGCCGAGGGTATGGTCGCGTGCGAGCAGGTCGGCGACCGTGTCGAGACGGATCGGAGAATGCATGTGGCCAGCATCATGATGCCGGGCAAGGTCACGGGGTGAGCCCTCCCAAGGTGGACCAACTGGACGAAGTGGACGAAGTGGACTGTCGTCACCGTTCGAAAAAGTCTTGCCGGAGGTGCGGCTCGCGTTCCGCACGCGTGCTTCGCAGCTGAGCTTCCGTACGACGGCGCGTGGTGCAACTCGCCGCAGCCCCCGGCGGTCGGGCGCTGCGGCTGGTGAAGTTGTACGACGAAGGGCTGGCGATCCGTGGGCCGCGGCGGACCTGATAGTTACAATAAAATGAATATTCTGTTGAGAGGCCGGCGTGTATCGATCAGGCTTTCCAGTTTTATTAATCTATTGATGCGCACGGATCTGGCAACGCCCAGAGCCCGCGCCGATGACCTGCATCCCAGCGTCGTTGCGCCCGCAACTCATTTTGTTCGAGTCTTTCGCGCCGACCGGCCCGAACTCCTTGGGCCGTCAGCCGCCTTCAGTTCCTCGTAGGCCGCGAGCGTGTGGCGCGCGAGTTGCGGCAGGTCGTAGAGCGACACAGCGTTGGCGATGAACCCGAAGTCCATGCGGTCTTGGTAGGACGTCAACGTGGCGTTCAACCCGATCGAGGCCGCAAGTGCCGAGACCGGGTAGATGCCCTCGAGGTGCGCGCCGTTCAGATAGCGGGCCTCCCGGGCGCCGGGCACGTTCGAGATGACTAGGTTGGCGGCCGGGTGGCCGACCCGGTCGAGGTGCGTCGAGGCCGCGAGCCCGGCGAGGCCTATGATCCCGACCGCATAGGTCATCGCCGCGTCCTTAGACATCGCGCCCAGCTCCTGCTTGCCCGAGGCGATCGACGCCATGACCTGCCGCAGCCGCTCGGACGCAGATGCCCCGGGTTCGCCGAGCGGCACGAACATCGCTGACACGCGCGTGCCGATCGCGGTGTCGCCGTCGGCCCGCAGGGACAAGGGAACAAACGCATTGAAGCGGTGCGCAAACGGGCGGCCAGTCTCGCGCAGGTAGCGATGCAGCCCGGCGTCGACGATGGTGACCGCCACGTCGTTCAAGGTTGCTCCGAAGTGCCGGCCGACCTTGCGCATTTCCTCGAGTGGCAGAGATAAAGTGGCGAACGACCGCGCCATGCGCAGTGGCTCATTGGTTGGGGCATGCTGCGCCGTGAATGGCAGGCTGCCCTCCAGGTGCACACCAACGAGTCCGGCCAGTGTCTTGCGGAGCGCCCCGATCGAGACGTCACCGAGGGCACCGACCTGAGTGATGGTGGCCCGGATGGAGTCAGAGACCCTCTCCAGGAATGCGTGCGGAGGGTGCGGCTTCGTCGCGGGCACTCCGAGCGCGAGGCCCGGGGTCAGTACCGTGCGGCGGGCGGACTTGGCGAGGCCCGCGTAAAGGACCTGCATGCCGGAGGCGCCATCGATCACGGAGTGGTGGGTCTTCGTGTATATCGCGAACATGCCACTCGGCACGCGATCGATCACCCAGCAGCGAAACAGCGGACGGTCGCGATCGAGCATCGGCTCGTGCAGGTCGGCCACGAGCCGCAGCAAATCGTCGTAACTGGCTCCCGCAGGCAGGGCCTGGTACTGGATGTGGTAGTGCGGGTCCCAGTCCGCGACTTCGCGGAAATGGGGCGCCCCGCCGGTCAGGAGTTCAGGCACATAGTTAAAGGGTGGCGCCGGCTTCACGGCCCGGTACGCCTCGACGATTTCCCGGACGACCGGCCTGCGGCCCGCGGGCTTCTTGAACAGCAGCAGCGCGCCGACATGCGTCGTGCTGCCCGGAGACTCGATCAGCAGCCACAGGAGGTCGAGCGGCGGAATGGGCTTGGTTAACGGTTTCGCTCGCCGGGTCACCGGAGGGCGACGCGACGTGCGCGGGCCGCGCCTGGTGCTACGTGGTCCGATGCGGAGACGGGTCATGGTGAGCCTCCCCTTTGGTACCCAGCCTATCGAGAGAATTTTCCGCCCGATGCGCTGGCGGGTGCCATACGTAACATCGACAGACCCGACGAATCCTTCGCGGCCTGGGAAACGCCAGCTGCAGTTGAACTGACACGGACATTCAATGTAGTTCCATGGGGCACGCAGCATGACTATTACAATGTCCAAGCAATTACTGCGGGCGACGTTCAAAAAGCGCCTTAAGAATGGCGCTGAGCGTCCGCTTCTCCATCATTGTCTGGCAAAGGATTGACCGTGCTGACCAAGCTTGATCCCGCATCGCACTGGCTTGCCGGACAGATCGCCGGCATTCATTTGTTTACCCTGGCTGGAGGAATGGCGATCGGCGCAGCGGCGGTGCTGCTCTATCACGCCATCGGGCGAATAGCCGGCGTCAGCGGCATCTTCTTCACCGTGATCAAGGAAGGTGGGCTGTGGCGCTTGCTGTTCCTCGGCGGCATCGTGGTGGGCGCCGGGCTGGGAGCGTATTTGTTCCCCTCGCTGAATATCGTAAGTCGCCCGAATCCCGGCATCTGGATATTGATCTTGTCCGGACTGCTGGTGGGCTGGGGAACTCGCCAGGGTGGTGGCTGCACCAGCGGCCACGGCGTCTGTGGACTCGGGCGCCTGTCGCCACGTTCGCTGGTGGCTGTACTTGTCTTCATGGCTGTCGGAATCTTTACGGCAAGCCTGCTGCGCCACTGGCTGGGGGTGTCGGCATGAAATCGAACCTTTCGGCACTTGCTGCCGGGTTGCTGTTCGGCATGGGATTGATGCTCTCGGGGATGACCAATCCCGGCGAGGTGCTGAGCTTCCTGGATTGGTCAGGTGAGTGGAGCCCTGACCTGATTGGCGTGCTGGGCAGCGCCGTCCTCGTCTCTTTGATCGGCTTTCAGCTGGCGCGGCGCAAGGATCGGCCATGGTTTGAGGCCGGGTTTTCTGCAATGCCAAAGAAGTCCATCGACCGACCACTGCTCGTTGGTAACCTGCTCTTTGGCCTCGGCTGGGGGCTTGCGGGTTACTGTCCAGGCCCGGCGCTTGCCGGTTTAGCGCTGGGCAACAAAGAGGTGCTCGTCTTTCTCGTTGCCATGCTTGTCGGCGGAATGCTGCAGCAATGGTGGGCCCGACAGCGGGACGACATGTGATGGTGCGACCCGCCACCTCGAGTATCGGTAGCTGATCCGTACGCCGAATGGCGGCGTGCGGTCGCGAGCGTCCAGCCGGTCGGGCTCGGGCTTGCCGCGCGGTTGCCGGGAGCCGCTGTCGTCGCTACCAGTCGCAGCCAACCACCCCACAATCTCGACGTGGTGTATCGTCCCCGCATTCTTGAGATAAGAGCAGCCGCCAGGGGATATGGATCATGGATCGAGCGTTCCGGCTGAATTTCGCGGGAATAATTTTCGCAACAGTAGCACTGCTTGCTGTCCTCACCGCAGCGGCACAAGGGCCACCGCGCTCGCCGGGCAGCCAGGCCGGTCACGAGGGAATTCGGGCGGTCGCAGATGACTACTGGGAGTTTTACCTCCGCGAGAATCCAGAGGCCGCGACTGCCCTTGGCGAGTACAGGCACAACGCCAGGCTCACCGACTATTCTCTGGCGCACGTTGACGTGGTGCGGTCCGAGGCTACCGAGCTGTTGAAGCGTGCGCGGGCCATCGACGCCGAGACCCTTTCGGACGCAGACCGCCTTGATCAGCAACTGCTGGTGCGGACGCTGACCGATCAACTTGATTCCATGCTTCTCAGGAATCATGAGATGCCGATCAACCAGATGGACGGCGTTCATCTGACACTCCCGCAGATTGCGACCGTCGCCCCGTTTGACAGCGTCGAGCATTACCGCGACTACATTGCACGTCTGAACGCAATACCGGCGGCCCTCGACCAGGTGATCGAGCGGTCCAGGGCAGGGCTCAAGGACGGTCTGATCCAGCCGCGCTTCCTGCTGGAGAAGACCGTCCCCCAGTGCGCCGCGCTGGCCGACGCGGCCGGCGCTGCCAATCCGTTCGCCGAGCCGGCGGCTCGAATCCCGGAGTCGATTCCGGCTGTCGTGCGTCGGGAACTCAGTGAAGAGATCATCGCCGTCGTGGATGGCAAGGTTCGCCCGGCCTACGCCCGGCTCGCGACGTTCATCGCCGACGAGTACGCGCCCAAGGGCCGCACCGAGCCCGGCATCTGGTCGCTGCCCGACGGCGACGCCCGCTACCGCTTTGCGATCCACACGCAGACCACGACAGCTCTCAGTGGTGAGCAGATTCACGATATCGGCCTCGCGCAGGTCGCGGACCTCGAGCACCAGATCACGGCGCTCGCGAAGAGCGCCGGGTACGCCGATCGCGCGAGTTTCGAGAAGGCGGTCTATGCCGACCCGAAGATGCACGGAACCTCGCGCCAGCAGATCCTGGACCGCTTTACGCACTACATTGACCAGATGGAGCCGAAGCTGCCGCAGCTCTTCGGACTGCGCCCGAAAAGCAAGCTGATCGTGACCAACGTTCCGGGCTACATGGAGACGGAGAGTTCCACGCAGTACATTGCAGGCACGCCGGACGGATCGCGCCCTGGCCAGGTCTGGGTAGTCACGTATGACTATGCAACGCACGACATGCTCGACGACGAGGCAACCGCGTATCACGAAGGTGTGCCCGGTCATCACATGCAGATTTCGATCGCTCAGGAATTGCCAGGTCTGCATCCTTTCCACCGCACGCTGTCCTTCAACGCCTACGTCGAAGGGTGGGCGCTCTATGCCGAGCGGCTCGGTAAGGAGGTCGGCTTTTACCAGGACCCCGCCAGCGACCTTGGGCGCCTCCGCAGCGATCTCTATCGCGCGTTGCGCCTGGTGGTCGACACCGGCGTCCACGCCAAGCACTGGTCGCGCCAGCAGATGGTGGACTACTGGAACCTTCACCTGCCGCCGGCATCCGATGCGGAAATGGACCGCTACATCGCGTGGCCAGGCCAGGCGCTGGGATACAAGCTCGGCCAGTTGAAGATTCTCGAGCTTCGTCAGCGTGCCCAGGAGGAACTCGGAACGAGGTTCGATGTCAGGGCATTCCATGACGAGATCCTGAACGCCGGGCCATTGCCACTGGACATGCTGGAGTTCCGCATCCAGGAGTGGATTGCCCGAATGAAGACCACCTAGCTCGCCCGTCCGCCGAGGAGCTGCATCGGATGAATCGCCATGGTTTTTGCGTTTCCTGCCTTCTGCCGACCACGGCTGATACCGCGGCGCGGCTCGCGGACGGCGACGCAGGCACCAGGCCATAAGGAGCGGACCAGTGGGAAAGCATCGGCTGGAAGCATTCAGCGACGGCGTCCTGGCCATCCTCATCACGATCATGGTGCTGGAGCTCAAGGTGCCGCACGGCACCGAGCTCGCCGCACTGGTGCCGCTCGTTCCGGTGTTCCTCACCTACGTGCTGAGCTTCGTCTACCTCGGCATCTACTGGAACAATCATCACCACATGCTGCACCTGTGCAACCGGGTGACCGCGTCGATCCTGTGGGCGAACCTGGCACTGCTGTTCTGGCTGTCACTGATACCGTTCGCGACGGGCTGGATGGGCGAAAACCATTTTGCGGCCTGGCCAACCGCTCTGTATGGCGTCGTGCTGCTGATGGCCGCGCTCTCCTACACGGTGCTGCAGACCATGATCATCCGGGCGGAAGGGCCGGACTCGCTGCTGGCCCGGGCGGTCCGCGCCGACTGGAAAGGCAAGCTGTCACTCGCCCTGTATGCCATCGCGATCGTGCTCGCGTTGCGATTCGGCTGGCTGTCGCTGGCTATCTACGTCGGGGTCGCGCTCGTCTGGCTGATCCCGGACCGCAGGATCGAGAACGTCGCCGTGCACGAGATGCGGTGAGGCGGCGGCCGTGACTGGAGCGCCCGAGTTCGTGTGAGCCTGTGCGGCATGAGGTAGACGACATGATGCTGATTGGCATGTTCGATTCGCCGTACGTGCGGCGTGTCGCAGTCACGTTGAAGCACCATGAGGTTCCGTTCGAGCACGCCAACTGGTCGGTGGGCGCGGACCTCGAACGCATCCGCGAATTCAGTCCGCTCGGCCGGGTGCCGGTGCTGGTGTTGAATGACGGTACGGCGCTTACCGATTCCGCCGCGATACTGGATGAAATCGACGATCAGGTCGGGCCATCGCGCGCCCTGCTGCCTGCCTCGGGGGCGTCGCGTTGTCGCGAGCAGATGCACGGCGCACCCGAGGTGATCGAAGTGCATTGTCGGGAAATAGGTCGTGACGTCTGGCTGGTCGACGATCGGTTCAGCCAGGCGGACATCACCGTCACCTGCATCTCCACGTTCCTCGGTGAGTCGCTGGACGCGCTCGGCGATGCTAGGTATCCGGCGCTCCGCGCGCACGTTGAGCGCTGCGAGGCGCTGCCTGAGTTCCGGGCGACGCACTCGCCGTGGTTTGCGGCAGCGATGCGGGCTTGATGGGATTGCGACCGCGTACTGTCGCTCTTGGGGTCCGTGAAGGCGGGCTCCGGGCTCCTAGTCGCGGGCGCGTGTGCTAGCCAGTTGCCACAGAAGCGGACTTTTGCGAATGTCGCTTAACGGCTGCGGATTCAACCGGTCGATGCAACACCTGAACTCTGATCGTAGAGCGGAGGGTGTTGCAAATGAAGTACCGGACAAGGACTTTCTACAGCGAGACGGAGAAGGCCTTGATGTGGGAGCGCTGGCGGGAGGGTGAGTCGCTGCATGCGATCGCCCAGTTGTTCGATCGCAATCACACATCCGTCAGAGGCATATTGGCGAGAACCGGCGGCATCCGGCCGCCGCCGCGGCATCGCTGCGCACGGGCCCTGGCATTGGCCGAGCGCGAGGAGATCTCGCGGGGAGTGGTGGCCAGGCTGTCGGTTCGCGCGCTGGCGCGTACGGTGGCCGAGAAGCTGCGGCTCGAGTGGTCGCCGTACCAGGTGGCCGGGTGGCTCAAGCGCACGTACCCGCAGGACGAGGCCCGCCAGGTGTCCCACGAGACGATCTACCGGACGCTCTTCATCCAGGCCCGCGGGGCCCTCAAGAAAGAGCTGTTGCAGCATCTGCGGCGAAATCGTGCGCTGCGTCGCTCACGTCACCACACGCAGAAGACCCCTGACCATGGCCGGATCACCGGGACTGTATCGATCCGGGAGCGACCAGCCGAAGCTGAGGACCGGGCGGTGCCCGGTCACTGGGAGGGCGATCTGTTCTTCGGTAGCCACAACAGCCAGATCGCCACGCTGGTGGAGCGGCAGACGCGCTACGTGATGCTGGTGAAGGTGGCGGGCAAGGACACCGAGACCGTGGTGAATGCGCTCATCAAGCAGGCGCACAAGCTGCCGAGAGAGATCTACAAGTCGCTGACCTGGGATCGCGGCAAGGAGATGGCGGACCATCAGCGCTTCTCGTTGGCGACCGACGTGCAGGTGTACTTCTGCGATCCGCAGCAGCCTTGGCAGCGTGGCTCAAACGAGAACACCAATGGTCTGCTGCGTCAGTACTTCCCAAAAGGGATGGACCTGGCGGATATTAGTCAGAGCAAGCTCAATGCAATCGCTCGTCGACTCAACGAACGCCCCCGGAAGACGCTCGACTTCGAGACAGCGGCAGAGCGCTATGGCCAATGTGTTGCGTCGATCGGTTGAATCCGCACCTGAAACCGGACATTCAAGAGAACTCCGGCTGGTAGTGCCGCTACACTCGCCCCCAGCAGGGAGCAACCGGCGTGACCGACGCGACCGAAGGCAAGGGGACCTGGGCCCGACTGACCCGCCGCAAGGTGGGGCAGTGGGGCATTGCCTACGTCGCGGGCGCCTGGGTGCTGCTGCTGACGCTCGGTGTCAGCCGCGCGGACGTCCCGACCGCTGAGCAGGACTGCCGCAATCGAAACTCTGCCCTCTGCGAGACCGCCGGCGTTGAGTTCGTGGTCGACGGTCCGTGCCCGGCCACGGCACGGACGATCCGTCCGCAGGGCCTCGAAAACTGCGCCGCCGTCGCGGCGCAGATCACGCGGGAACCGGCCCCCTCGCCATCGGCCAGTCCTGCAACGAAACCTCCTCCGACCCCGCGTGACGACCTGGCGAGGTGGGGACAGGTCGAACGCTGGCTGCTGCCTGCCGTGGTGCTGACGGGCGGAGTGCTGGTCATCGGCGTCGTTGCTCTCGCGCTCCGCCGTCTCCTCAGGAATCGCAACGCCGACGATGCGGCCCGCAGCGCAGGCCGCTCGGTCATTCGGCTCGTCGCCGCAGCGACGATCTCCGTACTGTTCGCCTGGCAGGCCGCGGGCGCAGCCTTCAATCGCATCTTCGGCAGCTACGACAATCACGACACGGCAGCCCCGCTGCTGATCGCGGCTCCCGTCGCATTCGCGGTCTTTATCCTGGTGTTGCCGGCCGTCTTTGCAGCCAGCGCGTGGCTTCTGCGCCTGCTGGGCAAAGCCCTCCGCAACAGACCGTGACACCACGATCGCCGCACGCCTGCCGCGTCGATCGCGCGACAAAAGTCGCGGGAACGACTTTTGAACCGCCGGAGGTGGACCCGTAGGGCGAGGTCCAGGACGGACCGAGTAGCCTGCAGCGCAGCCGTCCGCCCCTCCTTCAGTCTTCCGCCCCGGCTTTCGCTACACTCCCCCCCAACAGGGAGGACCACGTGACCGACGCGCCGACAGAGCGTGACGGCGAGGGCGCCTTAAGCAAGCTGCGCCACCGTAAGGTAGTGCAGTGGGGCATCGCCTATGCTGCCGGCGCCTGGGGATTACTGCAGGGCGTGCAGTTTCTCGCCGAGGCTTTCGAGTGGCCGACCCGTGTCCTGAAACTGTCGACGTTCGCACTCCTGGTCGGCTTGCCTGTGGTCCTGGTCCTCGCCTGGTACCACGGCGATCGCGGCGAGCAACGCATGCGCCGCACCGAGCTCGCCATCGTCACGCTGCTATTCCTGTTGGGCGGCGGACTCTTCTGGCGCTACCAGGGTACGACTGAGGAATCGCCGGCCGCGACGACCGAGACGCCTGCGCCAGTGGCCGCAGCCACTCCTGCGAAGCCCGCAACCACCCCAACCGTCGACGCACGACCCTCGATCGCAGTGCTTCCGTTTGAAAACCGCAGCGACGAGCACAAGGACCTCTTCTTCGTCGACGGCATCCACGACGACATCCTGACCCAGCTCTCCAAAGTGAGCGCGATGAAGGTGATCTCGCGCACTTCCGTGGAACGGTTCCGCGACACCAAGCTCCCGTTGAAGAACATCGCCGAGCAGCTGGGCGTCACCAAGATCCTGGAAGGCGGCGTGCAGCGTGCCGGCGACCGCGTGCGCATTACGGTGCAGCTGATCGACGCGGCTACCGACACCCACCTCTGGGCGGAGAGCTACGATCGCGAACTGACCGCCGGCAACATCTTCGCGATCCAGAGTGAGGTGGCGACCGCGATCGCCGCTGCAATGAAGGCCACTCTGACGGTCGCCGAGAGGTCGCGAGTCAACGTCATTCCCACGCAGAACCTGCAGGCTTGGGAGGCCTATCAGCTCGGCCAGCAGCGCATGGCCAGCCGCAAGAGCGAAAGCTTGGTAGAAGCAGAGAAGTTCTTCCGCAAAGCGATCGCGCTGGATCCGCAATTCGCGCTGGCGTACGTCGGCCTGGCCGACGCGCTGAATTTGCAGGTCTCCTATAGCGACGCGCCGCAGGACGAAAATATCGCCGCGGCGAGCAAAGCGCTCGCCAAGGCATTGGAGCTCGATCCGAACTTGGCGGAGGCCTGGGCCTCATCAGCGTTCATCGCCAGTATGAGCA
Organism: uncultured Gammaproteobacteria bacterium; assembly: GCA_963732415.1. Taxonomy (GTDB): domain Bacteria; phylum Pseudomonadota; class Gammaproteobacteria; order Steroidobacterales; family Steroidobacteraceae; genus RPQJ01. The sequence goes on from CAVSZK010000010.1 coordinate 13,038, forward strand.
GCCAATACGATCGTGCCGAATCGATGTTCCGCCGCGCGATTGAGCTGAACCCAAACTATGCCACCGCCTACCACTGGGTTAGTCTGAATATGGGCTATCAGGGGCGCTCCGCCGAAGCCATAAGTACTGCGCAGAGAGCCGTTAACGTCGATCCTCTGTCGGCCATCATCAACGAAAACCTGGGTCTGCAGCTGGAATATGCCGGGCGCTTCGATGAGGCCGAGGCCAGCTTCCGCAGAGTCATCGAGATTGACCCGTCAATGGCTACGGCAAAGTGGGAATTAGGAATCCTGAAGGCATATGGCCAGAATCGCTTTGTGGACGGGATGCCACTCGTTGAAAAGGCGGCGGAACTCGACGCCGGGAGTTCGTTTGCGCGATATTTGCTTGCGGGTCTCCACCTGGACCTGGGGGATGACGTGCAGGCGAATCACGTCATCGAGGTGGCGCTGCAGCGCTGGCCCGATTCTTTACCGCTGCTCATAGCATCCGCGTATGCGCATCTTTATCGAGGCGAGCCCGAGGCTGCCCTGCAGGACGCACATCGGCTCGTGGCACTCGATCCACGTGACTCAACGGGTCTGCAATTCTTGCGCAACGCCGATCTGCAGTCCGGCCGCCCCCAGCTCGCGCGTGCACGGTATGCGAAAGCCTACCCGGAGCTTTTGGCGGCAGCGATCCCGAAGATTGACGGCGTGAATCGCTGGCCCGCCGTCGACCTCGCGCTGGTGTTACAGAGCACTGGGGAGAATGCACGTGCAAAAGCTTTGCTCGATCACAGCGAGCAGTTCATGCGCACGACTCCGCGGATGGGCATCGGGGGCTTTGGAGTCGCGGACGCGCAGATCTACGCACTGCGTGGCCAGACGCGCGAGGCACTCACAGCATTGCGAGCGGCGGAGAAGGCCGGCTGGCGCACGGACTGGCGCTACTACCGCGACTTCGACCCCAACCTCGCCTCGATCCGCAACGAACCCGAATTCAAGGCCATCTTCGCCGACATCGAGCGCGACATGGCGCGCCAGCGCTCGGAACTCGCCGCACGTCCTAAGGACGCGCCGCTCGATCTCGCGGCTGTTCACTAAGCCATCCGCTCAACTGACCGAGGCCCGCGCGGCTACCCCATAGCGGACGCTGGCGAACGGCCGCTCAGGGTCTATTTTGTTGAAAAACTCGTGAACGTGCCCGCGCATTTTCGGTCTCATGTTGAGGCTGACATGGAGTACGCAGCGGCATGATGGGACAACACGGCGGCAACCAAGACCGACTGTTTTATTCCTTCAACCTCGACACGCACGTTCCCGCGGACCACCTGCTCCGCGGCATTGATCGGTTCCTCGATCTCGCCGATCTCCGCCAACACCTCGCGCCGTTCTATAGCCATACGGGTCGCCCCTCGATCGATCCGGAGCTGATGGTGCGGATGCTGCTGCTCGGCTATTGCTTCGGCATCCGCTCGGAACGGCGCCTGTGCGAGGAAGTGCACCTCAACTTGGCGTACCGCTGGTTCTGTCGACTCGGTCTCGAGGATGCAGTGCCCGACCATTCGACGTTCTCAAAGAACCGGCACGGCCGGTTCCGCGACAGCGATGCGTTCAGACAACTGTTCGAGACCGTCGTCGAGCGCTGCATCACCGAAGGCCTGGTCGGTGGCGAAGGCTTCGCGATCGACGCGAGCATCATCCGCGCCGATGCGAACCGCCGGCGCGGGATCTCGCCGGCGACACCGATCGACTGGCCGGCGCCAGAGCAGCGCTCGCGCGCCGTGCGCGACTACCTCGCCGCGCTCGATGTGGCGGAGCCGATCGGTTCAACGCCGAAGTACCTCTCGATGACCGATCCCGCCGCCCGCTGGACCGCGGCCCCAGGTTGCCCGGCCTTTTACGCCTACTCGACCAACTACTTGGTAGACGTGAAGTTGGGCGTGATCGTCGATGTCGAGGCGACCGCCGCACACCGCACGGAGGAGACCGAGGCAACGAAGACGATGATCGAACGCGTCGAGAAGCGCCACGATCTCAAACCGCAGCGGCTGATCGGCGACACCGCCTACGGTACCGGGCCGATGCTCGAGTGGATGGTCGAAGACAAAGACATCGAGCCGCACGTGCCGGTGTGGGAGAAGTTCCGCCGCACCGACGGCACCTTCCTCGTGAGCGACTTCAAGTGGGATGAGCAGGCCAACGAGTATCGCTGTCCTCGGGGCGAACCGCTGCGCAGCGACTGGCGGACGTTCAGGAACCCGCGCACTCACATCACGCATGCCGATACCATCGTCTACCGTTCGACCCAATTGGCCTGTCGTAGCTGTCCCCTCAAGCCGCGCTGCTGTCCGAACACTCCAGCACGACATACCGCACGGAGCCTATACGAGAAGTCACGCAACGTGGCCCGCCAGGTGGCCACGACTGCAGACTACAAGCAGTCTCGCAAAGATCGGAAGAAGGTCGAGGTGCTGTTCGCGCACCTCAAGCGCATCCTGAAGCTCGATCGGTTGCGCCTGCGAGGACGGCGAGGTGCCCGCGATGAGTTCCTGTTGGCCGCCACGGCGCAGAACTTGCGACGAATGGCGAAGCGATGGATGCAGATGACGATGATCGAGCCGATCGGGGCAACCTGAAGACACTCGCGGGCGCATCCGCGCCCGCTCGCCCGACGGATCAGGCGTCGGAATCGCGGTGAAGGGCCGGCGTCCGGCAACTTGCACCGAGTTTTTCAACGGAATAGGTCGTTTTTCACCGTTGAAGGTCCGCTATCGGGCGCGGATCGGGGGTCGTTTCCCGGCACCAATGGAAAGCAGACCTTCGCGTAGGCGTAAAATCGGCCACTTGCAGACGTTGCGCAGATATCTGACGGACTGAGTGAATTCCAGTTTGGTCGGCGTGCAGGGGAAATTTCTACGCGGCCTTCTTCATGTGATCTCGGATTCTACGTCCCGAAGAATGTCCATGAACGCGATGGCCGCGGGTGCGGGACTCCGATTGGCCAGCCGAATGATGCCGAAGTTCGTCTTAAGCCATGGCAATTCGAGCGGTAACGCCACCAGCTGTCCGAGGGCAACCTCACCCTTGATCTGGCTAAATAGCGCGATGCCGACGGCATCGCTCTCCATGACGATCCGGCGCGCCAGATCAAAGGTCTCGACCCGAATCTCCGGCATCGCGACGGCCACCGGCAAGCTGTACGGTGTTCCCGAGTTCTTCTTGTCGGTGAGTTGCGCCAACCGAGGCGGGAGGCTCGTGGCGACGAGTGGGTGCCGGCGCACCTCAGCCAGTGTGGCAGCGCCACTGATCGCCAAACGATGGCCTGGGCGGCAAAAGAACATCGCTTGATGTATCGGCAGCGGCTCCCCGATCAGTCGCGCGTCATCGACGGCGACGCTGATCTCCGCAATCGCCATGTCGATCTCGCCGGACACCACACGCTGGATCAGCGTTGACCAGTCGTCCACCGACAGGTCCACTCGGACTCCCGGGTGCGCTCGAACCAGCCGTCCAACCGCCGTGCCGACCGAAATGTCCGCCGAATACGGACCGGCGCCGATCTTCAGCAGTCCGACCTCGAGCCCGAGCATCTGCTGCAGGTCCGTTTCGACGTCGCTGGCGTGGTTGAGTAGTGCCCGCGCCTGGTCAATCAGCCGCTCGCCGACGACGGTCGGCTCGACGCGTGAGCGATCGCGATCGAACAGCTTTGCGCCGATGGACTTCTCCAGCAGTTGGATGCTTCGGGACAAAGCGGGTTGCGTCAGCCCCAGAGCCTCCGCGGCCCGCGCAAAGCTGCGAAACTCGTTGAGCGCAAGGACGTGGCGAAGGTGTCGCAGGACTATTTGCATGAGTAAAAGTTATCAAAGTATCGAGTGCAATGCATTGGAATTGCCCAGAGCGACCTATTAGCGTGTTGCGTGCGGTGAACGCGAGCAACTGGGCGCCCATGAAGCGTCGTGGGGCCGCCGATTCCGGTCATTTCGTAGCGCCATCCAACCCACAGAGACCGCAAATATGAAGCCAGCCAATTTCCTGACCGTTGTGGGGCTGGCGCTTGGTGCGCTGCTCTCCTCGTTGGCCGCGGCCCAGCAGTCCCAGGCGGTCGGGCCGTATAAGGATTTCAAGGGCACGATCAAGCTCGACGTTCGCGATTCGGTCGCGGACTGGGGTCCCTTCACGCCGAAGAAGGCGCCGGCGGGCGCACCCAACATTTTGTTCATCCTGTATGACGACACCGGGCTGGCCGCCTGGTCGCCATACGGGGGCCGGGTCAACATGCCCACGCTGCAACGGCTGGCTGATCAGGGCCTGACGTATACGCAATGGCATACGGTGGCGCTGTGTTCGCCGACCCGGTCCACACTCCTGACGGGACGCAACCACACCTTGAATGGCATGGCTGCGATCACGGAAGCCGCCCAAGGATTTCCGGGGTGGTCCGGCCGCATTCCGCCGCAGGCCGCAACCGTCGCGCAGATTCTCCAGGACAACGGCTACAGCACCTTCTGGCTGGGCAAGAACCACAACGTCCCAGAGCAGGATGTCGCCGAGGGCGGCGACCGCAAGACGTGGCCACTCGGGCAGGGGTTTGAGCGCTACTACGGATTCATCGGCGGCGAGACCAACCAGTGGTATCCGGACCTCGTCGAGGACAATCACTTCATCGAGCCTCCGTCCACGCCTGAGGAGGGCTACCACCTTTCCAAGGATCTGGCCGATCAGGCGATCAAGATGATCCGCAACCAGAAGGCGACGAGTCCGTCGAAGCCATGGTTCATGTTCTACAACCCCGGCGCCAATCACGCCCCGCACCACGCCCCCCAGGAGTACATCGCCAAGTACAAGGGCAAGTTCGACGACGGCTACGAGGCATACAGGACGTGGGTACTGGCGCGCATGATCGACAAGGGCGTCCTGCCGAAGGGCACGAAGCTGACGCCGATCAACCCGCTGCCGGAGTCACAGGCAAACCCGGCCGACGCCGTCCGCCCGTGGAACACGCTCACCGCGGACGAGAAGAAGCTGTTCTCGCGCATGGCCGAGGTCTGGGCCGGGTTCTCGGAATACACCGACGTGCAGATCGGTCGCGTCGTCGATTATCTTGAACAATCGGGGCAACTCGAGAATACGGTCGTCCTGTACGCCGCCGACAACGGCACCTCCGGCGAAGGCACGCCGAACGGCTCCGTCAACGAGAACAAGTTCTTCAACAACTACCCCGATGATCTGGCCGAGAACATGAAGTTGCTCGACAAGCTCGGAGGGCCGGATACCTACGGCCACTTCCCCACTGGTTGGGCCGTGGCCTTCTCGACGCCGTTCCAGATGTTCAAGCGCTATTCGCAATACTCCGGTGGCACGTCGGACCCCCTCGTCATCTCCTGGCCGAAGGGCATCAAGGCGCGCGGCGAGATCCGCGACCAGTACCACCATTCGGTCGACATCGTGCCCACGCTCCTCGACATCGTCGGCATCGAGATGCCCAAGGTCTACCACGGCGTGGAGCAGTTCCCGCTCTCCGGCATTTCGATGAAATACACGTTCGATGCGGCGCCTCAAGCGCCGACGCAGAAAAAGCGTCAGTTCTACTCGATGCTGGGCACACGCGGAATGTGGGAGGACGGCTGGCTGGCCGCCGCCGTGCACGCTCCGTTCACAGGAAAGGGCCACTTCGACCAGGACCAGTGGCAGCTCTACCACGTCGATGCGGACCGTTCGGAATCGACGGACCTTGCCAAGCAATATCCCGAGAAGCTCGCGGCGCTGAAGAAGGCGTGGGACGAGGAGGCCCGGATCAATCTGGCACTGCCAGTAGACGACCGCACCGCCGGCGAGATTTTGGGGATTGAGCGTCCCTCGGCCGAACCGACGCGTGAGCGTTACGTCTATTACCCGGGAACGGCGCCGGTTCCGGAAGGCGTTGCCGTCAGCGTGCGCAATCGCTCATACAAGATCCTTGCCAATGTCGACATCACCGACGCGAATGCCTCGGGCGTGATCTTCGCGCACGGCTCACGCTTCGGCGGTCACTCGCTTTTCATCAAGGACCACAAGCTGCACTACGTGTACAACTTCCTCGGCATCAAGCCCGAGCAGCACTTCGTCTCGACGCAGGAACTCAAGCCCGGCAAGTACACGCTCGGCATGGAGTTCACGCGAACCGGCGCGGGTCCGCACAACGAGTCCCTGGGCACGATGAAGCTGTACGTCAACGACCAGGTGGTCGCCGAAGGCCCGATGAAGACCCAACCCGGCAAGTTCACGCTTTCAGGGGATGGCCTCTGCATCGGCTACGACAGTGGCGACGCCGTCAGCCAGGAGTACAAGACGCCCGGCGAGTTCCATGGCGGGACGATACAAGGCGTTGGGGTCACCGTCGAGAAGGCCGCGTACGCCGACCTGGAGCAGGAAGCGCGCAGGGCTCTGGCACGCGACTGATCGATGCACGTTCACCAGCGTTTCGTAAGACGCGAAGCGCCGGTGGAGGCGCGACTTCCGTTTTGCGGGGAATACAACGAGGCGATGTCTACGAAGACGTGGTCGAGTGACCATTTTCGGTTTCACGACCGGCCGCAGTGGGTCGCTTTTCACCGTCGACCGCCCGCTTTCGGGCAGCGGGGAAAAGAGTACCGGCTGCTGCAGTTGACGGCATGTATCCGAACGGATACGATTTGATCTGTGTACCAGATCCGGCAGTCCGATGTCTTCTCGCATTGGTTGTCGGGACTTCGCGATGCTCGGGCCAAGGCGAGGGTCATTGCACGTGTCGACTCGGCCAGATTCGGCAATCTCGGCGACACGAAGAGCGTTGGTGGGGGAGTCCGCGAGATGCGGATTCACGTGGGTGCCGGGTACCGCATCTACTTCGCGCGTACCGGCGAGATCGTGCTGTTGTTGCTTTGCGGCGGCGACAAGTCCAGTCAAGCGCGCGATATCGCTCGGGCGAAGCGCTTGCTGACGGAACTGGTCAAGGAGTGAGTCATGGCGCGAATTACTGAATTTGATGCGAGTGCGTACCTTGTCGATGACGAGGTGGTGGCCGAATATCTTACGGCTGCGCTTGAGGATTCCAATCCGGACGTGTTTCTCGCGGCGGTCGGAAACGTTGCAAAGGCTCGAGGTATGAGCGCCATTGCCGAGAGCAGTGGCCTCGGTCGGGAAAGCCTGTACAAGGCGCTGACTCCTGGAGCAAAGCCGCGTTACGACACGGTGATCAAGGTCCTGCAGAGTCTCGGCGTAAAGCTTTCGGTGTCGGCGGCCTGAGCTCGCGATCGACCTTGCCGCATGTGCGACCGCGGACTGAGTAACCTGACGATGCCGCAAGTGCTACTGCGGACTGCCGCTTTGGCACACGCCGGCTTCACATCCTAGAAGGCAGCGGCAGGTGAGAGCCACGTTAGCCCGGAGGGTAAACCCGTAATAATCGGAAGTCGCAGTCGACGGTGACTTGTGCATTGGGTTCAATACACTGACAGCGGCTCATGAACGTCGTGGAATTACTCCTATCCACCGCGCACTGAGTAACCCGACTCTGCCGAAACTAATACCGTCGACTGCGACTTCAGGCCACCGCGGCGATACCGTCAGATTGATCGGCCCTAAACTGAGGGAAACAGACGTTCGCGAAAGGGGAAAATCGGCGGTGACCTCAACCGATCGGCGCAACACTTTACCCTTCCTGATGGGGAGTGAAGTGTCATGCGAGAAGGACCGAAGCGGCGATTTTTCACGGCAGCGCGAAGTGCGCGAGCATGCCCAGATAGAGGACTATACCGACATCGGGGAATTGAACCGACCTGCATGTCGTTCAATTCATAGCCATGCGACAAAAGCTGGAGACGCTCCTAGATCTCGAATCAGCCTTGATCATCGAGATGGTAGGAAATCGACCGAAGCGAATAGAGGAGTCATGGTGGCCTCCTGTTTAATACACGCTATTGAATGGAGAGCCGAGATGACCGCACCACCTGTAATGCAGACGAGCAGCCTTTTATTAGTCCGGCGTTTGATCATCTTTGCTCTCTCCGGACTGCTGATCTTCTACCACAGCCTCACGCTTTACGAAATGTATGTAGGCACCAGCAACACTGCGCATACGCTCTTCGATAATGTGCAGTCGGCCTTTCGTGTGCTTATCACCATGAGTCTACTGCTCGTTGTCTTTGGCGTGCGCCGGGCGTTGTGGGGCATGTGGTTCAGTATCAGCGGGCTTGTGGCAACGCATTATTGGGCGCATTTCGGGCATTTGCCCGTCGATTTCACCGAAGGTAGGCACCCGCTCTCCTACCTCAAGGGTTTCATTTTCCCGACAGTCATTACCTTGGCGTTTCACTCTTCAAGCCGGAACGGCGAATCAAATGAAGACGCATAGCATTTCATTCAAGCCGACGCCGCCTCGCGGCGCGGGTTAATGCAGGCGTTAAACCTCCGCTTTGTAGCGCGCCGAATTTCCGCAAAGGGTCGTTTTTCACCGTTGAAGGTCCGCTATCGGGCGCGGATTGGGGGTCGTTTCCCGGCACCAATGGAAAGCAGACCTTCGCGTAGGGGTAAAATCGGCCAGGAGCGGCCGCATATCAAGTTCATTGAAAGCGGTCGTACGCTGTTTGTCACGCTGCAGGCCATCCGGAACTGATCGCGACAATCAGCAACTCTTTTCAGAACTTTCGCAGCTGCCACAGGTGCGCCAAAGGCAATAGCGCAATCAGGCCGCTCGCAAATATCCAGCCGTTGCCTAGCAAGGTCATCCACGCACCACCGAGAGCAGCTACCAATCCTATTGCTGCGCCAACCCATGCCAAGCCGGCACCGTGTTCCAGCGCGTCGGGGCCGCCGCGCAGGTAGCGAACCAGCAGCCACCAGCCCGATAAGATGCCCAGCAAGCCGGCGGCGATCGCCGCCGACATCCAAGTGGTCGGATCCTGCCAGTTGCCATCGCGTACCGAAGCGACAAGAAACCGCGCCGACCAGGCGAAGCCCAGCGCCACCAGCACCGTGGCCGGTGTCAACAGCAGAATAGCTTCAGCCAGCAGGAGCTTACGGGTGCCGTAACTCAATCCGCGGTCTCCACGGCGGATTGTCGGCGCGGGGTCACCACAGCCGCACCCGATCTTCGGGCTCGAGGTAGAGCTTGTCGCCCGGCTGCACGTTGAATGCGGCGTACCACGCATCAATGTTGCGCACCGTGTTCGCGCGGATCGACGACGGTGGATGCGGGTCGTTTTTCAGCTGCTGGTCGACCGCGGCATCGCGGCCCTTCCAGCGCCATACCTGTGCAAAGGAAATGAAGAAGCGTTGGTCACCGGTAAAACCATCCAGTACCGGTGCTTCCTTCCCGCCCAGCGAACGCTTGTAGGCATCGTAGGCCACGTTCAGGCCTGCCAGGTCGGCGATGCTTTCGCCCAGGGTCAGCGCGCCATTGACCTTCTTACCGGGCAGCGGCTCATACGCCCCGACCTGGTCCTGCAGGCGCATGGCCGAGGCGGTGAAGCGCTTGGCGTCCTCGCTGGTCCACCAGTCGCGCAGCATGCCGTCACCGTCGCTGGCGCGGCCTTTGTCATCGAACAGGTGCGAGATCTCGTGCCCGATGATGGCGCCCATCGCGCCGTAATTCACCGCGTCATCGGCGGCGGGATCGAACGCCGGCGGTTGCACAATCGCGGCGAGGAACACGATCTCGTTCCAGGCGGCATTGGCGTAAGCATTGACCAGGAAGACCGGCTGCAGGAACTGGCGGCGGTCCGGGTACTTCGCGAGGTCGCCAAGATCGTGATTCCATTTGAACGCCGATGCACGGCGCGCGTTGTCGACCGGGTCTCCGCGGACCACGTCGAGGCTGTCGACG
>CAVSZK010000011.1:0-6338 GCA_963732415.1 uncultured Gammaproteobacteria bacterium
CTGTAGTGATTATACGCGGGGGAAGCTCAGGGGGTGAGCCTGCCCTCACGCATTGCGGGGCTACGCCGCCGGGGACACCGAGAGTCGCAGACCCATCGCCGCAAGCAACGCGCGCAGTGTCCGCAATTCAGGGTTGCCGTTGCCCGACAGCGTTCGATAGAGCGTCGTGGAGTTGAGACCGGCTTGCTTTGCCAGCCCCGTCACGCCGCCGAAAGCTTCCGAAAGCCGGCGCAGCGCCAACATGAGCTCTTCTTGCTCCCCGTCGGCGAGTACCTGGTCGAGATAGGCGGCGGCAAACTTTCGATCACGCCGAAAGCTCTCTACCGTTGCGTCTTCGTGGCTCCGCGAAGCCGGCGTCCTGGTCACTTTAGTCTTCGCCATTCGCGCTCCTTGTAATCGGCCCAATGCGCCACCGCCGCCGCGATATCGGCTGACTGGCTGCCCTTGGACCCTCCGCCGAGCAGCAGAACTCGATCGGCCCCGGGTCTCACAAAATATACTCGATAGCCCGGCCCGCAATCGATGCGCAGTTCCCAGACGCCGTCGCGGCAGAACCGCTGGTCGCCGGGATTGCCGCCCGCCATTCGATCGACTCGCCGCTGCACTGCCACCCGACAGCGGAGATCGGCCAGACCATCGAGCCAGCGCTGAAACGGATCCGTTCCCGCCTGCGACCGATAGTGTTCGATTTCGATATGCATCTTCGCTTTTAGGCGAATCCCTGTCAAGTGTTGCAGGGCGGCCGCCTAAGGGACACAAGCACTTGCATCGGACGACGATGCACCGAGGGGGAGGTCGATCCAATTCAAGAAAGTGTTGGGTTTGATCAGAAATGACAGCCGGTACGAGGACGGGATGGCGCCGTGCTCCGTGAACGCAAGCGGTCGTTTTGGAGTGCCTCCCCAACTTGATGTCGCAAATTGCGACATCAAGTTTCGGAATTCTTCGGAGGCGACGAGTCTCTAACCCACACACTGCGAGCGCGGGGTCGAGCGCTTCGGAGAGCGCGTTGAGCAGGAACGTCTTGCCTGTGCCGCTTCGGCCGACGAGCAAGAGCGGGTCTTCGGTGACGCGCGCTGCGAACGGATGCTGGACATGTGTCGCTCCTTCGTTGCCCTTAGGAGGGGCCACATCCGCCGAAATGGCGCGCCACCTTGCCGAGCCTGGCAGGTTGGCCGGAGCACGTGCTCCGTCTTGATGCTGTGGTGATTATAGGCGGGGCGGAGGCTCAGGGGGTGAGCCTGAGGCATCGGGGGCGGGTGCTGAACAGACGGCGCTCGCGCGTCAATGCGGCTGCGGGCGGTGGGGGCCAGGGAGCTTAAGCCGGCACGAATCGATGCGGTCGAGCCACATTCTCGGCTACCCCTCCAGCGAGTGGGTAGCCACGATTGGCGTCACCCGCAGGCCAGGACTCGCTCAGCCGGGACGTCATCATGTACTTTACGATCATCGGCGTCGTATCGTCCGTGCAGACGATCGCCGCAGGCTCGGGCATTCGCGAACGGAGCCGACTGAGGAAGCGCTACGGACGCGGGCGCTGGTTGAAGCGCAAGGGCGTCTCCCAGGTGCGGCTTGCCATGGGTGAGGTCGCCCTGGCGGAGATTCACTGGTACGAGTGTGCTGGCATCGGTAAGCGCGAATTCAAGATCAAACGGTTTCTCTGAGGCAACTTTCTATGGCAACAGAACCCAGCGATCTCGCGGTCTGCGTCGATAACTCGGGCTACGAGGCGGCTCTCGAGCGCCGAAAGCTTTACGCGCTATTGCCTGATGCCGAGGCCGAAGGTCGGGGACTACTCCGTGTCGTCGACGAATCGGGCGAGGATTACCTGTATCCGGCGAAGAACTTTCACAAGGTCGAGTTGCCGGCCGCGGTTCGTCGAGCCGTATTTCAGGCGGCGTGATTGGCGACCGCCTGCTCGCGGGTCACTGACGCGAGGTCCGCCAGGAAATCATCGAGACAGCTGCCGTGCCCGAGGTAGTCGATGAGATTTCGGAAGGGCACGCGCGTGCCGGCGAACACGGGTTCGCCGCCCAGGATCTCCGGGTGGCCCGGCAACACCGCTTCGCCGACCCTGATCATTTCGGCAACCTCCCGAGCTGCGAGTAAGGGATGCCCGCGGCCTTGAGCAGCGACGGATTCCCGTCGCGCGTGACGATGGCGTGCAGCCGCGTCGTCCTCGCGAGCGCAGCGATGCGCTTCTTCGGGATCGCCTCGACGAACCCGTCCGTGACGATCACCGCGCTGGCGGGCCGCGTCTTCTCGACGTGCGCGATCACGCACTCGAGGCTGGTGCCGCCCGAGGTGCCGGCTTTCAGCACGCCGCGCTCGATCACCGCCGGCACCACCTCCGTGCTGAACGCCCAGAACGGCCGGCGGATCCACCGCGACAACCGGCCGAGCAGCGCCACCACCAGCGGCATCTCGGCGTTCATCGAGCCCGAGACGTCGAGGTACACCTGCGCGCGTCCCTCGGGACGCAGGGCCGTGGCGCCCCACTGCGCCTCGGGCAGGAACGGCGACCACGTGGCGCGCAGGAACGCGCGGCGGTCGGAGGTGGAGAGCACGGGCAGCCTTGCGGTAACTGGCACTGGCGTCGTCGGCGCGCCGGGCGCGGGCTCGAGATGCTTGCGCAGGACTTGCAGGGTCCTGGCCTGCCATTCCGCGATGGCTGCGTGCCTGGGCGTGACGAGCAGTTCGTAACGGTTGGCGCCCGGCCCCGGGTTGCGCCAGATGCCGCCGCCGTTCATTTCCCTGCGGGCGCGGGCGAGTGCCTGCTGCAGCACCTCGGAGAGCGGCGCGTCGTCCTCGTGGTTACCGAGCAATGAGTCGGTGCCAAATAAATCGGTGCCAGGCACCGAATTTCCGAGATCGCTCGCGAGTTGCTCGATGTCGTCGGCGAGGAGCTTGCCGCTCGTAGAGTGCCCGCCACGCCTGCCACCACGGCGGGACGGGCCTGGCGCCGGGCCTGCCCTGCCCAAGGCACGCGCTGCGCTCCGGGGACTGCATCGGCCGCAGCATCTTCAGCAGGCCGGGCGAATCTGGCGTAGTAGCCCGCCATCATGCTGGAGTACTTCTCGCCCAGCTGCCGGTGAATGATCGCGTTGATCACCGCGTCCAGGGCCAGGTGCCGCGCCGGCGTCGGCCGGCCAGGCTCGTCGGTGTGGCGCAGCAGCACGTGCAGGAACTCGTGGCACAGCAGCGCCTTGACGTGCTCGTCGGTCCTGCAGTGTGCGGCGACGAACTCGAGATTGATGAGCAGCCGCGGCCGCGGCTCGTTGGTGACCGCAAGCGTCGGCACAGCGTTCGTGAACTCCACCGCCAGGATCTTCAGCACCGCGCGGATCGCGAACGGGTTCTCGTCCACCAGTTCGTGTACCAGCGCACGCACCTGCATCGCATTCATGCCCTGCATCGCGTTCATGCATAGAACCCCGCGGGCTCGTAGAGCTCGACGCGCCGCGTCAGGCTCGCGCGCGTCCACAGCACCGGGCGCGACGGGTCGTACTGGAACGAGGTGCAGAGTCCCAGCAGCAAGCGCCTGCCGGAGGATCGACTCGTCCGTGCCCTGCCCGACCCGCACGCCCCAGCGCGCGTCCGGCACCACGCGTACAAGCAGCGGCGACTCCGGGGCCGGGTAGCGCTCGCGCAGCAGCTCCGCGTCGTCGAGGCCGACACGCGCGAGGGATTCGAGCACGGCGGAGAGCGGGTCGCGGTCGCCGAAGTGCAGGCCGGCGCGAATCACGCGCGGCAGGTGGATCCGGGACGTGTCGTCGCGCAGGACGCTCGCGACCACGCGCTCGGTGCGGCGCCGGGACATCGGGCCGCCGCTGTTGGCCCATTGCGCCCGCTCGCGCTGCTTCGCCGCAGCGTACCGAGTCCACTGTTCGTAGGCGTTCACGGCCGGGCCCCACCGACGAGGCCGGCCTTGCGCAGCAGCTTCACGCAGTCGTGCAGCTGCGGCTCGAGCACGGCGGGCGACGTCAGCGCAATGCCGCGCACCACGCAGGCCGTGAGGAATTGCCGCGCCCGCGCGAGGCGGGTGTCCCTGAGCGGAGCCAGCACCTGGCCGATGCTCGCGATCACCGGGTGGCTGGTGCCTTTCTCGCTCAACCGCTCCTGCCACGAGAGCTCGCCCTCGGCGTCGAGCAGCGGCACGGCGAGCTTCGCGAGGTCGTTCACGCCCTCGGCACCTATCGGCAGCCTGCCTGTGAGCGCGGCGGGATAAGCGGCGAACGCGAAAGCCGCGGCGCGGTCGGGGGATTCGTTGGCAATCAGCTGCGCGATCGCCTGCGATCCCTGGTCGGTATCCGGGCACCTGTCGAGCAGCAGCGAGAGCTTGCGCGGCAGGCTCTGCTCGGCGAGGAACCCGTGGATCCACGCGCCATCCTCCTCGCGCGAGGCGTCCCAGCCGGCCCGGTGCGCCGCGGCGATAACCGCAGCATCGACGGCCTGGCCCCATGTGGCGTGCGGCAGGCTGCACTCGAGCACGCTCTTGTATGTGCCGGACGTCGCGCGGCCCGCGACGATGGTCGCGGCAACGAGGCTACGTGCAAGCAACCGTGCCCGGCGCGGCGAGATGCGGACGCAGGCGCCGTTCAGCGCGCTCACGACCGTCGTGACGTACGTCGTGACCTGCCGCGGGCAGGCGTTCGCCTGTTCGGTGAATTGCGCGTGCCATCTACGCACCGCATCGCACAGCGCCTCGTTACGCGGCGTGACGACACCTTCACCCGATGGAGCGACGATCGCCTGCTGCTGCGCGTTGGTGAGATCGCTCCAGTCGGCCGCGGTCACGACGAGCGCGAAGCGGTCCGCGAGCGCCGGGTCGAGCGCCTCGGAACCCGAGTAGTCCTCGGTGCCGCCCTGGTCGGACGTGCAGGGGTTCATCGCTGCCCAGCGATAGCGCAGCCGCTTCAGCGGCAGGCCCTGCAGCCGACGCTCGTGCACCAGCGAGAACAGCCGGTTCTGGTGCTCGGGCTTGCAGCGCGAGATCTCGTCGATGAGCACCGACTCCGCACCCCACACCGTGGCCGGCGTCTCGAGGAATCGTACGGTCGAGTGCGCCTCGTCCGGATAGGGGAAGCCGACCAGGTCGTCGAACGAGATCAGGCTCGCGTTGTAGTGACGGTGCTCGAGTCCGAGCGCCTCGGACAGCGTGTTCAGCAGGAAGGTCTTGCCCGTGCCGCTGCGCCCGACGAGCAGCAGCGGATCTTCGGTGACGAGGGACGCGAGGATAGTAGTCTCGTGGCGATCGAAGCCGTAGACGCCGAGGTCCGCGAGCTTGAACCCGGGTTCACTTGCCCTGCGGCT
The DNA here is from genome assembly GCA_963732415.1 of uncultured Gammaproteobacteria bacterium. GTDB lineage: Bacteria > Pseudomonadota > Gammaproteobacteria > Steroidobacterales > Steroidobacteraceae > RPQJ01. The sequence continues at coordinate 5,314 of CAVSZK010000011.1, forward strand.
GCCAGTGGTTGCAGGGGCTGTGCTGACGCGTGACGCAGTCGCGCGCGGCGGACGGATGCTGGACATGTGTCGCTCCTTCGTTGCCCTCAGGAAGGGCCGCATCCGCCGAAATGGCGATCCACCTTGCCGAGCCGGCAGGTTGGCCGGAGCACGTGCTCCGTTCTTGATGCTGTGGTGATTATATGCGGTGTGGGGGCTCAGGGGGTGAGCCTGGCTCAAAGCAAAGCTTGCAGTCCCTTCCGATCCAGCAGGTTGAGCAGCTTCACCGACGGGCCGCTCGGCCGCTTTTCACCGATCTCCCACTGCCGGACGGTGGACAAGCTCGTGTTGAGAACCGCAGCGAGGACGGCCTGGCTCACACGGTACCGGTCCCGCAGTTCGCGAATGCTCTTGCTCGAGTACGCCGGCATGGGATCGAGGCAGAGCGCCTCATACTGCCGCATCCGCCGCTTGTCGATGAATCCAGCGGCATGCAGGTCGAGCGCCGCCTCGTGCACCGCGCCCAGGATTCGACTGCCCTTCGCGGCCTTGGGCTCAGCCGATGATTTCTTCGAGCGCACCGCTTTTCGTTTGGGCATCGATCTGTCTCTCGTTCAAGGCAAGCAGGTCGTGGGCCAGTTCCCGCAATGCATCCAGTTCGCTGGAACTGATGTTGGCTCGCTGGGTCTTCAAGAAACCGAACACGAAGAACCATCTGTCGCCCCTGTTGGTCGCCAACACGACCCGGGCCCCGCCGCTCTTTCCGCGGCCTGGGACTCTGACGCGCTTCTTCAGTACACCGCCGCCCAGATCGCCATCGATGAGGCCATGTTCGATTTCCTGGACTGCCGTCAACAATACCGTGTCGGTAAGACCAGCCCTGGGCGCCCAGCGATGGAAGAATCGCGTCTTGAGGATTCTTCGTCGACGCATACTATATCACTTAGTGTACCAGTCTCAAAACCGCTGGACCGGGAGCCAAGCGTGGCGCTTCCGGCAGTGCAGTTCGAACCGCATTTGTCGGCACTTCTGCGACGAATGGCGTC
>CAVSZK010000012.1:0-319916 GCA_963732415.1 uncultured Gammaproteobacteria bacterium
TTCAGCAGGTAGCGCTTGAGCGGATTGGCCACGAGCAGTTGCGACTTGCCGTCATACATCGTGAGCGACCAGAAGGCTTCAGCGGGTGGAAGCTGTCCTTTCGCGAAGCGCAGCTCGTAGCGGTTCGTGGTGGCATCGAGCTTGTTGTTCTCCTCATCCACGAAATACGGTGGATAGAGAGCCTCGTCTCGCGAGTTCCCATAGAGACCCAATTTCGCGCCGAAGAAGCGGTAAGCGTAGTTGTTCTTCAGGAACTCACGCGTGCCGAAAAGGTCGCCGCTGTTGATTGTGCCGGCGTTGGCCTGCGCCATCAGGCCAGCGAAGTCCACCTTCCAGACTTCCTCGATACCGGCTTCGATGGCTTGCTTCACTTCGGGAGAACACTTCTCCATGTCGAACGGTTTACCCGCGCCAATCCCGAGCATGGCGAAACGCGCCATGAGTTCCTTCTCTGAAGGATGCGGGGGGCAGAACTGCAGCAGGAAATTCAGATAGGCGAAGAGCGCCGGGCCATCGGTCATGTCCGCCGACGGATTGGGCCAGTTCACGGCGGGTGCGGTGGCCGGGGTGGGCTTGCCGAGATAAGCGCTCAAAGTCTGCACTTGGTAACCATCCTGGATTCGCCCGACGTTCGTGAGGTCATCCGGGTTGTAGAGCTGGGTGCGGAAAAGCGAGTAGCACAACTCCGTCTCGCAAGAGATCACGGCTTTGACGCCGGCAGGCTTTTCACCTTGCCAACCCGGGCCGGCGATCAGGAAGTCGCCACCGTCGTTGCCAAATGCCCTCGTGCCGAGATAGGCGAAATTGAACGTCTGCAGGTCAACTAATTGGGCGGAGTAATAGCGCGCCTTCTCGATCTTCGGCATCGTGATCACGATCGGCTCGGCGCGCAAATCGAGCCAAGCGAACGAATAAGGAGTGTCCGAATTCGGCGTGACCACCCAGGTGTCTTGTGGCGTAGCGACGCCCCGGGCGTGGCCGATCTGGTTGAACGGCGCCTTGAAATCCGAGTTACCCTTGTCCACTGCCTGTTTGTAGAGCGTCTTGTAGCCCTCGACGAACGGGAAGCCGTAGATGAAGGCCTCCTTGGCGATGGCCCTTGCCTGCGCTGGTGTCGGCGCGCCAGCGATCAGTCCTTTCGTTTGTGTGGTCTTCATTGGTCTCTCCATTTCCTTTCGTGCGTGGAGTGGCGTTTCATGGCCAGCTCGCTTTGAATTGAACGACATGCTTGTCGGCTCAATGGCCCGATGTCGGTACTAAAGCTGTCCGTCTCCATTGAATTGCCCCGACGTCGGGGGTAATTCTTCATCTGGACATGCTGGCGCAATCCACGCTGCCGGACAAGCGACCGAGTCACCTGCGAGATTTGGTGCCAGTGGCGAACGGCCGTTCTTGGCCGGTTCCGGCCGGTCTCTATGTGACCACAAAGCGGTCGTTCGCCATTATGGACGGGTCGTACGGATTTCGCTTTCGGTCGACTCCGTACGCACTCCAGTCCCTCCCATCACCGGTCGGTTTCGACAGCTTTAATTGTCATAAATACGTCCGGTTCTAACGCAAACAGAGGGTTACAGAAAAACTCCGACTGCTTTAATCGTACTTCGACGACTTTAATTGTCAGAAAGCAGCAGGACGAGATAGCTCGCCCACCTACTCCACCGTCACGCTCTTCGCCAGATTCCTCGGCTGGTCCACGTCGGTACCCTTCAGGATCGCGCAGTGGTAGGCGAGCAGCTGCAGTGGGATGGTGTACACGGCCGGTGCCTGGAAATAGCTCACGTGCCGCGGCATCTGGATCACCGTCACGCCCTCGGACGATTCGATGCCCGACTCGGGATCCGCGAACACGTACAGCTCACCGCCGCGAGCGCGCACTTCCTGCAGGTTCGACTTGAGCTTCTCGAGCAGGTCGTTGTTCGGCGCGACCGCGATCACCGGCATGTCCGCGTCCACCAGCGCGAGCGGCCCGTGCTTGAGTTCTCCGGCCGGATACGCCTCGGCGTGGATGTAGGAGATTTCCTTCAGCTTCAGTGCACCTTCCATTGCAATGGGGTGCATCGCGCCGCGACCGAGGAACAGTGCGTGCTGCTTGTCGGCAAAACGTTTCGCCAGTTCGCGGATGGTGTCGTCGAGTGCGAGCGTACTCTCGATCAGCGAGGGAATGCCGATCAACCGGTGCACCAGCCCGCGCTCACGCTCCGCGTCCGCGCTGTGGAACTTCGCGAGCGCCACGACCAGCATGCCGAACGCGGCCAGCTGTGTCGTGAATGCCTTGGTCGAGGCGACGCCGATTTCAGGTCCGGCGCGCGTCAGCATCACCAGCTCCGACTCGCGCACCAGCGAACTTTCCGGCACGTTGCAGATTGCGAGCTGCGAAAGGTAGCCCGCCTGCTTCGCCATCCGCAGCGCGGCGAGCGTGTCTGCCGTTTCGCCCGACTGCGAGACGCTGACGAACAGCGTGTTCTTCGGCACGACCGGGTTCCGGTAACGGTACTCGCTCGCGATCTCTACCCAACACGGCAGCCGGCAGATCTGCTCGATGAAGTAGCGTGCGACGGTGGCTGCGTGAAAGCTGGTACCGCAGGCGACGATGCGAACCGCCTGCGTCTGTGCAAACACGGCTTGTGCGGCTGGCCCGAACGCGGCCTCGAGCAGCTTGCCGCCGACCACGCGCCCTTCGAGCGTCTGGGCGACCGCGCGCGGCTGCTCGAAGATTTCCTTCAACATGTAGTGCGGGAACTCGCCCTTCTCGGCCGCGTCGGCGGATTGCTCGCTCAGCCATTCGGGGCGCTGGGCGGTGTTTCCGTCCTTGTCGATGATCCGGATGGCGGTCTTGCGGATCTCTCCGACGTCGCCTTCCTCCAGGAACATGAAGCGGCGCGTCACGGGCAACAACGCGGCCACGTCGGAAGCGACGAAGTTTTCGCCGTCGCCGAGGCCGATGACCACCGGGCAGCCCTGGCGGGCGAGCACGATCCGGTCCGGGTCGTCGCTCGAGATCACCGAGAGCGCGAAGGCACCCTCGAGCTCGGCCACCGTTGCGCGTACGGCCTTGAAGAGGTCGCCGGTCACCTTGCGGTGGTAATGGATGCGGTGCGCAATGACCTCGGTGTCGGTTTCACTTTCGAATACGTAACCGAGGCGCTTCAGCTCGGCGCGCAGCTCGTCGTGATTCTCGATGATGCCGTTGTGGACGATCGCGATACCGTCGCGCGAGATGTGGGGATGGGCATTGCGCTCGCTCGGCACGCCGTGCGTCGCCCAGCGTGTGTGCGCGATTCCGAGGCCCCCGTGGGTGGGTTCGGTCTCGAGCGCCTCCTCGAGCATGCGCACCTTGCCGACCGTGCGCCGACGCTGCATCTGGCCGCTGCCGTTCAGCACGGCAACGCCGGCCGAGTCGTAGCCACGGTACTCCAGGCGCCTCAGCCCCTCGAGAAGGATCGGGACGACGTCACGGTCAGCGATAGCTCCAACGATTCCGCACATGCGGTCTTTCCTTGTCTAGGGGTAGGCGAGGCTACCAGAAATTCTTGCAGATCAAAGGACTACGTCGCTTCCTGCCCTCGCCACCGTTCCAGCCGGTCCAGGCACGATGGCCCCGGGATTGTAGTACGGGGGGTGCATGGGCCCGCCCGGGCCTGCCTCACAGTTCGTTGGGTAGAATCCCCGGTTTCCGGCGGCGCTGCGAGCTGCCCGGGTCGTTCGACGGCTAGCGAGATAAAAAACGTGACTAACAACCCCCTCCGCCTGATGGCGACCGCATTGATGCTCCTGTCCCTGGCGTTCCCGATCGCCAACGCCGAGGTGGCGGGACCTCGCCCGATTACCCACGAGGATCTCTGGCTCCTGAAGCGCCCGGGAACTACCGCCGTAAGCCCCGACGGGCGCTGGATCGTCGTGTCGGTGGCCGAGCCCTCATATGACGACGCGCAGAAGGGCAGTGATCTCTGGATCGTACCGGGTGACGGCAGCGCCGCCCCGCGCCGCCTGACCGCCGGCAAGGCAGCCGAGGGGGACCCGGTGTGGAGCCCCGACTCGACGCGGCTCGCATTTACCGCGAAGCGCGACGGCGATGACGACGCACAGGTGTACGTGCTCGATCTGTCGGGTGGCGAGGCACAGCGGACCACAAACTGGCCAGGCGGGGCGAAATCGCCCCAATTCAGCCCGGACGGCCGCTCGATCCTGTTCCAGGCCATGACCTACCCGGGAGCGGTCACGGAGGAGGACAACCGCAAGGCCGCCGCCACACTGAAGGAACGCAAATACAGCGTGCGCGCCTACGACAACTATCCGATCCGTCACTGGGACCGCTGGCTCGATGGCCGACGCCCGACCGTGATCGTGCAACCGCTCGACGGCCAGTCGCCCGCGCGCGACCTGCTCGCCGGGACGCAGTTGCGTGCCGATCGCGGCTACGGTGGCCGCCTGGGCAACTCGGGCGACAGCCTCGATGCAATGTGGACGCCGGACGGGCGGGGGGTCGTGTTTGCGGCCACGACGATACGCGACGAGGCGGCGCGGGCAGATGTGTTCACTTCACTCTGGCTGGTGAGCATCGACGGCGGCGAGCCGCGGCGACTGACAGCGGACATGGACGACTATTCGGCTCCAAGGTTCACGCCAGACGGATCGATGCTGGTCGCGAAGGTGCAACCAGCGTCGGAGCGCTGGGTGTACGTGGCCGACCGCCTGGTCAGCTGGTCATGGCCGTCACTGGGCGAGCGGCGAATCCTGACCGCGAACTTCGATGGCGACATCTCCGACTACCAGATCGCGCCTGATGGGCAGCGTGTGTTTTTCCTGGCCGGTCACGAGGGCTACATGCCGCTGTACGAATTGCCGATCGCCGGCGGGCCGGTGCGAGCCATCGGCAGCGTCGATTCAGGGTCGCATGGAAACCTGGCCGTCGGCGGATCGCCGGAGCAACCGCTCGTCGTGACGGTGTGGTCCAGTGCAGACAAGCCGCTCGAGGCGGGGCGCTTCGACCTCGCGAGCGACCGCTGGGTGCCGCTCACTACTTTCAACACGGCCACCGCACAGGCGCTCGACCTGGCTCCGGTGGAGAGTTTCTGGTTCAAGTCGAAGCGCGGCAAGCGCATCCAGAGTTTCATCGTGAAGCCGCCGGGCTTCGACCCGGCGAAGAAGTACCCGCTGTTCGTGGTCATCCACGGCGGCCCGCACAGCATGTGGCAGGACCAATGGGTGCTGCGCTGGAACTACCACCTGCTCGCTGCGCCCGGTTACGTCCTGCTGCTCACGAACTACAGCGGCTCCACGGGGTTCGGCGAGGACTTTGCGCGCAGCATCCAGGGCGACCCGCTGAAAGGCCCCACAGGCGAAGTGAACGAGGCGGCGGACCAGGCCATCCGCCGCTACGCGTTCATCGACCGCTCGCGCCAGGCGGCCGGCGGGGCAAGCTATGGCGGGCACATGGCGAACTGGCTGGCCGTGAGTACCGATCGCTATCGCGCCCTCGTGAGCCATGCGGGCCTCTACGACCTGAAGACGCAATGGACGACCAGCGACGTCAACTACAGCCGGGAGCGCAATGTGGGAGGTCCCGCGTGGGAGATGTCGAACAAGCTCTGGCGCGACCAGAGCCCTTTTTATAGCTCAACGAAGCTGCGCACGCCGATCCTCGTGACCTGCGGTGAGCGCGACTACCGCGTGCCCTGCAACAACGCGATGGAATTTTTCATGATTCTGCAGCGGGAGAACGTGCCAAGCCGCCTGGTGCTGTTCCCAGAAGAAAACCACTGGATCATGAAAGGCGAGGACAGCCGCTATTTTTACCAGGAGGTCCGCGACTGGCTGGCGAAGTACCTCTGAATAAATAGGTGCCTGGCACCTATTTTTTCTGCGGTCGCTTCCAGCTGTCGATGGTGACCTGCTTCGCGCGCTCCAGCGTGAGCTTGTCTTCGGGCGTATCGCGCGTGATGGTGGACCCGGCGCCGATGGTGGACCCGGCGCCGATCTTCACCGGCGCGACCAGCATGGCGCCCGAGCCGATGAATGCGCCGTCGCCGATCTCGGTGCGCGACTTGTTCACGCCGTCGTAGTTGCAGGTGATCGTGCCGGCGCCGACGTTCACTTTTTCGCCAACCGTGGTGTCTCCGAGGTACGTGAGATGATTGGCCTTGCTGCCGGCACCCACCACGCTATTTTTTACTTCGACGAAGTTTCCGATGTGTACGCCGGCGGCGAGGGTTGATGCGGGCCGGAAGCGTGAAAAGGGGCCGATATTGCAGTTCCGCCCGATGATCGCCCGGTCGACGACACAGTTTGCGAAGATCTGCGTGTCATCGCCGATTTCCGAATCGCGGATCACGACGTTGGGTCCGATGCGCACCCGATCACCGAGCTTGACCGTGCCTTCAAACACCGCGTTGACGTCGATGTACACGTCGCGCCCGACGCTGACCGGGCCGCGCGCGTCGAACCGCGCCGGGTCCACGATCGTCGCGCCAGCCAGCATCAATTCAACGGCGCGCTGTCGGCGATAGGCGCTCTCCAGCTCGGCAAGCTGAAGCCGATCGTTGACGCCGAGCACCTCGGCCTCGGTGGGTGCGATCACCGCACGTACCTTGAGGCCGCTTCTCACCGCGGCGACGATGACGTCGGTGAGGTAGTACTCGCCCTGCGAGTTGTCGTTCTTGAGCGCGGCGAGCCACGCCCGCAACCGGCCTGCCGGCGCGCACATCACACCGGAGTTGCACTCGTTGATGGCGCGTTCCTTGGTGTTCGCGTCCTTGTGCTCGACGATGCGCACCACGTTGCCGGCGCCGTCGCGCACCACGCGTCCGTAGCCGGTGGGGTCAGCCAGCATGACGCTCAGGATCGAGATGGCACCCTCGCCCGCCTCGGCAATGAGTTTCGACAGCGTCTCGGCCTGAACCATTGGCACGTCGCCATAGAGAACCAGCACCAGGTGGTCGTCTGGCACCTGGGGCATTGCCTGTGCGACCGCGTGCCCGGTGCCGTGCTGCTCGGCCTGCAACACCCAGCGCACGTTCGCACCGGGGAACGCCGCAGGAACCTGTTCACCGCCGTGGCCGTAAACGACGCAGGTCGCCGCCGCATCGAGGCCGCGCGCGGCGTCGAGTACGTGCCCGAGCAACGGTCGGCCGGCCAGCGGCTGCAGCACCTTGGGCCGGTCGGAGTTCATGCGCTTGCCCTGGCCGGCAGCCAGGATTACGACGGAAAGGGGCATGGGCAGGTCCGCGTCTGGAGATTGCGCGACATTGTACCGAAGCGCTCACCTGAGGCCGTCACGCTTTGCGCTGCAGCAATCAATCGCTGCCGCATGCGCGTATCGTGGTACGCGATGTGGCGTCCGCCACGCTCACAACAGCGTGGGCTGTCCCACGCGAAACAATCCCAGGGGAGACACCATGAAACTCAAGAATCGCGCGCTTGGCGCGCTGGCCGGCCTGTTTCTATCATTTTTCGCTGTTGGAACCGCGCTGGCCGTCGATCGGCCCTACACGGAAGGCGCCGTACTTGAGGTGTCCTCGATTCGGACCGAGCCCGGGATGTTCAACGAATACATGACCTGGCTTGCTGGGCCCTACAAGCAGTTCATGGAAGCCCAGAAGGCTGCCGGCGTGATCCTCGACTACAACATCTACGGGGCAAATCCGCGCGGGCCGGCAGACCCGGACCTCTATCTCGTCACGACCTACAAGAACATGGCCGCACTCGACAACCTGAACGAGAAGGGCGACGCCACGGCCGAGAAGATCTTCGGCGACATGAAGAAGGCCAGTGCCGACACCGTTTCACGCGGCAAGCTGCGCACGGTGCTGGGCAGCGAGCTGATCCGCGAGCTGAAACTGAAGTAGTCGCCTGGGCCGCAGCCCGGACGCACGAAGGGCCCGCAATGCGGGCCCTTTTCAATTGCGCACCTGGGAAAGGGACAGTCCCCGTTGGGGACAGTCCCTAGCGCCGCACCTTGCGCAGCTTCTGGATCGCCTGCAGCTGCGCGCTGATCGCAGCCAGCTCGGCCTCGGCTGTCGCGATTTCCTGCTTCTCGGTGCGGGCCCGGATCGCTTCCTCGGCCTGCTTCTTGGCCTCCAGCACCTTGGCTTCGTCGAGGTCTGCCGCGCGAATCGCTGTGTCGGAGAGGACGTTGATGTGGTTCGGAAGCACCTCGAGGATCCCTCCCTGTACCCACACCATCTCTTCCTCTTCCTTGCCAGGGACCTTGATGCGTACCGTGCCCGACTTGATCTGCGTGATCAGCGGCGCGTGGCGCGGATAGATGCCGAGCTCGCCCATCGTGCCCGGCAGCACCACGAATTCCGCGTCGCCGGAGTAGATGGACTCTTCGGCGCTGACGACATCGATGCGGATAGTGGACATCGCTTTACCCTGGTTGACGAGCGGTTGGCTGGCAGCGGGCGCCTGCCTACTGCAGGCTCTTAGCCTTTTCCACCGCTTCTTCGATCGCGCCGATCATGTAGAACGCCTGCTCCGGCAGGTGGTCGTACTCGCCGTTCACGATGGCCTTGAAGCCGCGGATCGTGTCCTTCAGCGGCACGAACTTGCCCGGACTGCCGGTGAACACTTCGGCGACGTGGAACGGCTGCGACAGGAAGCGCTGGATCTTGCGCGCGCGGGCCACCGTGAGCTTGTCCTCGGGCGACAGCTCGTCCATGCCCAGGATCGCGATGATGTCGCGCAGTTCCTTGTATCGCTGCAGCACAGCCTGCACCGCACGGGTGGTCTCGTAGTGCTCCTCGCCGATGATGTTCGGGTCGACCTGGCGCGAAGTGGAGTCGAGCGGGTCCACGGCCGGGTAGATGCCGAGCGACGCGATGTCGCGCGAGAGCACGACGGTTGCGTCGAGGTGCCCGAAGGTCGTGGCCGGCGAAGGATCCGTGAGGTCGTCCGCGGGGACGTACACGGCCTGGATCGAGGTGATCGAACCGACCTTCGTCGAGGTGATGCGCTCCTGCAGGCGGCCCATTTCCTCGGCCAGCGTCGGCTGGTAACCCACGGCCGACGGCATGCGGCCGAGCAGCGCGGACACTTCGGTGCCGGCGAGCGTAAAGCGGTAGATGTTGTCGACGAAGAACAGTATGTCGCGGCCTTCGTCGCGGAAGCGCTCGGCCATCGTCAGGCCCGTGAGCGCGACGCGCAGTCGATTGCCAGGTGGCTCGTTCATCTGGCCGAACACCATGGCCACCTTCGACTGGCTCAGGTCTTCCTGCACGATGACCTTGGCCTCCGACATCTCGTGGTAGAAATCGTTGCCCTCGCGGGTGCGCTCGCCGACGCCGGCGAACACCGACAGGCCTGAGTGCTGCATTGCGATGTTGTTGATCAGCTCGAGCATGTTGACGGTCTTGCCCACGCCGGCGCCGCCGAACAAGCCGATCTTGCCACCCTTCGCAAACGGGCAGATCAGGTCCATGACCTTGATGCCTGTCTCGAGCAGCTCGACCGACGGCGACAGCTCGTCGAACTTCGGCGCGGGCTGGTGGATCGACCGCTTCTCGGTGGCTTCGATCGGGCCGCGTTCGTCGATCGGGCGTCCGAGCACGTCCATCACGCGTCCGAGTACGCCAGGACCGACCGGCACCGAGATCGGCGCGCCGGTGCTGCGCACCTTCATTCCGCGCTGCAGGCCGTCGGAGGAGCCCATGGCGATGGTGCGCACGACGCCGTCGCCGAGCTGTTGCTCGACCTCGAACGTCAGCCCCTTCTCGGCGAGCGGGTTGGCGCCGTCCTCGAGGACGAGGGCGTCATAGATCTTTGGCATCGCGTCGCGCGGGAACTCGATGTCGATTACCGCGCCGATGGTCTGGACGATGGTGCCGTGAGCTTGTGACATGGTCATTCTCGACTGAAAAGTGATGTGTGTTCGCTGCCGTGGATCCGCGCCTGCCTACACCGCCGCCGCGCCGCCTACGATCTCGGAAAGTTCCTTGGTGATCGAGGCCTGGCGGCTCTTGTTGTAGATGAGCTGCAGCTCCTCGATGATGCTCTGAGCATTGTCGGACGCCGCCTTCATGGCGACCATTCGCGCCGACTGCTCGGACGCGATGTTCTCTGCCGCCGCCTGGTACACGAAGGCCTCGAGGTACCGCACCAGCAGTTCGTCGAGAACCGTCTTGGCATCGGGCTCGTAGAGGTAATCCCAGTTGCCCTGGCCGACGTTTTCGTCTGCGAGCGATTGGCCGTCCGGAGTCTGCCAATCCTTCGGGATCGGGATCATGGTCGCGTGCATCGGCTCCTGCTTCATCGTGTTGACGAAGCGGTTGGAGTAAATATGCACTTCATCGAGCCGTCCCTCGCGGTAACCGTCGATCAGCATCTTCACCGGCCCGATCAGCCGCTCGAGCGCCGGCCGGTCGCCGTAGTTCACTATCTGAGAGACGATAGTGCCACCCATGCGGTTCACGAAGCCGAAGCCCTTGTTGCCGATGGTGCAGTACTCGACCTCGATGCCCTTCGCGATCCACTCCTTGTGCTGGTTCAGCATGACCCGCAGCAGGTTGGTGTTCAGGCCTCCGCAAAGACCCTTGTCGGTCGTGATCAGGATCGCGCCGACTCGCTTCACCGTCTCGCGGCGCGTCAGCAGCTCGTGGCGGTATTCCGTGTTGGCCTGCGCCGCGTGCATCGCAATGGAGAGGATGCGCTGCGCGTAAGGGCGGCCCGCACGCATCCGGTCCTGCGCCTTCTTCATCTTGGACGCGGAGACCATTTCCATCGCCTTGGTGATCTTGCGCGTGCCCTGCACGCTCTTGATCTTGACGCGAATTTCCTTGATGCCCGGCATGAGTGTTCCCGCAGTCCGGTCAGTAGGCGCCGTTCTTCTTGAAGTCCTCGATCGCCTCGACGAGGGCCTTCTCGTCGTCAGCGCTGAGGTCCTTCGTATCCTCGATCCGGTCGATCAGCGGCTTGAACTTCGCGTGAATGTGCTGGCGAAGACCTGATTCGAACGCCAGCGCCTTCGGCACTTCGACTTCGTCGAAGTAGCCCTTGCTCACGGCGAACAGCGTGATCGCCTGGTCCGCCACCGAAAGCGGCGAGTACTGCGGCTGCTTCATCAGCTCGGTCACCAGCTTGCCTCGGTCTAGCTGCTTGCGCGTGGCGTCGTCGAGGTCGGAGGCGAACTGCGCGAACGCCGCGAGTTCGCGGTACTGCGCAAGCGCCAGGCGCACACCGCCGCCAAGCTTCTTGATGACCTTGGTCTGCGCCGCGCCACCGACGCGCGACACCGAGATGCCCGCGTTGATGGCCGGGCGGATGCCGGCGTTGAACAGGTCGGTCTCGAGGAAGATCTGGCCGTCGGTGATCGAGATCACGTTGGTCGGCACGAACGCGGACACGTCGCCCGCCTGCGTCTCGATGATCGGCAGGGCGGTCAGCGAGCCGGTCTTGCCCTTGACCTTGCCCTTGGTGAACTTCTCGACGTATTCCTCGTTGACGCGCGCGGCGCGCTCGAGCAGCCGTGAGTGCAGGTAGAACACGTCGCCCGGATACGCCTCGCGGCCCGGCGGGCGGCGCAGCAGCAGCGATACCTGCCGGTACGCCCACGCCTGCTTGGTGAGGTCGTCATAGATGATCAGCGCGTCCTGGCCACGGTCGCGGAAATACTCGCCCATCGTGCAGCCGGCGTATGGAGCGATGTACTGCATCGCGGCTGAATCGGACGCGGTGGCCGCCACCACGATGGTGTAGGCCATCGCGCCGGTTTCCTCGAGCTTGCGCACCACGTTGGCGATGGTCGAAGCCTTCTGGCCGATCGCGACGTAGACGCAGATGAGGTCCTTGCCCTTCTGGTTGATGATGGTGTCGACCGCGACGGCGGTCTTGCCGGTCTGGCGGTCGCCGATGATCAGCTCGCGCTGGCCGCGACCTACGGGCACCATCGCGTCGATGGCCTTGAGGCCGGTCTGCACCGGCTGGCTCACCGACTTGCGCTCGATCACGCCCGGCGCCACCTTTTCGATGACGTCAAATTCCTTCGCGTCGATCGGGCCCTTGCCGTCGATCGGCTGGCCGAGCGAGTTGACTACGCGGCCGATCAGCGCCTCACCGACCGGCACTTCAAGGATGCGCCCGGTGCACTTGACCGTGTCGCCCTCGGTGATGTGCTCGTAAGCGCCCATGATCACCGCGCCGACCGAGTCACGCTCGAGGTTGAGCGCCAGGCCGTACGTGTTGCCGGGGAACTCGAGCATTTCGCCCTGCATGGCGTCCTGCAACCCGTGGATTCGGCAGATGCCGTCCGTCACTGTCACCACGGTGCCGACGCTGCGCGCTTCGGTCGCGGCGGTGAAGTTCTGGATGCGTGCCTTGATCAGTTCGCTGATCTCAGAAGCCTTGATGGACATGTCTGCTTTCCTCTGCGGGCCGTGGCCGTATCTGCGGCCGGGCCTGGATGATTTCTCAGCCGGTCAATTCGGTTTCGAGCCGTTCGAGCCGGCCCTTCATCGAGCCGTCTATAAGGAGATCGCCGGAACGCACGATCGCACCGCCGACCAGTGACGCGTCGACACTGCAATGAAGCCGTACGTCGCGCTTCAGGCGCGTACGCAGCGCCGTCGCGAGCCGCTCTCGCTGGCGCTCGTCGAGTGCAGCGGCCGATACAACTTCCGCGTCCACGACGTTTTCGGCCTCGGCCTTCAATTCCTCGAACTGCCCGGCAATCTCGGGCAGGAGATCGAGGCGGCCGTTCTCCGACAGCAGTGCCACGAAAGCCTTCGCGTGCGAGTCGAGCGCATCGCCGCAGATGCCGGTCACGAGCCCGGTCAGGTCCGCCCCGGTAATGCCGGGGCTGCGTTCGAGCTTCTGGAACTCCTCGCTCGCCACCACGTTGCGCGCGGTCGCGAGCCAGCCGGACCATTCCGCCACGCAGCCGGACTCGCTTGCATGCGCGAACGCCGCCCTGGCATAGGGCCTAGCTACGGTGGCTCTTTCGGCCATCAGTAAGTACTCCTGCGCGCGGGTGCCTCGGCCGTCAGGCCTTGGCGCCCTCGATCTCGGTGGCGAGCTTCTCGATCAAGTCGGCATGCGCCTTCGGATCGATCTCACGCTCGAGGAGCCGGGAAGCCCCGGCAACCGCGAGTTGCGCCACGTCCTTGCGGAGCGCGTCGCGTGCGCGGGACTGCTCGAGCTGCACTTCCTGCCGCGCGTCACCGACCAGCCGCTGGCCCTCGGCGATCGCGGTGACCCGCGCCTCGTCGATGATCTCGTTCGACCGGCGGTTCGCCTGGTCGACGATCTTCAGCGCCTTCTCGCGTGCCTCGTTCACGATCGCCGCAGCGTCGCCGTGCGACTGCTGCAGCTCTTTCTGCCCGCGCTCGGCTGCCGCGAGACCCTCGGCAATCTTCTTCTGGCGGTCATCGACGGCCTTGACGAGCGGCGGCCAGATGAACTTCCAGGAGAACCAGATCAGGATCCCGAAGACCAGCATCTGCCCGAGCAGCGTCGCATTGATTTCCATGGCGACGTCCTCGCGTCAGGTGGCGGTCAGCCGAAGCGGGCGAGCAGCGGGTTGGCGAAGGCGAAGAACATCGCGAGCGCCACGCCGATCAGGAATGCTGCGTCGATCAGGCCCGCGAGCAGGAACATGCGGCCCTGCAGCGTGGGGATCAGCTCGGGCTGGCGCGCGGCGGCCTCGAGGAACTTCGAACCCATGATGCCGATGCCGATGCAGGCGCCGATCGCACCAAGGCCGATGATCAGGCCGAGTGCGATCGCGGTGTAGGCCTGGACCTGTGCAATGAGGGCGAGGTTTTCCATCTGTCAACTCCTGGCGGAAGTGCGGTTGCTTGAACGTGAATACGGGTCAGTGGTGCTCGGTGGCCATCGCGGCGTACACGACGGTCAGCACCATGAAGATGAACGCCTGCAGCGTGATGATCAGGATGTGGAATATCGACCATGCGGCGCCCATCACCAGCTGGCCGACGAAGCCCGCCGCGCTGCCAACCGTCAACGTGAAGACGCTTGCGCCGAGCAGCGCGATCAGCATGAACACCAGTTCGCCGGCGTACATGTTGCCGAACAGTCGCATCGCTAGCGAGACCGGCTTCGACAGCAGCTCGACGACGTTCAGCACGAAATTCGGGATCCACAGCAGCGGGTTGCTGCCGAACGGAGCGGTAAAGAGCTCGTGGGCATAGCCGCCGGCGCCCTTCGCCTTGACGCTGTAAAACAGCACGACGATCAGCACCGTCAGCGACATGGCGAAGGTGGTGTTTGCATCGGCGGTGGGAACCGCGCGCCAGTGGTTGAAGCCGAACCATCCGGCAATCGTCGGCGGCAGGTCCACCGGCAGCAGGTCCATCGCGTTCATCAGGAATACCCAAACGAAGATCGTGAGGGCGAGCGGCGCGAGGAAACCGCGGTCCAGGTGGAAAACCTCCTTGACCGTCGTGTCGATGAACTCGACCACCATCTCGACGAAGGCCTGCCACTTGCCCGGAACCCCCGACGTGGCCTTGCGCGATACCGAGTAAAAGAGACCGATGGTCACGATGCCCAGCAGCACGGACATGAAAATCGTGTCGACGTGGAATGACCAGAAACCCTTGCCGGCCGACAGGTGCGTCAGGTGATGGGTAATGTATTCGGTGCTGTCCGCGGGAGCTTCGGCTGCCATGATCTGTTATCCGGTCGGACCCATGCCTTGTTTCGTTGTCACCTGCCCGCCTGCGCGAACAGCCCCAATCCAGTACCCGATGAAGGTCGCCGCATACGCCGCTATCAGCGGCACCGCATCGACCTTCGGCGACCGGAGCGCCACTAGCAGCGCCGCGATCGTGAAACCCACCTTCACGAGCCAGCCCGAGAAGAAGCTCATGGCCACTCGTCCGAGACCCGTCCCTTCGCCGTGGCGCAGCATCGCGAAGGCCATCAGAGCCGTCGCAATCGTGCCGATTCCGGCGCCCGCGAGTGCGGAACCCGCAGCCCGGGGCCCCCACGCTACGAGACAGGCGATCGACACCACCGTCCCCAGCGCGACCTGACCGAGCACCACGGCCACCGCCTGGCGCCGACCCACCTGGACGTCGACGTTGCTCAATCCTTCACCAATTCTCCGGGCAACAAAAAAGCCACGTCATGTGCCGGGCTCTCCGGCCACGGGTGGCAATTCATACCGTTACCCGGGCGGGCCACACCCCGTGGCGCGGCGTCCGGAAGGCCGACGATTATATCTGGTCTTTTTGCAGTGCTTCAATCGAGTGCAGGCCTGTGGATAACCGAGGCTTGCGGCCTCGCGAGTATTCGCTTCTACCCTTCAGGCCGCTCAACGTCCGCCGCGCGGAAAGCTGCCACTCGTCGTGGGCGATGATCCACCAGGTTGCTCGACCAAGTACTGGACCGCCCAGCCGACCGGACTCGGGCGCCCAGCGACCGCCGGGCCGGCCAAGCATTTATTATTGTATTTAACTTGAAAAAATAAATAAATTATCTATTACATACAGATACTTACTAAACAATATTGCACTTTTCTTGAATGATAAAATAGCGCGGAATTGCCCCTGTCTCAGCCGGAGTGGCCGTATGAGCCGGCCACGCCGAGTCCGCTACTGGATGTGCTCGAGGATGCCGTCGAGCTCGTCCAGGCTGTTATAGCTGATGACGAGTTTGCCGCGGCCCTTGCCGGTGTGTTGCAGCTGGACCTTCGCGCCGAGCTTCCCCGCGAGGTCACGCTCGAGCTTGTCGACGTTCGGGTCCCTGCCCGTCGTTTCGCGCCCGGGATCCGCGCTTTTCGGGGCGAGCATGCGACGCACCAGCGCCTCGGTCTCGCGCACTGAAAGGCCCTTATGGGCCACCAGCGCGGCGACCTCGACCTGCTGGCGCGGGGCAGTGAGGCCGAGCAATGCGCGGGCGTGTCCCATCTCGATCTGCCGTTGCTCGACCAGCGACTTCACTTCATCGGCCAGCTCGAGCAGGCGCAGCAGGTTGCTGACGGCGGCCCGCGATCGGCCGACCGCGTCTGCCGCGGACTGGTGGGTCATCTCGAACTCGCGAATCAGTCGGTCCAGTGCACGAGCCTCTTCGAGCGGATTCAGGTTCTCGCGCTGGATGTTTTCGATCAGCGACATCGCCACCGCAGCCTCGTCCGGCACGTGGCGTATCACGGCAGCGATCTGGTGCAACCCGGCCATCTGCGCGGCGCGCCAGCGTCGTTCTCCGGCGATGATCTCGTAGCGCTGTTCCTCGCCCGCGCGTTGGGCCATCACGGGTCGCACGACGATCGGCTGCACGACGCCCTGGGCGCGGATCGAGTCTGCGAGTTGCTGCAGGCTCTCGGGTCGCATGTCGAGCCGCGGCTGGTAGCGGCCGCGCTGCAGAAGGTCCACAGGAATATGGGCCAGCCCCTCCTCGGCGCGCGACTTGGGCGCGGCCGGTTCCTGATCCGGGGCCGTGGTCGGTTTGCCGAGCAGGGCCTCGAGGCCCCTGCCGAGCGAGGGTCGCTTGCTTGCCATAGTTCCGGGAGTTTAGCGGATCGAAACTCGCGGCTCGCTGGGAATTAGGCCGAGCCCGGGCGCCTGGCGCTGGCCAGTCGACAGGCTAAGGTATCGGCTGGCCGTCGCCACCCATCGAGCCTTCGTCGTCGCCGGTCAGCTGTACGTCCTGTTCGCCGGCCGACGGACCTTCCTCGTCGCGACGGATCAACTCGCCGGCGAGCGCGAGGTAGGCGAGCGCGCCGCGTGAGTCCTTGTCATGGAACATGGCGGCCTTGCCGAAACTTGGCGCCTCGGCGAGGCGCACGTTGCGCGGGATGACGGTACGAAAGACCTTGTCGCCGAAATGCATGATCAGCTGCGCGGAAACCTCGTTCGAGAGGTTGTTACGCGGGTCGAACATCGTGCGCAGGATGCCCTCGAGCGTCAGGTCCGGGTTTACGCTGGCACGGATCTGATCAATGGTGCCCATCAGCGCCGAGAGTCCCTCGAGCGCGTAATACTCGCACTGCATCGGGACCAGCACGGTGTCGGCCGCAACCAGCGCATTCAGCGTCAGCAGGTTCAGCGCCGGCGGGCAGTCGATGATGATCACGTCGTAGAGGCCCCGCATCGGCCGAAGCGCGTTCCTGAGCCGGACCTCGCGCCCGATCTTGCTCATCAGCTGCACTTCGGCCGCAACGAGGTCCTGGTTGCCGGGCACCACGGCAAAGCCGCCCGGCTCGACCGGCAGCAGCGCGGCGGCCATTTCACAGTCGCCGAGCAGCACGTCGGTCATCGAGTAGCGCAGGTTGCTCTTGTCCACACCGCAACCCATGGTCGCGTTGCCCTGGGGATCGCTGTCGACCAGCAGCACCTTGCGCTTGGTCGCGGCCAGCGATGCGGCAAGATTGACGGCGGTGGTGGTCTTTCCGACCCCGCCCTTCTGGTTGGCAACGGCAATGACGCGTTTCATGGGGCGAGGATAGCCGCGATCAGGCGGCTTTGTCGTGCGACCGGCAGAGTTCCACGACGTGGCGCTCTTCTGCGAGCCCGGGCACCGCGAGCTTGTGCACGGCCGCGACCTTCCAGCCGCTCAGCTTCTTCGCCAGTTCCTCTTCTGGGAACCGGCCCTTCATTGCGAGCAGGCGCCCGTTGCCGGCAACCAGCGCCCCGGCGTTTTTCACCAGGTCAGCCAGCGGGCCGACCGCCCGCGCGAGCACCGTGTCGTAGCGAACCGCCGGCTTCCATGCCTCGGCACGCGCCTGGACGACTTCGACATTGGTGAGCTCGAGCGTGTCGCGCACGTGCTCGAGAAAGCGGCATTTCTTGCCGGTGGACTCGATCAGCGCGAACTGCACCTCGGGCATCACGATCGCGAGCGGAATTCCTGGAAACCCGGCGCCGCTGCCTACGTCGGCAATCCGTCCGCCGCGCAGGTAGGGAATCACACTCAGGCTGTCGAGCACGTGCTTGGTCAACTGCTGCTCGCGATCGCGGATTGCCGTGAGGTTCATGCGCTCGCCCCACTCGTCCATCAGGTCGAGATGGGCGATGAGCTTCGCGGCCTGCTCCGGCGTGAGTTCCACGCCGAGCTCGCGGGCGCCATCAGTAATAGGGAACACGGACCCAGCCTTCCATCAGCACCCGGGCGCTGCGGCTCATGATGGCCTTTGTTACCGTCCACTGGCCGTCAACCTGCCGCGCTTCCGCGCCGACCCGCAAGGTGCCCGATGGGTGGCCGAAGCGCACCACGCTGCGCGCGCTGCCGCCGGCCGCGAGATTGACCAGCGTGCCCGGAATCGCGGCGGCAGTTCCGATGGCAACAGCCGCCGTGCCCATCATCGCGTGGTGCAACTTGCCCATGGAGAGAGCGCGCACCAGCAATTCGATGTCCTTGGCTTCGACGCGCTTCCCGCTCGACGATACGTAACTGGCGGGTTTCGCCACGAACGCGACTTTCGGCGTGTGCTGGCGCGTCGCTGCTTCCTCGACCCGCTTGATCAGGCCCATGCGCACCGCGCCATGGGCGCGAATGTCCTCGAACATCGCAAGCGCCCGGGCGTCACCGTTGATCGCGTCCTGCAACTCGGTGCCGGTGTAGCCGATGGCGTCCGCGTTCACGAAGATGGTCGGGATGCCGGCGTTGATCATCGTGGCTTTCAAGGTGCCGAGGCCCGGTACCTCGAGCTCGTCCACCAGCTTGCCGGTGGGGAACATCGAACCACCGGCGTCGCCCTCGCCCTCATCGGCCGGGTTCATGAATTCAACCTGGATTTCCGCGGCGGGAAAGGTCACTCCGTCGAGCTCAAAATCCCCGGTCTCCTGCACCTCGCCATTTGTCATGGGCACGTGCGCGACGATGGTCTTGCCGATGTTCGACTGCCAGATTCTTACGACCGCAATGCCGTCTTTCGGCACGCGGGCCGCGTCCAAGAGGCCGTTGGCGATCGCGAACGGTCCGACGGCTGCCGAGAGATTGCCGCAGTTTCCACTCCAGTCAACGAACGCCTTGTCGATCGACACCTGTCCGAACAGGTAGTCGACGTCGTGATCAGGCCGGCTGCTCTTCGACAGGATTACGGTCTT
Source organism: uncultured Gammaproteobacteria bacterium (assembly GCA_963732415.1). Lineage (GTDB taxonomy): Bacteria > Pseudomonadota > Gammaproteobacteria > Steroidobacterales > Steroidobacteraceae > RPQJ01. Next base: position 19,002 of record CAVSZK010000012.1, read on the forward strand.
GCTGGTGCTCGAAGTTGCGCCGCCCATGCCGTCGATCTGCTTGCCGTAGGGATCGGGGCTGCCGATGACGCGCAGCAACAACTCGTCGCGCGCCGCACCCGGCAACTGTGCTGCCTCGGGCAGGTCCTCGAGTCGGAAGAACACGCCCTTGCTGGTGCCACCACGCATGTAGGTGGCGGGGATCCTGATCTGTGGGGCCTGGGGCATGGTCACGCCACCGCAGCCGACTCCAGGAAGTCCCGCGCGAAACGCTGCAGCACTCCGCCGGCCTCGTAGATCGAGACTTCTTCGGCGGTGTCCAGTCGGCAGGTCACCGGCACTTCCACGCGCTCACCGCCCCGTCGGGCGATCACCAGCGTGAGCGTTGAACCCGGCTTGCGCTCGCCCGTCACGTCGTAGGTCTCGGTACCGTCGATAGCAAGCGTCTTGCGGTTCACGCCGCGCTTGAACTCGAGCGGCAGCACGCCCATCCCGATCAGGTTCGTGCGGTGGATGCGTTCGAACCCCTCGGCCACGATGGCTTCCACGCCGGCGAGCCGCACACCCTTGGCCGCCCAGTCGCGCGACGAACCCTGGCCGTAATCGGCGCCCGCGACAATGATCAACGGCTGCCTGCGCTCCATGTAGATTTCGATCGCTTCCCACATGCGCATCACATTGCCGTCCGGCTCGACGCGCGCCAGCGATCCTTTCTTCACCTCGCCATCGATCACCGCCATCTCGTTGGTGAGCGTCGGATTGGCAAATGTCGCGCGCTGCGCGGTGAGGTGATCGCCGCGGTGTGTCGCGTAGGAATTGAAGTCCTCTTCCGGCAGGCCCATCCTGGCCAGGTACGCACCCGCGGCACTGTTTAGCAGGATGGCGTTCGAGGGCGAGAGGTGATCGGTGGTGATGTTGTCGCCCAGCACCGCCAGTGGTCGCATTCCCTTGAGCGTGCGCTCGCCGGCCAGTGCGCCTTCCCAGTAGGGTGGACGGCGGATGTAGGTGCTCATCGGCCGCCATTCGTACAGCGGGCTGATCTTCTCGCCGCTGGCCACCCGGACCGTGAACATTGGATCGTAGACTTTGCGGAACTGCTCCGGCTTGACGCTGGAGGCGACCACGGCGTCGATTTCGATATCGCTCGGCCAGATGTCCTTGAGCGTCACCGGCTTGCCTTCCGCGTCGGTGCCCAGCACGTCCTTCTCGATGTCGAAGCGGATCGTGCCCGCGATGGCATAGGCCACGACCAGCGGCGGCGAGGCCAGGAACGCCTGCTTGGCATATGGATGGATGCGGCCGTCGAAGTTGCGGTTGCCCGAGAGTACCGCCGTCGCATACAGGTCGCGGTCGATGATCTCCTGCTGGATCTTCGGATCCAGTGCGCCGCTCATGCCGTTGCAGGTGGTGCAGGCGAAGGCCACGATTCCGAATCCGAGCTTCTCCAGCTCCGGCAACAGCTTCGCTTCTTCCAGATACAGCTGCACGGCCTTGGAGCCGGGAGCAAGTGACGACTTCACCCAGGGCTTGCGGGTCAGTCCCCTGGCATTGGCATTGCGCGCCAGCAGGCCGGCGGCAATCACGTTGCGCGGGTTGCTGGTATTCGTGCACGAGGTGATGGCGGCGATGATCACCGCGCCGTCGGGCATCTGCCCCGGCTTTTCTTCCCACTTGCCCGCGACGCCGCGTGCGGTGAGGTCGGAGGTCGGCAGCCGCTTGTGCGGATTGGACGGTCCCGCCATGTTGCGGACCACCGTGGACAGGTCGAACCTGAGCACTCGCTCGTATTCCGCTGTCGCGAGCGCATCGGCCCACAGCCCGGTTTCCATTGCGTAGAGCTCGACCAGCTTCACCTGCTCATCGGCGCGGCCGGTGAGCTTCAGGTAGTCGATCGTCTGCCGGTCGATGAAGAACATCGCCGCCGTGGCACCGTATTCGGGTGCCATGTTGGAAATCGTCGCGCGGTCACCGAGCGTGAGCACGGACGCTCCTTCACCGAAGAACTCGAGATACGCACCGACCACTTTTTCCTTGCGCAGGAACTCGGTCAGCGCGAGTACTACGTCGGTGGCGGTGATGCCCGGCGCAGGCCTGCCGGAGAGCTCGACGCCGACGATGTCCGGCAGCCGCATCCACGAGGCGCGGCCGAGCATCACGCTCTCCGCCTCGAGGCCGCCGACGCCGATCGCGATCACGCCGAGCGCGTCCACGTGTGGCGTGTGGCTGTCGGTGCCGACCAGCGTGTCCGGGAACGCTACGCCGTCCTTTGCGTGTATCACTGGCGACATTCGCTCCAGGTTGATCTGGTGCATGATGCCGTTGCCCGGCGGGATCACGTCGATGTTCCGGAACGCCTTCCGGGTCCAGTCGATGAAGTGGAAGCGGTCTTCGTTGCGGCGATCCTCGATCGCACGGTTCTTCGCGAATGCGTCTTTCTCGAATCCACCGTGCTCGACCGCCAGCGAGTGATCGACGATCAACTGCACCGGCACCACCGGATTGACCTTGGCCGGATCGCCGCCCTGCTCGGCGATCGCGTCGCGAAGCCCGGCGAGGTCCACCAGCGCGGTCTGCCCGAGGATGTCATGGCAGACCACGCGCGCCGGGAACCACGGGAAGTCCAGGTCGCGTCGGCGCTCGATCAGCTGGCGCAGCGACGCGTCCAGCGTCGCCGGATCGCAACGCCGCACCAGGTTTTCGGCCAGCACGCGCGAGGTGTAGGGCAGGCGATCCCAGGCACCGGGCTTGATTGCATCGACCGCTTCGCGAGCGTCGAAGTAATCCAGCGTCGTGCCGGGCAGGGGCTTGCGGTACGCCTCGTTCACGCTCGTCAGCCGCGCTTCGCGATCGGCACGAACTTCTGGTCCTCTGGACCGGTGTAGTTCGCGCTCGGACGGATGATCTTGCCGTCGATGCGCTGCTCGATGACGTGCGCGCTCCAACCGGTGGTGCGGGAGATCACGAACAGCGGCGTGAACATGGCGGTGGGCACACCCATCATGTGGTAGGACACCGCGCTGAACCAGTCGAGGTTCGGAAACATCTTCTTGATGTCCCACATCACGGTCTCGAGCCGCTCGGCGATGTCGAACATCTTCATGTCGCCGGCTTCCTTCGAAAGGCCGCGCGCGACGCCCTTGATTACCTCATTGCGCGGATCACCGATCGTGTAGACCGGGTGGCCAAAGCCGATGACCACCTGCTTGGCCTCGACGCGCTTCCTGATGTCTGCCTCGGCCTCGTCGGGGCCCTCGTAGCGCTTCTGCACCTCGAATGCGACCTCGTTCGCGCCGCCGTGCTTCGGACCGCGCAGCGCGCCGATCGCGCCAGTGATGCATGAGTACATATCGGAGCCGGTGCCGGCGATCACGCGCGCCGTGAACGTCGAGGCGTTGAACTCGTGCTCGGCGTACAGGTTCAGCGACACGTGCATCGCCTTGACCCAGGACTCCGGCGGCGGGCGTCGGTGCAGCAGGTGCAGGAAGTGCCCACCGACGCTGTCGTCGTCGGTCTCGACGTTGATGCGCTGGCCGGAGTGGCTGTAGTGGTACCAGTAGCACAGCATCGAGCCGAAGCTCGCGATCAGCCGATCGGCGATGTCACGGGCGCCTGCGGTGTTGTGATCTTCCTTCTCGGGAAGCGCGCAGCCGAGCACCGAGGCGCCGGTGCGCATCACGTCCATCGGGTGGCTTGCGGCGGGCAGCGCCTCGAGTGCCGAGCGAACGGCTACCGGGAGGCCGCGGAGCCGCTTCAGCTTCGTCTTGTAACCGGCGAGTTCGGCCTTGTTCGGCAGCTTGCCGTGCACCAGCAGGTAGGAAACCTCCTCGAATTCGCAGCCGTCCGCGAGGTCGAGGATGTCATATCCGCGGTAGTGCAGGTCGTTGCCGCTGCGGCCGACGGTACAGAGCGCCGTATTGCCGGCGGTCACGCCGGACAGGGCGACGGATTTCTTGGGCTTGAAGCCACTGGCGGTGGAATCGCTGCTCATTTCTTGGCTCCTCGTCGCGGTCTACGTGTGTGTAAATGTCGTGTGCGGAAACTGCCGGGCATTCCCTGGGCAAATCGTTACTTTTCGGCACCCTCGCGGCTGAACAGTTCGTCGAGTTTTCGCTCGTACTCGTGGTAACCGAGCACCTCGTACAGCTCGGCGCGCGTCTGCATCCGGTCCAGCACGCTCTTCTGCGTGCCCTCGCGACGGATCGCGCCGTACACGGTTTCCGCCGCCTTCGACATCGCGCGGAATGCCGAGAGCGGATACAGCACCAGCTGCACGCCGGCACTCTGGAGTTCCGCGACAGTGAAGAGCGGCGTCTTGCCGAACTCGGTGATGTTGGCCAGCACCGGCACTTTCACGGTGGCCGTGAACTGGCGGTACTCGTCGAGCGTGGTGAGCGCCTCGGCGAATATCATGTCGGCTCCTGCTTCGACGTATCTGCAGGCGCGGTCGATCGCCGCCTGCTGGCCCTCGACCGCGTGAGCGTCGGTGCGCGCCATGATGACGAACTGCGAGTCGGTGCGCCCGTCCACCGCAGCCTTGATGCGGTCTGCCATTTCCTCGCTGCTCACCAGCGCCTTGCCGGGTCGGTGGCCGCAGCGCTTGGCCTGCACCTGGTCCTCGAGGTGGCAGCCAGCAGCGCCGGAGCGGATAAGGTCCGAGATGGTGCGCGAGATGTTGAACGCCGCGCCCCAGCCGGTGTCGGCGTCCACCAGCAACGGCAGGTCCGTGGCGGAGCAGATCCGTCGCACGTCTTCGCAGACGTCGTTCAGGCTGGTGATGCCGAGGTCAGGAAGGCCGAACGACGTGTTGGCCACCCCTGCACCTGAAAGGTAAAGCGCCCTGAAGCCGGCGCGTTCGGCGAGCAGCGCGCTGAATGCGTTGACCGTGCCGACGACCTGGAGTGGACGTTCGGCGGCCAGTGCGGTCCGGAGCCGGGCTCCTGCGGAGGCGGGTACGGTCATGGTTGGCCCTTTTCTTATCAGCGCGGTGTGGACCTGGGATGATAACGCAGCCCGCCCCGGGTGGCCCCCTCGACGAGAGTAGTACTGCCCACGATCCTGCCCGCCGAGGCCGCCCGACCAACGGATGGACCGGCATCCGTTTGCCAGGGCCTCAACCGCCAGCGCGTGAATGGGTTCCACGCTGCAGGTAGCATGCCGCCGGGGGGTCCATGCGCTACTTCGAAGACATCGAGATCGGTTCGGTACAGACCGCGGGAATCCACGAGCTGCGTGACGAGGACATCATCTCGTTCGCACGGCAGTGGGATCCCCAGCCCTGGCACGTGGACCCCGACGCCGCCGAGCGCTCGCCGATGAAGGGTCTCACGGCGTCGAGCGTCCATACCTATGCGGTTGCCGCGCTTCTGCTGAACCGGATGGAGCCCACTGCGGGGATCGCCTCGATCAAGCATGAGCTCGAGTTGCCGAACCCGGCGCGGCCTGGCGACCGGCTCACGCTCACGATGACCTGCGTCGACAAGCGTGCCTCGGAATCGAAGCCGGACCGCGGGCTCGTGACGTTCGACGGGGTGCTGGCGAACCAGCACGGTACCGTGGTACTCAGGCTGTGTTCGCTGATGATGGTGAAGACGCGGCCTGCGACCTGAGCCGGGCGGCAGACTGGTGCCGGAATCCCGACACGGCGGCTAGACTGGCTCGCGCACCAGCTCGTCCAACCCGCCGACTCCCGCCGCGCCCAGCGTGTCCCTGACCCCGGCTCGATCGCCGTCGGACCGGTTCTGGCTGGCCTTGAACTTGCCAACGAGCTCGGTGAGCTCGATCTCGAAACCGACGATAGCTCGGAGCATCGCGCTCACGTAGTCCGCCGGCGCATCGGAGACTGCCCACGGCGCCGGCCGATCTCGCTCGAAGCGATCGGCGAGCTGCGAAACAAGCTGATGCAGCCATGACTCGTCATCGATGAAGCGGATCGTGCCGCGCGCGTGCACGACTGAATAGTTCCAGGTGGGCACGACCTTGCCGTCGGTGCGCTTCGACGGATAGCCGGACGGCGAAATGTAGGCATCCGCACCGTGGAAGACGACCAGCACTTCGGCCCCGTTGCTGGCACTGCGCCACAGCGGATTGGCACGCGCGACGTGTCCCTGCAGGGTGCCGTTGCTGCCGGAGTCGCGCGCCAGCAGCGTCGGTACGTGATCCACGACGGGCGTTCCATCCACGACACTCACCACCATGCCCAGCGGATGCCGCTCGATGAAGTCGTGGAGGACATCGAGGCGCCGTTCGCTGAACTTTTGTGGCAGGTACATCCGGATAACCCGCATCAGGAGTCCGCCAGCGGCGGGGAATCGGCCCGCGCTGTCGCTCGCGGGCAACTATTGTTTCGGCACACTGACGTTGAACTTGATCGCCTCGAGCTGCTCCGGCGCCATGCCCAGCCGTCGCAGCAGCGGCAACCAGCGTGGATCGTCGTGCATCACGGCAAAAAGCGGGAACACCGCGATCGCGCCCAGGTCCAGGTCGTGCTGCTGGGCTGCCTTTTCCAGCATCTCGAAGGCGCCGTCAACGTCACCGCGATCCGCCAGCACGGATGCCAGGGAGAACAGCTTCGTGTCCGGGTATTTCCGGATCCTCTCCGCCAACGCTGCGTCCGACTCGGCCTTCCGGCCGAGCCTCCAGTACGCGAACGCAAGACCGTCGAGCCGGAACACCTCGACCGGTTCCTTCTGGTATTCCTCGAGCGCTGCATTCACGTCGCCTTGCTGGACCAGCACATCCCCCAGGGCCGTGTGCTGCCAACCGGCATTCGGCGCCAGGCTCAGCAGCTTGTGGTATGCGGCAACGGACTTGTCGAATTGCCCGTTGTAGCGGTACGCCAAGCCCAGGCCGTCGTAGGAATTCACGTTCACAGGGTCTCGGGTTACGCCGTATTCACCGAGTGCGATCGCCAGGTCGAGCCGGCCCAGGCGCCGCGCGACTGCTGAGGCGATGGAGATGATTTCCGGGTTTGTCGGGTCAAGCGCCAGCGCCTGCTCCAGGTGCCGCGCCGCCGCCGCGTAGTCACGTTCGATCATTCCTTCGAAGAGTGCCTCGGTCGCATACGCCATCGCATTTTCGGGGTCGTGCCGGTGTGCTTTCTCGATCGCCTCGCGACCGCGGGCAAGGCCCTGGTCCATCGGAATCTGGTTGAGGTCCATCTGCCCGAAGTAGATGTTGGCAAGGTCGGTCCAGGCGGGTGCATAGGAAGGGTCGATCGCCAGCGCCTGCTCGAAGAGTGGAATCGCCTGCCGGTAGGCGGCCGGGCTGGCCTGGCGGGCGAGCGCGCGACCCTGCAGGACGAGCGCGTACGCCTTTGGATCAGTGACGCGGGCCTTTGGCGCATCCCGGAGCAGCGTGACCTTCAACTGCTCCACGACAGCCGCAGCAATCTCGTCCTGTACGGTGAACACGTCGGTCATCGTCCGGTCGTAGGTTTGCGACCAGAGATGCGAGCTGTCCGATGCCCGGATCAGCTGCGCGGTAATTCGCAACTTGTCGCCTGACTTGCGCACGCTGCCCTCGAGCACGTTGGCGACGTTGAGCTTCTGCGCGATCTCGGCGATATCAACTTCCTTGCCCTTGAACGAAAACGACGAGGTGCGCGCTATCACCCGCAACTGCGGCACTTTCGCCAGCAGGTTCAGCAGCTCCTCGGAGATGCCGTCGGCGAAGTATTCCTGGTCCCCGGCCTCGCTCATGTCCACGAACGGCAGCACGGCGACCGAGCGATCATCACCGGACTCGGCGGGTACCGTGTCGGATTGCGCGCCCGGCGTCGCCCTTGCAATCACCGTCGTATGCGATTCGGTGGCCGGCCGGAACTCATGAAAGGCGTAGAGCCCGATCGCCAACACCAGCAACCCGATGATCACGTAGTCCAGGCGGCGGGCCGTGTGCTGCGTGACGGACGTCGAAGGCTCGACCTCGCTCTCGCGCTTCAGGCCCTCGGGCGTTAGTTCATAGATCCACGAGAACATCACCACGAAGGGGAAGGCGATAACGCCGATCCATAGCACGACCGGCCCGACCCAGTCCGGCAGGTGCAGCATCGGCGCCACCGTCGCGGTGACTTCCGTGACGATCCAGCCCAGCGCCAGGTAGGCGACGCTCACCCGGAAGACGTTGCGGCGCTTGAGCTCGGCGAACAGGGACAACGGCGCGCCTCTCGCGGCTCATGGATGGCGTGAGCGTAGCAACTTACCGAAGGGATACCAAACGGCCTACGCCGGTCCCAGCATCCCCGCCTTGCGCAGTTCCTCGACGATCGCGGTCGCCGATTCCTCGGCGGCGGCGTGCGTCGTGTCGATGTAGATCTCCGGGTTCTCCGGCGGCTCGTACGGCGAGTCGATACCGGTGAAGTTCTTCAGCTCCCCGCGGCGCGCCTTGCCGTAGAGGCCCTTCACGTCGCGAGCCTCGGCCACCGCGAGTGGCGTGTCCACATGAACCTCGAAGAACTCGCCCGGCTCGAACAGGCTACGCGCCATGCGGCGCTCGGCACGGAACGGCGAGATGAACGACACCATCACGATGAGTCCGGCGTCCGCCATTAGCTTGGCGACCTCCGCAACACGGCGGATGTTCTCTACCCGATCGGTGTCGGTGAAACCGAGGTCGCGATTGAGTCCGTGGCGCACGTTGTCGCCGTCGAGCAAATAGGTGTGTTTGCCGAGTGACAGCAGCTGCTTCTCGACCAGGTTCGCGATCGTGGACTTGCCGGCACCCGACAGGCCGGTGAGCCACAGCACGCAGGCCTTCTGGCCTTTCTGGGCGGCGCGCGCCGCCTTGTGCACATCGACAGCCTGCCAGTGGATATTCTGCGAGCGGCGCAGCGCGAAGTGCACCAGCCCGGCACCGACGGTGGCGTTCGTCAACCGGTCGATCAGGATGAAGCCGCCGGTGTCGCGATTTTCCGCGTAGGGATCGAAGGCGACCGGCTGGTCGAGCGACAGGTTGCAGATGCCGATCTCGTTCAGTTCGAGCTTCTTCGCCGCGAGATGCTCCAGCGTGTTGACGTTGACCTTGTACTTGGGCTCGGTGATGGTCGCCGTCACCTGGCGTGTGCCGATCTTCATCCAGTACGGACGCCCGGGCAGCATCGGCTCGTCGGACATCCAGACGACAGTGACCTCGAACTGGTCGGCAACGCCGGGCGGCGCCTTGGTGGTCGCGAGCACGTCGCCACGGCTTACGTCGATTTCGTCTTCGAGCGTGATGGTGACGGCCTGGCCGGCCACGGCGCTGTCGAGGTCGCCGTCGAGCGTGACGATGCGCGCCACGCGGCTTTCACGGCCCGAGGGCAGCACGCGCAGCTTCTCGCCCTTCGCCAGCGTGCCGCTCACGATCGTGCCGGCAAAGCCGCGGAAATCCAGGTTCGGGCGGTTGACCCACTGCACCGGCAGGCGGAATGGCTGGTGCTGCACTTTATCCTCGATCTCCACGGCCTCCAGGTAACCCATCAGCGTCGGCCCGTGGTACCAGCCCATGTGCTCGCTCGGGTCCTTGATGTTGTCGCCCCTCAAGCCCGACACCGGGATCGCGACCACGTCGTCCAGGCCGATCTGCCGGGCGAATTCCCGGTACTCGGACACGATCGCGTCGAAGGTTTCCTGCGAATAGCCGACCAGGTCCATCTTGTTGATCGCGAGCACCACCTTGCGGATGCCGAGCAACGAGACCAGGTAGCTGTGCCGTCGCGTCTGGATCAGCACGCCTTTGCGCGCGTCGACCAGGATCACCGCGAGGTCGGCGGTGGACGCGCCGGTGACCATGTTGCGCGTGTACTGCTCGTGCCCCGGCGTGTCGGCGACGATGAACTTGCGCTTGTCGGTCGAGAAGAAGCGGTAGGCCACATCGATCGTGATGCCCTGCTCGCGTTCGGCCGCGAGGCCGTCAACCAGCAGCGCGAAATCGAGTTCGCCGCCCTGGGTGCCGACTTTCTTCGAGTCCGCCTCGAGCGCGGTGAGCTGGTCCTCGAAGATCATCTTCGAGTCGTAGAGCAGGCGGCCGATCAGCGTCGACTTGCCGTCGTCGACGCTGCCGCAGGTGATGAACCTGAGCAGGCTCTTGTGTTCGTGCTGGTGCAGGTAGGCCTCGATGTCCTGCCCGATCAGGTCGGAGACGTGTGCCATCAGAAGTACCCCTCCTGCTTCTTCTTTTCCATCGACGCCGACTGGTCGTGGTCGATGACACGACCCTGGCGCTCCGAACTGGTCGTGAGCAGCATTTCCTGGATGATCGCCGGCAGCGTGTCGGCGTGGCTCTCGATCGCCCCGGTGAGCGGGTAGCAGCCGAGCGTGCGGAAGCGGACTTTCCGGCGCATCGGCGTCTCGCCCGGGTGCAGGGGCATGCGCTCGTCGTCCACCATGATCAGCGTACCGTCGCGTTCCACCACCGGGCGGTCGGCCGCGAAATACAGTGGCACGATCGGGATGTTGCGCAGGTAGATGTACTGCCAGATGTCGAGCTCGGTCCAGTTCGACATCGGAAACACGCGGATCGACTCGCCCTTGTGCTTGCGCGTGTTGTAGATGCGCCAGAGTTCGGGGCGCTGGTTCTTCGGATCCCAGCGGTGCTGCGCCGAACGGAACGAAAAGATCCGCTCCTTGGCGCGGCTCTTCTCCTCGTCGCGCCGCGCGCCGCCAAAGGCCGCATCGAAGCCGTAGAGGTCGAGCGCCTGCTTCAGCGCCTGGGTCTTCATCACGTCGGTATGGATCGCCGAGCCGTGCGTGAACGGGTTGATGCCCTTCTCGATGCCGTCCGGGTTGGTGTAGGTGAGCAGCTCGAGGCCGAGCTCGTTCACCATGCGCGCGCGGAACGCGTACATTTCCCGGAACTTCCAGCGCGTGTCCACGTGCAGCAGCGGGAACGGCGGCTTGGCCGGGTAGAAGGCCTTCATCGCGACGTGCAGCATCGCGGCGCTGTCCTTGCCGATGGAGTAGAGCATCACCGGCTTGTCGCACTCCGCGACCACCTCGCGCATGATCTCGATTGCCTCCGCCTCGAGGCGCTCGAGGTGCGTGAGCGTGTGCGTCGGCAGGTCTTTCGTCTCGGTGCTGGTCACGGAATCCTCACCACGGTCCGGCCGGTCACCCGGCCCTGGATGTAATCTTCGAACTGCGCGGGCAACTCGTCGAAGCCCACGATCTTCGTGCATATCCGGTCGAGCGCCGCCGGCCGCAGGTCGGTCGCGATGCGCCGCCAGACCTCGAGCCGGAGCGCCCGGGGCGTCAGCACGGAATTGATCCCGAGCAGGTTAACGCCGCGCAGGATGAAAGGCATGACCGTCGTCACAAGTTCGGCACTGCCCGCGAGCCCGATGCTGGCGATGTTGCCCCACTGGTCCACCGTGCGCGTGAGCCAGGTGAGCAGCGGGCCGCCGACGTTGTCCACCGCGCCGGCCCACAGTGCCTTTTCCATCGGTTTCGAGCCCAGGTCGATGTCCTGTCGGCGCAGCACGCGCGCCGCGCCGATATCGCGCAGGTAGTCGTCGGCCTCCGCCTTGCCGCTCACCGCCACGACCTCGTAACCGCGGCCGGCCAGCATGCTGATCGCGAGGCTGCCGACGCCGCCGGTCGCGCCGGTGACCACCACCGGGCCGTTCTCAGGCTGCTGGCCGTTCTGCTCCATCCGGTGCACGGCCAGCGCGGCGGTGAATCCTGCCGTGCCGAGCTTCATCGCGTCGAGCGCGCTGATACCGGCGGGCAGAGGAATCACCGAGTCGCCCGGCAGGCGGGCGAATTCCGCATAGCCGCCGTCCCGGGTCTCGGAAAGGCCGCAGCCAGTGACCAGCACCTGCTGCCCCGGCGCGAACCGCGCGTCGGTGGAACTCACGACCTCGCCGGCCAGGTCGATTCCGCCGACCAGCGGGTAGCGACGCAGGATGCGGCCCTTGCCGGTTGCAGCGAGCGCATCCTTGAAGTTGATGTCGGAGTGGCTGACGCGCACCACGACCTCGCCCGGGCCCAGGTCATCCAGTGTTATCTGGTCGAACCGGGCAACGATGCGACGGTCGATCTCGTGGATACGGAAGGCGCGGAATGATGTCATGGTTGGTAACCGGCAGGGATTGGGCTGACGAAACGCGTCAAGTTGGAGAGAGTACGGCCAGGCGTGGCGGATTGTGGCGGGCTGGACCTGGTGTGCGCCTCAGCTGCGATCCAGCCAGACTTCGAGCCCGGCGGTGTTCAGCCGCACGTCATCGTCGATCAGCAAGTGTCGTTGCTGTTCGCTCAACCCGCAGCCGTGGGCGTCCAGGCGGGTGTCGAAATACGCATACATGTCGGCCGCGATCCGGGCACCGCGGTCGGCCGCCGCGGAATGCTGGCGGGCGATGCGCACCAGCCCGTCTAGGTTGTCGTGCAGCTCGCGCTCGAGGCGCTCGAGCTCGGTCACCGGGCCGAAGTGCGTCTGGTAGATCGTCTTCGGGTCGTAGGACATCATTCGCCGGATCGTCGAATGCAGCGCATCCGGATCGAAGTGCACGGGCGTGGTCGTAGGCAGCATGAACGGCCCGGACTCGGTGTCCAGTTCGCGGTAGCAGATTCCGAAGTTGTCACCGGCGAAGACCGCGCGGTAGTCGAGGTCGATCGGGCAGTGGTGGTGCCTTGCATGGCCGGGCGCGTCGATGAACTCGAAGGTCCTGTGGCCCAGGCGTATGCGCTGCCGATCCTCGGTGACGATCACGCGCTCCGCCGGGATCGGGAGGATCTCGCCGTAAAGCTCTTGGTACTTCGCCTCGCCGTAGACCGCGATGGACCCGGCGATCAGCCTGGTAGGGTCGATGAGGTGCGGTGCGCCACGCGGATGCAGCACCGCCATTGCGTTTGGCAGCGCCTCGATCAGTTGCCCGGCGCCGCCCGCGTGGTCGAGGTGCACGTGCGTCAGGAATACGTAGTCCACCTGGTCGCGCGCAATCCCGAGTTCGTCGAGCGCGCTGAGCAGCCGTGGTGCCGCCGGAGCGGCGCCGGTATCCACGAATGCCGCTCGACCGTCGTCCACGACCAGGTGGCTCGCGGCGAGGCCGGGCCGCGCGTAAAGCGTGTCGATCAGGTAGACGCCGTCGCCGACCGGGACGGCCAGGGGAGCGGTACCCGCCCGGCTCAGCTGCCCGGGCACTTGCCAGCGTCGCGAATCTCGTTGGTCGCGCACAGGCCCGGGCGCTGTTGCGAGTAGTACTGCGCGAGCGCCCTGATGTCGGCGTCGGTCAACGGACCGCCCATGCCGCCCATCACGGCGTTCTTGCGCCGGCCCGCCCGGTAGGCCTGCAGGGCCTGCTCGATGTAGTCGGCATGCTGGCCGGCGAGATTCGGATACTCCGGCATGATGCCAATTCCGTCGCTGCCGTGACATGCGACGCAGGTCTGGCCCGCCTTTGGTACCGTGCCCACCGCGCGGCCAGTTGGCTTGAGCTCCTGGCCGCTCAGGTAGGCCGCGATGTCCTGCATGTCCTGGTCCGACATCGTGATTGCCTGGGCGTGCATCGTGGCGTGCGGACGCTCCTGGCTGGCGTATGACTTCAGCGCCACCACCAGGTATGCGACGTGCTGCCCGCCGAGCTTTGGCACTCTGTAGACGGGGAAAGCATTCCTGTAGTTCGGGATGCCGTGGCAACCCTGGCAGGTATAGGCCAACTTGGCGCCACGGGCCACATCCGCGGCCGAAGCCAGGGCGGGTGCAGCCAGCGCCGCGATGGTCAGGCTCAGCGCGAGCCAGGCCGATCTCGAGGTCATTTTAAGCTCCATGCGGCAATCGGCCTCCCCCGGGCCGAAGGGCCGGCATGTTAATCAAAAGCGTTTCGGTAGTCGAATGGCGCCCGGTAGGACGGCTGCCCCGCGGGAATGTCATAGTCTCGACGCCGATTCGAAGACCCGGCCGACTAAGGAGTGAACCATGGCGATGCGTGAGTTTGTGTTTTGCGGGTTGCTGGCCGCGCTGGCAATTCCGGCGGGGTCCGCGCTGGCCGAGGATGGACGGCCCCGCACCGTGAGCGTGACCGGGCAGGGCCAGGTAACCGCGCAGCCGGACATGGCCCGGGTCACGCTGGGCGTCGAGGCCCGGCGCCCTGACCTGGCCGATGCGCGCTCGACGGTCACCAGGGCCGTGGACCGGCTGCTGGCACTTACGAAAGAACTCGCTATCGACCCGAAGTACGTCAACGCCACCGGCCTGCAGGTCCAGCCCGATTACACCTGGAACGAGCAGGCCCGGAAGCAGGAGCTGCAGGGCTACGTGGTCAGCCGTCAGGTGGAAGTGGAGCTGCGCGATCTCGACAAGCTCGGAACGCTGCTGGAACGCGCGGTCAGCGCGGGCGCCAACCAGATCGGCGGCGCGTCGCTCGACTCGACCCACCGCAAGGAACTCGAACGACAAGCCATGACCGTCGCTGTCCAGGATGGGCGGCTGAACGCGGAAACCCTGGCCCGAGCAGCCGGCGTCCAGCTCGGTACGGTGCGCACGCTGAATGCGTCGTCATCGTCGCCGCCGATGCCCATGTACCGCATGGCCGCCGCCGACATGGCGGCTCCGGCACCGCCGGAGGCAACCTACCAGACGGGCGACATGACATTCGCGGCGCAAGTCTCGGCCGAGTACGACCTGGTCATTAAATAATTAATATAAACTGAATAAATCACAATAAATAATTTACTTTTTTACCAGATAGTAAATATTTGGTGATCTCGTAGTGAGATGCCTCAGCCGCATGAGGTTGGCGGCTGGGATGGACCTGGCGCTGGAAATGGGGCCGGGGCTGGAGAACAGCGGCGGCCCGAGGGCCCGGGTCAGCCGGGCATGCGATCGACGATCAGGACGGTACCGTCCACGCCGGTGACGCGGACTTTCGCGCCGGCGGGCACGTCCGGCCCGCGGATACTCCAGCGGCGTCCACCGAGCTTCGCCCTACCCTCGCCTTCACGGATGGCACCGGTCAGCGTCAGCACCTGCCCGATGTAGCGCTGGCCCACCCTGTGCGGAGCCGTCGAACTCTGCATGTCGCGTTGCTGGATCCGGTACTCACGCCAGAAATACAGGGCGAGGACCGTCGAGGCGAACAGTGCGAACCAGTACATGGGATGCTTCGACGAGTTGTTTTCGCAATCGTGCCTGCGGCGCGCGCCGACCTCAACCCATCCCTGCCCGGCGCTCGGTGATCCGTGACGCGTTGCTCAATTGGACTCCAAGCGGCTGAGGTCCTTGCTGTACTGGACGTTCATGACGTTGTCATGCCAGCCGCCGACGTACGGCTTCACCAGGTGCTTGTTGACGTAGAAGTACAACGGCAGCACTGGCGTGTCGGCCAGCATCACCCTTTCGGATTCCTCGAGCAGTGACCGGCGGAGCACCGGATCCGGCTGGCGCGTTGCCTCGGCCAGCAGCTCGTCGTACCGCGGATTGGAATAGCCGGTGAGGTTTATCCCGAAGCCAGTCTGCAGCAACTGCAGGAACGAATAGGCATCGTTGTAGTCACCGACCCAGCTCGACCGGAACACCTCGGTGTCCTTGCGAGCCTGGATGCTCTGAAGCAGTGCGCGGAATTCCTCCGCGTAAAGCGTGGTCCTGACGCCCAGCGCCTCCTTCCACATCGCGGCCACCGCGACCGCCAGCCGATTGTGGACCTCGCCGGTGTTGTAGCGAATCTCGACCTCGAGTGGATTCGCTTCCGAATAGCCCGCCTTGCGGTACAGCTCGCGTGCCTCGGCAACGCGTTCAGCGTATGGCCGGGACGCGTAGTCGAACTGCTGGGGCGTGTAGTTGGCAACGCCGCGCGGCACCCAGCCATAGGCCGGCGCCTCGCCGAGACCCGTCACGGAGGTGGCGAGCCGGTCGCGGTCGATCACCAGCGACAAGGCCCGGCGCAGGCCGGGCTGGTCCTTGAACGGCGGGCGCGTCAGGTTGAAGCCGTAGTAGTAGACGCTCAGCTGCGGCGAAATGTGCAGCTCGCCCGGCAGGTTCTCGTGGATCCACGCGAACTGCTGCTGGGGTACGACGTAGGTGACGTCGAGTTGGCCAGCGCGGTAGAGCCGGAACTCGGTGCTGGGGTCCGCCTGGTGGACGAACCGCACGCGATCGACGCTGGTCGCGGCGTCGTTCCAGTAGTGCCGGTTGCGCGTGAGGTCTACCTGCGAGCCGATCACCCAGTCCGTCAGCACGAACGCGCCGTTCGAGACCAGGTTGCCCGGTTTCGCGTACGCGTCGCCGTGCTTTTCGAGCGAGGGGCCATGCACCGGGAACGTGCCCGGCTGTGCGAGCAGCCCGAGCAGGTACGGCGCGGGATTCTGCAGGCGGATCGCAACGGTGCGATCGTCCGGGGCGCTGACCCCGAGCTCCGCCGCCGGCCGTTCGCCGCGCGTGATCTCGGCGGCGCTTACCACCGGCTCCAGGATCTGCGCGTATGGGGACGCAGTGGCCGGGTCGACCAGGCGGCGCATGCCCGCCACGTAGTCACCAGCAACCACCGGGTCACCGTTGGACCATTGCAGCCCCTCGCGCAGGTGAAACCGGTACTCGAGGCCGTCGTCGGACACGGTCCAGGTCTCGGCCGCTGCCGGCACAGCGCCACCGTCGGGGCCGACAGCCGTCAGGCCTTCGAATGCGTCGCGCAGGATGTTGAATGCCCCGTCGGTGCGGGCCCTCTGCGGATCGAGCGTGTCGGGCTCGGGTCCGTTGCCGCGCGTCAGCATGCCCGCGGCAGTCGCCCCCGGTGCCGTCCCGGCGGGCTGCGACTTGCCGTCGCCGCCACCGCCACAGCCCATGAGCCCGAGGAGTACGGCGGCGACGGTTCCAGCCCACAGGGCGCGCGCGAAGAAGTTTGTTGGGGTCTGCATGGTGCCTGGCTGCTGGTTGGCGTCGAGCGGGCGAGTAGCGTGCTGTTCGTCAGCGGGCGCGAATCGCGCGCGGCGGCCCGCCCAGCCGATCGGCGTGCCGCTTGAGGTGGATCAGCAGCAGGGATATCGCTGCCGGCGTGACGCCAGGAATCCGTGCGGCCAGCCCGAGCGTGGCCGGGCGATGCTCAAGCAGGCGCTGGCGCACCTCGTTCGACAGGCCGCGGACTTCCACGTAGTCCAGGTCTTCAGGAAGCCTCGTTTCCTCGTTGCGTCGCTGCCGCTCGATCTCCTCGTGCTGACGGTCGATGTAGCCGGTGTACTTCGCCTGCACGTCCACGGCGATCGGAACCTGTGCCGCCAGGCGCTCATCCGCGTGCCAATCGTCGTCGCCCCGCCCCACGATGCCGGTGACGGCGTCGTAGCTCACCTCGGGGCGCCGCAGCAGGTCGAACGCGCGCTGCTCGCGGACAAGCGCTCCGACATGCGGAGTGGCACGATCGGCCTCCACCGTGCCGGGACGCACCCAGGCGGCGTTCAGCCGAGCGAGTTCGCCGTCGACCGCCCCGCGCTTGCGCTCGAAGAAGCGCCAGCGATCGTCGTCCACGAGGCCGAGTTCGCGGCCGGCCGGCGAGAGACGCAGGTCGGCGTTGTCCTCGCGCAGTGTGAGGCGGTATTCCGCGCGGCTGGTGAACATGCGGTAGGGTTCCGGCGCGCCACGGGTGATCAGGTCGTCGATCATCACGCCAATGTAGGCATCACCGCGTCCAGGCCACCAGGGCTCGCGCCCGAGCACGGCGAGTGCTGCGTTGGCGCCCGCGACGAGTCCCTGCGCCGCGGCTTCCTCGTAGCCGGTCGTGCCGTTGATCTGGCCCGCGAAATAGAGGCCCTGCAGGTGCCTGGTCTCCAGCGTGGGGCGAAGGTCGCGCGGGTCGAAGAAGTCGTACTCGATGGCGTAGCCGGGACGCGTGATCCGCGCCCGCTCGAAACCGCGGATGCTGCGAACGAATTCCACCTGCACGTCGAACGGAAGGCTGGTCGAGATGCCGTTTGGATATATCTCGTGCGTGTCGAGCCCCTCGGGCTCGATGAAGACCTGGTGCGAGCCGCGGTCCGCGAAGCGCACGATCTTGTCTTCGACCGAGGGACAGTAGCGGGGACCCACGCCCTCGATCACGCCCGTGAACATCGGCGAACGATCCGTGCCCGCGCGGATGATTTCGTGCGTTCGTTCGTTGGTGGCGGTCATGTGGCACGGGACCTGTCGCGGGTGGTCCGCGCGCAGGCCCAGGAACGAGAAGACCGGACACGGCTCGTCGCCGTGCTGCACGACGAGGTCGGCGTAGTCGATGGTGCGTCCATCGATACGTGGCGGCGTGCCGGTCTTCAGGCGTCCGACGCGAAATGGCATGGCCCTTAGCTTCTCGGCCAGTCGGTTCGACGGCGGGTCGCCGGCGCGCCCGCCGGCATACTGGTCCAGCCCAACGTGGATGCGTCCGCCCAGGAACGTGCCCACGGTCAGCACCACCGCGCGCGCGGTGAATTCCACGCCGACCTGCGTCACGACACCGGTGACCCGGTCGCCCTCGATGCGAAGGTCCGACACCTCCTGCTGGAACAGGCTCAGGTTCGGCTGGCTCTCGATGAGGCCGCGAATAGCGCGCTTGTAGAGCTGGCGGTCCGCCTGCGCGCGCGTGGCGCGTACGGCCGGGCCCTTGCTCGCGTTCAGCGTGCGGAACTGGATGCCGGCACGATCGGTCGCGCGGGCCATCGCGCCGCCCAGCGCGTCGATCTCACGTACCAGGTGTCCCTTGCCGATGCCGCCGACCGCCGGGTTGCAGCTCATCTGGCCCAGCGACTCGATGCTCTGCGTCACCAGCAGCGTGCGGCAGCCCATCCGCGCGGCGGCAAGTGCCGCCTCGGTTCCGGCGTGGCCGCCGCCGACCACGATGACGTCAAAGCTTTCCGCCGGATTCATGAGGCGCTTCCAGGAAGGGCGCTCATTGTATGCGCAGGGCGGATGCGTGCGAGCGGTTCCCCGGCCACGGCGTTCGAAGTCATCCGCCGGAAGGCCGGAAGCCGTGAGACCGCGAAACGGCGGGCGTGCCGCTCGTAGCGGTTCTCCAGGTATCCCCGCTGCAGCCACTCGACCAGGTATCGCCAGACCGTCAGGCGGCCGCGATTCCACTGCCGCAGCACGTGATAGTACTCGTGCAGCATGAGCGCCGGGTCGGCCGCGAATTCGCTGGCCGGGCCTGCAAGCAGGATGCGGTTGCGGCGCGTGGTCGCTCGCGCACCTCGATGCAGCCGCGCATACCAGGAATTCTCGACGAGCACGACGTCGTCCACCGGGGCCCCGAGCAGCCGCTCGAGCGCGGCACGCTGGGCGACCGTAAGAACCTCACGCGTGCGGGTCATGGCTGCAGTAATCGTGATCCCGGGGCGCAGGTCGCGGACGCGGTCACGCCGTCTTGCGACGCGCCCGCGGCTTCGCGCCTCGCTTCTTCACGACCTTTCCGGTCTTGCGAGTCTTGCTGCGCGGCAGGCGCGGCCTGGGCGGTGGCGAGGCGGCGGTTCCAGCTTCTGCAGCCGCGACCTTCAGTTCCTCGAAACTTTCGCGCATGCAGTCGGCGAAGAACGCCGGGTCGGGCAGCATGTCGCGACATGACACGGCGCAGATCCACATCGTGCCGGCGTAGCTGAAGCCGGTGACGTTGAGGCCCATGCCATGGGTGGCAATGCTGATCGGCGAGTAGTTCACCAGCCGCGCGCCCGCCATGTAGAGCGGCACATCGGGCCCACGGACGTTGGAAACGATGAGCCCGATACGTGGCGGCTGTACGTAGCGGGTCAGCGTATGCGACACGATGTTCGGCACGAATTCCAGCAGGTCGCGGGCGAACTCCTTGCCGATCGCGTCGGTGACCGCCTTTGACGTCTGCGCACCATCACGGATCGCGCGCAGCCGCTTCACCGGGTCCGCCACATCCGTGCGTACTGACATGACCGTGGCGCCGACCTGGTTGCCCCGGTCACCACCCTTGTCGGCGCCACGCAGCGTCAGCGGAACCATAGCTGCCATGGATTCTTCGGGCAGCTCGCGCTTGCTCTGCAGGTACCTGCGAAGCGCGCCACCAACGATGCACAGGAACATGTCGTTGATGGTCACGTCGCCGACCTGCTGGCGGATTGACTTGAACTCCGACAGCGGCAGACCCACGGCTTCGAATACCCGGTGCGCCGATACGTCGCCGCTGAAGCGGGTCTGCGGCGGCATCTTCGGCAACAGCGACCCCAGGTCGCCCGACAACAGGGAGCGCAAGCCCTGCATGCTGGCACCACCCTCGCCTGCCAGCCGGGTGACGGCCTCGACGCCGAGCGCACCGAGCCGCCGCGCGGAGTCGAACGAGAACTTCGCGAGTCCCGGCACACGCTCGACCTGGTGCACCAGTGCGCGTGAGTAGAGTTCGATGGTCGTCGGCTCGCGATCGGCGTGGAAGCGCTGCTGCTCGGGCTCGGCGTCGAAGTCCAGCGGGTCGGGCGTGACGGAGTGCAGGGCCTTCAGTAGCTCGGTGCCCGACTCGCCGTCGATGATCGCGTGGTGCATCTTGGTATACAGCGCGAAGCTGCCCTTCGGCACGCCCGGTATGTCGTGCAGCCCTTCGATCACGTAGGCCTCCCACAGCGGCCTGCTGCGGTCGAGCGGCCTGGAGTGGATGCGCGCCACCTGGATGCAGAGCTGGCGCCAGTCGCCCGGGTACGGCAGCGCGATGTGCCGCACGTGGAATTCCACGTCGAAGTCAGGGTCCTCGATCCAGTACGGTCGGTCCAGCGACAGCGGCACCGTCACCAGGCGGCGTCGAAACTGCGGGAACTGCCCGAGCCGCGAGGTGAAAAACTTCAACACGTCCTTGAACCGGACACCGCCGCCCGGCGCCGTGGCCGGGTCGTAGATCGCGAGCGACGCGACGTGCATGAAGTTGTTGCCGTGCTCGAACTGCAGGAACATCGAGTCGGCGCCGGATAGCTGTTTCATATGCCTGTCGCCACCGGTTGGTTCCGCGGCGGATTGACGAAAGAGACGAGTGAGCCTACTTGCCGCGGGGCGGGGAGTCCATCGAGCCGGCGGCCAGTGACCCCGCCCGGCCGCGCCGGTGGTGGCCTATACTCCGCCGCTACTCTCGGGAGGATGACCTGCGATGAAAATGACAATCTGCGCAGGCGCCCTGCTCGCGGTGCTGCTCGCTGGCCCGGCTTTGCAGGCGGCCGAAGATGCGGCCCAGGGCTCTCCGTCAGCATCCGCCGCCGCGGATAAGGCAAAGGCCGAGGAAGCGCCCGCCCCCGAAGGCAAGGTCTGGGTGACGAGGCACCAGGCACGCGTCGGCGGACAGGTCATCCGCTATACCGCGACGGCTGGCACGATGCTGATGAAGAACGACAAGGACGAACCGATCGCGCTGTTCGGGTTCACCGCCTACACCATGGACGGCGCGGACCCCGCGACCCGACCGATCATGTTTGCCTACAACGGCGGTCCGGGTTCCGCCTCGGCCTGGTTGCACATGGGCATCCTTGGCCCGAAGCGCACCGTGCTCGAGGACCTCCACTCGAATACGCGCGGCCCTTTCCGCACCGTCGATAACGAGTACAGCATCCTCGACCGGGCGGACCTCGTGATGATCGACCCGGTCGGCACCGGCTTTTCGCGGGTGGTCGGCAAAGGAGATACCAAGGATTTCTGGGGCGTAGACCAGGACATCGACTCCGTGTCGAACTTCATCGTTCGCTACCTCGGCGATTACAGGCGCTGGGCGTCACCGAAGTTCCTGCTGGGCGAAAGTTACGGCGGCATGCGCTCTGGCGGCGTCGCTTACAAGCTGCTCGAAGCGCACAACGTCACGCTCAACGGCCTGATCCTGGTATCGCCTTACCTGGACCTGGCGTCGGGCTGGGCAGGGCTGCGCCTCGACGAACCTTACGTCAACTTCCTGCCGACCTATGCGGCCACGGCCTGGTATCACAACGCGATCGACAACAGGCCGACCGACCTGCAGCCATTCCTGCGCGAGGTCGAGGCTTTCGCCGAGGACGTGTACGCGCCGGTGCTCTTCAAGGGCTCCCGGGCCACGCCAGCCGAACGCCAGGCGGTACTTGCCGGGCTGGAGCGCTACACGGGGGTCAGCGCAGCGTACTGGGACGACGCCAACCTGCGGCTGGACGAGAGCCATTTTCTGCAGGAACTGCTGCGCAAGCAGGGGATCGTGGTGGGCCGGGTCGACTCCCGCTACAGAGGCGGCGACATCAGCCGCCTCTACGAGACCATGAAATACGACCCGTACGACACGGCGATTGGCCCGGCAATCGTCGCGACCTTCAACGCCTACTACCGCGGTGACCTGAAGGTCGAGTCGGATCGCGAGTACGTTCTCTCGGGCGGCCTCTGGAAGGACTGGGACGAACGCCACTTCCAGCCGGATATCGACTTCAAGGTGGCCTACCCGAATACCGCCGTGGACCTCGCCCACGCGATGACCATGAACCCCCGGATGAAGGTGCTGATCCAGCAGGGCTATTTCGACCTGGCCTGCCCGTATCGCACGGTCGAGTACGTGGTCGACCACCTCGACGTTGCTGCCGACGTGAAGCGCAACCTCAGCATCGAGTACTACGACGCCGGGCACATGATGTATGTGCAGCCGGAGTCGATGCAGAAATTCAAGCGGACACTCACGGAGTTCGTCGACGCGAACGATCGTTGAAGTCCGACAGGTCAGCGATCGCTACTTCCCGATGCAGAAGCTGCCGAAGATCCGCGCCAGCAGGTCTTCGCTGCTCACCTCGCCGGTGATCTCGCCGAGGTCGCGCTGGGCGTCGGTGAGTTCCTGGGCCACCAGTTCTCCGGCATGGCGCTCGACGAGCAGCCGGTGCGCTTCCTCGACGTGTGCCATCGCCCGCCGCAGCGCATCCAGGTGCCGGGTCCGGGCCGACAGGGCCCCGCCCTGTGTCGGATGGAAGCCGACACAGTCCTTCAAGTGCTCCCTGAACAGGTCGAGTCCTGCGCCTGTCGTGGCGCTGATCCGGACCCGAACCGGACCCGCGGCGGTGCCGTCCTCGATCCCTGGCGCAGCGTGGACGCGATCGATCTTGTTCAACACTACCGTGCAGGGCGCCTGCGTTGGCAGCGCCGCGAGATCAGCCTCGAGCCCGGCCATTGCCGCCTCGTCCGATGCATCGACGATGTACAGCACGCGATCCGCCTGGGCGATTTCGCGCTGCGCGCGCCGGATGCCCTCGGCCTCGATCTCGTCGGGTGAGTCACGCAGGCCCGCGGTGTCCATGACGTGCAGCGGCAGGCCGTCGATCTCGATGCGCTCGCGCAGTACGTCGCGCGTGGTGCCCGGCGTTGCGGTCACGATCGCCGCATCGTAGCCGGCCAGGCGGTTCAGCAGGCTCGACTTGCCGGCATTGGGCCTGCCGGCGATCACGAGTGTGAGCCCGTCGCGCAGCAGCGCGCCCTGTCGCGCGTTTTCGGAGAGCTTCGCAAAACGCGCGCGGATGCCTTCCATGCGCTCGCCGAGCGCCCGATCCGCCAGGAAGTCGACCTCTTCCTCGGGGAAATCGATCGCGGCCTCGACCCACATCCTGAGCTCGAGCATGGCCTCGACCAGCTCGTGGACCTGCGCCGAAAACTCGCCGCGCAGCGAACGCAGCGCCGCTCGCGCGGCCTGCGCCGACCCGCTGTCGATCAGGTCGGCAACCGCTTCGGCCTGTGCTAAATCGATCTTGTCGTTCAGGAACGCACGCTGCGTGAATTCGCCGGGCCCGGCCTGGCGTGCGCCGAGCTCGAGTACGCGTCGCAACAGGATATCGAGCACTACAGGGCCGCCGTGGCCCTGCAGTTCGAGTACGTCCTCGCCGGTCAGCGAATTCGGCGCGGGGAAGTAGAGCGCGAGACCCTGGTCGATCGGCTCGCCCGCCTCGTCCAGGAATTCGCGCAACGTGGCCTGGCGAGCCGGCGGCGCTTTGCCCAGCAGCGCTGCGGCGATCGGCCCGCAGGCCGGGCCCGAGATCCGGACGATCCCGATACCGCCCCGGCCTGGAGCCGTGGCGATCGCAGCGATCGTGTCGGTCGCGTCCCGCTTCATGGGCCGGGAGTATGCCGCACGTGATGGTGACACGAAGGGGACATGGGAACAGGGGCGCAGGGGGCAGACATGGCGACATTCTCCTTTACGGAGAATGTCGCCTGCGCCGCCGGCAGGTCAGGGCTTCTTGGCCTCCGCCGCGACGACCCTGTTGATGTTCCACTGCTGCGCGATCGACAGCGCTGTGTTGGTGATCCAGTAGAGCACCAGGCCCGCCGGGAACCACGCCATCATCACCGTCATGACCAGCGGCATGAAGGCGAACACCTTGGCCTGCATCGGATCCGGCGGCGCCGGGTTCAGCTTGAACTGCCCGTACATCGCTGCGCCCATGATCGCCGGCAGGATGAAGTATGGATCTTTCGCCGACAGGTCCTGGATCCACAGCATGAACGGCGCCTGTCGCATCTCGACGCTCTCGAGCAGCACCCAGTAGAACGCGAGGAACACGGGGATCTGCACCACGATCGGCAGGCAGCCGGCGACCGGATTGATCTTCTCCCGCTTGTAGAGCTCCATCGTCTGCTTGGCGAGCTGCTCGCGGTCGTCCTTGTAGCGCTCCTGGATGCTCTTGATGCGCGGGGCGATGGTACGCATCTTCGCCATCGAGCGACCGCTGGTTTCGGTCAGCTTGTAGAACAGCAGCTTGAGCAGGATGGTCACGATGATGATCGACCAGCCCCAGTTCCCCACGAATGAGTGCACCTTCGAGAGGACCCAGAACAGCGGCTGCGAGATGATCGTCAGCTTGCCGTAGTCCGCCGTCAGCTCGAGACGCGGGCCCACCGCCTTCAGCGGGTCCTGCAGCTTCGGTCCGACCCAGATCGTTTCGTTGAACTGCGCCGTCGTGCCGGCCGGGACGCTCTTCAGCGGCCCGCGGAACCCGAGCACCGAATGAGTGCCCTCGGTACCTAGCGTGTAATCGAATGTCTCGGCCACCGGCGGCACGGCAGCGGTCACGAAGTGATGCTGCATCTCTGCCATCCAGCCGCCGGCGAACGCCTCGGAGAACTGCGCGTCTTCCTTGTCGTTGACGTCGAGCTTGCTGAATTTCTGGCCGTTGTAGATGGCCGGGCCACGGTACGCGTAGCTCTCGACGTCGAACATCGAGCGTTTCTGCGCGTACATGTGCCGGACGAACTGCACATACGAGGCGCCCTTCCAGTCGGCGGGCGAGCCGTTGGTCACGTCGTATGTGACGCCGATTTCGTAGCTGCCGCGCTTGAACGTGTAGGTCTTTGTGACCACGACGCCCTGTCCATCGCTCCAGGTCAGCGGGACTCGTAGTTCTTGCGCGCCAGGCTCGAGCCTGAACTCCTGGGCTGGAGCCGAAAAGCTTGCCAGGTGGGTCGGTTCGCCGCCGCCGCCGATGGCCCGCAGCCCGCTTCTCGCGACTTCATATCCGCCTTCGGCGGTTGTCAGCAACCGCACCGGTGGACTGTCCTTCGTCTTGGCCTGCGGATACTGCAGCAGGTCGGCGCGCACCAGCGTGCCGCCCTGCAGGCTCACGTCCATGTCGAGAACGTCAGTAACTACGCGAACCGTGGGCTGGTCAGCGCCGCCCGAGGCCGAGGGCAGCGCGGCTGGGGCCGCGCCGGCCGCAACCGCTGGCGTCCCTGTCTCGGTCGGAAGCGCGGGCAGCTGGCCCGCAGTGGTGCCGCCGGGAGGCGCGACATCGCCGTCGGCCGACGCTGACGCGGCGGGCGGCGGGGTCGCCACGCTGCCGTAGTCGCGGTTCCACTGGATGACATTCATCCAAGCGAGCAGCGCGAGGCCGATCCACAGGTAAAGGCGTGGGTTATCCATGAGAGGGTCGCTTGAATATTGGCGGCAGTGTATCGGGGACGGGGTCGTAGCCGCCCGGGTGCCAGGGATGACATCGGCCGATGCGACGAATCGCAAGCCACGTGCCCTGCAGCGCGCCGTGGCGCTGCAGCGACTCCTGTGCGTAGCAGGAACAGGACGGGTAGAACCTGCAGTTCGGGCCGAGCAGCGGGCTCACGAACCACCGGTAGAGCTGTATGAGGCCGATCAGGATCTTGCGCATCGCTGGGCGATCCTGTTCCAGAGTATGGCAACACTCTCCGTAATCTCGGAATTTGCCGCCTTGCCTGCCGCGGGACGGGCGTTTACCACCAGGTCCAGCGCGGGCAGTTCGCGCTTCCGGCCACGAAACGACTCCCGGACCAGGCGCTTGATGCGGTTGCGGTTCACCGCATTGCCGGCCGCCTTGACGCCCACGGCAAGACCGAGGCGCGGGTGGTCAAGGCCGTTGGGCCGTGCAATCACCATGAATAGTGGGTCCGAGGCGCGGACGCCCGTGCGGTGCACGGCATCAAACTGCGGCTTGTCGGTGAGGCGATGCTCCCGCGGCAGGCTGAAGGCTGCGGGAGGCGGACCGGGAAATACAGGCCCGGTGGTCAGACCGACAGACGCTTGCGGCCCTTGGCGCGGCGACGGGCCAGCACGAGGCGTCCGCTCCTGGTGGCCATGCGCGCACGAAAGCCGTGGGTCCTCTTGCGGTGGAGGTTGCTCGGTTGATAGGTGCGCTTCATGTGCGGCTCCGTGTCTGCCGGAAACTAGACCAGGAACGACATGCTCTGGCCCGATAAAAGAGCCGGAAAGCATACGCAGGGAAGACCTGAGCGTCAACTTCCGGGGGGCCGGTTTGTGGCGTGGTGGGGGCCGTTCCGGGGGCTCGCCAGGCAGCCCGACTGGCGCAGGCCGCGAGGCGCCTGGCCAAAGATATCCACAGGTGCCGTGGCGGTATACACTCCGGCCCCTTTCCCGTCTGCCTGCATTTTTGCCGACTCTCGTGGGGCTGCCGGTCGTGGAAGCGACTCTTTGGAACCAATGTCTGCGCCGCCTCGAAGAGGAACTCCCGGCTCAGCACTTCAACACATGGATCCGCCCGCTGCAGGCGGTGGACGATGGTGGTTGCCTGCGGCTGCTCGCGCCGAACCGGTACGTCGTCGACTGGGTCAACCAGAACTGCACGGAGCGAATACTGGAACTGGTGGACGAGTTGGTGCCAGCGCCGGCCCCTGAGGTTGTCGTCGAAGTCGGCTCGCGCCGGTCCGAGCCCGCCGACTTGCAGCTTGCGAAGCCCCCGGAATTGCGCCAGAAGCGCACAGAGGCGCTGCCGCAGATCGGCGGGCGGCTGAATCCGGATTTCACCTTCAGCAACTTCGTCGAAGGCAAGAGCAACCAGCTGGCCCGCGCCGCGGCGATACAGGTCGCGGAAAATCCCGGCCGTGCCTATAACCCACTCTTCATCTACGGCGGCGTCGGACTGGGCAAGACTCACCTGATGCACGCGGTCGGCAACCTGATTCGGACGCGCAACAAGGAGGCACGCATTTCGTACGTGCACTCGGAGCGTTTCGTTGGCGACATGGTGCGGGCCCTGCAGCACAACACCATCAACGAGTTCAAGACGGCCTATCGCTCGCTCGACGCGCTGCTGATCGACGACATCCAGTTCTTCGCCGGAAAGGAACGCTCGCAGGAAGAGTTCTTCCACACGTTCAACGCATTGCTCGAAGGCCAGCAGCAGGTGATCCTCACCTGCGACCGCTACCCGAAGGAAGTCACCGGCCTGGAAGAGCGGCTGAAGTCGCGTTTCGGCTGGGGTCTGACCGTCGCGATCGAGCCGCCGGAGCTGGAGACCTGCGTCGCGATCCTGATGAGCAAGGCCTCGGCGGCATCGGTTGAATTGCCCGAGGAAGTGGCTTTCTTCGTTGCAAAGCGCATTCGCTCGAACGTGCGTGAACTCGAAGGCGCGCTGCGTCGCGTAATCGCTAATTCACAGTTCACCGGGCGGCCAATAACGCTGGATTTTGCCAAGGAAGCGCTAAAGGATCTGCTTGCGCTCCAGGAACGGCTGGTTACGATCGAGAATATCCAGAAGACGGTCGCGGAGTACTTCAAGATCCGTGTTGCGGACTTGCTCTCGAAGCGCAGGAGCCGTTCGATTACCCGCCCGAGGCAGGTTGCAATGGCGCTCTCGAAAGAACTGACGAACCACAGTCTCCCGGAGATCGGCGACGCGTTCGGTGGCCGCGATCACACCACGGTGCTGCATGCCTGTCGCGTGATAAAAGAACTGCGCTCTTCCCAGACACGCATGAACGAGGACTACCAGAACCTGTTGAGAACCCTGACAGGTTGATGTGTTAATCCTGTGGACAAACCAGGCGCCGAAAGAAGCCCACATTTCATCCACAGGCTGCGGACAGGTTCCGGGGTTGTTGCCCGCAGGCTTACACTTGTCGCAAGTCCCGGTGATGATTGACGAAAAAGCCGTTGTGCACGGCTTGCGGTCGTCCTAATAACAGTAGTAATAGATATTCTAAAAATACAGATAATATTTCCGGACACACCAAGATGAAGATCATTGCCAAGCGCGAAGCGATCCTCGGACCCCTGCAATCGGTGATAGGCGTGGTCGAGCGTCGGCAGACGATGCCGATCCTCGCGAATGTCCTGCTGTCGGCGAAAGGCAGCCGATTGTCGGTAACAGCGACCGACCTGGAAGTCGAGCTGGTGGCCAGCTCCGAGGTCGACGTGCAACGCGCCGGCGAGATAACTGTCCCGGGCCGCAAGCTGCTGGACATCTGCCGTGCGCTGCCCGACGGCGTCGAGATAACACTCACGCTGGAAGGCGAGCGGATGCTGGTCCGCGCGAGAAAGAGCCGCTTCACGCTGTCCACGCTGCCGGCGTCAGAATTCCCTACCGTCGACGAGATCGACGCGCAGCAGACGCTCAAGCTGCCGCAGAAGGACTTCAAGCGGCTGCTCGAGAAGACTCATTTTTCGATGGCCCAGCAGGACGTTCGGTACTACCTGAACGGAATGTTGCTCGAAACATCGGCGAAAATGCTTAGATCTGTTGCTACTGACGGCCATCGTCTGGCTTTGTGTGAAGTTGAGCTGTCCGAGGGCGCAAAAGCGGGCCAGCAGGTCATCGTTCCCCGCAAAGGCGTGCTGGAATTGCAGCGCATCCTGGGCGGTGAAGACCAGATTCTCGAAGTTGGCATCGGAAGCAACCACGTTCGCGTCCAGATCGGCGATATTCGCTTCACTTCCAAGCTGATAGATGGGCGCTTCCCAGAGTACAGCCGGGTGATCCCAAGCAGTCCCGGCTTTGCGGTGGTGGCTGGGCGCGAAGAGCTTCGGCAGGCGCTTCAGCGCGCTGCGATCCTCTCGAACGAGAAATATCGCGGTATTCGTTTTGCCGTCAAGCCGGCGACGCTGGTGATCCAGTCGCACAACCCGGAGCAGGAAGAGGCCGAGGAGCAACTCGAGGTTGTCTATGACGGCCCGGAACTCGACATTGGCTTCAACGTCAATTACCTGCTCGATGCGCTGGCGGCCATCGACGGGCCCGAGGTTGAAATCGGCCTGACGGACGGAAACAGCAGCTGCCTCATCCATTCAAATGCTGACGCCGGCGCCCGCTTTGTTGTCATGCCGATGCGCCTCTAAACGGGGCGGCGATCGCATGACCGCCACTCGATGAGCCTGGAGAGGCTCGCGATCGAGGATTTCCGGTGCGTTGAACGGGCCGAGCTGGAATTTGACGACCGCTGCAACCTGATTACCGGTGAGAACGCCTCGGGCAAGACAAGCCTGCTCGAGGCGATTTTCTTCCTGGGCCGCGGACGTTCTTTCCGATCGACGCGCAATGAGTCGCTGATCCGGACCGGGGCAAGCCAGTTCAGCCTGGTCGCACGAACAAACCAGCAGGGCCTTTCGCAGCCGCTGGGCATGAGGTTGGGAGCGGACGGCATCGAGGCGCGATACGCGGGCCGCCCTGTCACGGGTCTAGCGGAGCTGGCGACACGCCTTCCCGTGCAAGCCATCGACCCGGAGGTGCACCGCCTGATAGACGGCGGACCCCAGGAGCGCAGGCGGTACCTGGACTGGGGTGTGTTCCACGTGGAACCAGGGTTCGTCGACCACTGGCGCCGCTACCAGCGGGCCCTTCGTCAGCGCAACGCTGCCCTGAAGGCAAACCAGGCGCCGACCTTGATTCACGCCTGGGATACAGAATTGCTGGAGGCGGGCGAGCAGGTTGCCGATTACCGGAAGCGATATGTAGTTGGCCTGCAGGCAAGCGTGCGCGACGTTGGCAAGCGACTGCTGGATGCCGACATTGAAATCGTTCTTCACCACGGCTGGTCATCCGAGCGAAGCCTGATGCAGGCGCTCGAGCACTCTTTCCCACGCGACCGAGAACGAGGCATGACACACGTCGGTCCGCACCGGGCTGACCTGGCCGTGAGGATTTCCGGTGCCGCAGCCCGGGACCGAGTATCGAGGGGGCAGCAGAAACTGCTGGCGGCCGCGATGCTGCTTGGGCAACTTAAATATGATGCAGGGCAGGGCTCAGGGGTCGCAGCCCTGCTTGTGGATGACCCTGCGGCCGAGCTTGATGGATCGAACCTGGAGCGGCTGATCAAGGAGGTGTTGAGCTTGCCGGCCCAGCTCTTCCTGACGGCCCTTGACCCGATGAATCCGGTGTTGCAACGCCTGCCGGGGGGCCGAAAGTTCCACGTGGAACATGGTGTTGTGACCCGTCTGCTATAATCCGGGATCTTTTTCGCGCGGGTCTCCCATGAGCGGCACCGACGTCTACGACTCCAGTAAAATCAAAGTCTTAAAGGGCCTCGACGCCGTTCGAAAACGGCCCGGAATGTACATCGGTGACACCGACGACGGCACCGGTCTGCACCACATGGTGTTCGAGGTCGTGGACAACGCAATCGACGAGTCGCTGGCAGGGTATTGCACGGATATCACGGCCACGATCCACGAGGACCAGTCGGTTACAGTCACCGACAATGGTCGTGGAATTCCTGTGGATATCCACGAGGAGGAGGGTCGTTCGGCGGCCGAAGTCATCCTCACGGTGCTACATGCCGGCGGCAAGTTCGACGATTCTTCGTACAAGGTTTCAGGCGGCCTCCACGGCGTCGGCGTCTCGGTGGTCAACGCGCTGTCGGAGACCCTGCAGCTCACGATTTATCGGGACGGCAAGGAGCACCGCCAGGAATATCGACTCGGAGAGCCTGTTTCGCCGCTGGTCGTCACCGGCGACAGCGACAAGCGGGGCACGACGATTCGCTTCAAGCCAAGCGACGTCATCTTCACCAACATCGATTTCAAGTTCGAGATCCTGCAGAAGCGCCTGCGTGAGCTGTCGTTCCTGAATTCCGGGGTCCGAATTGAATTGGTTGATGAGCGCGACGATCGCCGCGAGAGCTTCCACCATGAAGGCGGAATCCGCGAATTCGTCCGATACCTGAACCGCAGCCGAACCGCGATCCATGAGGCAATTGTCTGGTTTCGCGGCGAACGTGACGGCATCGTCGTCGAACTTGCTCTCCAGTGGAACGATTCGTACGCAGAGACGATGTCCTGTTACACGAACAATATCCCGCAGAAAGACGGCGGAACTCACCTGGCCGGCTTCCGCGCTGCTCTTACCAGGACGCTGAACGACTACATCGAGCGCGAACTGGCGGGCAAGAAGGACCGCACCGCGACGACCGGCGACGATTCGCGTGAAGGTCTGACGGCGGTGCTGTCGGTGAAGCTCAGTGATCCCAAGTTCTCGTCGCAGACCAAGGACAAGCTGGTCTCGTCCGAGGTCAAAGGCGTGGTGGAATCGCTGGTCGCCGAAAAGCTCGGCGAATTCCTGCTGGAGAACCCTCCCCAGGCCAAGGCGATCGTCAACAAGATCATCGACGCGGCGCGCGCACGTGAAGCGGCCCGCAGGGCCCGCGAGCTCACCCGGCGCAAGGGCGCACTGGACATCGCGGGTCTCCCCGGAAAGCTCGCAGACTGCCAGGAGAAGGATCCGGCGCTGTCGGAACTCTTCATCGTCGAGGGCGATTCCGCCGGCGGCTCCGCAAAGCAGGGCCGCGACCGGCGCACGCAGGCGATCCTGCCGCTCAAGGGCAAGATCCTGAACGTCGAACGCGCGCGGTTCGACAAGATGCTGTCATCGGCGGAAGTCGGCACGCTGATCACCGCGCTCGGCTGCGGCATCGGCAAGGACGACTTTGACATTGCGAAGCTGCGCTATCACCGCATCATCATCATGACCGACGCGGATGTCGACGGCTCGCACATCCGCACGCTGCTGTTGACCTTCTTCTACAGGCAGATCCCGCTGCTGATCGAGCGCGGCCACATCTACATCGCGCAGCCGCCGCTCTACAAGGTCAAGAAGGGCAAGTCCGAGAACTACGTGAAGGACGATGCCGAACTGAACCAGATGCTGCTGCGTTCAGCGCTCGAAGACGCCTCGTTGCACGTGCACGCCGGCGCTGAGGCGATGCCCGCGAGCGCGTTCGACACGCTTGCGCGTCGCTACATGGAATTCCAGGAAGCCGCGCGCCGCTCACCACGGCGTCACGACATGCACGTGCTCGAGAAATTGCTGCAGTTGCCGGAGCTGATGGCGGACGAACGCGAGGACGCGGACAGGCTCATTGCCTGGGGCGCGCAGCTGGAACTGGCCTTGAATGCCGGCCAGCCGGCCGGCCGGCGATACACGGTGACGCTGCAGGCCGGAACGCCACCGCACCTGATGGTGAGCCGTACCGAGCACAGCGTGACGGTGGACAAGCACCTGCATCGCGAGTTCTTCAGCTCGATCGAGTATCGCCGCATCGCGGAGATGTCCCGCACGCTCTCGGGTCTGTTCGGGCCGGGTGCGTACATCCGCAAGGGAGAGGCGACGCAAGAGGTGTCGAATTTCCGCGAGGCCATGATGTGGTTGCTGGAACAGGCCAGGAAGGGCCAGTCCATCCAGCGCTACAAGGGTCTGGGCGAGATGAACCCCGCGCAACTCTGGGATACCACGATCAATCCCGAAACCAGGCGACTCGTGCAGGTGAAGATCGAGGACGCGCTCGGCGCCGACGACATTTTCTCGACGCTGATGGGCGACCAGGTCGAACCGCGCCGTGAGTTCATCGAGCGCAACGCGCTGTACGCGACGAACATCGACGTCTAGACGGCGAACGCTGGATGTCGCTCGATACGGTGGCAGGCTGGACCTGCGGCGGCATTTCGGCGGTACTTGTCGCGAGCTTGATTGCGACCTGCGTAGCACCTTCATCGGCGCAG
The DNA here is from genome assembly GCA_963732415.1 of uncultured Gammaproteobacteria bacterium. Taxonomy (GTDB): domain Bacteria; phylum Pseudomonadota; class Gammaproteobacteria; order Steroidobacterales; family Steroidobacteraceae; genus RPQJ01. The sequence continues at coordinate 52,084 of CAVSZK010000012.1, forward strand.
GCGGAGAGTGGCGGGACTGCCGCATACGGCCTGAACCTCCCTGAGAGCTTCCGCGGCGACCTGCCTTGCGCCGACTGCGAGGGCGTGCGCTATCACCTCGACCTCTGGCCGGACCAGGTGTTCCACCTGCGACGAGAGTGGCTCGGCAGGGATACGGTTCGCGGTGACGTCGGCCGCTGGAGCATCGAACCGAGTCGACGCGCGCTGATGCTGCAAGGCGGCGCCGAGATGCCGCTGCAGTTCGAGATCCTCGGCCAGGATCGGCTCCGGAAACTCGACCTGGCGGGACAGCCGATCATTTCCGACCTGCCCTACGAGCTGCGCGGCGACGGCACGCTCGACCCGGTGGAACTTTCATTGTTCCTTGGCGGCGAAATGACATACACGGCCGACAGCGCGCGATTCACCGAATGCCTCACCGGGCGCAGTTACGCGATCGCTCCGGGTGACGAAGCGTTGCAGCTGCAGCGTGCGTACCTGGCAGATGCGCGCGAGCCGGGCGCGCCGCTATACGTGAGCTTCGAGGGAACGATCACGCGTCGGCCTCGAATGGATAGCGGTGTGCTCGAATCCGCGGTTACCGTAGAACGGTTTGTCGGAACCTGGCCCAACCAGGCTTGCTCGAGGGCGAGGGCGGATGCCGTGCTGGTCAACACGTACTGGCGCATCGCGCGGATGAATGGCGCAGCGGTCCTGGCGGCTCCCAACCGGCGCGAGCCGCACCTGCTGTTCAGGGATTCCGACGGCAGCGAAACCTATGCCGCGACCGTGGGTTGCAACCAGTTGACCGGTTCATTCGAAGCGACCGGCGATCAGGTCTCGTTCGAGCAATCCGCGACGACTTCTCAGGCCTGCCCGTCGCCCGTGGCCGACACCGAGCGAAGCCTGCGCGAAGTGCTCAAGAACGCGCGGCAATGGCAGATCCGCGGCAGCGTGCTCGAACTGAAGGACGAGGCCGGCAGGTCCATCGCGCTGTTCGAAGCAGTGTATTTCTGACGCGGTGCAACCATGGCCCTGCTGCAACTCTCCCCGGAACAGATCCGCACCTGGACCCGCGAGCAGAAGGACCGCTGGTGGTTCGATAACGTATATCGCGGCGACATGGCGCAGCTCACGCTGCGCTCGGCGCTGACCGGATTCCTGCTCGGCGGACTGCTCAGCGCGACCAACCTGTACATCGGCGCCAAGACCGGCTGGACGCTGGGCGTGGGGCTCACGTCGGTGATCCTCACGTTCGCGCTCTACCGCGCCTTCGTACGGCTGGGCGCACGCGACATGACCATCCTCGAGAACAACTGCGTGCAGTCGATCGCGACGGCCGCCGGCTACATGACCATGCCACTCACCTCCGGGCTTGCCGCGTACATGTGGGCCACGAACTCGGTGCTGCCGATGTGGCAGATCGTCGTGTTCACCATCGTGCTGTCGATCCTCGGTGTGCTGGTGGCGTTCCCGATGAAACGTCGCTTCATCAACGACGAGCAGCACCCGTTTCCGGAGGGCCGTGCCTGCGGCGTGGTGCTCGACACGCTCTATCACGGCGCGGCCGCCGCCAAGGGCATGCTGCAGGCGAGGGCGCTGGCCGTCGCGGCCGCGGTTGCCGGCCTGACCAGCTTTCTCGCCGGCGAGAGCTACATGAAGCTGATCCAGGAGCGGTGGCTGGGATTCAGCTCGTCCTGGCACCTGCCCTTGAAGCTCGACGGTTGGTACTACTGGCTCGTCGAGCGCGGCTACGCGCCGTTGCCGAGGATTGCCGGCGTGGACATCCGGCAGCTCGCTCTGACATCAGCCGTCGACTTCGCGATGATCGGTGCCGGCGGCCTGATGGGCATTCGAGTTGCGTCGAGCCTACTGCTCGGTGCGCTGTTCAACTTCGCGGTGCTCGCACCCGCAATGATCTCGATGGGCGAGATCCTGCCGCGCTCGGGCTCGATCGAGGCTGGCACGGCGCTATTCGGCCGCACGCACATCCTGAACACCTGGGCGCTTTGGTACGGCATCACGATGATGGTCGTCGCCTCGCTGGTCGCTTTGTTCGCTCGGCCCGACGTGTTCGTCGAGGCATTCCGCGGCCTGCGACGTCGCAAGGCCGAGGTGCCGCGCGAAGACGTGCTCGGCAAGATCGAGCTGCCGCTGCTGGTCTCGTGGATGGGCGTCCCGGTGTTTGGCGCAATCGGTGTGTGGATGCTGCACGCCTGGTTCGGTGTGAGCTGGGTGATCGGCGCGCTGGCGATTCCGATGATCCTGGTGCTCGCCTTGATCGCGGCGAGCAGCACGGCACTTACGAGTATCACGCCGTCAGGGTCGCTGTCGAAGATTCCGCAGTTCACGTTCGGCGCGATCGACCCGCGCACTCCGGCGCCCAACCTGATGACGGCAGTCATGTCGTCGGAAGTGGCGAGCAACGCGTCCAACCTGCTGATGGACATCAAGCCTGGCTACATGCTCGGTGCCAAGCCGCGGCAGCAGGCGATCGGCCACGTGATCGGCATCGTGGCCGGCGCACTCGCTGCGACGCCGCTGTTGTTCGTGCTGTTCGGTCTCGATCGGTTCGACCCGGCGGCCGGCATCAGTGTGGCCGAGACCATGGTCAGCGAGAAATTCGCGTTCCCCGCTGCGCTGCAGTGGAAGGGCGTGTCCGATCTCGTCACGGCCATCTTTGGCGGGCCCGAGGCGGGCACGCTGCTCACGACGTCCATCACCTGGTCGATCGTGATCGGCGGGTTGGCGGCTCTGGTGATGGAAGTGATGAAGATCCGCACGCAGGGTCGCTTCCCCTTGTCGCCACTGGCGATTGGCCTCGGTGTGGTCCTGCCACCGGACTCTTCGTTCATGATGTTTTGCGGCGCCGCATTCTTCTGGGTGGCGGAACGGCGCCTGCATTCAAAGCCGGGAACGCGGGCGCATTCGATCTGGGTCGAATCGCGCGATCCGATCTGTGCGGGACTGATCGCCGGCGCCGCGCTGGTGGGCATCGGCGATATCCTGGTCAAGGTGTTCGTGCTGTCCTGAGCGGACCAGGCATGATTTCAGCGGGACATGACTGATTTTGCCTCCTGGACTCGCCGCAGGCTGCTGATCGCCGGATCTGGCGTGATCGCGTTGGCAGCTGTTCTTGCTTCGCGCGCGGGCCAAGCGACGACGACAGGCAGCCGAAGCCTCGAGGAACTCGAGCGCAGCACCGGCGGCCGGCTGGGCGTCGCCGCGCTCGACACCGGTTCCGGCCAGACGATCAGCCATCGTGACGACGAGCGATTTGGCTTTTGTTCAACGTTCAAGCTGCTGCTCGCCGCCATCGTGCTGCGCGAAGCGGAACAGGGCAGGTTGAAGCTCGACGCCCATGTCCAGTATTCGGCAGCGGACATGGTCCCCTATGCGCCTGTCACCGAACAGCACCTCGCCCGGGGCTACATGACCATCGGGGCACTGGCCGAGGCGGCGCAGGTGACCAGCGACAATGTCGCGGCCAACCTGCTTCTGGGGATCGTAGGCGGCGCTGCGGGATTCACCGCCATGATTCGCGCCGCCGGTGACGAGACGACCCGCCTCGACCGCCTCGAGCCGGCGCTGAACTTCGTTCCGCCGGGCGAGCTGCAGGACACGACGACACCGATGGCGATGTCTCGCACGGTGGCCCGGTTTCTCGCAACGGATTACCTTTCGGAAGCCTCGCGCGCGACTCTGATCGACTGGATGGTGGCAACCCGTACCGGCATGCAGCGGTTGCGCGCGGGCTTTCCAGCCGACTGGCGGGCCGGTGACAAGACAGGCACGGGCATGGCCGACGGCATGGCGAACAAGTACAACGACGTCGCGATCGCCTTTCCGTCCGGCCGGGCGCCAGTGGTGGTCTCGGCGTTCTACGACTCCCCGATGAGATCGACGTCCATCCGCGCCGAGGACGAGGCAGTGCTCGCAGAGGTGGGTCGGATCGTGGCGGGCTGGTCGGCGCGGCGCCCGCCTTGAGGCTGCGATTTTGCCGTACCGCCGGCCTCTGTGGATGGCACTGTATTGTAAAGCGTTAATTTATAAAGGATCTATATCGGCAGCCTTTGTATCATCAATTGTTCAGCCTGGCTTTCCACCGGGCTGGGAAATAATCTCCGCGATCTTCGCTTCGATCCACTGCTGCGCGCGGGCGTTGATCTCGCGTGCATCGAGACCTGTCGGGTCGATCGGCGGGCCGATCACCACGCGGATCGTCCCTGGATGCTTCATCCATGCGCGCCGCTGCCAGAAGTAGCCAGAGTTGTGCGCGATGGGCACGACCGGCGCTCCCGTCTTGGTCGCGAGCAGCGCCCCGCTGATGCCGTACTTGCGCGTCTCTCCCGGAAGGACACGGGTGCCTTCCGGGTACACGATGATGCCCATGCCGGATGCGAGGCGCTCCCGGCCCTGGCTGATGACCTGGTTCACCGCAGAGTGTCCGGCGCTGCGATCGATGGCGATCGGGTTGAAGGTGCTCACGGCCCAGCCGACGATCGGTATCCAGGTCACCTCGCGCTTCAGGCTCCACGCGGCCGGCGGCACGACGAACATCTGCGCGAGCGTGTCCCAGGAAGAGGAATGCTTCCACAGTGAGATGAAGGGCTGGGTCGGGAGATTCTCCTGGCCCTCGACCACGTACTTGAGACCGCACACGGCCCCTGCCAGCCAGGTCAGGAACAAGCCCCAGGTGCGCGGGATCACGTAGCGCTGCTCAATGCTGAGCGGCAGCAGCGCCGAGATGAGCACCACGACACCGAAGAACCCGGTGACCAGGAAGAACAGGGTCGTGTAGACCAGCGACCTGAGGGCCTGCATGTCTCGCGTCCTAGCCGGGCAGCCTCGAAAGATCCGCCGCGTGCATGAAGAGCGACCGAAGCCGTCCGAGCAGCGCGAGCCGGTTGGCCCGAAGCGCCGGATCTTCGGCCATCACCATCACCGAATCAAAGAATTCGTCCACGGCCCCGCGCAACACGGCGAGGTCTTTCAGGGCATCGGTGTAGTTCCGCGCCTGGAACTTGGGCTCGACCATGCGCGCTATGGCGACCAGCTGCTCGCCGAGGATCTGCTCGGCCGGGTCGCGAAGCAGGTCCTCGTCGATCGTGTCCCCGACCGGTCCGGGCGCCTTGCGCAGGATGTTGGCGATGCGCTTGTTGGCTGCCGCCAGGCTCTGGGCGTCGGGCAGGCGCAGGAATTCAGCCAGCGCGCGCAGCCGGGAGTCGAAGTCGAGAGGCGAGGCAGGCTGGGTCGCGAGCACCGCGTCGAACATCTCGGCCGTGATCGGGAGGCCGGCGTCGCCGTCCAGGTAGTAGGCCCGCAGGCGTTCGAACACGTACTCGTAGACCTCGGCGGCGGTGTTCTCCGGCGCGGCGAACGGCAGTGCGGTGAGCGCTTTGCCGATCAGCCGCGGCAGGTCCAGCTCGAGCCGGCGCTCCACCGCGATCCGCAGCAGGCCCAGTGCCGCCCTGCGCAGGCCGAACGGGTCGCGCGTGCCGGTCGGTTTCTGGCCGGTCGCAAAGATGCCGGCGATCGTGTCGAGCCTGTCGGCGATGGCAACTGCCATGCCGGTCCTGGTGGACGGAAGCTCGTCGCCCGCGAAGCGCGGCAGGTACTGCTCGCGCATCGCTTCACAGACCTCTGTCGCCTCGCCATCGAGTTCGGCGTAGTAACGCCCCATCAGGCCCTGCAGCTCCGGGAACTCGCCGACCATGGAGGTCAGCAGGTCGCACTTGCAGATCTCGGCCGCGCGACCGGCGAGCGCGGCGTCTCCGCCAATTCCAGCCGCGACATCCGTGGCCAGCGCGCGGACTCGCTCTGACTTGTCATGGAGAGAGCCGAGCTGGGTCTGGAAGGTCACGCGCTTGAGCGCCTCGCGGTGCGAGTCGAGACGCTGTTTGCGGTCCGAGGCCCAGAAGAAGGCCGCGTCGCTCAATCGCGGGCGCACCACGCGCTCGTTGCCGGCGATTACCTGCGCGGGGTCCGAGCTCTCGATGTTCGACACGGTGATGAACCATGGCATCAGCCGGCCGGCCGCGTCGCGTACCGGGAAGTAGCGCTGGTGGTCCTGCATGGTCGCGATCGGTACTTCGGCCGGGAGCTCGAGGAACTTCTCATCGAAGCGACCTGCCAGCGGCACGGGCCACTCGACCAGCGCGGTCACTTCGTCGAGCAGTGCGTCCTCGATCACTGCCGTGCCATTGAGAACGGCCGCGACAGCGGTTACGCCCTTGCGGATGGTCTCGCGTCGTTCATCGATGTCGGCCATCACTCGTCCGCGCTTCTGCAGCGCGCCGACATAGGACGCCGGGCTGCCGATACGCATCGCCTTCGGTGCCATGAACCTGTGACCGTAGGTCAAGCGACCGGCTGGAACGCCCAGGATTTCGCAGGGTATTTCGTCGCGACCAAAGAGCATCAGCACCCAGTGCACCGGGCGCACGAATTGCGCCTCACCCGCGCCCCAGCGCATGCGCTTGGCGATGGGCAGCGCGTCGAGCGCGGCCTGGACGATACCCGGCAGCAGGCTCACGGTGCTAGCGCCGGTTTCGGTGCCCCGGTGCACTATCCAGACGCCCTTGGGAGTCTCGAGCTTCTCCAGTGCCGAGACCTCGGTGCCGCAGCTGCGCGCGAAGGCGAGCGCAGCCTGGGTCGGTGCACCCTGAGCGTCAAACGCGGCCTTGAGCGGCGGGCCGCGGCGTTCGATCGCGCGGTCGGGCTGCTGTTCAACCAGCCGCCGCACGCGCACCGCCAGTCGTCGCGGTGTGGCGTAGCGCTCGACTGCGCCATGCGCGATGCCGGCGCCATCGAGGCCCTTTGCGATGCCATCGGCGAAGGCCGTTGCAAGCGTCAGCAGCGACTTTGGCGGAAGTTCCTCGGTGCCGATCTCGACCAGGAAGTCGCGCTTGGTGGCCATCACGCGACCCCCGGCGGAAATTCGGTGCCAGGCACCGAATTATCTTTTGCCAGCACCTTCGCGCCATCTGGAAAATCGGTGCCTGGCACCGAATTTCCGCGCAGCATCGGGAAGCCGAGCGCCTCGCGGCTGGCGTAGTAGGCTTCGGCCACGCCGCGCGCCAGCGTGCGCACGCGCAGGATGTAGCGCTGGCGTTCGGTCACCGATATTGCCTTGCGTGCGTCGAGCAGGTTGAAGGTGTGTGAACACTTCAGCATGCGCTCGTAGGCGGGGAGCGGCAGCTTGAGTTCGAGCAGGCGCAGGCATTCCTTTTCATGCGCATCGAACTGGTTGAAAAGCGCATCGACGTCGGCGTACTCGAAGTTGTACTTCGACTGCTCGACTTCGTTCTGGTGATACACGTCGCCGTAGGTGACCCGGCCCAACGGCCCGTCGGTCCAGACCAGGTCGAACACGCTCTCGACACCCTGCAGGTACATGGCCAGGCGCTCGAGGCCGTAGGTGATCTCGCCCATCACCGGCCGGCAATCCAGCCCGCCCACCTGCTGGAAGTACGTGAACTGCGTGACCTCCATGCCATTCAGCCAGATCTCCCAACCGAGGCCCCAGGCGCCGAGCGTTGGCGATTCCCAGTTGTCCTCGACCAGGCGGATATCGTGCACCAGCGGGTCGAGACCCACGGCCCGCAGCGATCCCAGGTACAGGTCGATGATGTCCGGCGGCGACGGCTTGATGACCACCTGGTACTGGTAGTAGTGCTGCAGGCGGAACGGGTTGTCGCCGTAGCGACCGTCGGTCGGACGCCGCGACGGCTGCACATAGGCCGCGCTCCAGGGCTCCGGGCCCAGTGCCCGCAGGAACGTGGCCGTGTGGAACGTACCAGCGCCCATTTCCATGTCGTAGGGCTGCAGGATCACGCAGCCACGGTCGGCCCAGTAACGCTGCAGCGTCAGCAGCAGGTCCTGGAAACTGCGTGGGGGCGTCGGGGCCTTCTTGGGCATCTACTATTAGTCCGGTTGAGCCGCTGCGAGGCGGCGAAGTATAGCGAAGGACCGCCGCCCTTCTGCTTTCGCGTCCGTTGCAAAGCGTGCTCAGCTCTGCGGTAGCGGCAGAGGATTGGTTACGCGCAACTCAGGAAAGCGGCTGAAGTCCCTGTCGGCGGACCAGAGTTCGCTGACACCGTGCTGCAGGCAGATAGCGGCGATGCGGGAATCGTGCACACGGCCGCCCGTAACCTTGCCGGTTTCGACCAACTGCCGCAGGGTGCGCCAGTGATCCCGCGACTCACCGATCAGAACCAGGCCAGGCGCCTCCAACCAGCACTCGACCTGCTCGAGCGCATCCGCCATGGGTGTCGGCGGGGAGAAGATGCGGGGGTGGGTCACGATCGCGAGGAACTCGTGAATGCAGGGCCAGGGGATGGCCCACCCGAGCCTCGACTCGGCGAGCCCGGCAAGACGCAAGTCCGCTGCTCCATGCCACGCGGAATCTGTGCGGTGTGCGTAGACCAGGATATTCGTGTCGACGGCGATCACGAGCCCCTGCCCTCATACGACAGTTCGCGGATCCGCTCCCACCCGGCTTCGGCAGCCTCGGCCCGCAGTCCGTCGCCACCAAAGGCGTGACGTCTGAGGGCGTAGTGACGATTCGCGCGGGCTGTTTGTTCGTCGAGGTAACCGCGCAGGGCGGCCTCGACCACGCGCCGCAGTGTCGTGCCCTGGCGAGCAGCTGTGTCCTTTGCGGCCAGGAGCAGCGCATCGCTCAATTCAATAGTGGTTTTCATACGGCGACCCATATACTCATACCCATATACCCATATACCCATATAGTGTATGTATCGTGCCGATGCCTGGCAACTCCGGAATCCGACCGTTTCGTGGAAAATATGGTCTGTCGCAGGGAATGAGAGCAGCAACATGCAGACCCCTCCAGCCGATGCCATCGCGGGCTTCCTCGCCTCACCAGTGTTCGGCGTCGTCGGGGCATCAACACGCAGGCACAAGTACGGCAACAAGGTGTTGCGTTGCTACCTGCAGAATGGTCGTCGGGCGATCCCGGTGAACCCGCGCGAGCCCGAAGTCGAGGGCGTAGCCAGTGTCGCGAGCGTGCTGGACCTGCCCGAAGACGTAAAGAGCATCTCGGTGATCACCCCGCCGGCGGTGACCGAGCGGGTGGTGCAGGAGGCAATCCGCAAGGGCATCGAGAATGTCTGGATGCAACCAGGCGCCGAGAGCGAGGCGTCCGTCGGGGCCTGCCTCAAGGCCGGCATCAACGTGATCGCCGACGGCAGTTGCGTGCTGGTCGTGCTCGGGTACCGGGACCGATAGCAGCTTTCTCGCACGGGTCGTCAGTTGGGCTAACATCGACGTTGATGCTCACGCGCAGCCTCCCACATTTGCTGAAGCGACCGATCGCGATCCTGTCGCTGATCGCGTTGCTGGTCGCGCAGGCCGCGGCCGGTTCGCACGCTGCGCGTCACCTGCGTCTCGGCGGGGACCAGACCGACCTGCCAGGCGTGCACACACAGATCTGTCTCGAGTGTGCGTCGTTCGCGCCGCTCGCGTCGGCGCATGGTGGCGCGGCGACCGCGCTGACGGTGGCGGCTCTCGGCATCGACACTTTCATGCTTTCGCCCGGGCGTGCCGTCGTCGTTCTTCCGCTTCGCGCGACCATCCAGGCGCGCGCACCTCCTCGCTGACCGATCAAGCCCGAGCTGCTGCCGGCCCTCCAGGTCGGTCGATCGTGTCATTCGAGGAGATTCCCCATGGGCAAGGTCCCTTTCCACGTAGCCGTGGCCGCCTACGCCGCGGTGTTATTGCCATCCGTCGCCAGTGCCGCCACCGATGCCGAGGTCCAGTCTCTGCGCGACGAACTCGCGAAGGTCAAGGCCGAGTACGCCCAGCGCCTCTCCGCGCTGGAGGCGCAGATCCAGCAGCTGCAGCCCGAACCCGATGTCGGAGCTACGGCCGCCGTAGACCAGTCCATCGATGCGCGGTCAGTAGCGTCGACCGGCACTGCGGATAGCGCCGCAGACGCCATCGACGAATCGATCGAAGCCGTTGCCGCGACCGGTGCCACCGATGAATCCATCGACGCCGTCGCCGCGACCGAACCGCCCGGCCCGAGTTCGGCTTCGACCGCGGGCAAGTCGACCGCATTCAATCCGGCCATTTCACTGATCCTGGCCGGCAACTACGCCAATCTCTCGAACAACCCGGATGACTATGCGATCCAGGGCTTCATTCCAGGAGGCGACGAGATCGGACCCGGCAGCCGCAGCTTCAATCTCGGGGAGTCGGAGCTGACGATCGCGTCGAGTATCGATCCATATTTCATGGGCAACCTCACCGCCGCGATCAGTGGCGACAACGAGATCTCGGTCGAGGAAGCGTATTTCCGCACCACCGCGCTGCCCTACGGAGCCACGATCAAGGGCGGGCAGTTCTTCTCGAGCCTCGGCTACCTGAACGACATCCATGCCCACGCGTGGGACTTCACGGACCAGCCGCTGGTGTACCAGGCATTCTTCGGCGGCCAGATGGCGGTACAGGGGCTGCAGGCCAAGTGGATCGCGCCGCTCGACCTGCTTGTCGAGCTGGGCGCGGAGTCGGGCAATGGCAATTACTTCCCGGGCACGCGGCAGTCGCGCAACGGCCTGAACGGTTACGTAGCCTACGCCCACGTCGGCGGTGACATCGGTGACTCGGTCGCCTGGCGCACGGGGCTGTCGTACGTGGACCTGAACGCCGAGGGCCGCGCGTTCGAGGACCCGAACGCCGACGGCGAGCCCGCGACCAACGCCTTCACGGGATCGTCGACCACCTGGATCGCGGACGCGGAGTTCAAGTGGACGCCAATCGGTGACACGCGGCGCCAGTACCTGAAGATCCAGGGCGAGTATATGCAGCGCAGCGAGGACGGCCACATGGCCTACGCATACGCCGACGATAAGCTTGACGGCAGCTACTCGAGCGACCAGTCCGGCTGGTACGTGCAGGGCGTCTACCAGTTCCTGCCACGCTGGCGTTTTGGCGCCAGGTACGACTCGCTCGACTCGGGCAACACCAAGATCGGCCTGGTTCAGCAGGGCATCCTGTCGGCGGACGACTTCTCGCTGCTGCTGCCGGGCTCGCCGACCCGCACCACGGTCATGTTCGACTGGAACCCGAGCGAGTTCTCACGCATCCGCGCGCAGTACGCCTGGGATGACGCCTCGGCAGGCCCGACGGATGAGCAGTTCTTCCTGCAGTACATCTATGCAATGGGTGCCCACGGCGCCCACAAGTTCTAGGAGTATCCAAATGAACTTAAGAGTATTTGGCGCCTGCCTGATGGCAGCGCTATTCACTGCGATGCCCGCGCAGGCTGCGCTCCGGGTGCTTGCGACGACCGCCGACTGGGGGTCACTCACAAGCGAACTCGGCGGCGACAAGGTGGACGTCTATACCGCGACCAGCGCGCTGCAGGACGTGCACCAGGTGAACGCCAAGCCGAGCCTGGTGGCGCGCGCGCGGACCGCCGACCTCGTGGTCGCGAATGGCGCGGACCTCGAGATCGGCTGGCTACCGGTCCTGCTGCAGGAATCCGGCAACCCGAAGATCCAGCCCGGCACGCCCGGCTTCTTCGAGGCCACGACCGCGGTGCGATTGATGGACATCCCGTCGGCGGTCGATCGCTCGCAGGGCGATGTCCACCCGCTTGGCAACCCGCACATCCAGCTCGACCCGCGTTACGTCGCAGTAGTCGCCAAGGCGCTCACGACGCGGCTTGCGGCGATCGACCCGGCCAACGCGACCTACTACCAGGCGCGCGGTGCGGACTTCCTGGCACGCTGGAAGCAGGCCATGGCACGCTGGGCAACCGAGGCTGCGCCGCTGAAGGGCGTGCGGGTTGTGGTCATTCATTCCGACCAGCGCTATCTGTGTCGCTGGCTCGGCCTCGACGAGGTCGCGGCCATCGAACCCAAGCCTGGCGTGCCGCCGAGCGCGGGCTATCTCGCCGAACTGGTGAGCAAACTGACCGCCAACAAGCCAAGGATGATCCTGCGCAACGCCTACAACGACCCCAAGGCCGTTGAGTGGCTGTCGCAGAAGATCGGTGTGCAGGTGGTGCTGCTGCCCTTCTCGGTTGGCGGCACACCCGAGGCCAAGGACCTGTTCGGCCTGTTCGACGACACGATCAACCGGCTGCTGGCGGCGAACAAATGAACGACTTTTCCACGTACTTCGGCCTGCTCTGGCCTGCGCTGATCGCCGGAATCCTCGTCTCGGTGTCCCACGTGCCGCTGGGACAGCAGGTACTCCGGCGCGGCATCGTGTTCATCGACCTGGCGATCGCGCAGGTGGCCGCGCTCGGCGTGATCGTGTCGCATTCCGCCGGACTCGAGCTCACCGGGTGGATGACGCAGGTCGCCGCGGTGGCTGCTGCATTGCTCGGCGCGCTGCTGATGACCTGGACCGAGCGCAAGCGGCCCGAGGTGCAGGAAGCCCTGATCGGGATCCTTTTCGTGCTGGCGTCCACTGCGCAGATCCTGCTGCTCGCGAACAATCCGCACGGTGGCGAGGAGCTCAAGGACCTGCTCGCTGGACAGATCCTGTGGGTATCGACGGAGCAGCTGCTGCGCGCTGCCGTATTGACCGCGTTGTTCCTGGTCATCTGGACGCGATGGCGCCAGCACATGGGTCACATATGGTTCTATGTCGTGTTCGCCGTGATGGTGACGATGTCGGTGCAGCTGGTCGGCGTGTACCTTGTCTTTACCACGCTGATCGTGCCTGCCGTTGCTACGTACCGCCACGCGCCAGGCCGGCAACTCCTGCTGGGTTACGGGCTCGCTGTCGCAAGTTACCTGGCGGGACTTGCTGCGTCGGTGCTGACCGACCTGCCGTCTAGCGCGGTGATCGTATGGGCGATGGCAGTGCTCGCGATCATGCTGCACCTGACGGGACGCAAGGGGCACTCGATCGACCTCGAGGAGGGCTGAGACCGAACGGGTAGTGACCTGCCGCCGATGCCCCTTGGATCAGCTGCCGCGCCGCGTCCGAACCACGACAGTGCCGGCCAGCTTGTCGTGCCAGCCCTGCTTGCGCCGATCCCAGCCCACCCAGAAGAAGCCAAGCCCGAGTCCAAAGAGCGACACGTAGTAGCCGAGATAGCGGCCAATTGCCTGGCCGCGCGTCAGTGGGCCGCCCGTCTCTGCGTCCACGATCTTCGCGCCGATCAGCATCTTGCCCGGCGTGGCCTGTCGCGCGATCCAGAAGATGATGATGACGACAGCCGGCAACAGGTACGACACGATCACGTCCGCGGGGCCGCGACTGGGTGCCGAGGCGATTACATCCAGCGACCCGCCGAGTACGGCCGTGAGCGGAGCGAAGTACTCCGTCCAGTATTCGCTGCCGTAGATAATGGTGAGCAGAGGCCAGATCAGCAGGCACACCAGCACGGTGTCCACCAGCGACGCCAGGACGCGCGCCCAGAATCCGACGTACTCGTATTGCGACTCGTCCAGCGGCACGCGGGCTCTCCAAAACCTGCGTCAGCAAGCAGGTGGGGGTCCGAGGCTAGACGTACGCCTTGTACTTGTCGAGGTGGCGTACTGGCTTCGACAGCGCGTCGCGTCGGAACGGGTCGCCCAGTTCGCGTGTGACCATCATCTCGAGCACGGTCGTGCGACCTTCCGCCTGGGCTTGGACCGAAGCCGCCAGTGCCGGCCCGACGTCGGAAAGCCGGTCGACAGTCACGCCCTCGCATCCGAACGCCTTCGCGATTCCGGCCCAGCTGGGACTCACCAGGTCCACCGCCTGGAAGCGGCGCGAGTAGAAGTCGACGTGGTTTTTCTTCTCCGCCCCCCACTGGCCGTTGTTGAACACGACAACGGTCACGCCGATTTTCTCGCGGGCGCAGGTGAGCAGCTCGTTCAGGCTGATGCCGAACGCCCCGTCACCGACGTAGGCGATTGCGGGGCGATCCGGGCATGCCAGCTTCGCACCACTTGCGACCGGGAACGCGTAGCCGCAGTTGCCGAAACTCATCGCCGCGAACATCGAGCGTGGCTGCTCGAAGCGCAGGTAGGAATTCGACACCGAGCAGATGTTGCCGATGTCGGTCGAGACCATCGCGTGTTTCGGCATCGCCTTCTCGAGCTCGCGCAGCATCTGCCGCGGGTGCATCAGCTTCGAGCCCTTCGCGACCTCGATGGAGTACGGGTCGCGCTCGCTCAACCAATCCGAGAGTTCCTTCTCCCAGTCGGCCTTCTCGGCGTCGATGCGCACCTTGCGCGCGTCCTTGTTGGAGACGCATGCGAGCGAACGACCGCCGAGACGTCCGATCAATGCCGCCGCCGTCGCCTTCGCATCGCCGTTGATTCCGACGCTGATGCTTTTCACCAGCCCCAGCACCTTCGCGTCGACGTCGACCTGGATGATCTTCGCGTCCGCCGGCCAGTAGTCCATGCCGTATTGCGGCAGCGTGCCGAACGGACCCAGCCGCGTGCCCAGCGCAAGCACCACGTCCGCCCGCGAGATCAACTTCATTGCGGCTTTCGAGCCCTGGTAGCCGAGGGGGCCGCACCACAGCGGATGCGACGCAGGAAAGCTGTCGTTATGCAGGTAGCTGTTACAGACCGGCGCGTGCAGCATTTCGGCGAGCCTCACGGCCTCTGCGACGCCGTCGGAGAGAATCACGCCGCCGCCGGCGAGAATCACCGGAAACTCCGCGGCTGCGAGCAGCTCCACGGCCTCGTCGAGGGCCGACTCGTCGCCGGGACCGCGGCCGATACGCATCGGCGGATGGATCACGGCATCGATGTCGCCGTAGAAATAGTCACGCGGAATGTTGAGCTGGCACGGCCCCATCTCCAGCATCGCGCGATCGAAGCAACGACCGGCTATCTCGGCCATGCGTTTCGGGTTCCCGACGTGGCCCTGGTACCTGGTGATCTGCGAGAAGATCGGCAGCTGCTCCGTCTCCTGGAATCCGCCGAGGCCCATGGTGGTCGAGCCGGTCTCCGGCGTGATGAACACGACCGGAGAGTGTGCCCAATAGGCTGCCGCGATGGCCGTGACGAAATTGGTGACGCCCGGACCATTCTGCGCGATGCACACGCCGTGGCGGCCGGACGCGCGCGCGTAACCATCGGCCATGTGCGCAGCGCCCTGTTCGTGCGCGACCGGGATGAAGCGGATGCCGGCTGCCGGGAAGATGTCGAGTGCGTCCATGTAGGCAGAGCCCACGATGCCAAATACGTCGGTGACGCCGTTGGCAGCAAGTGTCTCGACCAGGGCCTCGGATGGCGTCATGCGCTGTGGCAAGGGTGTGGACATGCGTGTCTCCGGAATTGACGCTAAATTCATGGAACCTGCTGCGAGGCCGTCTGCCACACACCTTAGGCGCGTCGCGGCGCTGCCGAATCAGGGGCTGCCGAAACGAGCGTGGCCGGCGCGACCTGCATCATGCAGACCGGGCCGGCCACGGATTCAAGCCTGGTTCAGGCCGATGCGCGGGGTGTCAGCTTGCCGGTGCGGTTTCCGCGTCGGGCACGGCCGTCCACGAGCTGTCCGGATCGAAGGTCTCGATCGCCTGCACGGCGTTCTCGGTGTCTTCGCCCAGGTCCTTCTGGTAGACGACACCGTCCTGGTTCACGATGAAGGTCTGCACGCCGCTCGCGCCGTAGTCGGCCGGCCACGCGACCAGCGCGAAGCCCTGGGTCATCACACCGTCGGCGAAGTACTCCATCGCACCGCCCTGCGCATTGGAGCCTTGCTTGTAGAGCAAGCGGTAGTAGTAGCCATGATACGGAACCCGCTCGGCTCCGAAGCTGTAGCCCTGGCCCGTGGCGGACGCCAGGAACGGCCCTGCCGGGCTCGGTGCCTCGCCTTCGTCCGTCGGCCAGTACAGGCCGTTGTGCATGCCTTCGTCGCTCATCAGCTTCAGCGCATAGATGCCGGCCGGATCACCGTCCCGTCCCTCCGACGCATACTCTTTCTCGGCGTCGACGAAACCGCGACTGACGGCGATTGCGCCGAGCTCGTTCGCGCCAACGCGGCGGTAGATGAGCTCGTCGGCACCGGCCTGGCCATCGAGCCGCCACTTGCCTTTGTGCTTGACGATCGGGATCGGGAACGGCCAGTCGTCGTCGCCAACGACCAGCACCATCGTGTCGTTGCCTTCGTCGCTCAGCGAATGCTTCGCCTTGTACAAGTCGAGGAAATTCTGGCGGCCAGCCTTGTCCTGCACCGGGTCGCCGGACGACAGCAGGTCGTCCACTTCCGGGCCGAGAAGCTTCGCGAGCTCGGCAGTGTCGTCCTTCTGCAACGCGGTCACGAATGCGTCGACCGCATCCTGTGGTGTCTTGAACGAAGCGTGCTTTTCCACCTTCGCGCAGGCGACAGCGAGTGCCAGTGCGCAGGACAGCACGACCGCCAGGCTGGCGCGGGTGAGTCGCATATTCGTGTTCTTCATGTGTGTCTCCTAGCGCTTCTTCTTGCCGCCGCCGCCGCCGCCTTTCCCGCTGCCCTTGCTGTGCGCGCCCTGCGGCATGCTCTGCTTGCCACGGTTGCTGGCCTGGCGATCCGCGGCGCCACGGTTGGCGCCGGATGTTGCGGTGCTGTGGCTGCCTCCCTGCTTCGCTTGCTTCTGCGAAGGTGCTGGCCGACTGGGCTGCTGCTGCGGCCGCGAGACCTGTTGCTTCGATGCCTGAGGCTTCGAAACCTGTTGCTGCGATGGCTGCGGCCGCGAGACCTGCTTATTTGACGCCTGCTGCTGGTAACCGCGATCGTTCTTCGCAGAGTTGCCCTGGTACGTCGACTGACCGGCCGAGCCGCGATTCACGCTCGGTGTCGCGCCGGTGGTCGGGCGCGCCGTGTCGCGGCTATTTGCCGAGGAGCCTCCCTTGTACGAGCCCTGCACTTTCGGGGCAGGCCGCTGCGCCTGTCCGGACGGACCCACATTGGCCTTCGCCGACCGGTTGGAGGCTGAAGGCATCTTCGAGGTCGCAGGCGACGCACCAGCGTAGGTGTTCTTGCCCTTCCAGTCCGAGGCGGTTGCCTTGGTCGACGGGCGCTGCACGTCGGCTGGCATCGGGCGCGGCTGGCGCTTGCTGAGCTCGCCAAGATCTGAACGCTTCGGGTTTGCCGCGGTGATCGGGCTCTTGCCCCTGCCGTTCTGTCCGTATGCGGACCCCTTGCCCTTGCCGTCGTAGCGGTTGAAGTAATCGTTGCCGCCGGTGTTGATGACGACGTTGCCGTTGTTCACGTAATTGCCGCCGTAGTGACCGCCGTAGCCCGAAGGCGGACGGTAGCCATGGCTTGGGTAATAGCCATTGCCGTAGGACGGCCGATACGGATAGGGCGGGTAGTACGGCATGCCGCCGTAACCGTAATTCGGGTACTTGTACTTGTAGTCATCGTCGTCGTCGAAGATTTCATTGACCAGCATGCCGGCGCCGAACGCGAGCAGCCCGGTCGTCACGAGCGCGCCGGTGCTGTGGCCCGTCGATTCGGTGGTGGTCGTGGTGGTGGTGGTCGCGGGCGCAACGGCCGTGGCCGGCGGCGGCGCATAGACAGCGACCGGGTCATACGACGGTACGTACACCTCGCCGCTGGGCGCCGGCTTCAGCACGATGACTTCCTTGCCTTCCTGCGTTTCGTTGTCGACCGTCATCTGCGGCGACGACTGCAGGTTGCCCACCGACTCGGCCTGCTTGCGCAGCCGCTGCACCGCATCGAGCACGCCCTGCTGGTCTGCGGTGAACGCCTCGCCGAGCTGCGTGGTCCAGTCCAGTTCGCGGCACATCATGTCCAGCGTGTCAGGGAAATTAACCAGCGCACGCACCGGAGGCGTGAAGCCGACCTTGGTCGCCGCGTCATTGAGCGCCTTGCCCGAGAGATTCTGGTTCTCGAGTACCCAGTTTCCTGCGTCGAGAACTTCCTGCGGATTGGTCGAGGCGATCAGCACCTGCGACAGGATCGGGTCCGGGTACAAAGCGATCGGTGCGAGCAGTTCCTCCAGCGCCTCAGGCGACCAGCTGGTAACTCCCGATGCTGGGATCGCCGCCGCCTGGTCTGCGCCATCCGGCGCGGCGGTCTGCTGCGCGGCTGCGTTCGATGCGTCTGCCGGCGGCTCCTTCGAGCCGCAGGCTACGACAAGAAAAGCGATACCGACGAGAATTGCCGGCGAGTGCCAGCGACGGCGAGTTGAGAGAAAATCCATGTTTATGGGCTCCGGACGCGCGGATAAAGGCGACGATTGCTGAGCGGCCAAGTGTCCAGAATCTCTGCCACTTATGGCAAGTCCAGTTGCAGCAGGTGTTCCGGATCGATACGCACCAAAACAGTGCAGCAGTGCATCGATGCGCACTACATTGAGGCGATTTTAGTCGTGCGTTGCCTCGTATTCTGGGTAAACCGCAAGCTATGCGCCAGGCCGGTGCGCTGGCATACTACCTGCATCCGTCATCCATCCCAAAGACCCGCTCCGGGCTCGTCGCGGCGAGCGATCCCGGGCACCCGATTTCGCTGCATCCGTGAGGAGAGCCCATGACTACTGCTGCCGACGTTCTCAAGATGATCAAGGAAAAGGAGGTCAAGTTCATCGACCTTCGTTTCACCGACACCAAGGGCAAGGAACAGCACGTCACCGTGCCGGACCGTATCGTCGACGAGGCCTTCTTCGAAGACGGCAAGGGCTTCGATGGTTCTTCGATCGCCGGCTGGAAGGGCATCCAGGAGTCCGACATGATCCTGATGCCGGATCCATCGACGGCGGTCCTCGATCCGTTTTTCGAGGAGACCACGCTCAACCTTCGCTGCGACATCGTCGAGCCGTCGAACATGCAGGGCTACGAGCGCTGTCCGCGCTCGGTCGGTAGGCGCGCCGAGGCCTACCTCAAGTCCACCGGCATCGCGGACGCCTCGATCTGGGGACCGGAAAACGAATTCTTCATCTTCGACAACGTGCGCCATGGCAGCTCGATGAACGGCTGTTTCTACGAGGTCGATTCCGGGCAGGGCGCATGGAACTCCGGCGCGACGATGGAAGGCGGCAACCTCGGGCATCGCCCCGGTATCAAGGGCGGTTATTTCCCGGTGCCGCCCGTGGATGCGTACCAGGACCTGCGCACGGCAATGTGCATGGCGATGGAAGAACTTGGCCTCAAGGTCGAGGTGCATCACTCGGAGGTCGCCACTGCAGGCCAGGCAGAGATCAACGTTTCGGCGAACACGCTGGTGAAGAAGGCCGACGAGGTGCAGATCCTCAAGTACGCAATCCACAACGTGGCTGCGACCTACGGCAAGAGCGCGACGTTCATGCCAAAGCCGCTGGTCGGCGACAACGGCAACGGCATGCACGTGAACCAGTCGTTGTCGAAGGACGGCAAGAACATCTTCGGCGGCGACAAGTACGGCGGCCTGTCCGAGACTGCGATCTACTACATCGGCGGCATCATCAAGCATGCCAGGGCGCTGAACGCGATCGCCAACGCGAGCACCAACAGCTACAAGCGGCTGGTGCCCGGATTCGAGGCGCCGGTGATGCTCGCCTATTCGGCGCGCAACCGCTCGGCGTCGATCCGCATCCCGCACGTCATGAATCCGAAAGGCCGCCGCATCGAGGTGCGCTTCGCGGATTCCACCGCGAACCCGTACCTGTGCTTTGCAGCCATGCTGATGGCAGGCCTCGACGGCGTGAAGAACAAGATCCATCCGGGTGACCCGTCCGACAAGGACCTCTACGATCTCGAACCCGAGGAGGCGAAGCAGATCCCGACGGTCTGTCACTCGCTGGACATGGCGCTCGAGGCGTTGGACAAGGATCGCGGATTCCTGAAGGAAGGCGGCGTATTCACCGACGACGTGATCGACGCCTACATCGCGCTGAAGATGCAGGAAGTCACGCGCCTGCGGATGTCCACGCACCCGGTGGAGCTGGAGCTCTACTACAGCGTCTGACCGGCCTGCAGGTCCTGGCGCCGGGCGGCAGCGACCGCCCGGCGCAATTCCAGCCTTCCCATGACGCGCGTCGCGAAATGGGGTGGCCCCTTTGCCAGCCGTGGGCCCCGGGAGCTATGCTCGAGCGTCATGAAAATCCGATTTCCGCTGTTGGCATGTTGCCTGCTGGCCTTCGCTGTACAGGCCCAGGAGACCAAGGTCCAGATGTGGAAATGGACGGACGCGAACGGCGTCGTGCACTACTCGGACGTCCCCGGGCCGGGCGCGGTCCAGGTGGGTATAAGTGTTTCGCAGGGTCAGTCGGGTTCGGCGCCCCCGGCACGCAGCGCAGGCGAGGGCGAGGGCGGGAGCTACAGCGGCGAAGGCAACGAAGACACTTCCAGTGCGTCGGATCAATCGTATACGTCGCTCCAGATCGTGAAGCCGGAAAACGGAGCCTCGTTTTTCGCGGCGGACTCCGTGGTGACCGTGCAGATCAACCCCAGTCCCGCACTGATGCCCGGGGACACTGTCCGGCTGTACCTGAACGGCGAACGGGTTGGCGACTCCAACACGGCGCTAGCTTACACGCTGCAGAACGTGGTTCGCGGCGAGCACTCGCTCACTTCGGCGATTTACGACCGGCAGGGGAACGAAAGAATCCGCAGCCAGCCAGTCACGTTCTACATGAAGCAGCCCACGATCAATTCGCCGGCCGCCGTTGGTCCGAACGTGCCGCCAAACCCCGGACGACCGAGGCCGACGCCCCGCGGCGGCGGCTAGTCGTCCCGCGCGCCGCCGCCGATTCGCGGCGGGCTTGCGCCAGCAACGCCGGCATCCGGCATCCGTTCCGCTCGCGCAAGTCCGCGAACAGCTCCCGGGTGGCGTAGTGGCACCCGATCTCCGCAACACGAGCCCGCCGACGCAAGCAGCGGTTTGCGGACTGCTCGACGGCATGGCCACCAGCATCATCTGGCTCGACTGCGACGGTGCTGTGTTGCACCTGAACGAGCCGGCGGAGGACCTGCTGGGTGTCAGCCGCAATCATGCTGCGGGCCGTGGCATCCGCGAACTGCTCAGGACCAATGCCGAACTTGACGCCGTGATAACCCGCGCGCGCGCGGCGGGCGCCCAGTTCTCACGACGCGAGCTGCCGTTCGACGCCGGCCCCGGCACCGCTCCGCGAACCCTCGACGTAACGATCACGCCATACGACCCGCCCGGCCAATCCGGCGGCGTGATCGTCGAACTCGCCGACGTCACGCAGCACCAGCGGATCCTGCGCGAAAATGCCCTGCTCACTCAGCTCGGCGGCAGCCGCGCGATGGTCCGGCAGCTCGCGCACGAGATCAAGAATCCGCTCGGCGGCCTGCGCGGGGCGGCGCAGTTGCTGGAGCGACAATTGAAGGACCGAGCGCTTCACGAATACACCACCGTCATCATCAGCGAGGCCGACCGGCTGGCCGCGTTGGTCGATGCGCTGCTGGGGCCCGGCCAGCCACCGCGCAAGGAGCCGGTCAACATCCACGAACTGGTGCAGCACGTCGGCCACCTGCTTGCGGCAGAGGCGCCGACGGGTGTGGCCATCGAGCGCGACTACGATCCCAGCCTTCCGCGGCTCAGGCTCGACCGCAACCAGGTGATACAGGCGCTGCTGAACCTCGGCCGTAACGCGATCCAGGCCGTGGGTTCGCACGGCCGCATCGTGCTGCGGACGCGAGCACTGACAAATGCAAGCATCGGCAGCCGTCGTTATCGCGTGGTCGCGAGCATCCAGGTCGAAGACGACGGTCCCGGCGTACCCGCGGAGCTCAAGGACACGGTGTTCTACCCGCTGGTCACTGGTCGCCAGGGCGGCACGGGGCTCGGACTGGCCGTTGCACAGGACCTCGTCGGGCGGCACGACGGCCTGATCGAGTTCGACAGTCGCGCTGGCCACACCATATTCACCATCCTGCTTCCTTTCGACAGCCATGAATCCAGCGAAAATTCTTAACGTCTGGCTCGTCGACGACGATGCCTCCATTCGCTGGGTGCTGGAGCGAGCGCTCCAGCAGGGTGGCATGCAGACGACTGCCTTCGAAGAAGCCGAGTCGGTGCTCGCTGCGCTCGCGCGCGAGGAACCGGACGTGCTGGTGACCGACATCCGCATGCCCGGGCGCAGCGGACTCGACCTGCTCGAGGAAATACGCAACCAGCGGCCGCGTCTGCCAGTGATCGTGATGACCGCGCATTCCGACCTCGAGAGCGCGGTCGCCGCCTACCAGGGTGGCGCTTTCGAGTACCTGCCGAAGCCGTTCGACATCGACCAGGCCGTCGAACTCGTGCGGCGCGCGGCGGAACAGGTGCATCGATCCGCGGCCTCGACGGTCGAGTCGCGGCGAATCCCGGAAATGCTCGGGCATGCTCCGGCGATGCAGGAGGTGTTCCGCGCGATCGGCCGCCTGTCGCGCTCGAGCATGACCGTGCTGATTACCGGCGAGTCAGGGACCGGCAAGGAACTCGTGGCACGCGCGCTTCACCGGCACAGCCCGCGCGCGGCGAAGCCGATCATCGCCCTCAACACATCGGCTTTCACCGCCGACCTGCTCGAGTCGGAACTCTTCGGCCACGAAAAGGGAGCGTTCACTGGTGCGAACGAGTTGAGACGTGGTCGCTTCGAGCAGGCCGACGGAGGCACGCTGTTCCTCGACGAGATCGGCGACATGTCGCCGCAACTGCAGACACGACTGCTGAGAGTGCTGGCCGAAGGCGAGTTCTACCGGGTGGGCGGGCAGCTGCCGGTCAAGGTGGACGTACGAGTCATCGCGGCGACTCACCAGGACCTCGAGGCGCGGGTGAAGGAAGGCCTGTTTCGAGAGGACCTGCTGCACCGGCTGAACGTAATCCGCATTGGCGTGCCGCCGCTGCGCAACCGGCGCGAGGACATCCCGGAGCTGCTGCAGCACTACCTCGACGTCGCTGCGATGGAGCTCGGTGTAGCGCCAAAGATCCTGGCCGAGGACGCGGCTGCGGCGCTCGCGGCATTCGACTGGCCCGGGAACGTACGGCAGGTCGTCAACGCGTGCCGACGCCTCACCGTGCTGGCCGCGGGACGCGAGATAGCACTCGGCGACATCCCCGCCGACCTGGGCGGCGGCTCCGCGGCTGCTTCGTCGCTCGACTGGTCGAATGCGCTTGCGGGCTGGGCCAGTGCGCGGCTCGCCGCTGGCGGTCCGCCGCTGCTCGAGGACGCGGTGCCTGAGTTCGAACGGACGCTGATCCGCGAGGCGCTGAAGGCCGCGCAGGGTGGGCGCCAGGACGCGGCAAAGCTGCTCGGCTGGGGCCGCAATACGCTGACGCGCAAGCTCAAGGAACTCGGCATGGAATAGGATGAATTGTTTTTCGATTGCGCGTGTCTAATCGCGGTAAATGCTTCCCCCCTCCCCAGCCGACCTGATCCGCACCGAGGCCCTGACCCGTCGTTATCGCATGGGGAGCGAGACCATCGAGGCACTGCGCGGCGTCAATCTGCTGATCCGCCGCGGCGACTACGCGGCGATCATGGGGCCGTCGGGCTGCGGCAAGTCCACGCTGATGAACCTGATCGGCTGCCTCGATACCCCGGACGAGGGCAGCTACTGGCTGGATGGGCAACTGGTGTCGGACATGGGCGACCGGGCCCTGGCCCGCGCGCGCAATCGATCGATCGGCTTCGTCTTCCAGTCTTTCGCCCTGTTGCCACGCGCGACGGCGCTGCAGAACGTCGAGTTGCCCCTCGTCTATGCACAGGTCGCACGACGAGAGCGGCTGCGCCGGGCCGCCGAGGCACTCGAACGGGTCGGGCTCGCCGGCCGGTCCAGGCATCGGCCAGCGGAGCTCTCTGGAGGCCAGCGGCAGCGCGTCGCGATTGCCCGCGCAATTGTCACCAACCCCAGCCTGCTGCTCGCCGACGAGCCGACCGGCAATCTCGATACCACGACCGGCGAGGAAATCCTCGCTCTGTTCGACGACCTCCACCGTGCCGGTAACAGCCTCATCGTCGTCACGCACGACGCGGGCGTGGCTGCCCGCGCCAGCCGCGTGCTGCAGATGCTGGACGGCAGGATCGAGGATGATACGCAGGCACCCACGGAAACGGCCCCATGAAACCCAGACGCCCAGCCCTGGCCCTGATCACGTTCCTGCTCGCCGCCTGTGGCCAAGGGCAGCCGCCAGCCGCGGACCTGAGATACGACACCGCCACGGTGGAAAAGCGCCCGCTGCTGCTGACCGTCGAAGCCACCGGCGTGATCGAGCCGATCGAGACCGTCGAGATCAAGTCGAAGGCGTCGGGCGAGATCCTCGAACTGGCGGCGGACACCGGCGACACGGTGAAGGCCGGCGCGCTTCTCGCGCGCATCGATCCGCGCACGCCACGCAATCGCCTCGACCAGGCAGCCGCCGAGCTGAAAGCCGCCCAGGCCAAGTCCGCGAACGCGCAGAGCCAGCTCGCGCGCGGCCAGAAGCTGCTGGTCAATGCATGGATCAACCAGGCCGACTACGACAAGCTGGTGCTCGATGCCGCAACGGCTACATCCGAGGTCGTCACCGCACGCATCGCGGTGGACAACGCGCGTATCGCGCTCGACGACACGGAGGTCCGGGCCCCTGTCGAAGGGACCATCCTCGCCAAGAAGGTTGAACGTGGCCAGGTTATCTCGTCCCCGACCATGGACGTCGGCGGAGGCACGCTGCTCCTCACCATGGCGGACCTGTCCCGTGTGCAGGCCAGGGTGCGGGTGGACGAGACCGACCTTGGCAAGATCGCAGCAGGAATGCCCGCGGAAATCAGGGTTGCATCGTTCCCCGGCAAGCGCTTCGAGGGCAAGATCGAGAAGATCGAACCGCAGGCAATCGTCGAGCAGAACGTCACGCTGTTCCCGGTGCTGATCTCGCTCGGTAACGACGAGCGCCTGCTGCGACCCGGCATGAACGTGGACGTGAAATTCGAGGTCGCGCGCCGTGACAGCGTGCTGACCATACCGGTCACCGCCCTGCGGACGGAGCGCGACGTGGAAACAACGGCGTCCATCACCGGGTTGGACCCCGCGGTAATCCGTGCCGCACTCGACAAGGGCGCCGAGGATGCGGTTGGTTCGAAGGAAGGCTCGGCGCGCGAAAGCGCCTCCCGATTCGGCGGGGGATTCTGGGTCGTGGTCGATCGCAAGGGCATGCTCGAAGCCGTACCGATCGTCACCGGGATCACCGATCTCGATCGGGTGGAAATCGTCGCAGGACTCCAGCAGGGCGAGTCCGTGCTGGTGCTGCCAAGCTCGAGCCTGGTCGAGTCGCAGGAGCGGCTGCAGAACTTCGTTCGCTCGCGCGGCGGAATCCCGGGCATCACGCAGCAGCAAGGGTCGTCGGGTACGCGCGAGACGGGCGCGGCCGGTCAGCGCGGCAAGCCGGCGGGGCCAGAGCCGAACGACCGGCCCGCACCCTGACATTATCGGAGTCCCGGGTATGGAAACACTTCGAGTTGCCTTCACGTCTATCCGCGGCAGCCTGTTTCGCGCTGCGCTGACGATGCTCGGCGTGATCATCGGCGTCGCCGCCGTCATCGCCATGCTGGCACTCGGGACGGGCGCGCAACGGGCGATCGACGAACAGCTCCAGTCGCTGGGGGCGAATGTGCTCACCGTCAACACCTGGATGCGGTTCGCGCAGGGAGTCGCGCGCGACCAGCCGGTGCTCACGACCGATGACGCGGAAGCGCTGCGCGAGGGCGCGCGCAATGTCTCGGCCGTGGCTCCCGAGCAATCGTCGCGCCAGCAGGTGAAGCTCGGCAACCGCAACGTGAACCTGAGCGTGATTGGCACCACGCCGGAGCACATGGTCGTGAACGGATACACGCTGCTCGCGGGCCGGATGTTGAACGCCAACGACGACGCGAGCCACGCCAGGGTTGCGGTTGTCGGCGGCGAGGTACCTGAGCAGCTGCAGGTGGATCCCCGTGACCTGGTCGGCCGGCAGATCCTGGTCAAGGCAGTCCCGTTCGAGGTGATCGGTGTTTACGAAAAGAAGGGCTCATCCGGTCCACGTAATTCCGACGACGACGTGTTCATCCCGATCCGCACCTCCCGCTATCGCGTCACCGGCGATGACAAGCTTCAGTCGATCGCGGTGCAGGTGGCCCCGGGCGTCGAACTCGCGCGCGCGATGGTCGAGGTCGAGCGCGTCCTTCGGCGCAAGCACGGGCTGGCACCCGGGGTCGACAACGACTTTTCCATCATCGATCGCAAGCAGTTCCTCGCGACCCAGCAGCAGACCACTGAAATCCTCGGGTTCCTGCTGGCGGGGATAGCAGGCGTCAGCCTCGTCGTCGGCGGCATCGGCATCATGAACATCATGCTGGTCACGGTGACCGAGCGAACTCGTGAAATCGGCATACGCAAGGCGCTCGGGGCCACGCGGGGAAACATCCTCGCGCAGTTCCTGGTCGAGAGCCTGGTGCTGTGCCTGCTCGGTGGGGCGCTGGGGATGCTGCTCGGCACCGGTGTCGCGAGGGCATTCACCAGGCTCGCGGGCTGGCAGACCTACGTCACGCTTGATGCACTCGCGCTCGCCTTTGGCTTCAGCGCGGCAGTCGGACTGCTTTTCGGCCTGTGGCCTGCCTGGCGCGCAGCCTCGCTCGATCCGATCGAGGCGCTCCGGCACGAGTGACGAGCACTGCTAGCAGTAGCAGGCCTCGATGGGCTTTTTCAGCACGTCCAGTGATCCTACCAGTTCACCGACAGACGTCATTCGATTCGCGGCGAGGTACTCCGCGACGCCGGCGTTGATCTTCGTGCAGACCAGCGGGTCGTAGAAGAGCGCGGTGCCGACACCCACGGTCGTCGCGCCGGCGATGATGAATTCGAGCGCGTCCTCGGCCGTCTGGATTCCGCCCTGCCCGATGATCGGGATGCCGAGCGGCCTCGCAACGTCCGCCACCTGCATCACCTTGAGCAGCGCGATCGGCTTGATGGCGGGACCGGACAGCCCGCCCTGCACGTTGCCGATGACCGGTTGCCGCGTCTTCACGTCGATGGCCATGCCCATCATCGTGTTGATCACGGCGAGCGCATCGCTGCCCGCCTCGATGCAGACTCGCGCGCTTTCGCGGATGTCGGTCTGGTTCGGTGAGAGCTTGGTGATCAGCGGCTTCTTCGTCACCGCGCGACATGCGGCTACCACGCGCGCCGACATCTCCGGCACGTTGCCGAACTGCACGCCGCCTTCCTTGACGTTCGGACAGGAAATGTTGATCTCCATCGCGTCGATTGGCGAATCGTCGAAGCGGCGCGTGACCTCGACGTACTCGTCGATGGTGGAGCCGCAGACATTGGCGAAGAAGCGCGTTTCTGTGAAATCGAGTGTCGGCAGGATCCGATCGACGACATTGTCGACGCCGGGGTTCTGCAGCCCGATCGCATTCAACATGCCCATCGGCGTCTCGTAGACGCGATGCGGCGGATTGCCGAGCCGCGGCGTGCCCGTCGTGCCCTTGAGCACGATCGCGCCGACCTGGGTGTTGGAAAATCCCTCCACGCGCGTGTATTCCTCGCCAAAGCCGACACAGCCGGAGAGCAGCACGATCGGCGAGGCGAGACGCAGGCCGCAGAAATCGACGGCCAGGGAGGGCGGCAACGCGGAAGAGGACATGCCCGCAATTCTATGCGGAAAGCGGCAGTTCAACAGGGGACATTCTCCTGTTCCGCGGTCCAGGAAAAGGACAATGTCCCCTGCCGGTCAGCCGGCGATGAACTTCTCCAGGTGCTCGATCGTCTGCTGCTGCTCCTCGATCACCGCGCGCACCAGGTCGCCGATCGAGACCATGCCGACCATGACGCCGTCCTCGACCACCGGCAGGTGGCGGATGCGCTTCTCGGTCATGATCTCCATGCAGTGCTGCACGTTATCGCTGGGCTGCACCGTGACGACTGGCGCGGACATGATCTGCCGGATGAACGTCTGGGCCGAGGCGCGCCCGAGCAGCGCAACTTTGCGCGCGTAATCACGCTCCGACACCAGGCCCACGAGTTGGCCGCCGCTCAGTACGGGCAGGGCACCGACCCGACGGTCCGCCATGACCCGGATCGCCTCGAGTACAGGCTGGTCGGCGTCAACGGACCAGACGTCCTTGCCTTTGCGGTCGAGCAGATGGCTTACGAGAATCATCGTCGGGTTCCTCCGAATGGAACTCGGGGAGGTCTGCGGGGATTCTAAACCCATGTCGGCCGGGATCGCTGCCGCAACTTGCGGAGCCGGCTGGCGCGCGCCACGATCGGGCGGCCATGTTGCACGTAGTCCTGCACGAGCCCGAGATTCCGCCAAATACCGGCAATATCATCCGGCTATGCGCCAACACCGGCGCGCGGCTGCACCTGGTCCAGCCGCTGGGGTTTCACCTCGACGATCGCGCCGTGCGTCGCGCCGGCCTCGACTACCGTGAACTGGCCGATGTCAGCGTCCACGCGAGCCTGGAAGCCTGCTTCGACTCCCTGGGCCACCCGCGGTGGTTCGCTTTTTCCACCCGGTCCACAGCTACCCACGACTCCGCCAGTTATCGGGCTGGGGACGTGCTGGTGTTCGGCGCGGAGACCCGCGGCTTGCCGCCGGCGGTGCTCGATGCCTGTGCGGAGGAGCGGCGGTTGCGGATCCCGATGCTCGCGGGTGCGCGCAGCATGAATCTCTCGAATGCGGTAGCCGTCGCGGTGTACGAAGCCTGGCGGCAACTCGGGTACGGCGGGGCCGCCTGACGGACGACCTGCAGCGGGGGCTGCGCAGTTGCAGTTCCTGTCATCGGGCCCGCAATCGACGGCCAGGAGTCGTCTTCCGTCAGTCCGTTTCCGACTTGATCGCCCGCTTCATCAGCGCGTAGACGGCGTCGCGAGGCGGCTTGCCTTCGTAGAGGACGTCGTGGATCTGTTCGATGATGGGCATCTCGACGCCATGCCGGCGCGCGACCTCGAGCACCGCGCGCGCGGCGAGCACGCCCTCGACGACCTGCCCGATCTCGGCCTGCGCCTGGTCGCTGGTCTTGCCCGCTGCAAGCGCCAGGCCCATGCGGCGGTTGCGCGACTGGTCGTCGGTACAGGTGAGCACGAGGTCACCGAGCCCGGCGAGGCCCATGAATGTGTCCTTGTCGGCACCGAGCGCGATGCCGAGACGCATCATCTCCGCGAGCCCCCGCGTGATCAGCGCGACCCGGGTGTTGGCGCCGAAGCCCAGGCCATCGGAGATGCCGGCGCCGATAGCGAGAACGTTCTTGGTCGCCCCGCCGACCTCGACACCGATCATGTCGCCGGACACGTAGGCCCGGAAGTTCACGCCCGAGATGCTGCGCGCGAGCGCCATCGCGTACTGCTCGTCACCGGACGCGACGGTCATCGCCGTCGGCAGGCCTGCGCCAACTTCCTTTGCGAATGTCGGCCCGGACAGCACGGCCGTGGGCACGCCAGGACCCAGCACCTCGATGGCGACCTCGTGCGGCAGCTTGCCGGTCTCGAGTTCAAAACCCTTGGTCGCCCAGGCGACGCGCTGGCCCGCGCGCAGCACCGGCTTCAGGCGCTCGAGCACTTCGCGGAAGGCGTGGCTCGGCACGACCAGCAGCAGCTGGTCTGCCTGGGTCACGGCAGTGGCGAAATCGTGTTCGATCTCGACGCCCGCCGGCAGCTCGATCCCCGGCAGGTAGCGGCGATTGGTGCGATCGCGCGCCATCGCGGTGAGTTCGTCGGTTTCGATGCCCCACAGTATGGCGCGATGACCGGTGCGGGCGAGGTGCACCGCGAGCGCCGTGCCCCACGAGCCCGAGCCGAGAACGGCGACCGCCGGGTTGGCCGCCGCGGATGCTGCCGGTGTCGACACGTGGGCGGGCGCCTCAGTTTACGGCAGGGCTGGGCTGCTGCTGGGCGGCCCGAGCGTGCAGGCCCTCGAACGTCACGAGCGGCAGCAGGAACGGCGGAAATCCGCCCTTGGTCACCAGGTCCGCTACCGTCGAGCGCGCGAAGGAGAGCAGGTAGTTCGGCGCGGAGATCGAGAGCACGTTGCCCAGGTCACCGGCGGAGAGATTGCGAATCGTGAATGCGCCGGCCTGCTGCAATTCGAGCAGCCAGGCGACCTTGTCTCCCAGCTTCGCCTCGAGGTTCACCTGCAGTACGACTTCGTGCATGTCCTGGGCGATGGCCGTGGCCCGGGTCGCCAGGTTCAGGTTCACGGTCGGAGTGCCATCCGACTGCGGCATGAACGGGCCAGACGGAGCCTCGAACGAGCAGTCCTTGATATAGACGGCCTGCGGGTTCACGAAAGGCGCGTTGGGATCCGGGGTGTTCTGGGGCTGGGCACTAGGCTCGGTCATGGTGTCGTCCTGTTGGAGAATCAGTGGGGGTCTATAGGGTCCGGGCCGTCAGGCGCGGTGCAGTAGAGTGTCGAGCTCGCCCGACCTGTCGAGCGCATAAAGTTCGTCAAAACCGCCGACATGGCGGTCGGCTATGAAAATCTGGGGCACTGTCCGGCGGCCACCGCTGCGCGCAAGCATGGCGGCGCGATCGGCCGGGTCCTCGTCGACCTTGATGTCGCGAAAGGCGACACCCTTGCCCTCGAGCAGCGCGCGCGCGCGCGCG
This sequence comes from uncultured Gammaproteobacteria bacterium, assembly GCA_963732415.1. Classification (GTDB taxonomy): domain Bacteria; phylum Pseudomonadota; class Gammaproteobacteria; order Steroidobacterales; family Steroidobacteraceae; genus RPQJ01. The sequence goes on from CAVSZK010000012.1 coordinate 82,533, forward strand.
CAGTAGCCGCACCAGCTGCTGGAATACATCACGATGTCGGGCGCATCGGTCACGATTTCCTGCCCTTCGCGTCGGATTTCACCAGCGGCAGGTTTTCCGAGCGCCAGGCCGCCAGCCCACCGCGGAGATTCACGACCTGGGTGAATCCCTGGGCCTTCAGCACCCGTGCGGCGGCCGAGGACCGCATGCCGCTCTCGCAGCAGGCGATGACCACTTTCTCGCGGTACTTCTTCAGGGTCTCGGCGCTGCTCGCGATCTCGTCCTGCGGAACGTGCCGGGCGTCGATCACGTGACCTGAATCGAACTCGGCCTTCGATCGCACGTCGAGCAGCAGTGCGCCCTGGTTCAGCAGTCGCACCGCGTCCTGCGGACCCACGGCCTGGCCGGCGTTCCGCGCACGGCTGAGCTCGTAGATGAGTATCGCCATGGCAAGTGCCGCAGTACCGCCGACCAGCAGCGGGTGGCGAGTGACGTATTCGAGGAGATTGTCCATGGGCCAGGCAGGTAAAAAGGGTCGCGGATTATAACAGCCCCGCTAGACTTGCCGGCCTGACCCCGCCTGGAAGCTCCATCGAGGAATGATTCGCAAGCCCTTTCCGACGCCTGCACGCTGCCGCGACCGGCCCTGGACGCCGGGCCCGGTGGCTGCGCTGCTGCTTGCCGCCACCCTGGGGCTCGGATCGCCGTCGGCCGCCCTGGCTGCAAAGAAGCCTACTCCGGCGCAGAAGGAAGCCGAGCTCAAGAGGGTGAATTCGCGCATCGAGAAGGTGCGCAAGGACGTCAACGCCGACATCGAAAAGCGGGACAAGCTGAGCGCCGAACTGCGCGATTCGGAACTTGCGGTGCAGAAGACGAGACGGGCGCTCGACGACGTTCGCGCCCAGCGCCTGGCGGCCGAGGCGAGGCTGAAGGCATTCCAGAAGGAAGAGGCTGGCCTGGAGCAGGAACTCGCCGCCGAACGCGTTGCGCTGGCTGGCGAACTGCGCGCCGCGTACGTCAATGGCCGCGAGGAGGAACTGAAGCTCCTGTTGAACCAGGAGGACCCCGCGACATTCGGCCGGATGCTGAAGTACTACGGCTACCTGGGTCGCGCGCGCGCCGACAGGATTGCGGGCATTCGTGACAAGCTCGAGCACCTTGCGCTGGTGAGGGGCAAGATCGCCGAAGAGCGCGACCGGCTGGCGGCTCTGGAGGCGAGCCAGGAGCAGCAAGTGCAGGCATTGCGCTCCGCGCAGGAGGGCAGGAGCCGGACCGTCGCCGCGATCGACCGCGGGATCAAGACGCAGAGCAGCCAGTTGAAGCGTCTCCAGTCGCAGGCGCAGTCGCTCGAAAAACTCATCGCGGACCTGCGCAAGGCGCTCGAGAGCGTGCCGGTTGCGAAGCAGGCCCCGTTCGAGCCGCTGCGCGGACAGCTGCCCTGGCCGGTGCAGCAGGGGCACGTGCTTGCGCGCTTTGGCCAGCCCCGCGCCGGGGGCTCGATGCGCTGGCAGGGTATGCTGATCGGCACCGATCGCGGGGCTCGCGTGCGCGCACCCTTCGCGGGCCAGGTCGTTTACGCTGATTGGCTGCCGGGCATGGGGCTGATGGTCGTCCTCAACCATGGCGGCGGCTATCTCAGCCTGTACGGCCACAACGAGGAAGTCTTCCGCAAAGTGGGAGATTCGGTCTCGGCCGGCGAGGTGATCGGCGCCGTAGGGGACACCGGTGGTCGCGAAGAGCCTGCTCTTTACTTCGAGGTGCGACGTGGGCGCCAGCCCGTGGACCCCGAGATCTGGCTCAAGAAGCGCTGACTCGATGCAAGGCCAGTCCCCTGCCCGGGAAGGTGCCGGGCGCGAATGTGAACCAGGCCGCCTTGCCGGCGCTGCCGCGTGGCACGCCGCGTGATCGCCGCATCTCTCGACGCTACACTGCCGCTTCGTACCACTACAGCCCAGACCGCCCAAGCCGCTTGAACCGCCGCATTCATACCCTGCTCGCCGTCCTGGTCGGTGCCGCGCTCGGCGCCGGCTACATGCACGTTCGTGACCTCAATGCGGGCCGCCACGTCCCCGCGCCTCCAAAGCCGGTGGTCGCGCGCTCCGAGCACCTGTTGCTGGACGAGGTCGCCGAGCACGTTCGCCGTGAGTACGTGGAACCCGTGAGCCTCGGGCAGCTCGAACAAGCTGCGGTCGAGGGCATGGTCGCCAGCCTCGACCCGCACTCGGAATTCCTGGACGCTGCGGCCTACGAGGAGATGCGCGTCAGCACCGCGGGTACCTATACCGGCGTCGGCATCGAGGTGACCGAGGAGGACGGGGGCAGGATCGTTGTAGTGGCACCAATCGAGGGCTCGCCCGCAGATCGCGCCGGGGTGCGCACCGGCGATGCGTTGCTGGAAGTGGACGGACGACCCGTCGCGCCAGGCAGTCTCGACGAGACCATTACGCGAATGCGGGGCTTCGCGGGTTCCCACGTCGCGATCGTGATCGATCGCAGGGGTGAGCCGGAGCCGCTGCGCTTTGACCTCGAGCGCTCCGAAGTCCACGTGCAGACGGTTCGTGCGGAACGGCTGCCGGGCGACTTCGGCTACGTGCGGGTCAGCCATTTCAGCGACTCGACGCCGGGCGACTTCGACGGCGCAATCCTGACGTTGCAGACCGCGGCTGGCGCCGCGCCGCTGCGCGGACTGGTGCTCGACCTGCGCGACAATCCGGGCGGCGTGCTCGAATCCGCGGTGAGCGTCGCCGACAGCCTGCTCGAGGGTGGAATGATCGTTCGCGCCGACGGACGTACGCCGGACGCGAGCTTCGAGATGGACGCGACGCCGGGAGACCTGCTGCACGGCGCACCTGTCGTGGTGCTGGTGGACGCGGGCTCCGCATCGGGTGCCGAGATCGTGGCAGGCGCATTGCGCGATCACGGCCGCGCGACGCTGATGGGTGAGCGCACCTACGGCAAGGGCTCGGTGCAGACAGTCATGCCTCTGCGCGACGGCGAAGCGCTGAAGCTCACCACTTCGCGCTACTTCACTCCCTCCGGGCGCTCCATACAGGAGCGCGGACTCGAGCCTGACGTGCGTATCGCCGCGCAGGCCGGTGCGGCACATCACCACTACGGGCTCGACGCGGCCGCGGATCCCGAGGTGCGATCAGCACTGCAGTACCTTCAGGACCGCAGCCTCGACAAGCACGTTGCCCTGGCGACCAGGCACTGACGGCGCGATTGCGACCGTGACAGCGCCGCGCGTCCTGGTTCCGTTGGCGGAAGGCTTCGAGGAAATCGAGGCTGTCACCGTGGTCGACCTGCTGCGCCGTGCCGGCATCGAGGTGCACACAGCGTCGCTCGCGGGCACCCGGGTGACCGGCTCCCACGGGATCGCGGTCGAGGCGGATATCTCAATCGACGCTGCTGAAGCCACCGAATACGACATGATCGTCCTGCCCGGCGGCATGCCGGGTGCCGATCACCTGAAGCGGGATTCGCGGGTCATCGCTCTGCTGCAGCGTTTCGCCGACCAGGGGCGCTATACAGCGGCGATCTGCGCGGCGCCCGGCGTGCTGGCGGCTGCCGGCCTGCTCGACAACCGTCGGGCGACCAGCTTCCCGGGCTTCCTCGCGCCGGACAGCGCTCCGGGCATCCGCTTGAGCGACGCGCCGGTCGTCGTGGACGGAAAGGTCGTGACCTCGCGCGGCCCGGGCACGGCGACGGAATTCAGCCTCGAGCTCATCGAGCTGCTGTGCGGAAGACAGGCTGCCGAGGCGGTCGCGAGCCGGCTGCAGCGGCCGCTGGCTCAGCTCGCTACCTGAGATACGACGCCCGGGCGACTTTTCGCTCGCCCTGGGCCGGCGGCGCCGCCGCCTGCGCCAGGCCAGTCGCCGCTAGAGCAGCGTCCGACCCACGCCCAGCAACGCACCGATCAACAGCACCAGCATCGGCAGCATGCTCATGCCGAAGCCCATGCTGCGCCGCGCCGGATCGGCGACGTAGCTGCGGAAGTAAACGATGCGTCCGACGAGGTAGACGGCGCCGAGACCCGCGCCCCACTGCGGACTCACGTACAGCCCGAACAGCCAGATCGAAGGCACGAACACGATCAGCGCCTCCAGCGTGTTGTAGTGCACTCGGAAATGGCGCTCGAACACCTCGTTGCCGCTGGTAGCCGGGGCCTTGACCGCGTACAGCACGCGCGCACGGCCGACCATGACGCCGAACGCGACGAACTCCAGCAGTGCGAGCAGTATGACGACGGCAACCAGATTCATGATCGATTCCCCGGGGTGCTTGATTGGTGTGCCGGGTAGATTCCATTACCATGCGCGTGTCGTCAACGAAGCGCGTCAGCCTGGCGGCGAGGGGAGGCTCACATGGTTGGATTCCTGTTGCGTGCCGCGATAACCGCGCTGGGCCTGTGGGTCGCAAGCGAGATATTCCAGGGCCTGCATTTCGCGTCACCGACCAAGCTGATCGTTGCGGCCGTCCTGCTTGGCGCCGTCAACGCCTTTGTGCGCCCGCTGGCATTCATCCTGACGCTGCCGCTGACGGTGCTGAGCCTTGGGCTGTTCCTGCTGGTGCTCAACGCAGCGATGGTCGGTCTCGTCGCATGGATGGTCCCGGGCTTCGAGATTTCGGGATTCTGGACCGCGGTCGGCGCCGCGCTGATCGTCAGCCTCGTGTCGTGGGCGGCCTCCAGCGTGATCGGATCGAACGGCCAGGTCGAGATCTTCACCGCCAGGAAGTAGCGCGGGGCATCGGGTCACTGTGGGATGCCTCACTGGGAGATGTGTCGGGGGGAGGAATTCGCATGACGATCTCGAGAAATGCCCTCTGCGTGGTCTATGCCCTGATTGGCCTGGTAGCCCTGGTCGGAACCTGGGGAAACAACATCGCGTACCTCGACATGGGGCTGGCGGCAGCGAACCTGCATTTCTGGCAGCAGACCCTGGTGAATCCGGCCAGCCGCTCGATCACGGTCGACATCCTGCTGCTCGGGCTCGCTGCAATCACCTGGATGTTTCTCGAGGCGCGTCGCCTGTCGATGCGCGGCGTCTGGATCTATGTGCTGGCGAGCGTCTTCATCGCCATCAGCGCGGCTGTCCCGGCATTCCTGATTCATCGTGAGCGGGCGCTGGCGGCGCGGGATGGATCTGCCAGCGCGGGAACCCTGTCAGTCGCGGAACTGCTGGCGCTCGTGGTCCTCGGCGGCGTGATGCTTGCCTACACCTTCATCTCACTTTCCAGATAGGAGGCTGACACCATGAGGCCTAACATGCGCGCCCCCTGGCATCTCCGGGTCGTCGGCATCGCGGCATTGCTGTGGAATGCCGTCGGCGCGCTGGATTACGTGATGACGCAGACCAGGAACGCGCAGTACATGAGCGCATTCACGCCCGAGCAACTGGCGTTCTTCTACGGGCTCCCGGCATGGACGGTGGCCGCGTGGGCGATCGGCGTCTGGGGTGCCGTGCTCGGTTCGCTGCTGCTGCTGTTCAGGAAGGGTATTGCCGTCTGGTTCTTCCTGGCGTCACTCATCGGCGTAGCGCTCACCACGCTGCAGAACTACGTGCTGTCCAATGGCCTGGAAGTCATGGGAGGGCCAGGCTCCGTGTTGTTTACGGCGGTGATATTCCTGGTCGCAATCGGGCTGTACCTCTATGCCCGCGCGATGCGCAAGCGGGGTGTACTCGCCTAGACGGGATTCGACACGATCCAGTCGTCCAGCGATGTGCCGACCCCTCCGCCCGGCGTCTGTTGGCGGATTGACTGAGCGTCCGGCTCGCGTCCAGCGTTGTCGCAGGTAACCGGCTTCCTAAACTACGGATGCGCCGGGACCGAACCGAAGCGTATCAACTTGGCAAGGGCAGGAAACCGCGCCCGACTTGGCCGGGCTTCGCGGTGCATGGAGCAATCTGATGAAAGAGGCGGGCAAGATGAAAATGGCGGGCAAGGTCAAGAAGGCAGGCATGGGCCACGGCAAGGAAGCCGGCAAAGCTCAGGCAGCCGCTGCACAGCGACCCGGGTTCACGTCCCGCGAGCAGCGCCTGTCTGCAGGGAAGGCGTTGCGGGACAAGGTTTCGCACGAGCAGCAGGCCGTCTGGAAGCGGCCCACCAGGTCGCGCGATCCGGTCAGGATCCTGCAGGCATCCAATCGTGGTCGGCTGCCCGAACTGGTTCCGATCCGCTACGGGCGCATGCTGCGCAGCCCCTTCACCTTCCTGCGCGGTTCGGCGGGACTGATGGCCCACGACCTGGCCGACACCACGAGCACCGGGCTCCGGGTTCAGGCCTGCGGCGACTGTCACCTGATGAATTTCGGGCTGTTCGCAACCCCTGAGCGCAACCTGATCTTCGACATCAACGATTTCGATGAAACCTTGCCGGCGCCATGGGAGTGGGATCTCAAGCGCCTGGCCGCCAGCTTTGCCGTAGCCGCCCGGGACCGTGGCCACTCGGATAGCCAGGCCCGCGACGCCGCAGTCGAGTGCGCGCGCGCCTACCGGGAACACATGCGCGACTATTCGAAGATGAGCCCGCTGGAGGTCTGGTACGACCGCCTGGATGAGAAGGCCCTGATCGAGATGGCACCCGACGCCGAGGCGCGGGAACGCCGCAAGGAGTTGACGGCGCAGGCGCGCGGGCGCGTCGCGGATTACCTGCTGCCGAAGATCACCGGCGAGGTCGGCGGACGCCGGCGCCTGCTGGACCAGCCACCGGTCTTGTTCCACGTCGGCGAGGAGGACTATCTCGGGTCGGCTCGCGAGGCCCTCGAGGACTATCGCCTGTCGCTGCCGGATTCCGTGCGAGTGCTGATGGATCGGTACCGCCTGGAAGACATCGCCATCAAGGTCGTCGGCATCGGAAGCGTCGGTACGCGGTGCCTGGTCGGGCTGTTCTTCTCCGCGGAAAATCACACGCTGCTGCTGCAGTTCAAGGAAGCCCGGCCCTCGGTGCTCGCGCAATACGCGGGCGAGAGCGTCTATGAGAACCAGGGGCAGCGCGTGGTCATGGGGCAGCGTCTGATGCAGTCATCCAGCGACATCTTCCTTGGATGGACTGAGGGCAAGCGCGGCTTTCATTTCTTCGGACGCCAGTTGCGCGACATGAAATTCTCCTTCCCGGTGGAAGGGTTCGTGCCAAAGGCAATGAATCGTTACGCGGATGTGTGCGGCTGGACACTCGCACGAGCCCATGCCAAGTCCGGCGACACGGCCATGATCAGCGGGTACCTGGGCAAGACGGATTCGTTCGACAAGGCCATCGGCAAGTTCGCGCTATCTTATGCCGACCAGAACGCGCGGGACTATGCGGCAATGGTCTCGGCCGTGAAGGCGGGCCGCATCGAGGCGCTGGTGGAAGAGGACCTGTGAGCAAGGGAACGGCGACAACGGACCCTCGGCCCGCGGGTGCCAAGATCGGGGAGGCTCCGGTTCGCGGATGGCGAGCGGCCTTTCCGCCGGCGCAGTGGTTGCCGACGTATCGCACGCAGTGGCTGCGCAACGATGCGATTGCAGGCATCACGCTTGCCGCCTACGGTATCCCGGTATCGCTCGCCTACGCCTCGCTCGCCGGCCTGCCGCCGCAATACGGCATCTACTGTTACCTGGTCGGCGGGCTGTTCTACGCGCTGTTCGGCTCTTCCCGCCAGCTTGCGATCGGTCCCACCTCCGCGATCTCGATGCTTGTCGGCGTCACGGTGGCGGGAATGGCACAGGGCGATCCCGGGCGCTGGGCCGACATTGCGGCGCTCACCGCGCTGGTTATCGCCGCGATGTGCGTCGTGGCGTGGCTGCTGCGACTGAGTCACCTCGTCAACTTCATCAGCGAGACCATCCTGCTCGGCTTCAAGGCTGGTGCGGCGCTGACGATCGGCTTGACCCAGTTGCCCAAGCTGTTCGGCGTAAAGGGCGGCGGCGAAGCCTTTTTCGAGCGCTTAGTCATCCTGTGGGGCCAGCTTCCCGACACCAATCTGGTGGTGCTGGCCTTCGGCATCACCGCGCTGGTCGTGCTGCTTCTCGGCGAAAAGTTCCTGCCGGGCCGTCCGGTCGCACTGATCGTGGTCGCAGTCTCCATCATCGTGCTGTCGGTGACGCCGCTCGGCAGCCTCGGCTTCAAGGTCGTCGGCGAGCTGCCGAAGGGATTGCCCGCTTTCCACCTGCCGGGACTGCGGGTGCGCGATGTGGAGGGAGTGATTCCGTTGGCATTCGCATGCACGCTGCTGGCATACGTCGAGAGCGTGTCCGCTGCGCGTGCGCTGGCGCAGGCGCACCGCTACGAGATCGACGCGCGCCAGGAACTGCTGGGGCTGGGCGCGGCGAACCTGGCCGCGGCGTTCTTCCAGGCCTACCCTGTGGCGGGCGGCCTGTCACAGTCCTCGGTCAACGACAAGGCCGGCGCGAAGACGCCTCTCGCGCTGGTTTTCGCCTCCGTCGCAATCGGGCTCTGCCTGATGTACCTGACGGGGATGCTCAGCAACCTGCCGAACGTGGTACTGGCGGCGATCGTGCTGGTCGCCGTCAAGGGATTGATCAACATCCGGGAGTTACGGCACGTCTGGCGGGTGAGCCGCTACGAATTCGTTGTTTCCATGGTCGCGTTCGGCGCCGTGCTGTTCCTCGGCATCCTCAACGGCGTGATCGTGGCGGTCCTGGTGTCGCTGCTGTTGATGATACGCCGCACCGCTCACCCGCACGTAGCCTTCCTGGGGCACACGCCCGGCACAGCGATCTATTCCGACATGGAGCGATCGCCAGAAAGTACTCCTGTACCGGGCGTACTGCTGTTCCGCGTCGAGGCATCGCTGCTCTACTTCAACGTCGAGCATGTGCGGGACGCCGTCTGGCAGAAGATACGTTCAAGCACCGAACCCTTGAAGCTGGTGGTCTGCGACCTTTCTTCGACGCCCGTCATAGACCTGGCGGGCGCCGGAATGCTGGCGAAATTGAATCAGGAACTCGACGCGGCGGGTATTCGCTTGAGGGTTACCGGAGCGCTTGCCGCGGTGCGCGAAATCCTGCGTGCCGAGGGCATGGAGGAGCGCGTCGGCTCAGTCGGCCGGGAGAGGTCGATGACCGATCTCATCGACAGTTTCCGGGGAGAAATGCAGGCGGCGGAGCGACCGACCTGAACGTATCGGCCGGGTGGAGACCAGGGGCCGACAGGTCATTTCCCCAGCGTCACCAGCGCTACTCCGAGCAGCACGACCAGCATGCCGGCGAGCTGTGTGAGCTCGAGGGCTTCTCCCAAAACGGCCCAGCCGAGCACGGCAGCGATTGCGGGATTCACATAGGCGAAGGTGCCGACGCGGTCCGCCGGCGAATGCCTGAGGAGCCATGTGTACGCGGTGTAGGCCAGCGCCGAGCCGAACACTGCAAGGTAGGCCATTGCCGCGAGTCCGCCGGCTTGCCAGCGCCACTCGGGCAACTCGCCGGCCGCGGCGCCGGCGAGCAGCAACCAGGTCCCGCCGAGCAGGAACATCACTGCGTTGAAGGCGACCGGGCCGACCGGCAGCGCTGCATTCCGGTACAGCACCGTACCGATGGCCCAGGAAAGACTGCCGACCAGCACCAGCGATTGCCAGCCGAAGTGTCCCGACGGCGTCGCGCTGCGCGGCCAGACCAGCAGCGCGACGCCGGCCAGGCCGACCAGCAGGCCGAGGTTGCCGCGCAGCGTCAGCTTGTGGCCCTTGGGTCCCATCGCCCCGAGCCAGGCGATCCACAGCGCCGAGCCGGCCGAGAGCAGCGCCCCCTCGTTCGATGGCAGGTGCTTCAGGGCGATCGTAGTCGCGCCGCTGCTGCATGCAATCATCAGGATCGAAAACGCAACGATGTAGCGCCACTCGAGTCCGGTGCGCGGGAAGCGCTCGCGCAGCAGCACGGCGACCGTCCCGAGCAGCGCTCCGGCGAACAGGAAGCGGCCTCCCGCGAACAGCATCGGCGGCAGCGCCCGGACGCCGAGACGGACCACGAGGAATGTGGAACCCCAGACGAGGTAGATCGTCGCGTACGCAGCGAGGATCCTGAACCTCAGGCCCGGGCCGCCATCCTCGCGGGCGTTCAAGCGCGGCGGATGCCCGTCCGGTACAGCCACCACGCGAGCCAGCCCACGACCGCGAGGCCCAGCCAGCCTCCGAACTGCAGGGCGGCCGGCAGCGCGAGTACGTCGGCACGTCCGGACATCACGATCGGGATGGCGATGAAGATGCCCATCAGGGCCTCGCCGGTGATCAGCCCCGCCGCGAACAGCATGCCGTTGCGGCCGGCGCGCTCGGCTGCCTCGGGTCCGCCGAGCTTGCGTTCGACGAGGTGCGCGATCAGGCCGCCGATGAAGATCGGCGTGGACAGGTCCAGCGGCAGGTAGATGCCGACCGCGACCGCGAGCACCGGCGCTCGGAACTTTGCGCCGCGCTTCTTCAGCCACAGGTCCCAGGCAATCACGGCGGCGCCGATCAGCGCGCCGATCTGGATCATGCCCCAGGGCAGGTGCCCGCCGAACATGCCCTTGGCGACCGAGGCCATCAGCGTCGCCTGCGGCGCGATCAGCGGGCTCGGGTGTTCGGCCGACGGCACGCCGATGCCGTAGGCCTTGAGCAGCAGGTTCAGCACCGGGGCCATCACCAGCGCGCTCGACGCGGCGCCGATCGCCAGCATCACCTGCTGCTTCCACGGCGTGGCGCCGACGATGTGGCCGCACTTCAGGTCCTGCAGGTTGTCGCCGCCGATGCACGCTGCGCAGCAGACCACTGCGCCGATCATGATCGCGGCCACCGGCCCGAGCGGCGCGCCCCGGCCCATCAGCACCATCAGCACCAGTGAGGCGAACAGGATCGTGCAGATCGTGATGCCGGACACCGGGTTGTTCGACGAGCCGACGAGGCCCGCCATGTACGCCGACACCGAGCAGAACAGGAAGCCCGCGACGATCATGATGATCGTCATGGGCAGGCTCACCGCCACGTCGTGCACGATGTTCTGGTAGAGCCAGAAGAGCGGGAGCGTAAACAGCAGCGTGCCGACCAGGATGGCCTTCATCGGCAGGTCCTGCTCGGTGTGCGCGACCACGGTGCCGGCGCTGGCGCGCGCTGCGGCGAGGCCGCTCTTGATTCCCGAAAGCAGCGATTCGCGGATGGAGACCAGCGCCCACACTCCGCCGACCAGCATCGCACCTACGCCGAGGTAGCGGATCTGTGCCGACCAGATCGCACCGGCGGCGTCTTCGGCACTGGCGCCAACCAGGCTCGCGGCGAGCTCCGGGTTGCCGTCCAGGAAGAACGCGCTGTAGATAGGGATCGCGACGTTCCACGAGATCATGCCGCCGATGAGCACCAGAACGCCGATGTTGAGGCCGACGATGTAGCCGACCCCGAGCAGCGCCGGGGACAGGTTGGTGCCGAAATACGCGATGCCCTTGCCTGCCCATGCGCCGGCCGCTGCGGTGTCCGGGAAGAGCCTGAGCCCGCTCGCCGCAGCCAGCTTCGCAAAACCACCGCCCAGCGCCGAAAGGCCCAGGATCCTGACGCCCTGCGCCGGGTTCTCGCCGGTCTTCAGCACTTCCGCTGCGGCCTTGCCCTCAGGGAAGGCGAGGCCCTGGTCGACGATCAGGGCGCGACGTAAAGGCACCGAGAAGAAGACGCCGAGGATGCCGCCGAGTCCCGCGATCGCCAGCACCCACATGTACTGGAAGTCGTCCCAGTACCCGAGGATCACCAGCGCGGGAATGGTGAAGATCACGCCTGACGCAATCGACGAGCCCGCTGACGCCCCGGTCTGGACGATATTGTTTTCGAGTATCCCGCCGCCTCCGAGCAGCCGCAGCACCGCCATCGAGACGACCGCCGCCGGTATGGCCGAAGCGATGGTCATGCCGGCGAACAGCCCGAGGTAGGTGTTGGCGGCGGCGAGTACCATCGCCAGCACGATGGCAAGCGTGATGGCGCGGAAGGTGAGCTGCGGTGCAACGGCGGTCTGGTTCATCGTATCTCCCCTGGCGCCCTGGTCAGTACGTTACCAACCGCACTGCTGGTCCTTGTTCTGTTCGGTGAGCCACGCGCGCAGCGGGGCGAAATACTCGAGTATCGCGGAGGCATCCATCTCGCGCGTGCCGGTGAGTTCGTAGAGCGTGTCCTGCCAGGGCTGGCTCGCGCCCTTCGAGAGCATCGCCGCGAATTTCTTTCCGGCCGCCTCGTTGCCGAAGACCGAGCACTCGGCAAGCGGCCCTTTATGGCCGGCAGCCTCGCAAAGCGCCTTCTGGAACTGGAACTGCAGGATGAACGAGAGGAAGTAACGCGTGTAAGGCGTGTTCGCCGGGACGTGATACTTGGCACCCGGATCGAAGTCAGCCTCGCTGCGCGGCACCGGCGGCGCGATGCCCTGGTATTTTTCGCGCAGCGCCCACCACGAGGCGTTGTAGTTCGCAGGCTGGATTTCGCCCGAGAACACCTTCCAGCGCCACTCGTCGATTACCTTGCCGAACGGCAGGAATGCGATCTTCTGCAGCGCCATCTTCATCTGCTGGTTGATTTCGGCCTCGTGGCTCGGCTTCGCCGGAGGCACCAGGCCGATCTTCGCCAGGTAGGCCGGCGTCATCGAGAGATTGACCGTGTCGCCGATGGCTTCGTGGAAACCGTCGTGCGCGGCTCCCTGGAACATGAACGGCTGGTCCTTGTACCAGAGGTCGTAATAGATGTGCCCCATCTCGTGGTAGATGGTGCGCAGGCTGTCGTAGGTCGGCTCGATGCACATCTTGATGCGCACATCCTCGTAGGCGTCGAGCTGCCAGGCGCTCGCGTGGCAGACCACGTCACGGTCGCGCGGCTTCACCAGCATTGAGCGTTCCCAGAACGTCTGCGGCAGCGCCGGGAACGTGAGCGACTCATAGAACGCCTCGGCCGACTTCGCCATGCGCGTGGCGTCGTAGCCCTGCGCCTTCAGCGCCGAGTCCACGTCGAGGTTGTTCACCCCGGGGTACGGTTCGAGCAGGTCGTAGGCCGAATCCCACTCCTGCGCCCACATGTTGCCGAGCAGGTGCGCGGGGATGGGCTTGCCGGCCGGGACCTTGTCCTCGCCGTATTTCTTCGCCAGCCGCGCCCTCGTGTAGCAGTGGAGCTGCTCGTAGAACGGCTGCACCTGGCCCCAGAGCCGCGCAGCTTCCTTCGTGAAATCGTCCGCGGGCATGTCGTAGCCCGAACGCCACATCGCGCCAAGGTCCTTGTAGCCGAGTTCGCGGGCACCTTCGTTGGCCAGCGTCACGAAGCGCGCGTAGTCGGCACGCAGCGGCTGTGCCGCATCGTGCCAACCCTGCCACGCGTCGAGCAGTTCGTCGTAGTTCCGGCTTGCGGCGATCACCGCCTTCAGCTCAGTCTCGTCCCGGCAGCCGTCCGAACCCTTCGGGCAGTACTTGGCCGAGCCATACTTGGCCTCCATGCCCGCGAGCACGGCAGCGAGCTCCGCACGCTTCGCCGGGTCGTCCGGCGCCGGCGCGGGCAGGCCAAGCTTCAGCAGTTCGACGGTGCGCTTCGACGCCGGGCTCATCGGCTGCCCGTCGAAGGCCTTTGCTTCGGCGACCAGGCGGCTGAACGCTTCCAGCAGCCGCTCGTTCGCCTTTGCAGTCAGGAACTGCGTATCCACCGTGATGTAGGTGGCCTGGGTCCAGGCCGCTGCGTTCAGCTCCAGCGCGATCCCGGCCAGCTCGCGATTGAGCCGCACGACGAATTCATCGGCGGTCTCGGCCGTCGCGACGGCGGCTGGAAGCACGGACAGGGAGAGGATGGCGGCAGCGCTCATCAGGCGAACGCTTCGAAGGGCGTTTCCGATCATCGGGACCTCCGGTCTCCAAAGGAAAAACGCCGCCGCGGAGTCCCGCGGCGGCGTGAGTGCATCAGGCGTGCTTGATGGTCTCGGCGCCGTGCATCCAGCGCACCAGTGTGCCGGAGAGCATCCACAGCACGACTGCGAATATGAACAGCGTCACTGCAAGGCCGCCGAAGATGGAAAGCTCGCCGAGGCTCTCGGCATAGGAACCGATGATCCCTGCGAGCCAGTTGGCGACGAAGTTGATCATGAACCAGACGCCCATCATCAGCGACGCGAGCCTGAGCGGCGCGAGCTTGGTCACCATCGAGAGGCCGACCGGGGAAATGCACAGTTCGCCGGTCGTGTGGAAGAAATACGCGATCACCAGCCACGACATTGAGGCCTTGCCGCCACCCTCGGACTCGAGCGCGGCCGCGACCATCGCAAGAAAGCCGATGCCCGTGAGTACCAGGCCCAGCACCATCTTGCGCGGCGTCGCGGGGTTCTTGCCCACGGCGCCAAGCCTGCCCCACGCCGCAGAGAAGATCGGGGCGAGCAGCACGATGAACAGCGGATTCAGGGACTGGAACCACCCGGCCGGCACCTCGAAGCCGCCGACCATGCGGTTGGTCTTCTCGTTCGCATAGATGTTCATCAGGCCGCCGGCCTGTTCGAAGGCGGCCCAGAACAGCACCACGAACACGAACAGCATGAAGATCACGCGCAGCCGGTCCACCTCGTCCGGCGTGAGAGGCGCGTGCTTGCCACCGGACTGCTCCAGTGAGCGCTTCGCGGCGGGCACGGTGCCGATGGTGTCGAGATATCGCCTGGCGAACAGCAGCTGGATGATCACCGAGAGGATCATGCCCACGCCCGCTGCGAAATAGCCCGCGCGCCAGCCGTAGGTCGGGTCTTCGCCCAGCGTCGAGCAGATCAGCGGCGCAAGAAAGGCGCCGGCATTGATGCCCATGTAGAAGATCGTGAACGCCCCGTCGCGACGCGCGTCACCTTCCTCGTACAGGTCTCCCACCATCGTCGAGATGTTGGGCTTGAAGAAGCCATTGCCCAGCACCAGGATGACCAGGCCCACGTAGAAGAGGCTCAGGTTGCCGGGTATGGCCGAGGCCAGCGTGAACTGCCCGATCGCCATCAGCAGGCCGCCGATGATCACGGACTTGCGCTGGCCCAGGTAGTTGTCTGCCAGCCAGCCGCCGATCAGCGGTGTGAAGTAAACGAATCCCGTGAACAGGCCGTAGAGTTTCAGCGCCTCGGACTGTGACCAGCCGAAGCCGGGGTTGGCCACCTCGACACCCGCGATCAGCGACAGCACCAGCAGTGCGCGCATGCCGTAGTAGCTGAAACGCTCCCACATCTCCGTGGCGAACAGCAGGAAGAGTCCTTTCGGGTGGCCGAGCCACGTGTCACGCGTCACCGCAGGCAGGGTCGAGTTGGACATGGGTTTTTGTTTCTGCTTCAAGTGATTGCGCGATGACGCGCGAGGGCGGCAGTCTCCGCGAAATTGCGGTGCAAGAGCAAGCGCCGGGTACTGGTGGCAGTGCAGCCAAACAGGTGCCAGGCGCCTGCTTTTCGTGGTGATCGGCAGCAGTCCATGCAGCCGGAGCCCGTTATTTCACCCCGCCCATGAGCCGGGTCACCGGCCGGCTGATCAGCAGCAGCACGATGCCCACCACCACTCCGTACAGCACGATGTCCATGTAGCGCCCGGGCATGGCGGCCAGGTCGTTGGCGTCGAAACTGCCCGCGATCAGGCCCGCCATCAACTTGCCCAGCGAGCTTGCCAGGAACCACACGCCCATCATCTGGCCAACGAAACGGGCCGGGGCCAGCTTGGTCACCGTCGACAGTCCCACCGGGCTCAGGCAAAGCTCGCCGAACGTATGCACCAGGTACGTGAGCACGAGGTAGTACGCTGGTGATTGCGCGCCGCCTGCGACGATCGAGGCCGCCTTCACCATGAACAGGAAGCCGCCGCCCATCAGCAGCAGGCCGAAGGCGAACTTGAGTGGTGCCGCAGGATTCAGGTTGCGTCGTGCGAGCGCGATCCACAGCGACGAGAACACCGGCGCAAACAGGATCACGAACGCCGGCTGCACCGACTGGAACCATCCCGCGGGGATCTCGAATCCGCCGATGAACCGGTCGACGTAGCGCTTCGCGAACAGGTTCATTGACGAACCGGCCTGCTCGAAGCCCGACCAGAAGAGCGCGCAGGCGACGAACATTACCAGCACCACGACCACGCGCCGCCGCTCGACCGGATCGAGCCCGGCGCCTGCGAAGAGGTAGATGAAATACGCTGCCGCCATGCCGACGAGCACGTATGCCGCCGCTTTCGCAAGCGGCGCGGGATTCACCTGCACGATCCCGCTCAACAGCAGGAACGCTACGATCGCCAGCACCGTCACGGCTGCGCCGAGAATCCTGTAGTCGCGTGCGAGCCCGGCACCACCGTCGGAACGATGCGGCCTCGCGCCCGCCTCGCCCAGCAACCGGCGTGACAACCAGAACTGCAGCAGGCCGAGCGGCATGCCGACGGCCGCGGCAAGGAACCCGATCCGCCAGCCGTACTTCTGCGCCAGCCAGCCGGCAATCAGCGGCCCGATGAAAGCACCGAGGTTGATGCCCATGTAGAAAATCGTGAAGCCCGCGTCACGGCGCCCGCCGCCCTCGGGATACAGTCCGGCGACCAGCGTCGAGATGCTCGGCTTCAGGAGTCCGATGCCGAGAACGATCACGACCAGGCCGGCAAAAAACAGCGGCGGCGGTCCGGGAATCCCCAGCAGCAGGTTGCCGATGGTCATCAGCACGCCGCCCGCGAGCACGGCGCGCTGCGCCCCGATCAGGCGGTCCGCGATCCATCCCCCGGGTAGCGCGGCCATGAAGACGGCCGCCGTATAGAGGCCATACACCGCGGTCGCCGTCTTGTCGTCGAAGCCGTAACCGCCGCTCTGTATGGCGTCGACCAGGAACAGCACCAGCAGTGCGCGCATCCCGTAGAACGTGAAGCGCTCCCACATTTCCGTGAAGAACAGCGTGGCAAGCCCGCGCGGGTGCCCGAAGTAGCTGCCGGTCAGGTCACTCAACGGGCGATGTCGTTTCGTGCTGTGCCTTGTCCTCTTCGCGCTGCCGAACGAGGTACTGGGCGAACAGGATACCGATCTCGAACAACGCGTACATCGGCACGGCCATGAAGGTCTGCGAGACGGCGTCGGGCGGCGTGAGGAAGGCCGCGACGATGAAGATGCCGAGAAGCACGTAGCCGCGCTGCTTCTTCAGCGTCTCGACCTTGACTATGCCGGTCGCAGCCAGCAGCACCACGGCTACCGGCATCTCGAATGCGATGCCGAAGGCAAAAAACAGCAGAACGACGAAATCGAGGTAGCTCGAGATGTCGGTCATCATCCGTACGCCCACGGGCGCCGTCGACGTGAGGAACGCGAACATCAACGGAAAGACTATGAAATAGGCGAAGGCGACGCCGACGTAAAACAGCACGACGCTGGAGAGGAAAAGCGGCAATGCAAATCGCCGCTCATGACGGTACAGCCCCGGGGCGACGAACCCCCACACCTGGTAGAGGATGAAGGGCATTGCGACGAAAACCGACGCAATCAGCGAAAGCTTCAGCGGGGCCATGAACGGAGCCACGACGCTGGTCGCGATCAGCGAGGTTCCCTCGGGCAGTTTCTCGATCAGCGGGTGGGCGACCAGCGTGAAGAGTTCGTTCGAGAAGAAGGCGAGCGGCAGGAACACGATGCAGATGGCAACCGTCGCGCGGAGCAGGCGCGTGCGCAGCTCGAGCAGGTGCGAGATCAGCGTGGCTTCGGCCAGCGCCTCCTTTTCAGGCGGGCTTTGAGCCATCTCTTCCGTCCGCTGCGTCCGGAGTGCCCGGCGAGGCCTCAGGCGCCGCTCCCTCAGGCGCCGCTCCCTCGGTCGCAGCCTGTGTCGCCTGCGCCGCAGGCGCGGGCGTGTGAATCGTCGGGGCGGGCCGTGCCGGCTCTTTCAGCGGGTCGTATTGCACTTCCTGTTCGAGTTGCGTCCGCAGCTGCCGGGCCATGGCTCGTGCGCGTCCCGCCCAGCGTCCGAGGTCCGAGGCCAGCTTCGGCAGTCGCTCCGGACCCAGGACCAGCAGCGCAATCCCGCAGATCAGCAGGATTTCGGTGAACCCGACTTCGAACATCTCGTCAGGCGTTCGGCTTGCTGTCCGACTTCGCAGCGCCGGCTCGCTCGTTGAAGCCCGCGTCCTTGTCGGACTCGTCGCTCAGCTGCCTGGTCTGCTCGTCGTCACCTTCGTTTACGGATTTCTTGAAGTTGCGCACCGCCGCGCCCAGGTCGGAGCCGACGTTTCGCAGCTTCTTCGCGCCGAACAGCACGAGTGCGATCAGGAGGATGATGATCAGTTCGCGAAAGCCGATTCCCATTGCAGGTCTCCGGGGCCGATATGGCGGACCGCAATGATACGCGAATCGTGATCAGCCCCCGGCAGTCGGCGCCGCAGTCCTTAGCCAGAACGTGACCGGCCCGTCGTTCGTCAGGCTGACCTGCATGTTCGCACCGAACTGGCCTGTAGCCACACGGTCGCCCAGTTTCGTGCGCGCCCGGTGGAGCACGTAGTCGAAAAGTGGTCGACCGAGCTCCGGGGAGGCCGCGCTGGTAAAGCTCGGGCGCATACCCCTGGTCGTGTCCGCTGCCAGCGTGAACTGGGGAACCAGCAACAGGCCGCCCCCGGTGTCGGCGAGGCTCAGGTTCATCCGGCCCGCAGAGTCCTCGAACACCCGATATCCCAGCAGCCGTTCGACCATGCGGTCGGCCTGCGCCTCGGTGTCCGCTGGCTCCACCGCAAGCAGTACCAGCAGGCCGGCACCGATCTGGCCGACCACCGTACCGCTGACTTCGACCCGACCGGCCGTGACCCGCTGCAGCAGCCCGATCATCTGGAATCAGGCTGTTTCACTTGAAACCACATCTGCTTCATTAAAAGATCTTTGTGGTCATTAAAACTAACAATTTGATCAAATAGATCGCCAAATAACACGCTAGATCCCACTTTTGTGAAATTTTACCGATAACACGACAACCGATAAAGCGTTATGTCATATTGGCCATGAAAGTGGGAAAACCTCATACATTAATTGCTATTTTTACACTGATTTAGGCTTTTTCATATCCTGTATCGGTCAACAAAAGACGATATATGAAAACAAAAAGCGATCAGTCTGTCGAGAGCTCACTGGCGTGTGCCATTGATTTCTGGGCCTCCGCGTCCTTGCCGCGTGCCCTCTGGGAATCGGCAATCAACCTCCACGCCTGGGCCTGGGTCTGGTCATCACCCACCGACATGGCAAGGGCCTTGCGGCCCATGCCTTCCGCCTGCGCGAAATTGTGCTGGTCCATCCTGAGCCGGCCCATTTCGATCCATAGCAGCGGGTTGTTGGGCTCTATCCGCAGCGCGCGCTCCAGCGTCACCGTAGCGCCCGGCAGATCGCCCTTCTTGCGCTGCGCCTGGGCCTGGGCGACCAGCGAGCTGCTCGCCGGCCCGAGGGTTGCCTGGGGGGTCTTGCGGCGCTCGCGCGGAAGCGGGGTCGGGGTTGGCGTGGCAATGACCGTCTCGTCGCCAGGGACCGGCGAGGCGATTTCCGGCGGGGCGCTCAGGATCGGGCCCGACCCGGTCGGTGCATTCCCACCGCCGCGGGCCACCGGGGAAGGCTGCTCGGTCTTGAACGGGTTGAGCGCGCAGCCTGACGCGCCGAGTGCAAGGCAGAGGCTGATGGCGAGTGTTCGGGACATGGCCGCCGATTGTCCGGCGCGCAGCCGACACAGATCAAGGCGCGTATTCACCGCCGGTGTCGGTGTCGGCCGCAGGGTCGACGATCGATGGATCCTCGACGCCAGGCGGGCAGGCCTCATTCGGCGGCAGGATCGTGTCGAAACGGAACGGAAGGCTTACCGCGGCGTCGTTGCAATACTGCGACGTCTCCAGCCCGGAGTAGTAATCGATCCAGCGATCCTCGAGCCCGTCCGGCATCAGTGGATCAAACGACGAGGTGTTGATCGTCGACATGAACTTCGACCAGGCCGCCAGTGCGCCCGTAGTGCCCGTAAGCCCGGTCTCCGAGTTGTCGTCGTGCCCCATCCACACCACGGCCAGGTGCGCACCCGAGAAACCCGCGAACCAGCTGTCGCGATAGTCATTTGAGGTGCCGGTCTTTCCCGCGACCACGAGCCCGGCGGGAAGGGTCCTGCGTGCCGACCGGCCCGTGCCGCGCTCCATCACCTCGATGAGCATCCGGTCGAGCGTGTACACGGTGCCCGGAGCTGCGGCCTCCGCAATCTCGAGCTGCGGCGACTTCAGTTGCTCGCCGGATTCCGCGAGTACCGCGCGTACCGCCCGCAACGGAGACCGGAAACCGCCATTGGCAAGCGTGTTGTACATCTGCGCGACGTCGTACGGGCTCAGGTTTGTCGCGCCGAGCAGCATTGACGGATAGGCCGCCGGTTCCTCGTCGAGCCCGAGCTGGACGAAGCTGTGCGCGACGCGCGGCAACCCGACCTCGAGACCGAGGTTCACCGTCGGCAGGTTCAGTGACTGGGTCAGGGCACGCACCGCGGGCATGTCGCCGCGCACCTGTCTGTCGTAGTTCGCGGGCTTCCAGGTCTGGCCGTTCGGGAGCTTCACCGTTACGGGTTCGTCGTGAACGATCGTGGCCGGGGTGTACTTGCCGGTCTCAAGCGCCGACAGGTACACGAGCGGCTTCGCGAGCGAACCGATCGGCCGGCGGGCGTCGAGCGCCCGGTTGAAGCCGTCGAAAGCCGCGCGGCGGCCCCCGACGATTGCGACCACCTCCCCGGTCTGGGGTGTCGTGACGACCATCACCCCTTCGAGGCCGTGCGACACCTTGCGTGGCCCGGAGTCCTGGCGATTCAGTTCGGAAGTGAGCGCTGCCTCGGCCTTCTCCTGCAGCAATGGGTCCAGCGTGGTGAACACCACGAGCCCTGATTCGGTGAGGGCATCCTCCTTGTAGTCCGCGCGTAACTGGCGCCGCACCAGGTCCAGGAAGGCAGGGAAGAACACCGCGCTCTTCTGCCCGGGCTTGGCGACGCCGAGCGGCCGCTTTGCTGCGCGCGCGGCCTCCGCCTCGCTGACCACACCTTGCTCGCCTAGAACGCGCAGCACCAGGTTGCGACGCTCAAGGGCCCGGTCCGGATGACGGCGCGGGTCGTAGTACGACGGCCCACGCACGATCGCGACCATCAGCGCAATCTCGGAAAGATCGAGTTCCGCCAGCGGCTTGCCGAAGTAGAACTGGCTCGCGAGGCCGAAGCCGTGAACCGCGCGCTGGCCGTCCTGCCCAAGGTAAATCTCGTTGATGTAGGCGTTCATGATGTCCGCCTTCTCGAATCGCCATTCGATAATGACGGCCATCACCGCTTCCTCGGCCTTGCGGCCCAGCGTGCGGCGGCTGTCCAGAAAATAGCTCTTCACCAGCTGCTGGGTCAGCGTGCTGCCGCCCTGCTCGACCTGGCCGGCGCGCACGTTGACGAACGCCGCCCGGAGTATCGCCAGCGGATTGACTCCATGGTGCGTGTCGAACTTGCGGTCCTCGACAGCCTTGAGGGCCTCGGGCAGAAGCTTCGGTACCTCGGCCGGTGAGACGACGATCCTGTCCTCGCCGTGCAATGGGAAGATGCTGCCGATCAGCAGCGGGTCGAGGCGGATCACCGGCAGGTCCGCTCGATTCGCATCCCGCAGCAAGACGATCGAATCGCCGGCGAAGCCGATGTCCAGCACCTGTGCCGCCTGCATCCCGTCAGAAAAATGGAAGGCGCGCAGGTACAGGCGGATCCTGTCGCCGCGGCTGGAATAGGTTCCCGGGCGGTCGGCCTTGTCGAGCGCAAGGTAACCGAGCCGGTCCAGTTCCGCCGCGGCCCGCTTCGCCGACAACGACTGGCCCACGTACAGCTCGATAGGCTGGGCGTAGACACGAGCCGGGAGCGTCCACCGGCGACCCTCGAACTGTCGCGTAACGCGATGATCGAGTACCGCGACCACGGCGATTGCGAACACGACCAGCAGCAGCGCCAGCGTCACGAAGCCGCGCTGGATCTTTTTCCGGGTCTTGGCCCGCAACTTGCGCCTGGCCATTACTTGCGCCAGAAAGACGGGGTGAACAGCACCAGCACGCTGAAGATCTCCAGTCGGCCGAGCAGCATGGCGAAGGCGCACACCCAGGTCTGGAAATCGTTAAGTGACTGGTAGTTGTTGGCAGGCCCGACGATGCCGAGACCCGGGCCTGCGTTATTGATGCAGGCGATGATCGCCGAGAACGCGCTCACGAAATCGAGCCCGCTCGCGAGCAGTGAAAATGTCAGCACCACGACGGCGCCGAAATAGAGCACCACGTAGGCGAGCACCGCGAAAACAATCTGGTTCTGAACCACGTGTCCGCCGATCTTCACCGGACGGACGGCCTGCGGATGAACCAGCAGCAGCAACTCGCGGCCCGCCTGCCGGAACAGCACTAGCGTGCGGGACATCTTGATGCCACCGCCGGTCGAGCCCGTGTTGGCGCAGTAGCAGGAAAGCATAAGGATCCACATCGGTGCGAACACGGGCCAGGCGGCATAGTCCTGGTTCACCAGGCCGCAATCCGTCGCGATCGATACCAGGTTGAACGCGACGTAGCGCAGGGACTCCGGGAACGATTCATAGACGCCCCGCTGCCAGATGTATAAGGCAACCCCGAGGATGCTGATCCCGATGACACCCAGCATCACCTTCGCCTCGGAGTCGGTCGCATAGGTGCGCAGGCTCTTCTGCTGCCAGGCCATGAAGTGTCGCGCGAAATTCATTGCAGCGATGAGCATGAACACGATCGTCACGATCTCGATCGGCACCGAATCGAAATGCCCGATGCTCGCGTCATAGGTCGAGAAACCGCCCAGCGCCATTACGGCGAAGGCGTGACAGACGGCGTCGAACCATCCCATGCCAGCCACTTTGAGCGCCACGATGCAGGCGACCGTGAACAGGAAATATATGAACCACAGCGCCTTCGCTGTCTGTGTGATGCGCGGAGTGAGCTTCTCGTTCTTGACGGGGCCGGGCGCCTCTGCCTTGTAGAGCTGCATGCCGCCGACGCCGAGCAGCGGCAGGATCGCGACCACCAGCACGATGATCCCCATGCCGCCATACCAGTTGAGCGCGTGACGCCAGAGATTGACCGATGGCGGCAGGTCCTCGAGGCCGGTGAGCACGGTCGCGCCGGTAGTGCTCAGGCCCGACATCGTTTCGAAGAACGCGTCCGTGAACGTGATTCCGGGCAGCGCCAGCAGCAGTGGGACGGTCGCGATCGCCGACATCAGCGTCCAGCCCAGGCTGACCAGCAGGAATCCGTCCCTGGACCGGAGCTCGCGTTTGTTGCTCTTCGTGATCACCCACAGAAGTCCGCCGGCGCCGAGGCAGATGAGGGAGGCTACGATGAAGTCGAGCAGCATCCCGTCGGCGTAAATGACCGAGGTGGCCGCCGGCAGCACGTAGGTGACGCTGAACAGCATCAGCATCGAACCCAGGACATGGACGACCGCAAGCATCGGTCAGGACTGGAACAGTCGCTCGACCTGCTCGACGTGGCGTCTGTCGGCGAGGAAGAGGATCACGTGGTCGTCGGTCTCGATCACGGTGTCGTGGTGCGCCATGATCACCTGGCTGCCGCGCACCAGCGTGATGATCCGCGCGCCGTCCGGCAGCTTTATGTCCTCGACCACGCGCCCGACGACCCTGCCTCCGCGCGTGCCGTGCGCCACCGTCTCCATCGCCTCGGCCGTTCCCCCTCGCAGCGAGTGCACCATGACCACATCGCCGCGACGCACGTAGGCGAGCAGGGAACCGATGGTCACGGTCTGCGGCGAAATGGCCACGTCGATCGGGCCGGCCTGCATCAGTTCCGCGTACGCCGGCCGAGTGATCAAGGCCATCACCCGATGCGCGCCCAGGCGCTTTGCGAGCAGCGCCGAGAGGATGTTGGCTTCCTCGGAATTGGTGAGAGCGCAGAACACGTCGGCGCTGTCGATGTTTTCCTCGACCAGCAGCTCCTCGTCCGCGGCGTCGCCGTTCAGCACGATCGTGTTGCGTAGTTTCTCGGCAATCTCGCGTGCGCGGGCATTGCTGCGCTCGATGACCTTGACCTGGTGGTTGTCTTCCTCGAGTTTCTGGGCCAGCCGCAGGCCGATGTTTCCACCGCCCGCGATCACGACACGCTTGACCGGGTCCTCGGCCTTGCGCATCTCGCTCATCACGTTGCGGATGTCCTCCGTGGCCGCGATGAAGAAGACCTCGTCGTTGTGCTCGATGACGGTGTCGCCGTCCGGGTCGATGCTGTGGCCGCCGCGGTAGATGGCTGCGACGCGGGCATCTACCTGCGGGATGTGCTGCCGGATCGCGCGAATCGGCTGGCCGACCAGCAGCCCACCCTTGACCGCGCGCAGCCCCACGATCCGTACGCGGGAGTCGGCGAAATCCACCACCTGCAGCGCGCCGGGGTAACGCACCAGGCGCTCGATGTACGCGGTGACCGATTCCTCCGGGCTCAGGTACATGTCGATCGCGAAGCCGGAGAGCTGCGCCGGCGGCTCTTCCTCGGTGGAGACGAAAATCTCCGGGCGGCGCGTGTAGGCCTGTGAGCGGATGCGCGCGATCTTGGTCCTGGTGCCG
Source organism: uncultured Gammaproteobacteria bacterium (assembly GCA_963732415.1). GTDB lineage: Bacteria > Pseudomonadota > Gammaproteobacteria > Steroidobacterales > Steroidobacteraceae > RPQJ01. The sequence goes on from CAVSZK010000012.1 coordinate 107,028, forward strand.
AACAGCGTCCACGCCACCTGGCAGGCGACCATGTTGACCTCGTCGCTGTTGGTAAGCGCGACGATCATGTCCGCGTCGCCGGCGCCGGCCAGTTCCAGCGTCCTGGGGCTGGCCGCGTTGCCCTGCACGGTGCGGATGTCGATGCGGTCCTGGAGGTCCCGGAGCAGCTCGTCGTCCGTGTCCACCACTGTGACGTCGTTGGCCTCTTCACGCGCGAGGTGCTGGGCCGCGGTGCGTCCTACCTGGCCGGCCCCGAGGATGATTATTTTCACCGCGGCATTGTAGCGCTAGACGGACTCGAGATTAGCGTAGCCCATCATCAGCCACTTGGTGCCCTGGCGCTCGAAATTGACCTGCACCCGGGCATTGGATCCCTGGCCCTCGACGCTGAGGACCACGCCGTCGCCGAATTTCTGGTGCCGTACCCGCTGTCCGAGCTTCAGGCTGCCTGGCGCATCGTCGGTGTAGCGCTGCGGCCGGCTCGGCTGGGCCTGCGGGCGCGCCGGGGCATGGCCGCGGGCCGCGCCGTAGGTGGGCCGGGAGACCTGCACCTTCGGCCGAACCTCCTCGAGCAGTTCGGGGGGGATTTCAGCAATGAAGCGCGACGGGGCGCCGTAGTTGTCGACCCCGTGCATGCGGCGCTGCTCGGCGTAGGTGAGGTACAGGTGGCGCATGGCGCGGGTCGTGCCCACGTAGCAGAGGCGCCGCTCCTCCTCCAGCCCATGGATGTCGGCGATCGAGCGCTGGTGCGGGAAGAGGCCGTCCTCGAGCCCGCACAGGAACACCACCGGGAACTCCAGTCCCTTGGCCGAATGCAGCGTCATCATCTGCACGCAGTCTTCCCACTCCTCGGCCTGGCCCTCGCCGGACTCGAGCACCGCATGCGACAGGAACGCCATCAGCGGCGGCATGTCGCCGTCTTCGGGCTCGAAGCCGCGCGCCGCGCTCACGAGTTCCTCGAGGTTCTCGAGCCTCGCCTCGCCCTTGTCGGCCTTGTCCTTCTTGTAGTGGCCGGCGAGACCGCTCGCCTGGATCACGTGGTCCACCTGCTCATGCAACGGCAGTCCGAGCGTGTCGGCGTCGAGTTTCTCGATGAGTTGCAGGAACGCCTGCAGCGCCGCGGCGCCACGTGCGCCGAGCTCGTCGGCGCAGGGCGCGCACGACTGCCACAGCGGTATCGAGTTTGCCCGCGCGTGGGCGCGCAGCACTTCCAGCGTACGGGCGCCGATGCCGCGTGTCGGCAGGTTGACGACACGCTCGAACGACGCGTCGTCGTCCCGGTTCGAGATCAGCCGCAGGTAGGCAAGCGCGTCCTTGATCTCCTGGCGCTCGAAGAACCGCAGGCCGCCGTAGACGCGATAGGGGACGCGTGCCGCCAGCAGGTATTCCTCGAACACCCGCGACTGTGCGTTCGAGCGGTAGAGAATAGCCGTGTCGCGGCGGTTGCCGCCGCGCGCGACCCAGTCGCGAATGCAGTTGACGACGAATTCAGCCTCATCGCGCTCGTTATAGCCGCGGTAGAGCCGGATTGGTTCGCCGCGCTCCCCGCTGGTCCATAGCTTCTTGCCGATGCGGCCGCTGTTGTTGGTGATGATCGCGTTCGCCGCGGCCAGGATGTTGCCGGTGGAGCGGTAGTTCTGCTCCAGCTTGAATACCTGTACGCCGGGAAAATCGCGGCGGAACTGCTGCAGGTTCTCCACTCGCGCGCCGCGCCAGCGATAGATGGACTGGTCGTCGTCACCGACCACGAACGGCACGCTGGTCGACCCGGCCAGCATCTTCATCCAGGCGTACTGGATGGTGTTGGTGTCCTGGAACTCGTCCACCAGCACATGGCCGAACCGTGCGCGATAGTGCTCGACCAGGCCTGGTGAGTCGCGCCAGATCTCGTGGCTGCGCAGCAGCAGTTCCGCGAAGTCGACGACGCCATTGCGGCGGCAGGCGTCCTCGTATGCCTCGTAGAGGCGGATCATCTGGCGCCGCGTCGGGTCGCCGTCGTCCTTCAGGTGCTTCGGGCGCAGGCCCTCGTCCTTCTGGGCATTTATGAACCACGTCACCTCGCGTGGCACCCAGCGCGTCTCGTCGAGGCCGGCGCCCCGGATGATGCGCTTCACCAGTCGCTGCTGGTCCTCGGAGTCGAGGATCGAGAATCCCTGCTGCAGCCCGGCCTCGCGCCAGTGGGTACGCAGCAACCGGTGCGCGATGCCGTGGAACGTGCCTATCCACAGCGGCGCGGAGGGCAGCCCGAGCTGGGCCTCGATGCGCGCGCGCATCTCGCCCGCCGCCTTGTTGGTGAAGGTGACCGCCAGGATCCCATGCGGGGAGACGTTCTCGACTTCCACCAGCCATGCCACGCGGTGGGTGAGCACGCGTGTCTTGCCGCTGCCCGCGCCGGCGAGCACCAGTGTCGGCGCGAGCGGCGCGGCGACCGCCTGCCGCTGCGCGTCGTTCAGCGGATCGAGGAGACTTGATACGTCCATGGGAGGGCGCGGATTCTAGCGGAATTTGGTGCCTGGCACCTGTCGTGTTGCCATTCATGCTGCGAACCGAAAATCGGTGCCTGGCACCGAATTACCTGGCACCGAATTACCGGCCAGTCCTGCCGTGCTGCGCAGGCCAGGAGCGAAGCGAAAAATGGAGAACGTCCCATGTGCCCCGGCGAAAAATGAGAATCTCCCCTGTTCCGGTATGATCCGGCGTCACTCGAATTGCAAAGGCGAATGCGCATGACCAGATTCCGAATCGCCGCGACGATGCTGGCCCTGGTGTTCTCCGCAGCGGCCGTGGCTGCGCCGCTGGACGCCGCCTGGGACACCCACGTCACGAACTACATCGAGTCCTGGTTCGCGGCGAATCCGAGCGCCGCCGTCTATGCGGGCAGGCACGAATTCGACGGTCGGCTGCCGGACTTCAGCTACAGGGCACTGTCTGCCGAAGCCGCGAGGCTGGAGGCCGCCCGCAAGGCGACCGCCGCATTCGACCCGTCCGGGCTCGACGCCGGGCGCCGCATCGAGCGCGAGTACCTGCTCTCGGTCATCGACGGGAGCCTGTTCTGGCAGGTCGAGGCAAAGTGGCCCGAGCGCAACCCGGCGTGGTACCTCGGTGCGATCGATCCCGAGATCTACCTGAGCAAGACGTACGCGCCGCTCGAGACCCGCATGCGGGCGTTCATCGCCTACGCCAATGCGCTGCCGCAGGCGACCGAGCAGATCCGCGCCAACCTGCGTCCGCCACTCGCGGCGCCGATCATCGACTATGGCGTCAACGCGTTCGGCGGCTACGCGGACTTCTTCGCGGGTGACGCGTCAAAGGTCTACGCGGATGTAAAAGACACGAAACTACAGGCGGAACTGGCGGCCGCATTGAAGCGCGCATCCGGCGCCTCGCAGGAGCTCGCGGACTGGTTGGCGGCGCAGCGCACGAAGGCCACGCAGGACTACGCGATGGGACCGCAGCTTTTCGCGCGGATGCTGGCCGCGACGGAGCAGGTGTCTGTCCCGCTCGACCGGCTGGAGGCTATCGGACGCGCGGACATGGAGCGCAACCTTGCGGCGCTCGGCGTCGCCTGCGCGAAGTTCGCACCGGGCGCCGACTTGCACGCCTGCGTGGAGAAGGTCTCGGGCAGGAAGGCCGCGGACGGTCCGGTCGCGGAGGCGCGCCACCAGCTTCCGGAACTGCGCAGCTTCATCGTGGAGCACGACCTCGTCTCGATCCCGAGCCAGGAGCAGGCGCTGGTCGAGCAGGCACCGCCCTACAACGCCCAGAACTTCGCCTACATCGTCACGCCTGGACCCTACGAGAAGAACCTGCCGGCCGTGTTTTACATCGCACCGCCCGACCCCAGCTGGTCGCGCGAGGAACAGGAGAAGTACATCCCGGGCGTGGACGACCTGCTGTTCACCTCGGTGCACGAGGTCTGGCCCGGGCACTTCCTGCAGTTCCTTCATTCCAATGCCTCGAAGTCACGTATCGGGCAGCTGTTCGTGGGCTACGCTTACGCTGAGGGTTGGGCGCATTACACCGAGGAGATGATGTGGGACGCCGGGCTCGATGCCGGCAAGCCCGAGGCGCACATCGGCCAGATCGTCCAGGCACTCAAGCGCGACGCGCGTTATCTCTCGGCGATCGGCCTGCACACGCGCGGCATGACTGTCGCCGAGTCGGAGAAGTTGTTCCTCGACGGCGCGTTTCTCGACCCCGGTAACGCGCGCCAGCAGGCGCTGCGCGGCACTTACGATCCTGCCTACCTGAACTACACGCTTGGCAAGCTGATGATCATGAAGCTTCGCGACGACTGGGTGGCGACGCGCGGTGACCGAAAGGCGTGGAAGGCTTTCCACGACCAGTTCCTGTCTTACGGCGGCCCGCCGTTGCCGATGGTACGCAGGCTGATGCTGGGCGACGCCGCGGGCGATCCACTGTAGCCAGGAAAATTAGGTGCCAGGCACCTATTTTTCAGGGAATAAATAGGTGCCTGGCACCTAATTTCCTACTTGCGCGGCATCCAGCGTGCTACCAGGATGCCGGCGATCGCCGCGATCACGACGTCGACCCAACCGAAGGCCGGCGCCGTTGATCCCAGCTGCAGCATGCTCAGGATGGCGACGAACAGGATCGTTACGCCCGCGGCCACGTGCGGCACGAGGCCAGCGACCGCCAGCAGCCAGCCAAGCGCCACGTAACTGAAGCCCTTCGCCGCGAGGTCTCCGGGCGGGGGCGGGTTGCGACCGATGAATTCCGCAAGCGCTGGCAAGTCCATACTTCCGACAGCCGCATGGCCCACGGCTGGTTTCACCGCCGTCCAGGCGAGCCAGGCCCCGAGCGTAGCGGCAACCAGCATCGCGCGCGTCTGCTCCGGCAGGCGGCTGGACATCACCAGCGCAGGCAACAGCAGCGCGATTGCTGCGAGTTCCGCGGCAACGAGCGTATTGCCCGCGGTGATCGTTCGTCCGACGAGCACCACCGCGATCACGACCAGGAATGCGTCGACGGCCCGCTGTTTCCGCGACAGGCTGAACATCGCCTGGGCGACCACGAGCCAGCCGACGAACAGTGCCGCGAGCTCGGCGAGCTGGATGTCAGGCGAGAACAGCGGCCGAACTGCTCCCTTCAACTGCCGCAGGCTGATGTCCGGCACCAGCGGCCAGAGCCTGGCCAGGAACCACAGCACGAGTATTGCGACGACCACGCCGCGGGAACGCCCCTGGGTTGCCGATTGCGGCGCCATGCGCGCACCGAGCAGGTGCCAGGCGGAACCCATCAGCGAGCCGGCCAGCGCGCCGAAAGCGTTCAGTGACAGGTCCTTCAGGCTCGTGACCCGTGTGGGCACCGAGGACTGCAGCAGCTCCATGTATAGCGACAGCAGCGTTCCCGCCACGATCGCGGCGACGATTCCCAGCGTGCGACCGTAGCGAGGCTCGACCAGCAGCGCGACGCAGAATCCGAACGGCAGGTAGAGCAGCACATTGTTCAGCATCTCGCCGCGTCCGGCCCGTGCCCAGGTCAGCTGATGCAGCGCGGCGAACAATGACGGGCCGTCGGGCGCAAAGCGGAACGGATACAGCGACACGTAGACGATCAGCGCCACGACGACGGCCAGCAGCAGCGGGGCAGCGAAGTGAGAGCGACTGGCCATCGGCGGGCGTCAGGGCCAGCGAGGCAGGTAGTGATCGATCAGCAGCGCCGCGAACAGCAGCATCAGGTAGGTGATCGAATAGCGGAACACGCTCATCGGCAGGTGCGCGGGCGCGTCGCTGCGCCTGAGCGCCATCACGTGGCGCAGGAACTGTGCGCCGAGGATCACGGCGACGGCGAGATAGGCCAGACCCGTCATTCCGGTGAGCCATGGAAGCAGCGTCACGATGAAGAGCAGGATCGTGTAGAGCAGGATGTGCAGCCGCGTGAACTCGACCCCGTAGGCGACCGGCAGCATCGGGATGCCGGCCTTGGCGTATTCCTCGCGTCGCGCAATCGCCAGCGCCCAGAAGTGCGGCGGTGTCCACGCAAATATGATCAGGAACAGCAGCAGCGAGTGCGGGTCGGCGTGCGCGGTGACGGCGGTCCAGCCGAGCACCGGTGGCGCCGCACCCGCGGCACCGCCGATCACGATGTTCTGCGGCGTTATGTGCTTGAGCCAGACCGTGTAGAGCACGGCGTAGCCGATCAGCGACGCGAACGTGAGTACCGCTGTCAGCGGATTCACGAGCCACCACAGCATCGTCATCGACGCCACGCAGAGCGCCGCGGCGTAGGTGAGCGCCTGGGCAGTCGTCAGGTGGCCGGTCGGGATCGGGCGCAGCATGGTGCGCGCCATCTTCTGGTCGAAGCTGCGGTCGACGACGTGGTTGATGGCGGCGGCGCTCGATGCCGCGAGCCCGATGCCGAGCGTGCCGAACACCAGTGCGTTCATCGGCGGCAACCCTGGTACCGCGAGGAACATGCCCACCACGGCCGTGAACACGATCAGCGCCACCACTTTCGGCTTGCCGAGTTCGTAGTAGTCGCGCCAGGTGGCGCTGGCTGCGTCCTGGTCCCGGGTGGCGGCGGAATTCATTTGCGCCCGGGCGCGCCGACGGATGGCCGCCATAGCAGTCGGAGCAGCGCGACGACGCAGAGCAGCAGCAGCGCCGCTACCACGTTGTGCGCAGTAGCGAGCGACAACGGGAAGGTCTGGATGACCATCACCGGCCCGAGGATCAACTGGGTCGCCAGCACGACGGCGATCGCCGCCCCGGCCGTCCGCACCGCGCGCGACCCGCCGGTGCGGATCACCTTCCACGCCAGGAATCCGAGCACCAGCGCCGCGACGACCGCGCCCAGCCGATGGGTGAAATGGATTGCCACGCGTGCCGGATGGTCGAGCACGCCGCCCTCGTAGTCGATGCCGAGGCCGCGCCAGAGCACGAACGCATCCTTGAAATCCATGTGCGGCCAGTAAGAGGCCTGGCAGGTCGGGAAATCCGGGCAGGCGATTGCAGCGTAGTTCGAGCTCACCCAGCCGCCGAGCATGATCTGCAGCGCCAGCACCACGAGGCCGAGCAGCGTGAGCCCCAGGAGTCCCGGCGGGGATTGCGGTCGTGAGGGCTTCCCGGGACCGAGGGCGAGCCACCACAACAGCGACATCGTCGTGAGTCCGCCGACCAGGTGCGCGGTGACGATCAGCGGCTTCAGCAGCAGCGTCACGGTCCACATCCCGAGCAGGCCCTGGAACACCACCAGCAACACCAGCAGTGCCGGCAGGCGCATCGGTTGAGCCGGGTCGCGGCGCCTGGCGAAGGCAAGCATCGCGATGACGAGGATCACGAGCCCGAGGGACGTGGCGAAATAGCGGTGCAACATCTCCTTGAAGGCCTTGTCCGCCTCGAGCGGCCTGTCCGGGAATGCAGCGTTGGCCAGGTCGGCGTTTTCGAGCGCCTGCCCGACCGTCAGGTGGCCGTAGCAGCCAGGCCAGTCCGGGCAGCCCAGGCCGGCGTCTCCAAGCCGCGTCCAGGCGCCGAGCCAGATGACGCAGAGCGCGAGCACGACGCCGAGCAGGCACAGGCGACGAAACCAGGTGAGGCCCACGGCGTTACCCGATGTGCGAAAGGCGAAGAAGTTTCTTGAGGTCCGTGAGCAGCGCCTTGTCCGGCGCGCTCGCGGAATAGCTCAGCAGCAGGTTGCCGAGCGGATCCACGACGTAGATGCGGCCGGCGCTCTCGACCGGGCCATCGTCGTAGGTGGGGAACTCCGCGAGCAGGGCCGCGGCCTGCGGGCTGCCGACGATCGCGACGACGAGATCCGGGTGCTCGTTCTCCAGGAAGGTGTCGTCGCAGCAGTTGCCGATGGCCATGAATACCCGTTCCACGCGGTCGGCGTCCTTGTTGAGCGCGATGCGCGTCTGCCGCGTCAGGTACAGCGCCTTGCGGCAGCGCTCGTCGCAGTACCCGTTGCCGACGTAGACCAGCGACCACTTGCCGCGCAGCAGCTCGCCGCGGAACGGCGAACCGCCGGCGATCGGTAGATCGGCCTCCGGCAGCGGGCGTGCCGGGTCGATCAAGTCGCCCTTGTTGGTGCCCGCCGCCCCCGGCCGCCAGTCGCCCGGCCCGTAATAGAGCCAGAACGCCAGCGCGAGGGGCACGAAAAACAACGCCGCGAGCAGCAGGAACTGCCGTCGGCCGCGGCGGACAGCCATCGGGTCGGGTGTGGTCATCTGTCGTCTTCAATCCCTGGATTGCCCGGCTGGAGGCTGGTCGCGACGAAAGCAACCAGCAGCACCAGCCCGAGTGCAAACCATTGTATCGCGTAGCCGAGGTGGCGTTCCGGCGGGGCGCCGATCGACGGGCGCCAGCTGCGTTCGAAACCGTCAGGCACCGCCGCGTCGAGCAGCAGGATGCGGCCCTCCACCGGCTCGTCCAGCGCCGCGGTGAGATCTGCCGCCACAGGGAAATTGAGCACCAGCGGCCAACCCGCGGCATCCGAGCCGCGCGCCGATCCCATCCGCAGGCCCGGTACCGGCAGGCCGTCCAGCCGGCCCGTGACGGTGCGGAGGTTCCCATCCACGCGCACATCGGGAAGCTGGCTGCGATCGAGGCCGAGCGGCACCCAGCCGCGATCCACCAGCAGCAGCGGCCCACCATCGGCACGGCGGAACGGTGTAAGTACGCGATATCCCGCCTGCCCTGTGCTCGAAGGCATGTTGTCCAGCAGCACCTGGCGCCCCGGTTCGTAGCGGCCGCTGGTCGACACGCGCTGGTAGCGGGGCAGCTGGTCCACCGGTGCAACCGAAAGCGGCACCGTGTTCGCGTCGCCGCGCTCGAACGCCGCGATCAGCGCCTGTTTTTCCCGAGAGCGAGATACCTGCCACGACCCCAGCGCCACGAAGCACCCGAGCAGGATGAGCGTCAGCGCCAGTGCCCACGGGCGCGGGGAGAACCAGCGGCTGCCGACCCGGAGCCTCATCTATAATCCCGGTTTCCCGTCGCGGGGCCGCGCATGATCAAGCTCCTCATCATCATGGTCCTCGTGGCCATCGTCGCCAGCCTGGGCTCGGGATTGTTCCACCTGGTGAAGGACGAGGGAAAGTCTAAGCGCATGGTAAACGCGCTCACGCTGCGCATTGCCCTCTCGGTACTGCTGTTCGTGCTGCTGTTCGTCGCCTGGAGGAGCGGGTTGATCGCGCCCCACGGCGTCGGCCGCTAGCAGTCCCGGCGAAGCTCGCGAAAGAGAACGGCCGCCCCGGGGGCGGCCGTCCGTTGCCTGCTATCTGCCGGCCGGCTGTGATTCGCCCGCCGACCTCACAGCCAGTACACGAAGATGAACAGTCCCAGCCAGACCACGTCCACGAAGTGCCAGTACCAGGCGACACCTTCGAACGCGAAGTGGTGCGTGGGCGTGAAGTGGCCTTTCATCACGCGCAGCCAGATCACCAGCAGCATGATGGCGCCCATCGTCACGTGCAGGCCGTGGAAGCCCGTCAGCATGAAGAACGTCGAACCATAGACGCCACTGCCCAGCGTGAGGTTGAGCTCCCTGTAGGCTTCCATGTACTCGTGCGCCTGCATGTAGACGAACACGAAGCCGAGCAGGAAGGTTGCGGCGAGAAACACCTTGAGCAGCGCCCGGTTGCCGGCCCTGAGCGCATGGTGCGCGATGGTGATCGTGACGCCCGAGGTCAGCAGTATCGCCGTATTGAGTGCCGGGATGCCGAAGGCCGGGATCGTCTCGAACGCGCCACCGACGTTGGCCGGGCCGTTGGTGGGCCAGGTTGCCTCGAAGCCGTCCCACAGGAACTTGTTGGTTAGGAATTTCGAGCCTTCGCCGCCCAGCCACGGAACGGACAGGTGCCGCGTGTAGTAGAGCACGCCGAAGAACGCAGCGAAGAACATCACCTCGGAGAAGATGAACCACATCATCCCCATGCGGAACGAGCGGTCCACGCCCTCGTTGTACATGCCCGCCTGGCTCTCGTGGATCACGGTGCCGAACCAGCCGAAGAACATGAACGCGACCAGCGCGAGGCCGACGTAGAACACCACCGGCCCGGTGAAGCCGTTCAGCCAGGCCGACACGCCCAGCATCGTCGTGAACAGCGAAATCGACCCGACGATCGGCCACTTGCTGCCGTGCGGAATGTAGTACTTGTCGCCGCCGTGAGCGGCATGTGCCTGGGCCATGGGCTCGAGGTCTCCTGTTCGTCCAACCGACACCGCCGCCGCATCGCGGCCGGCGGACCCTGTTCTTCCGTCGTCGTCAGCGTGCCGCGAGCTTCTGTCCCGGCAACGTGTACATCGAATACGCGAGCGTCATCCGGTCCACCTCCGCCGGCAGGTCGGGGCTCACGATGAATCTCACCGTGAATTCCCGCTCCTCCGACGCGGCAAACGACTGCGGCGTGAAGCAGAAGCACTCTGTCTTCTGCAGGTACTGCGCAGTCGTCGCGGGGGCAATGCTCGGCACCGCCTGCGCCACTACCGGCTGCGTGGCGTTGTTGCGGATGCGGAACTTCACTTCGTAAAGCCGGCCGGGCTGCAGCACCAGCGAGTTCGCCTCCGGCGTCAGCTCGAAGTCGCTGCCCGGCGCGAGAATCGACATGAATTCCAGCGTCACGTCGCGACCGGCGCCGGCTTCGCTCGCCAGCACCGCCGACGGGGCGTCGTTGGTGCGGATGCCGGCCGCTTCGCAGATCACGTCGTAGAGCGGCACCAGCGCGAAACCGAACGCAAAGCTACCCGCCACCATGACGAGCAGGCTGCGCGTCAGCGACCGGTTGCTCTGGCGGGTCTGCCTGTCCACGTCAGTGCTGCGCCTTTATCACGCCCGAGGCGATGAACGCGACGTAGATGGCCAGCGCCACCAGCGCCAGCAGGATGGTCGTCCTGCGGATGCCCCGTCGCTGCTCTTCCGTGGGTCCGTCGCTCACTTTGTCTGCCCTCACTTTACGACCGGTGCTTCGTCGAACGTGTGGTACGGGGCCGGCGAGGGCACCGTCCACTCGAGGCCGTGGTTCAACGCGCCGTCCCAGACGACGTCGCTGGCCTTCGCGCCGCCGCGTGCGCACTTGAAGATCAGCCAGACCAGCAGCAGCTGCGACAGCCCGAAGCCGAATGCGCCGATCGAGGACACCATGTTCCAGTCGGCGAACTGGGTCGAGTAGTCGGGGATGCGGCGCGGCATGCCCGCGAGCCCGAGGAAATGCTGCGGGAAGAACAGCAGGTTCACGAAGATCGCCGACAGCCAGAAGTGCGTCTTCGCGAGCTTCATGTCGTACATGTGGCCGGTCCACTTGGGCAGCCAGTAGTACACGCCGGCCATGATGGCGAACACGGCGCCCGGCACCAGCACGTAGTGGAAGTGCGCCACGATGAAGTACGTGTCGTGATACTGGAAGTCGACCGGGGCGATGGCCATCATCAGGCCGGAGAAGCCGCCGATCGTGAACAGGAACAGGAACGCCAGAGCGAACAGCATCGGCGGTTCGAAGCTGAGCGATCCACGCCACATGGTCGCGGTCCAGTTGAACACCTTCACGCCCGTGGGCACGGCGATCAGCATGGTCGAGAGCATGAAGAACATCTCGCCGGCCAGCGGCATGCCGACCGTGAACATGTGGTGGGCCCACACGATGAACGACAGGAAGGCGATCGAGGCCGTGGCGAACACCATCGCGTCGTAGCCGAACAGCGGCTTCCTCGAGAACGTCGGGATGATCTCCGAGACGATGCCGAACGCCGGCAGGATCATGATGTAGACCTCGGGGTGCCCGAAGAACCAGAACACGTGCTGGTAGAGCACCGGGTCGCCGCCGCCGGACGCGGCGAAGAAGGTCGTATGGAAGAAGTGATCGGTGAGCAGCATCGTCACCGCGCCGGCGAACACCGGCATCACGGCAATCAGCAGGTACGCGGTGATCAGCCAGGTCCACGGGAACAGCGGCATCTTCAGCAGTGTCATGCCCGGCGCGCGCAGGTTCATGATGGTCACGATGATGTTGATCGAGCCCATGATCGAGGATGCGCCCGCCAGGTGGATCGCGAAGATCGCCAGCGGCAGAGCGTTGCCGGTCTGCAGCACCAGCGGCGGGTAGAGCGTCCAGCCGGAGGCAGGGCCGCCGCCCGGCATGAACAGCGACAGGATCAGCAGAGTGAACGCCGCGACCAGCAGCCAGAAGCTGAAGTTGTTCATGCGCGGCAGCGCCATGTCCGGCGCGCCGATCTGCATCGGGATCATCCAGTTGGCGAGGCCGACCGTGGCAGGCATCACCGCGCCGAACACCATGATCAGCGCGTGGACCGTGGTCATGGTGTTGAAGAAGCCGGGATCGACCAGTTGCATGCCGGGCATGAAGAGTTCCGCGCGGATGATCAGCGCCATGCAGCCGCCGACCAGGAACATGATCAGGCTGAACACCAGGTACATCGTGCCGATGTCCTTGTGGTTCGTCGTGAACAGCCAGCGGCTGATGCCCTTGGCCGGGCCGTGGTCGTCATGGTGCTCGTGGGCGGCACCGAGGGCGTGGGTATGCGTTGCGCTCATCGTCGATTACTCCGCCGCGGCGACACGCATGGCCGCCGTCTCGTCATTGTTGGTCGCCACGGATGTCGCCGGTGCTTTCGCGGCCTGCATGGCCTTCTTGCGGGCCTCGAGCCAGGCGTCGAACTCGGCGCGCGGCTTGACCTCCACCACCACCGGCATGAATCCATGGTCGCGCCCGCATAGCTCGACGCACTGGCCGCGGTAGGTGCCCGGCGTGTCTGCCTTGATCCACAGCTCGTTTATGTAGCCCGGAATGGCGTCTTTCTTGATGCCGAAATCCGGCACCCACCAGGAGTGGATCACGTCGGCCGACGTCACCAGCACGCGGACCTTGACGCCTTCCGGCACCACCAGCGGCTGGTCGACGTCCAGGAGGTAGTTCGGCACGGAATACGGGTCGATGCCGGAGTCGAGCTGGCGCGCGAAGTTGCTGTCCTCGGCGAGCTTCGAATAGAAAGAGACTCCTTCACCGACGTACTCGTACTGCCACATCCACTGGTAGCCCGTGGCCTTGACGGTCAGTTCAGAGCCGCTGGAGTCGTCGATCTTGACCAGCGTGCGTGCGGACGGAATCGCCATGCCGACCAGGATCAGGACTGGAATCACGGTCCAGACGATCTCGGCCGTGGTGTTGTGGTCGAAGGTCGCGGGGACCGCGCCCTTGGATTTCCGGAAGGTCGCGATCGAATAGATCATGACGCCGAAGACCGCGACCGCAATCGCCACGCAGATCCAGAGGATCAGGGTGTGCAGCCCGTGAATTTCCCGGCTGAGGGGGGTGACCCCGACGCGCAGGTCGAGATCTGACCAGGCCGCCATGACCGGGGTGCTCCCGATCAGGAAGGCCGCACTGGCCGCGAGCGCACGCTTCACCATCTTCATGGGCAAACCATCTCCACTGTCGTAAATCCGCAGCCTCCCCGGACCGCGTCTGGTACTCGGCCGGTCGCTCTGGCGGCGGCCGGGTCGGGTGTGCGCTCGCGCCCCCCGGAGGCTCGTCGGCGAGCACGGCCGGTTGGGCAGGCGCGAGGGCCGCGAAGTTTAACCCCCTGTCACTGCGGAGGAAATACTGCCTGATGAAGCAGTGGTCGGTCGAGACTGTCGACAGCGGTCGCCAGGCCGGCGGCGTCGAGCCTGGGAACCACCGCCAGCGGCGGGGTGCCCAGGACATTCCCGAGCGATTCGAGGTTGTCCTCGATCCTGGCGAATCCGGCGTCGATCCGGTTGCCGACCCAGCCGATGAACGGGCAGCGGCCGGAGGCCGCTATGGCCTCGAGCGTGAGCCTGGCGTGGTTCAGGCAACCGAGCCGCAGGCCGACCACGAGGATGACCCCGAGGCCCAGGCGCTCCGGCAACTCACTCAGGAAGCCGGACGGGTAAAGGGGCACGCGCCAGCCACCGGCACCCTCGACGACGGCAAGGTCCGCGCCGTTCGCGGCCCGCCCGTACCACTGAGCGAGTGCGTCCACGGTTATCGGGACGCCCGCGTCGCGGGCCGCGAGGTGGGGGGCAATGGCCGGCCCAAAGCAGAACGGGTTCGTCATCTCATAGGGCAGCGGTACCGAGCCCGCACTCGCGAGGGCGAGAGCGTCTTCGTTGCGCAGCCCATCAGGAGTCGGCTGCGCACCGCTGGCCACGGGCTTGAGTCCTACGACCCGGCGCCCGTGCTGCGCGAGCAGCTGGACGAGGCCGGCCGCTACGACGGTCTTGCCTACACCCGTGTCGGTGCCGGTCACGAAGATCCCGCGGGGGCGGGTTGGGTGATGTGCGTTTGAATACATCAAGTTAAAATATATAAACCGTTTTTTTTATATTGATATAAAAGCTAGATAACAAAAATAACTATATAAAAAGTTACCCGGTAAACGGGCCTCATGCCGAGGTGCCCCGTCGGCCGATCCGGCCGATCGGCACCAGCGTTTCGCCGGCGGGTGCGCGCGGGCGTCGCGGCTCCGTGACCGGCGCCCAGGCGTGCCCGTACACCACTTCGTAGGTTGCCGGCAGTCGGCCGCCGTGCCTGTAGCCCTCGTAGGCGGCGACCATGCGGGCCAGCGTTCCCTTGCCGGTCAGCCCGCGCGGCCGTCCGGCACTGGCGTTGTGGGCGCCGATCGCCTTCAGGTCGAGCATCAGCTCGCGCACTTCGGCGTAGGTCAGCACGTGGCGCTCCACGTCCATCACTGGCTCCGCCAGGCCGGCGCGGACCAGCGCGTCGCCCAGGTCGTGCATGTCGATGAAGCGGCTCACGTGGACATGGTCGTCCGCGGCGGACCAGGCGCGGCGAAGTTCGTGGAGGGTGTCGGGGCCGAAGCTGGCGAAGGTGAGCAGCCCGCCGGGCCTCAGGACCCGGCGACACTCGGCAAACACCCGGTCCGGGTCATCGCACCACTGCAGCATCAGGTTGCTGAAGACGATGTCGAAGCTCGCCGACCTGAACGGCAGGCTGGCGGCGTCGGCACAGACCCGGCGAAACCGCCGCAGCAGCGTCTGCCGCCGACCCGCTTCCTGCAGCATCGACTCCGCGAGGTCCAGGGCGACGACCAGGCCCTTCGGGTAGCGGCGCTTCAGGGCCAGCGCGGCGTGTCCTGTTCCAGTGCCGAGGTCCAGCACCGCCGACGGCTCGATTCGTACCAGGTCCAGGCGCTCGAGCAGCTCGCCGCGAACGCGCTGCTGCAGTTCGGCCGAGGCGTCGTAGCTCGCCGCCGCGCGCCCGAAGGCCCGACGGACAGCGCGTTTCTCCAGCAGGAAGCCGCTGTCGCCCTGTCCCTGCGCGCTCATGCTGGTACCGCCGTCGGTGCGGATTCGAGCTGGCGCCGGAGGAATGCGAGAACCTCATCCAGGACCTGACGACCATGCGAGAGGAACGGCGCGTGCCCGCTGTGCTCGATTTCGACGAATCTCGCGGTTGGCAGCGCCGAGGAAAGTGCGCGCCCTGCGGCGGCGGGCGTGAGTCGGTCGCGTTGCCCTGCGATGACCAGTGTGGGCACGGCGATTGCGGGAAGCGCAGCACGCAGGTCTGCCGATCGCAGGACCTCGAGGCCGGCGGCCAGCGCGCTCGGGTCGGGCGGGCCGTGTGCGTCGAGATTCCGCCTGAGCAGGCGCAGCGTCTCGAGCGAGCGCTCATCGCCGCGTGTCTGAAGCGCGAGGAAGTTCTGCACGATACCGCGATGATCGCTGGCCAGGCCTTGCGCAAACTCGTCGAGCACCGCGGCCTGCATGCCGTGCTCCCAGTCGTCGCCGGCGACGAATTTCGGGGTCGTGGCGACCAGTACCAGGGCGCTCGCGAGTTCCGGCCTCTGCCGCGCCAGCTCCAGCGCGATCATCCCGCCGAGCGACCAGCCAAGCAGCACCGACCCCTGCGGAACGCACCGGTTCACGGCGCTCGCGAGGCCTGCCAGCCCGGCCGGGCCGGCGAGGCCGGGCGTCCACGGACTGTGCCCGTGCCCGGGCAGGTCCACCAGGTGCAGACGCGCGTGCGTGGCAAGTTCATCCAGCCATGGGCCCCACATGCCACCGTGCAACGCCCAGCCGTGCAGCAGCACCAGGTCGGGGCCCTGGCCACGGATCTCTACGTGCAGGCTCATTGCAGCAGCCCGCGATCGCGCAGACCGGCCAGCGATCCGAGCAGATGATCCAGGTCGACGTCCGTGTGCGCCGCCGAGAAGGTGATTCGCAGCCGCGACGTGCCGGCCGGTACCGTCGGGGGCCGGATCGCCGGGACGAATATTCCCGAGTCCAGCAGCGCCGCGCCGGCCGTGAGTGCCGCGGACTCGCTGCCGAGCAGCAGCGGCTGGATGGGCGAGGCCGAAGGCGCAAGCTGCAAGCCCAATGCGGTGGCTTCGGAGCGAAACCGCTGCGCGTGCCCGAGTACTGCGCCGCGGCGCCATGACTCTTCCTGCAGCACCTTGAGTGCGGCACGTGTTGCCGCAGCGACCGCGGGCGGCAGGGCTGTCGTGTAGATGTACTCGCGCGCGCGCTGGGCCAGCGTCTCGATCAGCGGCGTGGAGCCGGCGACGAACGCGCCGAACGTGCCCACGGCCTTTCCGAGCGTGCACATCAGTACCGGTACATCGTCGATGCCCAGGCCTGAGAATTCCAGGCTGCCGCGCCCGTGCTTGCCCAGCACGCCGAAGCCGTGCGCGTCATCCACGAACAGCAACGCGCCGTGCTCGCGGCAGGCCGCCGCAAGGCTGCCGAGCGGGGCGACATCGCCGTCCATGCTGAACACACCGTCGGTCGCGACCAGCGTTCGACCGGCCCGCGCTGCCGCGATGCGGGCTCGCAGCGCCGCCACGTCGCCGTGCGGATAGCGACGCAGCCGCGCGCCGCTCGCGAGCCCGGCGTCGATCAACGAGGCGTGATTCAGGCGGTCCTCGTGCACCGCGTCGCCGCGTCCGGCCAGCGCCCGTACCACGGCGAGGTTCGCCATGTAGCCCGTGGAAAAGAGCAGCGCACGCGGCCGCGCAGTGAATTCGGCCAGTTCTTCCTCGAGCGCGTGGTGCTCACGCGTGTGACCACTTATCAGGTGCGAGGCACCGCTGCCGACACCCCAGCGGCGCGCGGCGTCGACGAAGGCCGCGGTCACCTCGGGGTGATCGGCGAGGCCGAGGTAGTCGTTGCTGCAGAAGGCGAGGTATTCGCGTTCGCCGATCCGCAGCCGCGTGGATCCCGCGGTCCGAGATTCGACGATCGAGCGGCTGCGCTCGCGCCCGGCTGTGCGCAGCTGTTCGAGACCGGTGGCGAGTTCTGCCTCGAGAGCCCGCATGAGCGCAGCTCAGGCGGCCGGGGTCATGTCCGCGGCAGTCTCCCGCGTGAGGCCGAGGCGGGCGAAGAGTTCGTCGTCGCGATTCCTGCCGGGATTCGGCGTGGTGAGCAGGCGCTCGCCGTAGAAGATCGAGTTGGCACCCGCCAGGAAACACAGCGCCTGCACCGCATCGCTCATCTCGGTACGACCCGCCGACAGCCTCACGTAGGAACGCGGCATCAGCAGCCGCGCAGTGGCCACGGTGCGCACCAGGTCGAGCGGGTCGAGCGGCGGCAGGCCGTCGAGCGGGGTGCCCTTGACCTGGACCAGCTGGTTGATCGGCACGCTCTCCGGGTGCGCGGGCAGCGTGGCGAGCGTGTGCAGCAGCTGCACGCGATCGAGCTCCGACTCGCCCATCCCGAGAATACCGCCACAGCAGACCTTGAGGCCGGCGTCGCGTACCGCCCCGAGCGTGTCGAGCCGGTCCTGGTAGGTGCGGGTGGTGATGATCTCGCCGTAGAACGCCTCGGAGGTGTCCAGGTTGTGGTTGTAGTAGTCGAGTCCGGCGTCCTTCAGCTCGCGCGCCTGCCCCGGCGACAGCATGCCGAGCGTCGCGCAGGTCTCGAGACCCAGCGCATTTACCGCGCGGACCATCTCCTTCACCTGCTCGAGCTGCTTAGGCTTGGGGCTGCGGTACGCGGCACCCATGCAGAAGCGGGTTGCGCCGCCGGCCCGGGCGGCCTGGGCTGCCGCCACCACCGCTGCGACGTCGAGTACCTCGTCGCGCTCGAGGCCCGTGTCGTGCCGCACGCTCTGCGGGCAGTAGGCGCAGTCCTCGGGGCAGGCGCCGGTCTTGACCGACAGCAGTGTGCTGACCTGCACACGATTCGGATCAAACGCCAGCCGGTGCACGCGCTGCGCGTGATAGAGCAAGTCATTGAACGGCAGAGCATTCAGCGCGCGCGCCTCGTCCAGTGTCCAGTCGGTGCGGACAGCGCCGAGGCGCTCCAGGTCGATCGTCGTCATCATGAATCCTGTGGTTTGCGCGCGAAATTGCGGCTGTAGCCGGTCGGTGGCGGCAGCATGCTGGTTGCCGGCAGTCGGGCTGCAGTATTGAAAGCCGTCCCACCGGCTGTCAACCGGATATGCGTGACTGGGTTGACAGGAATCTCGATCGCCTCGGCGGCCTGCTGCTGCCGCCCCGTTGCATCCTCTGCGGCAGCCGCGGCCAGGCGCCGTTGCTCGACCTGTGCGGCCCTTGCGAACAATCGCTGCCGCCGGCGGATCCGGTGGTCCGGGCCGGGCCAGCGCCGCTGCGCAGCAGCTGTGCGCCGTTTGAGTATGGCTACCCGCTTGATTACCTGGTGCACGCGCTCAAATACCGTGGCCAGCTCGCCGCCGGCCGCGTGCTCGGCAGCCTGCTCGGCAGCCGGGTCGCGGCCCTGGGTCTGGGCCGGGATGCGGACGTGCTGGTGCCCGTGCCGCTGCACCGGTCGCGTCACGCGACGCGTGGTTTCAACCAGTCGGCGGAAATTGCGCGCTGGGTGTCGCGACAGGCGGGGCCGCCGGTCGACCCGCGGCTCGCCGCGCGTCGCCGGGCCACGCTGCCGCAAGTCGGGCTCCAATTGCCGGATCGCGAGGCGAACGTGCGCGGCGCTTTCGTGGCCGCAGCCGCGGTGGCCGGCCGGCGCGTGGTCGTCATCGACGACGTCACCACGACCGGCAGCACGCTGCAGGAACTGGCCGCGGCTCTGATAGCGGCCGGCGCCGCCGAGGTCGATGCATGGTGCGTCGCGCGCGCCGGCCGTCGCGAGATCCGGGTGATGGCGACCGGCGAACGGTCGCCCGGACCCGACAGGATGCGCTAGGCTTCCGGGCCCGCTTGGAAACGGTTCTCTTCTAAAACGGACGCATGCTGCTCCCGATCGCCATCCTGATCCCGCTTGCGGGCGCCTGGTTGCCGGCCGTGCTGAGCCGCACGCTCGGGGTCGACCCGGCTCGCACGACCGCGGCCATGGTGGCGGTGGCGCTCGCCATCGTGCTGTCGCAGTCCGGAATGGTCCTCGAGGGCGGCACGCTGGTGCAGAGCTGGCCCTGGATGCCGGCGCTGGGCCTGAACGCGTCGTTTCGCCTCGACGGCTTCGGCCTGCTGTTCGCGCTGCTGATCCTGGTCATCGGGCTGCTGGTCGTCGTGTATGCACGCTACTACTTGAGCCCCGACGACTCGCAGGAGCGCTTTTTCGGCCTGCTGCTGCTGTTCATGGGGGCGATGCTCGGCATAGTCCTGTCCGAAAACCTGCTGCTGCTCGCGACGTTCTGGGAGCTGACGAGCCTGAGCTCGTTCCTGCTGATCGGATTCTGGCGCCACGAGCCCGAGGCGCGGCGCGGCGCGCGGCTCGCACTGATGGTCACGGGCGCGGGCGGGCTGGCGCTGCTGGCCGGGGTGCTGCTGCTCGGCCACGTGGTGGGCAGCTACGAGCTGACGCAGGTACTGGCCTCGGGCGCGCAGATCAAGGCGCACCCGCTCTACGAGCTGATCCTTGCCCTGGTGCTGCTCGGCGCATTCACCAAGTCCGCGCAGTTCCCGTTCCACTTCTGGCTGCCGCACGCAATGGCCGCGCCGACGCCGGTCAGCGCCTACCTGCACTCCGCAACCATGGTGAAGGCAGGCGTCTTCCTGCTGGGCCGGCTGTTCCCGGCGCTCGCCGGCACCGAGACCTGGTTCTTCGTCGTGAGCGGGGTCGGCCTCACGACACAGCTCTTCGCCTCCTACGTCGCGCTGTTCCGCCACGACCTCAAGGGGTTGCTCGCCTATTCGACGGTGAGCAACCTCGGCCTGATCACGTTGCTGTTCGGCCTCGGCACGCCGCTCGGCGAGATCGCCGCGGTGTTCCACATCATCAATCACGCGGTGTTCAAGGCGTCGCTGTTCATGGCGGCCGGCATCGTCGACCACGAGACCGGCACGCGGGACATGCGCCGGTTGAGCGGCCTCGCGCGCTTCATGCCCTGGACCGCGGCGCTCGCGACCATCGCCGCGGGTGCGATGGCGGGCGTGCCGTTGTTGAACGGGTTCCTGAGCAAGGAGATGTTCTTCGCCGAGTCGTTCCAGGTGCAGTGGTTCGGCAGCGGGTACTGGCTGATGCCGGTGGCGGCGACGCTGACTGGCATCTTCACCGTGGCCTACTCGACGCGCTTCGTCCACGACGTGTTCTTCGGGCCGCCGCCGCAGGGGCTGCCGAAGATCCCGCACGAACCGCCACGATGGATGAAAGTGCCGGTCGAGGTGCTGGTGGCGCTGTGCCTGCTCGTCGGACTGGCGCCCGCGATCACGGTTGCTCCCCTGCTGCGCGCGGCAGCGACCGCCGTGCTGCAGGCCCCGCTACCCGAGTTTTCGCTCAGGCTCTGGCATGGGTTCAACCTGCCGCTGCTGATGAGCGTGGTCGCCTTCGCGGGCGGCGCGCTCGTCTATTTCACGCGCCGCTACCATTTCGACCTGCACGGGTACCAGGCGCGACTGGTGGACGGCCGCGCGTTGAGCGAGATCGCGGTCGCCCGCACGGTCCGGGGCGCGCGCTGGCTGGTCGAGCGCATCGCCAACGGGTCGCTGCAGCGCTATGTACTGCTGCTCGTGCTGGCTGCGCTCGTGCTCGGCCTCGCAGGAGCGCGCGGCCTCACGCTGTCCGGGCCCGTCGCGATGACGCCGCCCGACGCGCTCGCCGTGCTGCTGACCGTCGCGCTCGTGCTCACTGCGATCGCAGCCACCGTGCTGCATGCCCGGCGGTTGCTGGCGGTGGTCCTGATCGGTGTCGTCGGGCTCGTCGTATCGCTGGCCTTCGTGCGCTTCTCGGCGCCCGATCTCGCGCTGACGCAGTTGCTCGTCGAGATCGTGACGGTGATCCTGCTGCTGCTGGCGATGTACTTCCTGCCCGCGGAAACGCCCCAGGACTCGACCCGATTGCGGCGCGGACGTGACGTGCTGGTCGCCGTGGCTGGCGGCGGCGCGGTGGCCGCGCTCGCCTGGGCGCTGCTGACGCGTCCGCTCGACACGATCGCGTGGTATTACCTGGAGAACGCGAAGCCGGCCGGCGGCGGGTACAACGTCGTCAACGTGATCCTGGTGGACTTCCGCGGCTTCGACACGCTCGGTGAGATCACGGTCCTCGCGATTGCCGCCGTCGGCATCGTCGCGTTGCTGCAGGGGCTTCGGCTCGACGCGCCGGGCGTCGACCGGGAGGGCCGCCCGTGGGCCAGGGAGCGCTATCCGCTGATGTTGCGCGTGCTGTCGCGGCCGCTGCTGCCGCTCGCGCTGCTCGTGTCCGCCTACCTGTTCCTGCGCGGCCACAACGCACCGGGCGGCGGCTTCATCGCGGGGCTGGTCACTGGCACGGCGATCATCCTCCAGTACGTCGCTTACGGCAGCGAGTGGGCGCACGAGCGGTTGCCGTGGAGCTACTCGAACGTCGTCGCGGCCGGGCTGCTGCTCGCAACCTTGACCGGGATCGCGAGCTGGGTGTTCGGCGCGCCGTTCCTGACGTCCACGTTCGGCTACGTGACCTGGCCGGTCGTCGGCCAGTTCGAGCTCGCAAGCGCGATGGTCTTCGACCTCGGCATCTACCTTGCCGTCGTGGGCGTCGTGCTCGTGATCATCGGGCGGCTCGGCGGGCTCTCCGGGCCCGCAACCCGCGCCGCGGGTCCGGGAGAGAAATAGCATGGAAGCCCTGGTCGCCATCGCCATCGGCGTGCTGGTTGCTGCGGGTCTGTACCTGATGCTGCGCGCGCGTACGTTTCCCGTGCTGCTCGGGCTGACGCTGCTGTCCTATGCGGTGAACCTGTTCCTGTTCGCCTCGGGCCGGCTCGTCGTGGCGAGCGCGCCGCTCACGGACCAGGGACTCGAGCGTTACCCGGATCCGGTGCCCCAGGCACTGGTGCTCACCGCGATCGTGATCGGGTTCGGCATGACCGCGCTGCTGGTCGTGCTGGCGTTGCGTGCGCTCCGCGAGACCGGCAGCGACCGCGTGGACGGAGGCCAGGGTTGAACCACCTCGCCATCCTGCCGGTGCTGCTGCCGCTCGTGACGGGCAGCCTGCTGCTGCTCTCGAGCCGCCTGGCCGAAGGCCTGCGCCGTGCCGTCGGCTTCGCAGCGACTCTGGCGCTGCTGCCGGTCGCGCTGCTCCTGATGTCGCAGGTGGCCGACGGCTCGTACGTTGTCTACTCGCTCGGCGGGTGGCAGCCCCCGTTCGGCATCGTGCTGGTTGCGGACCAGCTGTCGGCACTGATGCTGCTGCTGACCGCGATCGTGGCGCTGGCGAGCCACGTCTACGCGGGGGACGGCCAGGACACGGCCGGGCCGCATTTCCAGGCATTGTTCCAGTTCCAGCTGCTCGGCATCAACGGCGCCTTCCTGACCGGCGACCTGTTCAACCTGTTCGTGTTCTTCGAGGTGTTGCTGATCGCCTTCTACACGCTGCTGCTGCACGGCCTCGGGCCGCAGCGCGTCGGCGCCGCGCTGCACGTCGTCGTCCTGAACCTGATCGGCTCTGCGCTGTTCCTGTTCGCCGTGGGCACGCTCTATGGCGTGACCGGGACGCTGAATTTCGCCGACCTTGCCCGCGTGATCCCCGAGCTCGATGCGGATGCCGCACCGCTCGCCCGCAGCGGCGCCTTGCTGCTGCTCGGCGTCTTCGCGCTCAAGGCGGCGATGCTGCCGCTGGGGTTCTGGTTGCCGCGTTCGTACGCCGCGGCCCTCGGTGCGACCGCCGCGCTGTTTGCCGTGCTGACCAAGGTCGGTGTCTACGCGATCCTGCGAGTGTTTCCGCTGGCGTTCGGCCCCGAAGCGGGCGAACTGGCCGGAGTGGCCGCGCCGTGGGTGCTGCCGGCAGCGCTAGCAACGCTCGCCTTCGGTGCGCTGGGGGTGCTGGCAGCACGCGCGCTGCGCGAGGCGGCCGGCTGGCTGGTCGTCTATTCGGTCGGCACGCTGCTCGTGGCCGTCGGCCTGTTCTCCGAAGCCGGTTACGCGGCCGCCGTCTATTACACGTGCCACTCGACGCTGGTGAGCGCCGCGCTGTTCCTGCTCGCGGACGTCGTGGCACGGCAGCGCAGCGCAGGCGGCGATCGTCTCGACGTGGTCGACTCGATGCCGCAAGCCGGCCTGCTCGGGTCGCTGTTCTTCGTGACTGCCGTGGCGATGGCCGGCCTGCCGCCTCTGACTGGTTTCGCCGGCAAGATCATGATCCTTGACGCGGCGCGGGACAGCGACCTGGCGGTGGCGACCTGGAGCGTCCTGCTGGTGGCCGCGCTCGTCGTGATCGTCGCGCTCGCACGCGCCGGCAGCGCGCTGTTCTGGCGCATCGCCGATGCAGGCTCCACGCAAGACGTCCGGCCTCGCGTTCCGCTGCGAGCGTTCGCGCCGATCGGGCTCCTGCTGGCCTCCGTCGTGGCCATGGTCGCCTGGGGCGGCAGCGTCACGGCCTACGCGTGGAGCACGGCCGGACAGCTCGCCCGGCCATCGGCGTACGTCGAGGCGGTGCTCGGCACCGCGGTGGACGACCGCAGGAACCTCCGGTGAGCCCGGCGCGCTGGCTGTTTCCCCACCCGCTACTCAGCGTGCTACTGGTCGTATGCTGGCTTTGGCTGAACAACACGCTTGCGCCCGGGCACGTCCTGCTCGGCGCGGCGCTCGCCACCGCCATCCCGTTCTTCACGCGGCGCTTCTGGCCGGAGCCGCTCGTGATCCGGCGACCGTTCAAGGTTGCGGAGTACTTGGTCGTGGTGCTCTACGACATCATCGTCGCCAACCTGGAAGTGGCCGCGATCATTCTCGGCCCGCTGTCGCGCGTGCGGCCGGCGTTCATTCGCGTGCCGCTCGACCTGAAGACGGATTTCGCCGTCACCGTGCTCGCGTCCACCGTGACGCTGACGCCCGGCACCGTGTCGGTGGAGATCGAGCCGGACGACGGCGGCGGCCGCGCGCTGGTCGTGCACGTGCTGCGTTGCCTCGACGAGGCGGCGATGGTCGCGACGATAAAGACACGCTACGAGGGACGCCTCAAGGAGATCCTCGAATGCTGAGCCACGCCATCGACATCGCGCTCGCGATGCTGGGGGCGTCGCTTGCGCTGGCGCTGGTGCGGTTGCTGCGCGGCCCGGACGTGACCGACCGGATCCTCGCGCTCGACACGCTGTACGTGAACAGTGCCGCGATGCTGGTCCTCTACGGCCTCAGGCTCGGCGCGGATCGTTACTATGAAGCCGCGCTGCTGATCGCGATGCTCGGCTTCATCACCACCGTCGTGCTGTCGAAGTTCCTGACGCGCGGCGACATCATCGAATAGGAGAGTACCGTGCAGGCGACGTCATTGCTGGACTGGATCGTGGCCGCGCTGGTGCTCGTCGGCGCGGCGTTCGCGCTGATCGGCTCGCTCGGCTTGCTGCGCATGCCGGATTTCTTCACACGCCTGCATGGGCCGTCGAAGGCCACCACCCTCGGCATCGGCAGCATGCTGGTCGCCTCGGCGCTGTTCATGAGCTTCCGTGGCCCGGGCCTCTCGCTGCACGAGTTCATGATCTCGCTGTTCATCGCGATCACGACGCCGGTGGGTTCGCACCTGCTCGCCAAGGCGGCGCGGCATCGTCGCCTGCCGGGCTCCGAGGGCTGGCCGGTCGACGGCGATCAGCCGCGGAACAAGTAGTCGAGCGCGAGGCCGGCGAATACCGCGAGCCCGAACAGGTTGTTGCCGAGGAAAGCACGGAAGCAGCGATCGGGGTCGCGATCGCGGATCAGCCACTGCTGGTGAGCCGCCAGCGCCGCCGCAACCAACAGTCCGTACCAGTACCAGCGGCCGAGGCTGTTCATGAGGCCCACGACCGCGAGCCCTGCAAGCGCCGCAGCCTGGAGCACGGCGACGATCGCGCGGTCGGCTCGTCCAAACAGGATCGCCGAGGAGCGGATACCGATGACCAGGTCGTCCTCGCGGTCGACCATCGCGTAAATCGTGTCGTACGCGGTCGTCCACAGCACCACGGACAGGAACAGCACCCAGGCCTGCGGCGGCACCGAACCGGTCTGTGCGGCGAACACCATCGGCACCGACCAGCCGAACGCCGCGCCCAGGTAGGCTTGCGGAAGCGAGAAGAAGCGCTTCAGGAACGGATAGGTCACGGCCAGCACGCCGCCTATCAGCGCCAGCACCTGCGTGGGGCGGTTGAGCGGGATCAGCAGCGCGAGCGCGATCAGCCCCAGCACCGCAAACAGCGCCAGCGCCTCGGCGGTCGAGACCGACTGCCGGGCGAGCGGGCGGTCCGCGGTACGGCGGACGTGCGGGTCGTACTCGCGGTCCGCGAAGTCGTTGATGACGCAGCCGGCCGAGCGCATCACGAACGTGCCGACGACGAAGATCACGAACAGTCGCTCGTCGGGCCGGCCGGACGCGGCAATCCACAACGCCCACAGCACCGGCCAGAGCAGCAGCCAGATGCCGATCGGGCGGTCGATGCGCATCAGGCGCGCGTATTCGCGCAGCCGGCTGAACGCCGGTGCACGCGCGTCCCTCCCGCCCTGTCCTTCCACGTCACCTGCGTTGCCCATCGGAACCCGTGTTGGCGTTTCAGACCTTGCCGAAGCGTTCGCCCTGTCCTACCCAGCGCCTCAGCAGGGCCTCCATGTTGGACCTCGGGCCGCGGAGCATCAATGCCGCCGCCTGCTGCACTTCCGGCAGCAGGTCGGAGTCGCGCACCAGGTCGGCGACCCTGAGCTGCATCAGGCCGGTCTGCCGCGTGCCAAGCAGTTCGCCCGGTCCGCGCAGTTCGAGGTCGCGCCGCGCCACTTCGAAACCGTCGCCGGTGTCCCGCAGCACCGCGAGTCGCTCCCGCGCGATCTGTGTGAGCGGCGACTGGTAGAGGAGCACGCAACTGCTCTCGACCGATCCGCGACCGACGCGACCGCGCAGCTGGTGCAATTGCGCGAGGCCCATGCGCTCGGCATTCTCGATCACCATCAGGCTCGCGTTCGGCACGTCCACGCCGACCTCGATGACGGTCGTCGCCACCAGCAGGTCGATGCTGCCCTGCTTGAAGGCAGCCATCACCTCGTCCTTGCGGCGACCCGGCATGCGGCCGTGCACCAGGCCGATGCGCACGCCGGGCAGCGCGGCCGCGAGCGTTTCGGCGGTTTCCTCGGCCGCCTGCTGCCGCACCGTGTCGGATTCGTCTATCAGTGGACATACCCAGTACGCCTGTCGCCCGGATCCGCAGGCCGCCTCGATGCGCTGCACGATTTCGGCGCGCCGGGTATCGGGCAGGACCACCGTGCGGATCGGCGTGCGGCCGGGTGGCAGCTCGTCGATGACCGAAACGTCGAGGTCCGCGTAGGCAGTCATCGCGAGCGTGCGCGGTATCGGTGTCGCCGTCATCACCAGCTGGTGCGGGTAGCGGCCTTCGGCAAGACCCTTCTCGCGCAGCTGCACCCGCTGGTGCACGCCGAAACGGTGCTGCTCGTCGACGATGACGAGTCCCAGCCGCGCGAAGCTCACGCCTTGCTGGAAAAGCGCGTGGGTGCCGACCGCGACCTGGATCGCGCCGCTCGCGATGTCCTGTTCGAGCGCCCGCCGCACCCGGCCCGTGTGCCGGCCGGTGAGCAGCCCGACCCGTATGCCCAGTGGTTCGAGCCAGCCGTGGAAATTGCGCGCGTGCTGTTCGGCCAGCAGTTCGGTCGGCGCCATCACTGCGGCCTGTGCCCCGTTCTCGACGGCCCGCAGTGCGGCGAGTGCCGCGACCACGGTCTTGCCGGAGCCCACGTCCCCCTGCACCAGCCGCATCATCGGCCGATCGCGCTCGAGATCGGCGGCGATCTCGCCCCATGCGCGCTGCTGTGCCCCGGTCAACTCGAAGCTGAGCGCGTCGAGGCAGCGTTCGACCAGGTCGGAGCACGCCGGCAGCGGCCACGCGTCGTCCTTGTCCGCGGCCTCGCGCAGCAGTCGCAGGCTGATCTGGTGCGCCAGCAGTTCCTCGAACGCGAGTCGTCGCTGGGCGGGATGGCGACCGGCATTCAGCGACTCCATGTCCGCCGCCGGAGGCGGGCGGTGCACGTAGCGCAACGCGGCTTCCAGCGAAGTCATCCTGGCTGCTGCAAGCACGTCAGGCGCGACCCAGTCGCGCAGGCCCCCGTCGGCGAGCTGTGTGAGCGCAAGGTCGGTCAGCACGCGCATGCGGCCCTGCTGCACGCCCTCGGTCGTCGGGTAGACGGGTGTCAGGCTGTCGTCCGCCGGTGGCGTCACACCGGCGATCACCCGGCGGTACTCGGGATGAACTATCTCGAGGCCAGCCGGGCCCGGGCGCGCCTCGCCGAAGCATCGCAGTCGCGTGCCGCGGGAAAGCGCCGCCTGCTGCGCAGCGGAGAAGTGGAAAAAACGCAGTGTGACGTACCCGGACCCGTCCGCGAGGCGGCACAGCAGCGCGCGCCTGCCGCGGAACACGACTTCGGCAAGCTGCACCTCGCCCTCGATGACGGCCCGGTCGCCGTGCCGAAGCGTCCCGATCGGGACCACGCGGGTGCGATCCTCGTAGCGCAGCGGGAGGTGGAACAGCAGGTCCTGTACTGTGTGCAGGCCGAGTTTCGCCAGCGTTGCGGCCAGCGCCGGACCAACGCCACGCAGGCTGGTGACGGGTCGTTCGTCCAGCGTCGGCTGCGGCGCCGTGGCGCTAGACATGCGGTCGATTCAAAGCGCCAGGATGGCGTCCATTTCGACCGCGGCCCCACGCGGCAGCGCAGCCACGCCGACGGCCGCCCGCGCCGGGTACGGCTGCGCGAAATACTCGGCCATCACGCGGTTCACCAGCGCGAAGTGCGCGAGGTCGGTCAGGAACACGTTCAGCTTGACCACGTGCGACAAGTCGCCGCCGGACGCCTTCGCGACGGCACGCAGGTTGTCGAACACGCGGCGGACCTGGGCTTCCATGTCGCCGGCGACGAGTTCGCCGGTCTTCGGGTCGAGCGGGATCTGGCCCGAGAGATAGACGGTGTTGCCGGCGCGGACCGCCTGCGAGTAGGTGCCGATGGCCTGCGGTGCGTCGGCGGTCGAGATGGGCGTGCTTGTCACGGTGGACTCCGGAACGAGGTGGCTGGTGATCGAAGGCGCGAGTCTAGCGTACGACGAAGAGAGCGCTCCGCTCACGCCAGCGACCTGGTTACCTTCAGCACTTCCGGCATGGCGCGGACAGCGCGGATTACGCGCGCGAGGTGCCGACGGTCCTGGACCATGAGCTCGAAGATCAGCGTCGAGCTGTCGCTGTCGCGCTCGATCAGCGAGACCCGGTCGATGTTGGTCTGTGTGCCGGAGATCGCCGCGGCGACCTGGGCGAGCACGCCCATGCGATTCGTCACCTCGATCTTGATCTCGACGTGGAAGAGCTGGTCCACCGCGGGGCGCCACGCCACCGAGATCCACTTGTCCGGCTGCTTGCGGAACGTGGCGAGGTTGCCGCAGGCCTCGCGGTGGATCACGACGCCGCGCCCTGTCGACAGGTTGGCGAGGATCGGGTCGTTGGGGATCGGGAAGCAGCAGCGTGCGTAGGTGACTACCAGGCCCTCGGTGCCGGCGATGGCGAGCGGACCCACGCTGGTGTCTGGTGAGGAGTCGGCGTCCAGCGGCAGCAGGCGGCGCGCGACGAACGGGGCCACGCGCTCGCCGAGGCCGACCTTCTCGTAGAGTTCTTCCTCGTTGCGCAAGCCGAGGTCGCGTACCACCGAGTCCACCGCTTCGGCCGGTAGCTTGCGCAGGCTGAGAGAGAATTCCTCCAGCGCCTGGTTCAACAGGCGCCGGCCGAGTTCCACCGCCTCGGAACGCTTGAGGTTCTTCAGGTACTGTCGGATCGAGGCGCGGGCCTTGGCGGTGACGACGAAGTTGATCCAGGAGGGGTTCGGCGTCGCGCCCTTCGCCGAGATGATCTCGACTGTCTGACCGTTCCTGAGCGGTGTGCGCAGCGGCACCAGCCGCCGGTCCACCTTGGCGGCCACGCAGCGGTTGCCGACGTCGGTGTGCACCGCGTATGCGAAGTCGACGCAGGTCGAGCCGCGCGGCAGCCGGAGAATGTCGCCCTTGGGCGTGAACACGTACACCTTGTCCGGGAACAGGTCGACCTTGACGCTCTCGAGGAATTCCTCGGAGTTGCCGCCCTGCTGGATGTCGACCAGCTGCTGCAGCCACTCGCGGGCCCGCTCGCTGTAGGTGCGAGCGGAGTCGTCGCCGTCCTTGTACTGCCAGTGCGCGGCGATGCCCGACTCGGCGACCTGGTGCATCGGGCTGGTGCGGATCTGCACTTCGATCGGCGTGCCGCTCGGCCCGAACAGTGTCGTGTGCAGCGACTGGTAGCCATTTGCCCTGGGGATGGCGATGTAGTCCTTGAAGCGGCCCGGCATCGGCTTGTAGACGCCGTGGACGACGCCGAGCGTCCGGTAGCAGGTATCCACTTCCTGCACGACGATGCGCATGCCGTAGACGTCGACGATCTCGCTCAGCGACACTTTCTTGCGACGCATCTTCTGGTAGATGCTGTAGACGTCCTTTTCGCGGCCCTCGACTCGGCCCTCGATGCCGGCCTTCAGCAGGGCGGCGCGCAGCGCGTCGCCAATCTTGCCGACGAACTGCTTCTGGTTGCCCTTTGCCTTGCGGACCGCGGCCTCGATCACCTTGTAGCGGCGCGGATACAGCGAGCGGAAGCCGAGGTCCTCGAGCTCGACCTTGATGGCGTGCATGCCGAGGCGGTTGGCGATGGGCGCGTAGATGTCGAGCGTCTCGCGGGCGATTGCCCGGCGCTTGGCAGGCGGCATCGAGCCCAGCGTACGCATGTTGTGCGTGCGGTCGGCGAGCTTGACCATGATGACGCGGATGTCCTTCACCATGGCGAGCAGCATCTTGCGGAAGCTCTCGGCCTGTGCCTCCGCGCGGCTCTTGAACTGGATCTGGTCGAGCTTGCTCACCCCGTCGACCAGGTCGGCGACCTCCTGGCCGAAGCGCGTGGTGATCTCGTCCTTCAGCGTCGGCGTGTCCTCCATCACGTCGTGGAGGATCGCAGCGATCAG
This sequence comes from uncultured Gammaproteobacteria bacterium, assembly GCA_963732415.1. Classification (GTDB taxonomy): domain Bacteria; phylum Pseudomonadota; class Gammaproteobacteria; order Steroidobacterales; family Steroidobacteraceae; genus RPQJ01. The sequence goes on from CAVSZK010000012.1 coordinate 137,357, forward strand.
CGTCTGCGAATCGAGGTTCAGGTCGGCGAGCAGGCCAGCGACCGCGACCGGGTGCGTGATGTAGGGTTCGCCGGAGCGCCGGCGCTGCCCCTGGTGTGCGCCGAAAGCGAAGTCGTATGCGTCCTGGACGCGTTCGACTTCAGCGGGCGGAAGGTAGCCCTCGACCTTGGCTATCAGCTGGTTGATGCCGATGGACCGTCTTCCGTACGGCAGCAGGCTGCGCAGGGAAGACGTGACGTCCATGGTCGGGGCGCCCGGGTAGGGTCAGTCCCCCAGGCCGATCTGCGGCGCGCGGAGTTCGCCCATGAACTCGGGCTCGGGCATGAACTCCTGCGGCGGCTGGTCGGGTTCCTCGAGGATCTCGAGGCCGACGTGACCGGCGGCCACCTCACGCAGCGCGAGCACCGTTGCCTTGTCGTTCTGCCAGTCCAGCGTGGCTTCGGCGCCATTCGCGAGCTTGCGCGCGCGCTTGGAGGCCACCAGCACCAGCTGGAACAGGTTCGGAACGTTCTGCAGGCAGTCTTCGACGGTAATTCGGGCCATGATGATGGGTCGGTCGATCGGTCAGGGACAAGGGGCGTGAGCATACCACAAGCCCCTGGGGCCGGGCCCAAAGGCTGTCCACTGGGCACGAAGGACTCCCGGGATCGGCCCACGGCCGGTCGTCTGGGCGCGTCGTATGCGAACCTGAGACGGGCGCCCCGTCGGGCGGCCCGGCGACCTTATATATTGTGTTTCCGAAAGCGAATCAGGGTGCTGACCCCCCGACGGGACGTGTGTCACGGAACCCGTGATGGCCGTCACAGAATCGCCGCAGGGCCGGGGGCCCTGTCCCCGGAACGGTGGTATGTTCCATGGTGAGCAAACTTCACTCGGCAACACGATTGGGCGCTTCAATGGAGATGGAACGACCGTTCCGGCCGACGCTTGGACCAAGCCGCAGCCGCGGATTTTCACTCATTGAACTGATGATCGTCATTGCGATCGCGGCGATCCTGTTGTCTGTCGCGGTGCCGAGTTACCGGGAATACCTGCGGCGGGGCGCCGTCGCCGAGGCGATTTCCACTCTTTCCGGGGGCCGCGTGGTGGCCGAGCAGTTCTTCCTGGACAACCGCACCTACGTGGACGCCCCGTGCCCCGGCAATACGCCGAGGTTCACCATCGCCTGTGAATTCAATGCCGGCGACTACACGATAACCGCAACCGGCTTCGACAACCTCGCCACATTCGTCTACACCATCGACGAGGCCAACGTGCGCACCACGGCTGGTCCGTGGGGATCCGGCAACTGCTGGATCTCTCGCAAGGGGGACGGTTGCTGATACCCAACGCGCCTGGCCGCCGCAGCAGCGGCTTCACGTTGATCGAGATGATGATCACGATTACCGTGCTCGGCGTTTTGCTCGTGGTTGGCGTGCCCGCGATGCGCAGCGTGCTCGAGAATGGCCGCATCCGCACTGTGGGCGAGTCCTGGAAACAGGGCCTCGCGCTTGCGCGTGCCGAGGCCGTGCGGCGCAACTCACAGGTCGAGTTCCTGTCGGACGCGAACGGCTGGCAGGTGCGCGTCGTGGCGACCGGCGCGGTGCTGCACGAAGGCTCCGGCATCGAGGGAGTCCAGGGCGTCGATGTCACCATACTTCCGGTGGACGCGGACCGCGTCACCTACAACCCCTTCGGGCTGGTCGTGGCACCAAATCCAGACGCCTCGGCGCCGATTACCCAGGTGGACATCGAATCCACCAATCCGCCGACGGCGGACGATCGCTATCACCCGCTGCGCCTGCAGGTGCTCGCCGGCGGCATGACCAGGCTGTGCGATCCCGCGGTTGCGGCTGACGACTCGAGGGCTTGCCTGTGAAGACCGTATCTAATGGCTCCCGCCGTTTCGAACGCGGGTCCGCACTGATCGAAGTGCTGGTATCGGTGCTGCTGTTCTCGGTCGGCATCGTCGGGCTGGTCCGTCTGCTCGGCAACGCGGTGAAGGACACCGGCGAGATCGAGTACCGGGCGCAGGCGGCGGCGCTGGCCGACGAACAGATCGGCCTGGTTTGGGCGGACCGCACCGACCTCACGACCTACGCGGTGGTGGACGACCCAGTGCCCGAACTGCCGAATGGCACACGCACGGTGGCTGTGAACGGCAACGTGGTCACGGTCACGATGAACTGGCAGCCCCCGGGGGCGCCTGCGCGCAGCCACGTCGTAGTGGCGACAGTGGTGAGCAACTGAGCATGCGCAATCGTAATCGAGGCATGTCGCTGGTCGAACTGATGGTCGCCGTGACGCTGGCGCTGGTCACGATCGTGGTCGTGATGCAGGTACTGAGTGTCTACGAGGCCCGCAAGCGGACCTCGACCGTCGGCAACGACGCCGAGATGAGCGCCGCAGTGGGCCTGTTCATGCTCGAGCGCCAGGTTCGCTCGGCCGGCGCCGGCCTGACGCTGCCAACCGGTTTCGCGTGTGGCCAGGGCGTGAATGGTTTCTACGACGGCGTCACCTTCTCCAACGGTGCGCCACTTGCGCCGCTCGCCATTGTCGACGGCGGTGCTGTCGCGGGCGTGCCGCGGCCCGACCGCCTCCGCGTGCTGCACAGCGATTCCGCGTTCGGCGTCGCGCCCGGGACGGTCATCCAGGGCATGGCGGCGGCGACATCGCCAGTCATGGTGAGCACTGCCGTGGGCCTGGTCGAGGGCGACCTGATGCTGGTCGGCAGCGCCGACGGCCAGAAACTCTGCACGCTGATGCAGTTGAGCGACGCACCCGACCCGGTGGGCAGCGGCCTGCAGCTCCCGCATGCTTCCGGCGGCGCCTTCCCCTACAACCCGGCCAGTCCCCCGGCATCTTTCGCCAACGCGATCCGGTACGACGTCGGCGACATCGTGGTCAATCTGGGCAGGCTCGGAATGCGTACGTTCGGCGTGATCTGCAACGACGGTGCTGCCCCGGCGGTCGACAACTCCTGCGACCTCGCCATGTGGGACACACTGGCGGCTCCCGCGAACCCGACGCTGGCGGAAGCCGATTCAGTCGCATCGCAGGTCTACAACCTTCAGGTGCAGTATGGCGTATCTGCCGTCGCTGGCGCGGTGGTCACCGATTGGGTGGACGCGACCGGTGGCTGGGCCGCGCCGTCGGCGGTGGACATAGAACGAATCAAGGCGGTGCGCATCGCGATCGTCACGCGCGGCAACTTCGAGCGGGACCCGGAGGATCCGACCAAAATGGTCAGCCCGGCTGAGCTCGTGCTGTGGGACGCGGGGGAGGCCACCGAGCTTGCCATTCCGCTGACCGACGACGAGCGCAACTATCGCTACAAGGTGCTGCGTGTCGTGGTTCCGCTGATCAATGTCATCTGGGCGGGCGTATGAGCATTCGCAGGTCAATCAAGTCGGGCGCCCGGCAGTCGGGCATCTCGCTGCTGGTGGTGCTGATCGCGCTGGTGATCATCGGCTTCGCAGCCATTGCGCTGATGCGCTCGAGCGACACCGGTACGCTGGTCATCGGCAACCTCGGTTTCCAGAAGACGGCGCTGGCGGCCGGCGATGCCGGCACCGAAGCGGCGGTGACTTTCCTGAACCGGAACGGCGGCGGCACCACCCTTTTCATTAATGGCGACGACGGGAATTGGTCGGGGGTGGATCCCGGGGACGGCTACTACGCCACGTCCGCCGACACCTGCGACCTGACCGGGTCCGCGACGCCGGACGACGACGACGACGACGTGAACTGGACGGGCACCGACCCCGGCGGCGACTGCAACATGGATGCGCTCACGGTCGCGCCCGCAGGCGTCCCTCCGGGGTTCACCGTGCGCTACGTCATCAACCGCGTCTGCAACGTGCCCGGCGATCCGAATGCGCTGTTCGGCCCGGATGGCGTGACGCCCATGTCCTGCTCGCGGATCGGTACCGGTGCCAGCGAAGGCAGCACCCGCAGCGGAGGTGCCTATGGCAGCACGCCGCTTAGCGGCACTACACAGACCTATTATCGAATCACCACGCGCATCGACGGGCCCAGGAATACGGCCCGCTACATCCAGGCGCTGGTGGTGCTCTGAGGGAGACGTCGACATGACGAAGTTCAATACGCTGGCCTTGGCCACGATCGCCACGGTCTTCGCTGCCTGCGGATCCCTGCCGGCCGTGGCCGGTCCAGTGGATCTCACCACGGTGCCGATGGTCAGCGACCTGACCAAGGTGGTGCCACCGAACGTGCACTTCATCCTCGACGACTCGGGGAGCATGGAAGACGACTTCATGCCGGACTACGTGGACGGTGAGCAGTCCAGGATGTGTTTCCGGAATTTCGGCTACAACCGGATCTACTACAACCCGGCCACCAACTACGTTCCGCCGCTCAATGCCGATGGGACGTCGTTTGCCAACGCGTCTTATAACAGCGCCAAGAACAACGGTTTCATCGGGGCGTCGACCACCGACCTGCGTGGCACTGAGACCGTCCAGGTCCGTCTGATCAACAATCCCTTCCAGGCGACGAGCGGCAGCAAGTCGGTCACGGTCACCCACGCAAACCACGGGCTTGCGACCGGCGCCAAGGTCGAGTTCACGAACCTCAGCGGAAACCTCAGAGGCCTGTCGTTGAGCAACGTGACCTTCACGATCACGGTCGTGGACGCCGACCACTACAGGATCACGTCCTCGAGTAACGCCAATCGCAACACCAACCTTGGCGGCAGTGCCCGCGCCAATTTCGACCTCCCGATCGGCACTTACTGGGAATACGTTGCCGACCCGACCTCACCGTCGACGAATTGCGAGGCGGATACGGACTACCGCTTCCGCACTCCGACCACCGACATTGCTGGCTTTCCTGCTCCCTATGACGGCGTCACGGAGCGAACCAACTTCGCAAACTGGTATGCGTATTACCGGACCCGCATCAACATGATGAAGTCGGCCTCGGGGCGCGCCTTCGCCTCGATCGATGACCGGTACCGGATCGGACTGGACCGGATCAACAACCGCGCGAACAACAACGTGCTGGTGAACATCGGCAAGTTCGATGCGTCGAAAAGGACGGACTGGTATACGAAACTCTATGCAGTGACCGGCAACGGCTACACGCCGCTGCGTGGCGCGCTGTCCAAGGCAGGTCGCCTGTATGCCGGCAAGGTCGTCACCGGCAACAACGATCCGGTGCAGTATTCCTGCCAGCAGAATTTCACGATCCTGACGACCGACGGCTACTGGAACCTGCAGAACGAACTGGCCAGCTACGGACCCTATGGCATCGACAATGCGACGCTGGTCGGCGACCAGGATGGCAGCCTGGCCCCGCCGTATTTCGACAGCGGTGGCTACCAGAACACGCTGGCCGACATCGCGATGTATTTCTACAGGACGGACCTGCGCCCGACGGACATCGATCCCACCAAGAACCTCGGCGGGCAGCTGGACGATGGCACGCGTACTGATGTCACTCCGAACGACGTCCAGCCCGTGGGCAAGGACGACGTCGACCACCAGCACATGGTCACGTTCGGCCTGGGGCTCGGCGTGTCCGGCGTGCTTGGCTATCACCCCAAGTATGAAGTCGCCTCTCCGGATTACCTGGCCATCGTCGGTGGCCAGAAGAACTGGCCCAATCCTGACGTCACCAACAACGCCACGGAACTTCCGGCGCGTATCGACGATCTCTGGCATGCCGCCGTCAACGGGCGCGGCAGGTACCTTAGTGCGTCGAGCCCGGACTCGGTGATCGAGGAACTGACCAAGGCTCTCGCGGCCATCTCGGTCAAGAACGGATCTGCGGCGGCGGCGGCAACCAGCACGCTCGAGCCGGTGGCGGGCGACCAGTACGCCTATGTCGCGCAGTTCACCACGGAGAAATGGTTCGGCGACCTGCAGGCCCGCGACATCGACCTCAATACCGGCAGCCTCGATTCCGTGACGAAGTGGTCCGCCCAGGTCACGCTGGACAGCAAGGACCCCGACACTCGCAAGATCGTGACGTTCGACGCCGGCGCCGGCACCAAGCTGAAGGATTTCAAGGTAGCAGATCTCGCGGCGGAAATTGACGATGGCTACTTCGACTCCACGACACTGACCCAGTTCGGGATCTGGGACGCGACGCAGAAGTCCAACGCAACTGCAACGGCCATGGTCAATTTCATCCGCGGGCAGACAGGCTTCGAGGACGAAGACGCCAATGACGTGGTAATTCCCGGACCGCCGGTTGTGCTGTCCGATGAGAACAGGCTGTTCCGCGACCGCGAGCATGTGCTCGGCGACATCGTCAATACGTCGCCCGTCTACGTGCAGTCGCCGCCGTTCAACTACAGCGACCCCGGGTATGCGGACTTCAAGAACCTCCACAAGAGGATAAAGGATTCGGCCGGTAACGTGACCCAGGCCGGCCGCCAGGCCATGGTTTACGTGGGGGCCAACGACGGCATGCTGCACGCGTTCAATGCGGATAACGGCCAGGAAGTCTGGGCCTACATCCCGTCGGCGGTCATCCCCAACCTGCACAAGCTGGCCGATGCGGCCTACGCGAACAACCACCAGTTCTTCGTCGACGGCCCGCTCACGGTTGGCGACGCCTACAACGGTACGGCGTGGAAGACGGTGCTGGTCGGCGGACTGGGCCGCGGCGGAAAGGCCTACTTCGCAATGGACGTCACCGACCCGGCGAATCCCAGGGCTCTCTGGGAGTTCGGCACGGCGCAGGACGACGATCTCGGCTATACCTATGGCAATCCGATCCTGACCAAGCGCAGCTCCGATGGAAAGTGGGTGGTGATTTTCGCCTCCGGCTATAACAACAATGGGCCGGGTGGCGATTCCAAGGGTCGACTGTACGTGGTCGATGCCTTCACCGGCGCCATTCTCAATGAGTACCCGACCACCAGCGCCGCCGACCCTGACCAGAGCGGCATCGCCAAGATCAACAACTGGGTGCTCGACACGCTGCTCGACAACGTCACGCGCTACGTCTACGGCGGTGATCTCGGCGGTAGCCTGTGGCGCTTCGATATCGAGGAGACGGTCGAGGCCAACTCCGCGCAGCGGCTCGGCAGGACTTCGGCGACGGTGGGCGAACAGCCGATCACCGTGAAGCCGGAACTCGCCCGTATCAGGGACAACGCCGGAAATTACCAGCGCACCGTCTACTTCGGCACCGGGCGTTATCTCGGTTTCGATGACATCCTTTCAACGGCCCCGTCTAGCTCTATTGCGCAGGGCGTCTACGGCGTGAAGGATACAGGTGCGGATATCGGTGTCTTCAGCGACCCGGCCGGTGGCAATCTGGTCGAGCAGACACTGGTGTATGACGAGACGACGCCGAGGACCATTGACAACCCGCTGCCGGTGAACTGGGCGACACGCAATGGCTGGTACATGCTGTTGCCGGTCGGTGAGCGGGTGAACGTCGATCCCAAGCTGCAGTTGGGAACCCTGGTGCTCGTATCGAACGTGCCGGAAGACTCGTTCTGCAAGTTCCTCGGCAGCAGCTGGCTCTACAAGCTCGATTATTTGACGGGCACGGCCGTGAACACTGCGACCGATGAGGTGGTCGGCTCCTACGTCAGCGGTTCGCTTGCGACGGGCCTCACGCTGATCAGGCTGCCGAACAAAAAGCTCATTGCGCTCGTCACGCTGGCGGATACGACCGTTAAAGCCATGGAGCTTCCTGTGGCTCCGGGCGCAGGCGCGGCACTGCGAAGAGTCGGCTGGCGCGAGATCTTCTGACGACGCGGGGCGGCTGAGCGGTCAGCCGCCCCCGGTCAGTGCCGCAGCCAGCGCCGCGAGTTCCGGTCGGGCGCTGCTCATCACCTCTCCGCGGCCCGCTACGATCTGCTGCAGTTCTCCGAGCGCCTTCTCGAAGTCGTCGTTGACGACTACATAGTCGAATGCCCGCCAGTGGGCCATGTCAGATGCGGCATCGCGCAGGCGGCGCTGGATCACATCCTCGGCATCGGTGCCGCGCCCTCGCAGGCGGCGCTCCAGTTCAGCCCGGGAAGGCGGCAGGATGAAGACGGATACGCACTCCGGCATGGCGGAACGGACCTGGGCCGCTCCCTGCCAGTCGATCTCGAGGATCAGGTCCTGGCCGGCAACCAGCGACTGTTCGACCTGCGTCTTCGCGGTGCCGTAGCTGTTGTCGAATACCGTCGCGTGCTCGAGAAACCCGCCGTCGGCGACCATGCGGTCGAATTCACCGTGGGAAACGAAGAAGTAGTCGCGGCCGTGAAGCTCGTTCGGGCGCCTGGCCCGCGTCGTGTACGAGATCGAGAATCGCAATCCGGGCTCGCACTCCATCAGCGCGCGCACCAGCGATGTCTTGCCAGCGCCCGAGGGCGCTGCGATCACGAACAGGCGCCCGCGGTGCGGCTCGGATTGGGGATGCGAGGTCACGCGGGCATTCTAGCCGCTAGGCCGGTGGGACTGCCCCTGGTCCCGAGAATTACTCGACGTTCTGCACCTGCTCGCGCATCTGCTCGATCAGGACCTTCATGTCCACCGCGGCACGCGTGGTCTCGACGTCCTGCGACTTCGAGGACAGCGTGTTCGCCTCGCGGTTGAGTTCCTGCATCAGGAAATCGAGGCGCCGGCCGGCAGGCTCGTCGGCGTCGAGCACGCGCAGCGTCTCGGTGACGTGGCTGGCAAGGCGTTCGAGTTCTTCGTCTACGTCCATCTTGTAGGCGAGCAGCACCAGTTCCTGTTCCAGGCGCTCGGGGTCCACTTGTGTCCCGAGCTGCGCGATGCGTTCCTCGACCTTGGCCCGGATGCGCGCGCTGATCTCCGGCAGCCGCGCCCGTACAAGCGCGACTCCGGCGGTTAGACCCGCACAGCGCTGGCTCAGCAGCTCGTGGATGCGCGCGCCCTCGCGTTCGCGGGACTCGTTCAGCTCCACGACCGTTTCGCCTACCAGCGCGAGCGATTCACCGGCGAGCGGCGTCAGGTCGCGCTCCGCCTCGCGGATCACGCCCGGCCAGCGCAGGATGTCGAGCGCGCTCATCGGTCCCGGGATGCCGCCCAGCATGCTGCCCACGTCGGCTGCGCGCCTGAGCAGCTGCTCCACCATCGGGCGGTTCAGCTCGAGTTGCGGTGTCGAGGCGGCCGTCGAGCGCAGGTAGAGGCCCGCCTCGACCTTGCCGCGGCGCAGCTTGCCGCCCAGCAACTGGCGCACGTCGCCCTCGAGTACCCGCAGGTCTTCGGGCAGCCGCGTCGAGATCTCCAGGTAGCGGTGATTCACCGTGCGCAGTTCGCAGGTCAGGGTGCCCCAGGGGCCCTGGCGCTCGCGTCGGGCAAAGCCCGTCATGCTGCGGATCATGGTGTCTTTCCAGATGGGATTTGTGTGCAGTAAAACCGCGGCCACGCGCGCGCCACTTAACGGTATGCTGCGCGGGATGTTATAAGACCGCGCCAAATTCTACAGTAGAAGCAGGCGTGCCGGAGCGACACTTGCACATCGAGCACGCGGATCTGAGCCTCCTCGGGAATCGCGAAGAAAACCAGGACCGGGTCGCGGTCGCGATAGGCGACGGCTCGGCGTTGCTCGCCGTAGTGGACGGCATGGGCGGCCACGCGGATGGTGCCAACGCCGCCGAGGCAGCGATTCGCTCCATGGTCGGCGACTTCTGGGAAGCGCGTCGCCCGGTCTTCGACCCCGAAGGGTTCCTGCACCTAGCGATCGGCCGCGCACACGACGCGGTGGTCGCGCTCGGCCGCGGACTGCCGCCGGAAATCCGGCCACGCGCCACCTGCGCCGCCTGCCTGGTGCAGGGCTCGAGCGCGTACTGGGCACACGTGGGCGACAGCCGTATCTACCAGCTTCGGGCCGGCGCTGTCGTCGCCCGCACTCGCGATCACAGTCACGTCGAGCTGTTGCTGCGCGCTGGCCGCATCACCGAGCAACAGGCGCAGGACCACCCGATGCGCAATTACGTCGAGTGCTGTATCGGCGGGGATCCGGTGCTGCCGGAGATGTCGCTGAGCGGCCGCAACGTACTCAAGTCCGGCGACGTCGTGCTGCTGTGTTCCGACGGCTTCTGGTCCGGGGTCACCGACCAGCAGATCGCCTCACTGAGCGAAGATCCGGAACGCAACCTGCGCGATTCGCTGGCCGCCCTCGGCGAGCGGGCGCTGCTTGCGAACAGTCCCTTTGCGGACAACACCACCACCGCTGCCGTCCGCTGGCTCGGCATCTGAACCCTGGGGAGATCCACCTTGAGACCAAGCGGCCGCTTGCCGGACCAGATGCGCGCCATTCGCATCACCCGCGGATTCACGCGTCACGCGGAAGGATCGGTGCTGGTGGAGTTTGGCGAGACCAGGGTGCTGGTGACGGCCAGTGTCGAGGATGGCGTGCCGTCGTTCATGCGGGGCAAGGGCGAGGGCTGGGTGACAGCGGAGTACGGCATGCTGCCGCGCGCGACCCATACGCGCTCGGCCCGCGAGGCTGCGCGCGGCAAGCAGAGCGGCCGCACACTCGAGATCCAGCGACTGATCGGCCGCTCACTGCGGGCGGCCGTGGACATGCGCGCGCTCGGTGAGCGCACCGTAACGCTCGACTGCGACGTGCTGCAGGCCGACGGAGGCACGCGTACTGCCGCGATCACAGGCGCCTACGTGGCGCTGGCCGACGCGATGGACGGCCTGTGCCGACGGCGGGGCATCGCGCGCAACCCCCTGCACGGGCAGGTCGCGGCTGTATCGGTCGGCATCGTTGACGGCGTCCCGGTGGTGGACCTCGACTACGCGGAGGACTCCGGCGCGGAGACCGACATGAACGTGGTCATGAACAATGGCGGCGCGTTCATCGAGATCCAGGGCACGGCGGAGGGCCACGCGTTCCGCAGGCACGAACTCGACCAGCTGCTGGACCTGGCGTCGGTCGCCTGCCAGCAACTGTTTGCGGCGCAACTCACCGCGCTGCAGGAGTCGCGATCCGGCGCGGGGCCGGGCGCGTGAGCCGAAGGTTGCCCGCGCGACTGGTCCTCGCGACTGGCAACGCGGGCAAGCTAAGGGAACTGCGGGCCATCCTCGCGCCCTGGCGCGCCGAGGTCCTGCCCCTGTCCGATTTCACCGACTCTGCAGCGGTCGAGAATGGCGACTCGTTCGTCGAGAACGCACTGCTGAAAGCCCGGTTCGCCGCAAAGGCGGCCGGACTGCCGGCAATCGCGGACGACTCGGGGCTCGAGGTGGACGCGCTCGGCCGCGCTCCGGGGATCCATTCGGCGCGCTACGCCGGCGCGGATGCCGGAGACGCCGCCAACAATGCGAAACTGATGCGTGAAATGAGCCGAGTTCCGGACGCGAGCCGCGGCGCGCGTTATCGCTGCGCGATGGTGTTCGTGGCGAGGCCGGACGACCCGGCCCCGGTCATCTGCGAGGCGAGTTGGGAAGGCCGCATTGCTTCGGCGCCCCGCGGCGAGGGTGGATTCGGTTACGACCCGCTGTTCGTGGTCGCGGGCACCGAGCGCACCGCGGCCGAATTCGAGGCCGGCGAGAAGAACCTCGTGAGCCACCGAGGCAAGGCGCTGCGCGCGCTGGTAGCCGCGCTTGATTGATGGCGCGCCCGCGCTGGCGACGCCACCGCTGTCGCTCTACGTCCACCTGCCCTGGTGCGTGCGCAAGTGCCCGTATTGCGACTTCAATTCCCACGCCGTCCCGGTCGCCGGCATTCCCGAGGCCGCGTACCTCACCGCGCTGCTGGGGGACCTGAACTACGCCGTCCGCGACGCCGGCGGACGCGAGATCGTGTCGGTGTTCTTCGGCGGCGGGACGCCGAGCCTGTTCTCCGCGCGTGCTGTCGCAGCCGTACTTGCGCGGGCCGGTGAACTTCTGCCGGTGGCCGGCGACGTGGAGGTTACGCTCGAGGCGAATCCGGGCACCGTGGAACACGGTGCCTTCGCCGCGTACCGCGACGCAGGGGTCAATCGCGTGTCGCTGGGCGCCCAGAGCTTCGACGATCGGTGCCTTGCGGCACTCGGTCGCATTCACTCGAGTGACGATGTTGGCGCCGCAGTCGCCGAACTGCGCGCCGCAGGCCTGGACAATTTCAACCTCGACCTGATGTACGGCCTGCCTCAGCAGATGCCCGACGGTGCGCGACGCGACGTGGAGCGTGCCCTGGCGCTCGAGCCAGCGCACATCTCGCACTACAACCTCACGCTGGAACCGGGGACAGTCTTCGAGCGGCGCCCGCCACAACTGCCGGACGAGGAGGCCGTGCACGAGATGCAGTCGTCCTGCCAGCAGATGCTCGCCACTGCGGGGTACAGGCAGTACGAGGTGTCGGCCTACGCGCGGACCGCGCGCCGCTGCAGGCACAACCTCAACTACTGGAATTTCGGCGACTACCTCGGCATCGGCGCAGGAGCCCACGGCAAGCTCACCGATGCGGGGAGCGGCCGCGTGATCCGCACCGAGCGGATTCGGCAGCCGGGCCGGTACATGGCCGCGCTGCGTGCGGAAGACCGGATTGCAGCGGAGCGTCCGGTCGCGGGCGGAGACCTCGCGTTCGAGTTCTGCCTGAATGCCTTGCGGCTGGTCGACGGATTCGACGAGGCCACGTTCGAGGCCCGCACAGGCCGGTCGTGGGCCGCCGTCACGGGCGTGGCGGCGGCCCGCGGGCGGGGTCTGCTCGAGCGTACCGAGGCGGGACGCTGGGCGGCGACTGCCCGGGGACGCTTGTTCCTCAATGACTTGCAGGCGATGTTCCTGCCAGACGGCTCAAAGGCCGGCGCCGCGACGCCTTCCGGCGCATGAGAGCGGGCGGGCTGGGGCGTTGCAGGCGAACCCGCGCCGGCCGTGGGCAATCCAGTTATGCACATCCGGCGCGGGTGGGCCAAATTTCGGCGGGTTACAGCCTGTAGTCGAAGTGACATCTTAGGCAGGCGACGTAATACGTTGATTTTATTATAAGAAAATGCCTGCTCAAAATTTAACCAAAGCGAAAACGTGCTGATGCCGCGCCACGCCCGGCTGCAGACAAGCCGATTCATCCACAAAGTTATCCACAGGTTTTGTGGATAACCGGGCGTTGTGCGCGAGCGACATCCGAATAGCCTTGTCAGTGCGCGCTGGCCCTCCTATACTTCGCGCCCTTTTTGCAAAGTCTGCCCAAGGACCGCGGCCATGAAGAGCGGAATCCATCCCGACTACAAGAACATCACCGTGACCTGCAGTTGCGGTAACACCTTTGAGACGCGCTCCACGCTCGGCGAGGACCTGCAGATCGAAGTGTGTTCGAGCTGCCACCCGTTCTATACCGGCAAGCAGAAGATCGTCGACACGGGTGGCCGTGTGGATCGCTTCCGCAAGAAGTACGCTCGCGGCTGAACCGCGAACGGGTGGACGGACGTTGACGGGGCGCCTGGTGCGCCCCGTTTCATTTCGGCCGGGAACTTTCTGGACTGCCGCCGGCACTCTAGACTCAGGGTTCCTGCCCCTGAGGTCCGTGCATGACGTTACACGCCGTCCGAATCCTGTCCGCGATGCTTGCCGTGACGGCCGTCGCCGCCTGCGCCACCAACCCTGTAACCGGCAGGCCCGACGTCGTGATGATGTCGGAGGCGCAGGAGATCCAGCTCGGCCGCGAGGAGCACGCGAAGATCCTGCAGGAGTTCGGGCGCTATGACGACCTGGCGCTGCAGGACTACGTGAACCAGATCGGCCAGCGCATCGCAGCGGTCAGCCATCGGCCGCAACTCCAGTACACGTTCACGGTGCTCGACAGCGAGGACATCAACGCGTTCGCACTGCCGGGCGGCTACGTGTACATCACCCGCGGCATCATGGCCTACCTGAATTCGGAGGCGGAACTGGTCGCCGTGCTCGGCCACGAAGTCGGTCACGTGACTGCGCGGCATTCCGTGCGCCAGCAGTCCGGCGCGATGGCAACCGGCGTCGGCGCCACGGTGATCGGCATCCTGACGGGCAGCGGGGATCTTGCCTCCGTGGCCAACATGGCGGGCACCGCGCTGGTGAGCGGCTACGGTCGGGACATGGAACTCGAGGCCGACGGCCTCGGCGCCCAGTACCTCGACCGCCTGGGCTACGACCCCGACGCGATGATCGACGTGGTGCGCCTGCTAAAGAACCAGGAGAGCTTCGAGCTGCAGCAGGCGCGAATGGAGAAGCGCGAGCCCCGTGTGTACCACGGTGTCTTCGCCACCCACCCGGACAACGACACCCGCCTGCAGGAGGTCGTGAAGGCGGCCCACAAGGTCCAGCCCGACGGCACCGACCTTCCCGACGGCCGGGACGTCTACCTGGACCATGTGAAGGGCATGGCGTTCGGGTCGAGCGCCGCCCAGGGCATGGTCCGTGGCAGCCGCTTCTATCACGCGGACATGGCGTTCACGCTGGCGTTCCCGAGCGCCTGGACCATCAAGAACCTGCCGAGCAAGGTGGTCGGATTCCCGACGCAGAAGGATGCGTATCTCGAGCTCTTCGCGATGGGCATCCCGCCTGGCGTCACGCCCAGGGAGTTCCTGGCAAAGAACCTGGGCGGCGCCACCTTGCTGTCCGCGGATAGCCTGCAGGTCAACGGCCTCCAGGGCTACACGGCCATCGCTCGCGAAGTGCAGCTGCCCTGGGGCAACCGGGGACCGGCGCGGTTCGCCGTCGTCTACCTGAACGGCATGGCCTATGTCTTCCGTGGCAGTACCCACCTGGCCGCAGGGTTTACCGCCGCCGATCCGCTGTTCCTGTCCAGTATCAAGACGTTCCGCCGCCTGAAGGACAGTGAATTCGCGCTCGCGGAGCCGACCCGCATCGAACTCGTCAAGGCGACGCCCCAGACCCGCATCCAGGGCCTGGCACAGTCCTCCCCCATCCGGCCGTACCCGGCGGAGCAGCTACGGCTGCTGAACGACCTCTATCCGGACAAGGAGCCGGCCGCCGGCCAGGTCCTGAAGGTCGTGAATTAATACTGTCTTGATCGGGTCGCCCGGTCATGCAAGGCTGCCCGGACGTCACTGCACCGCCGTGCGCGGGCGAAAACAGGTAGGAAAGCGATGAGCACGAACAAATACGAACTGGTCAATCTCGACACCGGAAAGAAGTCCGCGCTGCAGGCCAAGAGCGGTACCGTCGGGCCGGACTGCCTCGGTATTGCGCCGCTCGCGAAGGACTTCGGGATATTCACCTTCGACCCCGGGTTCATGGCGACCGCCTCCTGCGAGAGCAAGATCACCTACATCGACGGCGACGCCGGGGTACTGCTCTATCGGGGTTACCCGATCGACCAGCTCGCGGCCAAGTCCAGCTTCCTCGAGGTGTCATACCTGCTGCTCAACGGTGAACTGCCGGGCGCGAAGCAGCTCGAGCAGTTCGACCACTCGATCCGCTACCACACGATGATCAATGAATCGCTGCTGCGGTTCTTCAACGGGTTCCACTACAACGCGCACCCGATGGCCATGGTGTCCGCGGTCGTCTCGTCGATGGCGGCGTTCTACCACGACTCCATGGACAACAGTAATCCGCGGCACCGCGAGATCTTCGCGCACCGTATCCTGGCCAAGATGCCGACGATTTCCGCGGCGGCGTACAAGCACATGCTCGGACAGCCGTTTGTCTATCCGCGCAACGACCAGGACTACTGCGCCAACATCCTGCGCATGTTCTTCGCGGTACCCGCCGAGGACTACGTGGTCGACCCGGTAACCGCGCAGGCGCTGGACCTGCTGCTGATCCTGCATGCCGATCACGAGCAGAACGCCAGCACGTCGACCGTACGCCTTGCGGGCAGCACCGGCACTAACCCGTACGCGGCGATCTCGGCTGGAGTCTCGGCGCTGTGGGGTCCGGCGCACGGCGGCGCAAACGAGGCAGTGCTGGCGATGCTCGAGGAAATCGGCACCGTAGACAACATCCCGAAGTTCCTCGAGCGGGTGAAGGACAAGGACGGCCACACCCGCCTGATGGGTTTCGGTCACCGGGTGTACAAGAACTTCGACCCGCGCGCAAAGCTCATCCGCGATATGTGCCACAAGGTGCTCGCGCGGCTGGGCCACACCGACAACCCGCTGTTCGAGCTTGCGCTCAGGCTCGAGGAAATCGCGCTGAAGGATGAGTACTTCATCGCCCGCAAGCTCTACCCGAACGTGGACTTCTACTCGGGTCTTATCTACAGCGCGCTCGGCATCCCGCGCTCGATGTTCACCGTGATGTTCGCGATCGCGCGTACCGCGGGCTGGGTTGCACACTGGCAGGAGATGATCGGCGATCCGGCGATGAAGATTGGCCGCCCGCGCCAGCTCTACACCGGTCCGACGGCGCGCGATTACGTGGAGATCGGCAAGCGCTGAAAAATGGTTCTTCTCCGATCTCCGGGGTGAGGGGAGCGGGCACACGGTCGTCACTGCTAACTTGTTGTTACCACACAGCAAGACGGCAGGAGGGCGGCCGTGGCCCAAGCACATCCTATTTCCCGGCTGGGCGGCTGGGAAGGTTACGAGGTTAGCGCGCAGTGGACGGAGCTTCGAGCTGGCCGCTCCTGGTGCGTGATTCGACTCGAGCCAGTCCGTGGCCATGAGCGCTGCTGTAGTCGCTGCGGGCGGTTGACGCCCGCGATCCACGATCTCGAGGAGCGCCGCATTCGCGACCTGCCGCTGTTCGAGCACTGGGTGGAACTGCGCGTCCTGCGGGTGCGGGTCGAGTGTACGACCTGCGGCCCGAAGCTCGAGAGGCTGGCCTGGCTCGCTGCCTATGCGCGGGTGACGCGCCGGCTGGCGGAGTCGGTGGCCCGGCTGTGCAAGGTCATGGCGCTGCGCCACGTGGCCAGGTACTTCGGACTCGACTGGAAGACGGTCAAGGAGATCGATCGCGCCGGCCTGCTGCGCGAACTCGGGCCCATCGACCTTGAAGGTCTCGAGGTCATCGCGCTCGATGAGTTCGCGATCCACAAGGGCCATCGCTATGCCACGGTGGTGGTAGAGCCCACCCGCAAGCGCGTGCTGTGGATCGGTCGCGGCCGGGGCCGCAAGGATGTCCGCCCGTTCTTCAAGCTGCTCGGCGTTGAGCGCTGTGCGCGGCTGCGCGCCGCCGTGATGGACATGAACGCGAGCTACGAGCTGGAGGTTCGCCGCCACTGCCCGAACGCGGTCGTGGTCTTCGACCTGTTCCACGTCATCGCCAAGTACGGCCACGACGTCATCGACCGGGTGCGGGTCGATCGCGCCAACGAACTGCGCGACGATCGGCCGGGCCGCAAAATCGTCAAGAGTGCCCGCTGGTTGCTGCTGAAGAACCGCGACTCGCTGCGCCCGGGTGAGGATGTAACGCTCCAGGAACTCCTGGCAGCCAACCATGATCTGTTCGTGGTCTACGTGCTGCGCGATGCGCTCCGCGAGCTCTGGCAACACCGCCAGCCACCGCAGGCGTTACGGGCCTGGTACAGCTGGTACTACCAAGCCACCCGCAGCGGCATCCCGTCCCTGGTGCGCTTCGCCCAGCGACTGCGGCCTTACCTGCCGGGCATCCTGGCCCACTGCCGCTGGCCGCTCGGTACCAACCTCGTCGAGGGCATCAACAACAAGATCAAGGTCATCAAGCGCATGGCCTACGGCTTCCGCGACGATGCCTACTTCTTCCTCAAGATCCGGGCTGCCTTCCCCGGAGTTGGGAGATGAACCTGAAAAATAGGGGCCAAGGAAAATAGGTGCCAGGCACCTATTTTCATCGCAGCGAAGCGGTCTCGGCGAGGCTGGCTCAAAGAAAATAGGTGCCTGGCACCTATTTTCCTACAGCAGGGCCTCGACCTCGGCAAAGCTGGCCCGCCGCATCGGCTTTCCGTCCACCGGGCTTGCCGGCGCCTGCCTGATCCCGTCCAGCGGGAACACGACCGTGTCCACGGCCTGGTGCCCCGCGACGAAGCGCACGGCAGGGTAGGTCACCGTCCGGTCGCGCTCGTAGCGCATGCGACGCTCGACCACTTCGTGCGGCACTCCGCGCTCCGCGAGCTGCAGCCACACTGCTTCGGCCGACTCCGAGAACACGTGCAGGCTGATATCCGAGTGGCCCGACGCCGTTCCGGCAAGCACCGGCCCGACCAGCCGTGGTTCGAAATCCGACATCAGCCTCATTGCCTCGAGTGCGGCCCGTCGCAGCGCTGCGAGTTCGCTCTCGTGGCGGTCGGCGGCGAAAAGCCGCTGGTGGGCCACCATGGCCGCCTCGATTTCCCTGTTGCGCGGCAGGATCGAGGCGTCGGTCACGCCCAGTCGCTCGGCGGCCTTGCGCTTGGCCAGCAGGAAGTCGTCTACACCCTGTTCACGCATGATGCGGGCCGCTTCCTCGGCGACGGCCTGTCGCATGAGTTCCGCACGCGGGTTTGGTCGTCGGTGCATCGGCCGCAGCGCTCAGAAGATGGATTCTTCGGACGTGGGCAGCTGGATGCTCTCGGCATCGACCTCCGCGCCGAATTCCGGCTGCCCGGGTTGCGGCGCGAACTGTTCGAGGAAAACCTCGAAGATCGCGCCCGGGCTGCCTGCGCGCGCCGGCGCCCCGGTTTCCCGCGAGACCCACATGCGCATGACGCCAGGGGGCTCGGGCAGGCGATGCTCGGGTTTGTCCTTCAGCGCCACCTGCATGAAATAGAGCCACATCGGCAGCGCGGTGCGGCCGCCTTCCTCATTGTCGCCGAGCGAGCGCTCCTGGTCGAAACCGATCCACGCAGCGGCCACCAGGTCGGCATTGAAACCGACGAACCACGCGTCGCGATGGTCGCTGGTCGTGCCGGTCTTGCCAGCCACGTCGTTGCGACCTAGCGCCTTCGCGCGCTGTCCCGTGCCACGCTGGATAACGTCCGTCATCATGTCGGTCATCACGAAGGCGTTGGCGGCCGAGATAGCGCGCGGCGCGCGGCGCTCCAGCGGCACCTCGTCCTCTGCGCCGCCTGGGATGGCATCTTCAGCTGCGGTGGGCGTGACGCCGGTCGCAGAAGTCGTGACCGCCGGCGGGGCATCCGTGCACTGGGGGCAGGCGAGCGGCGGCGCAGCCTCGAAAACGGCGGCACCGGCCGAATCGGCTATCGTCTCGATGAAATACGGGGTGAGGCGCCAGCCACCGTTGGCGAACACTGCGAAGCCGCGCGCCATGTCGAGCGGCGTCACCTGCCCGGTGCCCAGCGCGAGCGTCAGGTTGGGCGGCATGGCCTCGGTGCCGAAGCCGAAATTCGTGATGTGCCGTATCGTCGATCCGATGCCGGCCCCGCGCAGCAGCCGGATCGACACGAGGTTTCGCGACCTTGCCAGTCCCTCGCGCATCGGTGTTGGCCCGTAGAACCTCTTGTTGTTGTTCTGTGGCCGCCACTCCTCGGTGCCGTCGACACCCCCTCCGCCCTGGAGCACGATCGGCGCGTCGTTCACGAGCGTGGCCGGAGTGAACCCACGCTCGAGCGCCGCCGAGTATATGAACGGCTTGAATGACGAACCTGGCTGCCGCTTCGCCTGTATCGCCCGGTTGTACTTGCTCGCGCCGAAGTCGAAACCGCCCACCAGCGCGACGATTGCGCCGTCGGCCGGATCGAGTGCGACCAGCGCCGCGCCCACGGCAGGCACCTGTGCGAGGCGGCTGCGTCCGTCCTCCAGCGGCTCGACGTACACGACCTGACCGACCTTGAGGACGTCGGCTGCCGACTTGGGAGCCGGCCCGACAGAGCCTCCCTCGAGCGCGGGTCGCGCCCAGGACATGGCTTCCCAGTCCAGTTCGATCGTCGAGCCCGAGCGACTGCGGAGCGTCGCCTGCTGCGCGCCTGCCGAGACGACCACGGCGGTCTGCAGGTTGCCTCGGTTCGGATTCCTGTGCAGTGCCGCGCTGACCGCGGCAGCGTCCTGCACCAGCGCCGGATCGATCCGGTCGCGCGCACCGCGATAACCGTGGCGCCGGTCGTATTCGAGCATCGTCTGCCAGGCGGCCGTGTCCGCCGCGATCTGCAGCGCGCTGTCGATCGTGGTCGTGACCCGGTAACCGTCCGTCAGCGCCGCCGCACCGTAGCGCTGGACCATTTCCTGCCTGGCCATCTCGGCGACGTACGGCGCCTCGAGCTGCACGACCGGCGCGTGGATGCGGCTCGATATAGGGATTTCATTCGCCGCATCGCGCTCGGTTTCGTCGATCTTGCCGGTCTCGACCATGCGCCTCAGCACATAGGCCCGGCGCGCGTTCGCTTTCTCGACGCTCGTGGCCGGGTTGTCGCGTGAAGGCGAGCGCGGCAGCCCCGCGATCAGCGCCGCCTCCGGCAGCGTCAGGTCGCCGATCTGCTTGTTGAAGTAGACCTCGGCGGCGGCACCGACACCGTAGGCGCGCTGCCCGAGGAAGATCCGGTTCAGGTACTGAGTCAGGATTTCCTGCTTGGTGAATTCGTGCTCCAGGCGCAGCGCCAGGAACACCTCGTTCAGCTTGCGACGCAGCGTCCGCTCCGACGTGAGCAGTGTATTGCGCGCGAGCTGCATCGTGATGGTGCCGCCGCCCTCGCGAACTCCGCCTGCCGACAGGTTGGCTGCCAGTGCCCGCACCAGCCCCTGCCAGTCCACGCCAGGGTGCTCGAAGAATCGATCGTCCTCGGCCGCGAGGAACGCATCGACCAGCACCTGCGGAATTTCGGCGGACGAGACTGGTATACGGCGTTGCTCGCCGATCTGGGCGATCAGCAGCCCGTCGCGCGAGTACACGGTCAGCGGCAGCTGCATCTGCAGGTTGCGCAGTTCAGCCGCTTCCGGCAGTTCGGGCTCCAGGTACTGGAACGCCCCGGCGACACCGAGGACTACCAGTGCGCATGCCGCCAGCGCAGTCGTGAGAACGGTCGCGAGTATTTTCCGGGCCGGTCGCTTCATGCCGAATTCTGGGATCCAGTCCTTGCCGCGCTTGGGACGGTTGTGCATAGTAGCTCGCGACACAAGGGCAAACCCACCGAAAGGTGGGGACGCAAAGCCACCGGTCTAAGGGTCAGGCCTAAGACAGCGGGGTTGCCGGTCCGGACGATGACGTTGCACTCGTGACTTCGAGTGCGGCAACCCGAAAGGGATCGTCGTGTGACATGGACACCGCTCCGGGCAGCCTGACCCGGACTACCGGCCCTGCGCTGCCCTGCGTGGTCGAGGTTTTTGTACTGCATGGATGGGGGTTTGCTGCCGAATGCCGCAAATTGATAGGGCGCTCACAATTCTTTTTCGTGAAAGCCTGTTATATAGTGCGGCGGGGGCATGGAATCTACTCCACGATCGATGCGCAACCTCTTGAACTAGAAGGACTCACGCGTGCTGTTTCAGGGTAGGTCACGACCGGTTATAGGGCTCGACATCACGACGTCGTCGATCAAGCTCATTGAGCTTTCGAAGGCTGGCGACGGTTATCGCGTCGAGTCTTACTCGGCGGAGGCCTCCCCGCCCAACGCCATCAACGAGAAGGCCATCGTTGACTCCCAGGCGGTCGGTGAGGCCGTGCGCCGCGCGGTAAAGCGCGCCGGCGCCCGCAGCAGGGAGTGCGCGGTAGCCATCAGCGGTGATGCGGCGATCACCAAGGTTATCCAGATGCCACGCAACCTGCGCGAGGCGGAACTCGAATCCCAGGTCGAGATGCAGGCCGACCAGTACATTCCCTTCCCGATGGAAGAAGTCAGCTTCGATTTCGAGGTGATCGGTCCGTCTGAAAAGGACCCGGAGATGCTCGACGTCCTGCTGGTCGCGACACGCTCCGAGAATGTCGAGCAGCGCCAGGCAGCCGTGCACGCCGCGGGCCTCGCCACGCGCATCGTCGACGTCGAGGCTTTCGCGCTCGAGAACGCCTGCCGCCTCCTGACACACCAGATGCCTGACGGCGGCATGGATCGCAACATCGCGGTCATGGACTTCGGTGCCAGCAGCACCACGTTCTCCGTGCTGCGTGACCTGAAAGTGACCTACACCCGCGACTTCGCCTTCGGCGGCCAGCAGCTGACCGAGGAAATCATGCGGACCTACGGGCTCAGCATGGAAGAGGCCGGGCGCGCCAAGAAAGAAGGCGGCCTGCCGGCGAACTACCAGTCCGAGGTACTCGACCCGTTCATCGACGACATGTGCCAGCAGGTGAGCCGCTCGCTGCAGTTCTACCTGGCGTCCGGCAGCGGCCGCACGCAGCCCGAGCAGATCCTGATCTGCGGCGGTTGCGCCAACATCCCCGGCGTTGCCGACGTGATCACCAGCCGTGTCGGTATCAGCGCCGAGCGCGGTGATCCGCTCGGCCAGATGAAGATCTCGACGCGAGCGCTGGCGCAGGGAGTGAAAAAGGACGCGACCGCGCTCCTGACGGCCTGCGGTCTTGCGCTGAGGAGCTTCGACTGACATGCCAAGAATCAACCTCCTGCCGTGGCGCGAGGCCCAGCGCAAGCAGAAGCGACAGGAGTTCATCCTGTCGATCGGTGCGGCGATTGCCACCGCGGCCCTGGTCACGCTGATCGGCCGCTGGCAGATGAGTTCGGCCATCGAACACCAGCAGCAGCGCAACCAGGTCCTGACCGACGCAATTGCGCAGCTCGACAAGAAGATCGAGGAGATCGTCGGGCTCGAGAACCAGAAGCGCAGGCTGCTCGCGCGCATGGAAATCATCGAGACCCTGCAGCGCAGCCGGCCGGTTATCGTCCACGTCTTCGACGAGATCGTCCGTACGCTTCCCGAAGGCGTCTACCTGACATACCTCAAGGGGCAGGGCGACAAGATCGAGATCCGCGGAGTCGCGCAGTCGAGCACGCGCGTCTCGGCGTTCATGCGCAACATCGACAATTCGCAGTGGCTGGCGGACCCGTCGCTCCAGGTTGTCGAGACCAAGGGTCGCGACGCGGGTCGCGGCGCGGATTTCACGATGACTGCGAAGCTGCGCAGCCAGACGCCACCTGCTGATGAAGCGGAAGCCGCCAAGGTGGCAGCCAAATGAATAAATTCCAGGAATTTCTCGAGCAGCTGCGCGCCCTCGATCCCAATGACCCTGGCCGCTGGCCGCTGGCCGTGCGACTCGGCGTGGCGATCACGCTGTTCGTGCTGGCGGCCGCGGGTGGCTACTATTACTTCGTCTGGAAGACGCAGCATCCGCTGCTGGTCGACGCGCGCGCCAAGGAAGTCGAGCTGCTGAGCACGCTCGAGACCAAGGCGCGCAAGGCCGCCAACCTGCAGGCCTACAAGGACCAGCTTGCGGAGATGCAGAAATCCTTCGGCGCCATGCTGCGCCAGTTGCCAGACAAGACCGAGGTACCCAACCTGCTCGTGGACGTTTCGCAGACAGGCCTCGCGGCCGGCCTGCAGGAGCAGCTGTTCCAGCCGCGTGGCGAGGTGCGCAAGGACTTTTACGCCGAGTTGCCGATCAGCATCCGGCTGGCGGGTGACTACCACGAGATGGGCACTTTCGCAGCCGGCGTAGCCGCGCTGCCGCGCATCGTCACGTTGCACGACATCGAGATCGTCCCGCAGGGCAAGGGCGCCGGCGACCCAGGCAACCTGGTGCTAAACGTGACCGCCAAGACCTATCGTTACCTGGGCGAGGACGAGCAGGACTCGGGCAGCGAAGGCAAGGCCGGTAAGGCCGGCAAGGCCGGAAAGTCCAAGAAAGCCGGAAAGTCCGGCGCGGGCGGATGAGGCGGCCATGGCGAAGATGCAATCGGATATGACTACAGTACTGCGCATCGTGCTGGCCTCGACCGTACTCGCGACGGCCAGCGGGTGCTCCGACGACACGGACAAGCTGCGCGCCCAGATCGAGGAGATCGAGAGCCGTCCAGGCGGGCGCATCGAGCCGTTGCCGGAGGTGAAGCCCTACGAGACCTTCGCCTATCCCTCGGCCGAACTGCGCTCGCCATTCGAACCCGGCGTGCCTTCGTCTTCGAGCGGGTCGAATGGCGTACGTCCCGATTCCAACCGGCCCCGCGAGTTCCTCGAGCAGTTTTCGCTCGACACGCTGCGCATGGTCGGAACACTGAACCTGAATGGCCGGGTCTACGGGCTCGTGCAGACGAGGGATGGGCTGGTGCATCGGGTGCTGCCCGGCAACCACCTTGGACAGAGTGACGGCCGGATTACGGCAATTGAAGAAGGCAAGATCTCGCTCATCGAGATCGTTCCCGACGGCATGGGCGGTTTCATCGAGCGTCCCGCCGCGCTTGGGTTGAGCGACTGATCTGCAAGGAGATTTGAGAATGACCGCTGCATCGTTCAACACGATCGAAACCCGCGACGGCGCGCGCCAGGCGCACGGCCGGCGCAGGCCCGCGGCGCTCATCGCGCTGGCCGGAGTCGCTGCGTTCATCGCGCGAGCCGCGCTGGCGCAGGACGCCCTGCTCCTGGAGAAAATCGACGTGCAGCCTCAGCCGGGGCAGCAGGTCGAGGTACGCCTGGTGCTGAACGGCCCCGCGCCGCAGCCGGTGACCTTCACCGTGGACAACCCGGCGCGTCTCTCGCTGGACCTCCCGGGCGCCACGCTGGCGGTGCCATCGCGTCGCGTCGACGTCAACTCCGGCGGCGTCGATACCATCGTGGCGGCCGAGGCTTCGGGCCGAACGCGGCTGGTATTCAATATGGACCGGATGCAGCCGTACCAGACCAGGGTCGCGGGCAACACCGTGTACGTGACGATCGGTCAGAACGGCGCGACCGCGCCGGGCGCGACGGCCTCCGCGGCGCCCACGGCTACCGCTGTGCAGAAGGCGGGTCCGGCGCCGGCGTCGGCCGTGCAGAAGGTCGACTTCCGCCGCGGCACCGACGGTGCGGGCCGTGTGCTGGTGAGCACCAGCGACGCGAGCGTGCAGGCCAGCCTCAAGCAGGAGGGTGGCCGCATCGTCATCGACTTCCCGAACACGACCGTGTCGGACGAGTACCTGAAGCGCTTCGACGTGGTGGATTTCGCCACGCCCATCAGTTCGTTCGACGTGACCCGCGGCCCGAGCGGCACGCGTATCGTCGTGGTCGCAACCGGCGACTACGAGCAGCTCGCCTACCAGAGTGACCGCGACTACGTGCTCGAGGTGCGCCAGCGCCAGAAGGCCGCTGTCGTCGATCCCAGCAAGCGCGAGTACAAGGGCGAGCGGCTGACGCTTAATTTCCAGAGCATCGAGACCCGCGCCGTGCTGCAGCTGCTGGCCGAGACCAGCGGTCAGAACATCGTGGTGAGCGACTCGGTGCAGGGCAGCGTCACGCTGCGCCTGCAGAACGTGCCCTGGGACCAGGCGCTGGACATCGTGCTCCGGACCAAGGGCCTCGACAAGCGCCAGGACGGCAACATCATCTTCGTCGCGCCGTCCGAGGAACTGCAGGCCCGCGAGAAGCAGCAGCTCGAGTCGCAGAAGCAGATCGTCGAGCTTTCACCGGTGCGGACCGAGTACCTGCAGGTCAACTACGCGAAGGCGTCCGACCTCGCCGGGCTGATTCAGTCGCAGGGCAAGTCCTCGCTGCTGTCCGACCGCGGAAGCGTGTCGGTCGACGACCGCACCAATACGCTGCTGCTGGTGGACACCGCCGAGCGGCTCGCGGACATCCGCCGCCTTGTCTCGACACTCGACATCCCGGTCAAGCAGGTACTGATCGAGTCGCGCATCGTGATCGTCAACGACAGCTTCGCCCGCGAGCTGGGCGTGCGTTTCGGCAGTGCCTACGTGAACAACGTCGGCGACGACGGCACGTTCTGGCTCGGCAACAACGGCCTGAACAATGCCGATGGCGATGCCGGCCCGATCATCGGCAGCGGCGCCAACAACGGCAATGCGAACGTGATCACCGGGGCGGCGCCGGATCGCTACATCGTCAACCTGCCGGTCGTGAACCCGGCGATGAACCTGGCAATGACGCTGCTCAACTCCGACTACATCGTCGACCTCGAGATCACCGCTGCACAGCGTGAAGGTCGCGGCGAGGTCGTCTCGGCTCCGCGCGTGATCACCGCGAACGGCCAGGAGGCCTACATCGAGCAGGGCCGCGAGATTCCGTACCAGGAGTCGGCTTCCAGCGGTGCCACGACCACGCAGTTCAAGAAGGCCGTGCTGTCGCTGACCGTCACGCCGCAGATCACGCCGGACGATCGCCTGATCCTCGACCTGAAGGTCACCAAGGACAGCGTCGGCCAGTACGTGCCGAGCGCCACCGGCGGCCTGGTGCCGAGCATCGACACGCGCCAGATCACCACCCAGGTGCTGGTAAACGACGGCCAGACCGTGGTGCTGGGCGGTATCCTCGAGACCGACAAGCGCGACGACGTGAGCAAGGTGCCCTTCCTCGGCGATATCCCGGGCCTCGGCGTGCTGTTCCGCAAGAAGGCGGTCCGCGACGAGAAGAACGAGCTGCTGATCTTCGTGACCCCGAAGATCCTGCGCGAGGGCGCCGAGATCTACTGACGATTCCCCGATCCGGTGGGACAATGCGGCCGCAGCGATCCTGCGGCCGCATTCGTTTCGGGCATGCTGAACGCCGAGAACATCTTCCTGGTGGGCCCCATGGGCTCGGGCAAGAGCGCCGTTGGTCGGCAGCTCGCGACCCGGCTCGGCCTCGAGTTCGTGGACAGCGACGTCGAGATCGAGTCGCGCACCGGCGTCGACATTTCCTACATCTTCGAGCGCGAGGGCGAGACGGGCTTCCGCGCGCGGGAGAGCGAAATCCTCGACGAGCTCACGCGATCGTCCCGGACCGTGATAGCGACCGGCGGCGGCGCCGTGCTCGACCCGGGGACCCGTTCGCGCCTGCGGGACAGGGGCTGCGTCGTGTATCTTCGGACCACAGTGAACCAGCAACTCGTACGCACGCGCGGCAGCACCAGGCGTCCGCTGCTGATCAACCCTGACCCGCGGGGGACGCTTGAGCGCCTGGCCGGGCTGCGCGAGCCGCTCTACGAGGAAGTCGCCGACCTGGTCGTGGACACCGATGGCCGCAGGGTAAAGACCGTGGCCCAGGAAATCCTCCACCGGCTCGAAGCTGCCAGGGGCCAACCGTGCAGCGGTTGAGCATCGACCTCGGGGCGCGCAGCTATCCGATACTGATCGGGCCGGGCTTGCTGGACGACCGCGCTGCGCTGTCCGAGGCCGTCACTGCGTCCGACGTGATGGTGGTGACGAACGACGTAGTGGCCCCGTTGTACCTCGAACGGCTGCTGAACGGCCTGGGCGGGCGGCGCGTCGAGACTGCGCTGCTGCCGGACGGCGAGCGGTACAAGACGCTCGAGACCACCGCGCGGGTACTCGACGCGCTGGTAGGGGCGAGGATGAACCGTGACGCCTGCGTCCTCGCACTGGGCGGAGGCGTGATCGGTGACCTGGCCGGCTTCGCGGCCGCCTGTTACCAGCGCGGCGTGGATTTCGTGCAGGTTCCGACCACGCTGCTGGCGCAGGTGGACTCATCCGTAGGCGGGAAGACCGGCGTCAACCATCCCGGCGGCAAGAACCTGATCGGCGCCTTCCACCAGCCGCGCGCGGTGATTTCGGATACCGGGACACTGCGCTCGCTGCCGGTGCGCGAGCTGAGGGCCGGGCTCGCCGAGGTGATCAAGTACGGACTGGTTGCGGATGCGGTCTTCCTGGACTGGCTCGAGTCGAACCTCGAAGACCTGCTGGCGCTGGATCCAGCGGCCGTGGAGCACGCGGTGCGTCGCTGCTGCGAGATCAAGGCCGCGATCGTCGCCGAGGACGAGCACGAACACGGGGCACGTGCGCTGCTCAACCTCGGGCATACCTTCGGCCACGCGATCGAGGCCGCTGCGGGCTACGGTGAGTGGCTGCACGGCGAAGCGGTAGGCGTGGGCATGCTGATGGCGGCCGACCTGTCGCAACGCCTCGGCTGGATCGGCAGCGCGGAGGTGCAGCGGGTTCGCGAGCTGCTGGGGCGTGCGGGGCTGCGCGCGTCCGCGCCCAGGATAGGCGCCGGGAAGGCGCTGGAACTGATGGCCATGGACAAGAAAGTGCTTGCAGGGCGGATTCGCCTGGTGCTGCTCACGCGCCTGGGTGAGGGCGTGGTCAGTGGCGACTACCCGGTCGAACTGCTGCAGCAGACGCTCTCGTCGCACTTCGGGGGCACGGCATGAACGTTTTCGCAGGCACGCTTGCGTCCTACGCCCAGCACGATTCCGCGTCGAGGGGCCGCCGGTTCCCGGAGCCTGCCCCCAGGCACCGCACGGAATACCAGCGCGACCGCGACCGCATCGTGCACTCGACGGCGTTCCGCCGCCTGGTCTACAAGACGCAGGTCTTCGTGAACCATGAAGGGGACCTGTTCCGGACGCGGCTCACGCACTCGCTGGAGGTCGCCCAGATCGCGCGCAGCGTGGCCAGGGCGCTCGGGCTGAACGAGCCGCTGGCCGAGGCGATCTGCCTTGCGCACGACCTCGGCCACACGCCATTCGGCCACGCCGGGCAGGACGCGCTGCACGAATGCATGCGCGAGTTCGGTGGATTCGAGCACAACCTGCAGTCGCTGCGGGTGGTGGACGAACTGGAGGAGCGTTATGCCGAGTTCGCCGGCCTGAACCTGACTTTCGAGACGCGCGAGGGAATCCTGAAGCACTGCTCCGCGGCGAACGCGCGCCGGCTCGGGGACCTGGGGGAGCGCTTTCTCGCGCGCCGCCAGCCATGCCTCGAGGCGCAGCTCGCGAATCTCTCCGACGAGATTGCGTACAACAACCACGACGTCGACGACGGCATCCGCGCCGGCCTGATCACCATCGACGAGTTGTGCGGGCTCAGGGTTTTCCGCCGCCAGCACGAGATAGTGACAGGCCTGTATCCTGGCCTGGGGGCCCGTCGCCTCGTGCATGAAGTCGTGCGCCGCATGATCGACTACCTGGTCAATGACCTGATCGACGCGTCCTCGGAATCCATCGCCGCCGCCGCCCCCTCCAGCGTCGAAGACGTGCGCGCGCGCCCCGAGCCGCTGCTGCGCTTCGGGACCGAGGTAGCCGCCGAGCATCTCGAGCTGAAGCGCTACCTGCGCCAGCACCTTTACCGTCATTACAAGGTACTGCGGATGACCACCAAGGCCGGCAGGGTGGTCAAGGAACTGTTCGACGTGATGTTCGGGGACGTGGACCTGATGCCGACCGAGCACCAGCAAGCGGCGGGACGCCTGGAGGCCGAGGACGGCCGGCCGGGTCGGGCGAGGGCCGTTGCCGATTATATTGCCGGCATGACCGACCGCTTCGCGATCCTCGAGCACCGGCGCCTGTTCGACCCGTCGGAACGGACCTGAACGACGGCAGGTCCGGGGCGGAACGCCCCGGGTCCGTGGCGAATCCGCACTAGTCCGTACCCATGGATCGCTTACCCTGCCCGCTTCGTCCGGTATCATCTCCGGCTGCCGCATACATCGAGCCTACTGATGCAAGTCGCCCCCAAAGCCATCCCGGTGCGCGAGCGCCTGATATTCGCCATGGACGTCGCCGACCCTGCCGAGGCGCGTCGCGTCGCGGACGCGCTCGGCGACTCCGTCCAGTTCTACAAGCTCGGTCTCGAGCTGTTCATGGCTGGCGGTTACTACGACCTGCTCGACTGGATGGTCGCGCGCGACAAGAAAGTCTTCGTCGACCTGAAGTTCTTCGACGTGCCGGCGACGGTCGCTGCGGCCGTCCGGCAGCTTCGAAATCGTGGCGTTACGTTTGCGACCGTGCACGGCAACCAGGGCATCATGGAAGCTGCGGCGGCGTCCAAGGGCGACGTGAAGATTCTCGCGGTGACTGTGCTCACCAGCCTCGACCGTGGCGACCTCGACGACCTTGGCTTCGCCTGTGACGTCGAACGCCTGGTGCTGTCGCGCGCCAGGCGCGCGCTCGAGGCGGGCTGTGACGGCGTTGTTTCGTCGGGCCTCGAGGCGCCGAAACTCCGCGAATTCATCGATCATCGGCTGCTGGTCGTGACGCCGGGCATCCGGCCCGTGGAAAATCGCCCTGTGGACGACCAGAAGCGCACGGTGGACGTGGCGCAGGCCTTCGAGAATGGCGCCGACTACATCGTGGTCGGGCGCCCCATACGCGACGCCGCTGATCCCCATGCCGCGGCGCTCGCGATACAGTCGACGATTGCCGGCGTGTTCGGCGAGGAAGCCCCGCAATGAGCACGCCGCTGGCAAACGACTTGTTCCTGCGCGCGCTGATGCGCGAACCCACGCCGCGTACGCCGCTCTGGATGATGCGGCAGGCCGGACGCTACCTGCCCGAGTACCGCGCGACCCGCGCGAAGGCCGGAAGTTTCCTGGACCTGTGCATGAACCCGCAGCTCGCCTGCGAGGTTACGTTGCAGCCGCTCGACCGCTACCGGCTGGACGCCGCGATCCTGTTCTCGGACATCCTCACGATCCCGCACGCCATGGAGGTCGGTCTCTCGTTCGAGACCGGCGAGGGACCGAAGATCGCGCGACCCGTGCGCACGGCGGCCGACATCGACCGTCTGCCGATTCCGGATCCCGAGGACGAGTTGCGCTACGTGATGGATGCGGTACGGCTGATTCGTCGCGAGCTCGGCGGCCGGGTGCCGCTGATCGGCTTTGCCGGCAGTCCGTGGACGGTCGGCACCTACATGGTGGAAGGCGGCAGCAGCAAGACCTTCCAGCACATCAAGGGGATGCTCTACGGCGCGCCGCGCGAGCTGCACCGGCTGCTCGACGTGATCACGCGGGCGACGCTCGCGTACCTCAATGCGCAGGTGGCCGCCGGCGCGCAGGCCCTGATGGTTTTCGACACCTGGGGAGGCGCGCTGACGCCTGCCGACTACCGGGAGTTCTCGCTGCGCTACATGCAGCGGATCGTCGACGGTCTTACCCGCGAGAGCGACGGGCGTCGCGTGCCGGTGATCCTGTTCACCAAGGGCGGCGGCCAGTGGCTGTCCGACATGGCCTCGACGGGCTGCGACGCGCTCGGCGTGGACTGGACCACCGATCTGGCCGATGCGCGCCGCGCGGTGGACGGCCGGGTTGCGCTGCAAGGCAACCTCGATCCGAGCGTGCTCTATGCACCGCCGGCCGAGATCCGTGCGCAGGTCGCGCGAGTGCTCGCGAGCTACGGCAAGGGTCACGGCCACGTCTTCAACCTCGGGCACGGAATCCACCCCGACGTGCCGCCGGAACATGCGGCGGCGATGGTGGACGCGGTGCACGAACTGTCACCCAGCTATCATCAGTAAGGCGGCACCAGCTGCCGTTTCCCAGGAGTACGGCCCGCCATGGACATCAGCAAGATCGGCATTGGCGAAGATCCGCCGCGCGACGTGAACGCGCTGATCGAGATACCGCAGGGCGGGGTACCGGTGAAATACGAGCTCGACAAGGATTCGGGCGCGCTGCGCGTGGACCGGTTCCTGAACACCGCGATGTTCTACCCGGGCAACTACGGCTTCATCCCACACACGCTGTCAGGCGACGGTGATCCCGTGGACGTGATCGTCGTCGTGCCGAGCCCGGTCGTGCCGGGTGCCATCGTCCGCGTGCGTCCGGTAGGCGCGCTGCTGATGAAGGATGAGGCGGGCGACGACGAGAAGATCATCGCCGTGCCGGTCGACAAGCTGAACCCGTTCTACTCGGGCGTGAAGTCATACCGGGACCTGCCCGTGACGCTGACCGACCAGATCGCGCACTTCTTCCAGCACTACAAGGACCTGGAAAAGGGCAAGTGGGTGACCATCGTCCGCTGGGCAGATCACACCAAGGCCGAGCGAATGATCCTCGAGGGAATTCGCCGCGCCGCGCGCGACGGCGATGACGTCGCCGCCCACTTCATCGCCGGCGGCGCCCTCCGCCGGAAATAGGGAAAATAGGTGCCTGGCACCGATTTTCACTAAATCGGTGCCAGGCACCTATTTTTTCCCTATTTCTTCAGCAGGGGCTGGAGCAGGGGCCAGGCCTGGGCGAGCAGCTTCGGCTGCGCGGCGGCATTTGGGTGAAGGCCGTCGTCCTGCATCAGCCCCTCGTCGAGCGCGATGCCGTCGAGGAAGAACGGCACGAGCGGAACCTGCTCGCTGCCGGCGACCTGCGCGAACAACTCGTGAAATGACTTCGTGTAGGCGGGCCCGTAATTCGGCGGAATCCGCATGCCGATCAGCAGCACGCGGGCGCCCGATTTCCGGCTCAGCCGGACCATCGATTCCAGGTTCGATCGCAAGCCGGCGATCGGAAGCCCGCGCAGCCCGTCATTTCCGCCAAGTTCGATGATCACCACAGCGGGGCGGTGCCTGTCGAGCGCCCGCGGCAGGCGGGCAAGTGCGCCGCCCGTGGTTTCGCCGCTCTCGCTGGCGTTCACAACCCTGTATCCGTAACCTTCGGACGCGAGGCGTTGCTGCAGCAGGGTCACCCATCCCTGCTCGACGCGCATCCCGTAGGCCGCGCTCAGGCTGTCTCCCATCACCAGGATGGTGGGAACGTCGGCGCGCGCGACGTGTCCGAACAGGACCAGGCACAGGAAAGCGAGACGAATGAAGGCTGAACGCACGGACATGGTTCTCGAGGCTTCGCTGCTGGGCAAGCAGGTTAGCAGCCCCGAGGGAACGCTAGCCATACTGGACGACGTGTCGATCGCAATCTCGCGAGGCGAGACCGTGGCCGTCATGGGCGCATCGGGCGCCGGAAAATCCACGCTGCTCGCGCTCCTTGCCGGGCTGGACGAGCCTACTTCGGGCCGGGTCAGCCTCGCCGGCAATGATCTCACCGCGCTCGACGAGGATGGGCGGGCGGCGGTGCGGGCGCGCCACGTCGGGTTCGTGTTCCAGTCGTTTCACCTGGTCCCGTCGCTGACGGCGCTCGAAAACGCAATGCTGCCGCTCGAACTCGCGGGCCGCGCCGATGCGCGCGCGGCGGCGCTCGAGGTGCTGGCGAAAGTGGGCCTCGAGGGGAGGGTCGGGCACTACCCGCGACAGCTCTCCGGCGGCGAGCAGCAGAGGGTCGCGATCGCGCGCGCGTTCGTCACGCGCCCGGACGTGCTGTTCGCGGACGAGCCGACCGGGAATCTCGACGCAACCACGGGGGCACGCATCATGGACCTGCTGTTCGGCCTCAACGCCGACGCAGGCGCGACCCTGGTGCTGGTGACGCACGACCGCGAACTCGCCGCACGCTGTGGCCGCGTGATACGTCTCGACGCAGGCCGCGTCGTCGCGCAGGCGGCATGACGGAGTTCAGGCTCGCGCTCCGGAATCTCGTCCGCGACTTGAGGTCGGGCGAGATCGCGGTGCTGGTGCTGGCGCTGGTCGTCGCGGTCGCGTCGCTTACTGCGGTGGGAGCGTTCACCAGCCGCGTGTCGCGCGCAGTGTCACAACAGGCGGGCGAGGTGCTCGCAGCCGACCTGCGGCTCGAGTCGGCGCGCCCGATCGACGAGTCCTATGGCCGCGAGGCCCTGAGGCGTGGTCTCTCGGTCGCGCGGATCCTTTCCATGCCGAGCGTCGTGTTCCACGGCGAGGATTCGTCACTGGTCACGCTCCGTGCTGCCAGCGAGGGCTACCCGTTGCGTGGCAGGCTCAAGGTCGCGGACCAGCCATTTGGCGCGGCGCGTATCGCCGACGGCATCCCGGCCGCGGGCGAGGCCTGGGCCGACTCACGCCTGCTCGCGAAGCTCGGCGCTCCGGTCGGGTCCACCATCACGGTCGGCGCGGCGACGCTGCGCGTTACCCGTGTGCTCGACTATCGGCCGGACCAGGGCGCAGGCTTCGCGGACCTGTCGGCGACGCTGCTGGTGAACATGGCCGACGTGCCCGCGACGCAGCTGGTCCAGCCCGGCAGCCGGGTGAGCCGCGCGGTCCTGTTTGCCGGCGATCCGGGCGATGTCGCCGGTTTCGGCGCCTGGCTCGAGACGGCGAAAGCCAGTGGCGAGCGCCTGCAATCCGTTGCGGACATGAGCCCGCAGGTCCGGGCATCCTCCGACCGCGCTGGCCGGTTCCTGTCACTCGCAAGCATGGTGAGCGTGCTGCTCTCGGCGGTCGCCGTAGCGATGGCCGCACGGCGCTATACGCGACGCCACCTCGACGGCGTGGCGCTGATGAAGTGCATGGGCGCTTCCCAGGGGTTCGTGCTCCGGCAGTCGCTCACGCAACTCGTCGCCATCGCCATCGCGGTCGCCGCACTCGGCACGCTCGCGGGCTACGTCGCGCAGGCCGGGCTCGCCTGGTTACTCCGCGACCTGATGAAGGGCGTGTTGCCGCCGCCGTCGCCGGACGCAGCCTGGCTGGGCCTCGCGACGGCCGTCGCGATCCTGGTCGGGTTTGCATTGCCGCCGCTGCTGCAACTGCGGCGGGTGCCTCCGGCGCGCGTGCTCAGGCACGACCTCGAGCCGCCGCCGCTGCGCTTTATCGCCGTCTACGGACTGGCGATCGGCTCGGTGCTGGCGCTGCTCTTCTGGCTGGTGCGCGATGCCCGGCTGGTGGCCTGGGTCGCAGGCGGCATCGCAGCGACTTTCGCAGCGCTCGGGCTCGCCGGGTGGGCGCTCGTGCGCGCGCTTCGTCCGCTGCGAGGCGGTGCGGGAGTCGCCTGGCGATACGGACTCGCGAACATCGCGCGCCGCGGCCGCGACAGTGTCGTGCAGGTCGTTGCCTTCGGGCTTGGGATGATGGTGCTGCTGTTGCTTGCGCTGGTCCGCAACGACCTGCTCCGGGAATGGCGCGCAAGCCTGCCCTCGAACGCACCGAACTATTTCATGATCAATATCCGTCCGGACGAGGGCAGCGCCGTGGGCGAGTTCTTCGAGGCCCGAGGGTTGCCGCGTACGGAGATGGCGCCGCTGGTGCGCGCACGGCTTTCGGCGGTGAACGGCGTGCCGGTGGACCAGCTTCACTTCGATTCTGACCGCGCCAACGGTTTCGTCGAGCGCGAGGCGAACCTCACCTGGGCCCGGACGCTGCGCGACGACAATCGACTGGTCGAGGGAAGCTGGTGGCAGGACGGTGACGACGGCGGGCCACGGGTGTCGGTGGAGAAGGACTTCGCGGAGCTGCTCCGCCTGAAGATCGGTGACGAAGTCACCTACGACGTTGCCGGCGAGCAGGTGAGTGCAAGGATTTCGAGCCTCCGTGACGTGCGCTGGGATTCGTTCCAGCCGAATTTCTTCATGGTCTTCTCGCCGGGCGTGCTGGACGATGTCACCGGCACGCTGATCACCAGCGTGCACGTCGAGCCAGCGCAGCGGCCCGCGCTGGTCGACCTGGTGCGCACGTTTCCGGAAATCACCATCATCGACATCGACGCGCTGCTGACCCAGGTGCGCGGCGTGATGGACCGGGCCGCGCTCGCCGTGCAGTACGTGTTCGGGTTCACGCTGCTCGCGGGCCTGGTGGTGCTGCTGGCGGCGGCACAGGCGACGCGCGACGAACGGCGCTTCGAGAGCGCCATCCTGCGCACGCTGGGCGCAAGCCGCAGCCTGGTGCTGCAGGGTGTCGCGGCCGAGTTCCTGGTGCTCGGCCTGCTGTCTGGAGTCCTGGCGGCCGCGGGAGCGTCGGTCGCCGGGTACTTCCTCGCGCGCGAGATCTTCGACCTTGCATACCGGCCAGATCCGGCGGTCTGGATCGCGGGCATCGTGGGCGGCACTCTGATGGTCGGACTCGCCGGTGTTGTCGCCGCGTGGTCCGCCGTCACGCAGCCACCGGTCGAGACGCTGAGGCAGGCGCAGGCCTAGACCTGAGGCTGCCGGCGGGCCAGCGCCACGGTGCGGCGGTTCAGCGCTCCACTTCGATGGTCATCGCCGAGGGCCGCATCGGCTGGTCCGCGCCGCCGGCCAGCGCGCGCTTGAGCGTCCCGCCGAACACCAGCACCAGCACGCCGCCCATCGCACCGATCGCCGCGTGCATGGACCAGAATGCCAACGGTGTCATTTTCTCGTAAAAGCCCCCGATCCATCCGATCAGGTTGTTGGCCACGAACAGGCTCATGAAAGCGAAGCCCATCATCGTCGCGTTGACGCGGGCCGGCGCAGCGCGTGAGACCAGCGCCAGCAGCGTGGGCCAGTAGTAGAGAAAGGCAATTCCCTGTCCCGCGCAGTACAGGACGGGCCAGGCCGGGTGCACGGGCCTGTCACCGGCCGCGAGAATCGCCGCAACGAGGACGAGATTGCTCGCGGCTGCCAGCCATGCGCCTATGCCGATCTTCGCGAGGTCGTCCGGTTCGCCGCGACCGGCCGCCTGGCGTTTCCAGATCCAGAACAGCAAGGGCACGCCGAGGATGCTGAACAGCGGGTCGATCGACTGGTACCAGGGAATTGGAACCTGGACGCTGCCGAGCTGCAGCGCGACGTGATCCTGCATCCAGATCGGCAGCACGTTGGCGAGTTGGTAGTAAGCGATTGACTGGAAAACGGTGATCGCCATCACCGCGACCAGTGCCAGGACCACGCGCCATTCCGCGCCGTTCAGTCGCGCGGCCTCACGTGTTCGCCTCGGCACGCGGGCCGGCAGGTGGCGATAGCCAATCAGATACGTGGCGAGGCCCGCGAGCATGAAGATCGCCGCGACGCCAAAGCCATGGTGCCAGCCGTACACCTGTGCCAGCACGCCGCAGACGAGCGGCCCGGCAACGGCGCCAAAATTGATCGCGGTGCTGAAGATGGCGAAACCGCGGGTGCGACGCGACTCGTCGGAGGCCGGATACAGCGCTCCGACCTGGGCGGAGATGTTGCCCTTCAGGAACCCGGAGCCCACGACCAGCAGCACCAGTGCGAGCAGGAAGGACCGGTCGAACGCCATCGCGAGGTGGCCGCCGCTCATCGAGAGCGCACCGATCACGACGGCGTTGCGCTGGCCGATCCAGCGATCTGCCACCAGTCCGCCCAGCATCGGCGTGAAATATACGAAGCCGCTGTACAGGCCGAAGACCTGCGAGGCGAGCGCCTGAGTG
Source organism: uncultured Gammaproteobacteria bacterium (assembly GCA_963732415.1). Classification (GTDB taxonomy): domain Bacteria; phylum Pseudomonadota; class Gammaproteobacteria; order Steroidobacterales; family Steroidobacteraceae; genus RPQJ01. The sequence continues at coordinate 174,123 of CAVSZK010000012.1, forward strand.
GAGAGCGGCCCGGTGACCGATTCGATCGCGGCGCGGAACGTCGCGAAACCTGCTACCTGCTCGATGTGACCGGGCAGCAGCAGCTGGTTCACCATGTAGAGAACCAGCAGCGCGGTCATGCCGTAATAGGAGAAGCGCTCCCAGGCCTCGGTGAAGGCGAGGTAGAAGAGCCCCTTGGGGTGGCCGAAAAAGGTGGTGTCCGAATCCCGCGTCATTCCTGCTGCCTCGCGGGGTCGGCCCCGGATACGCGCACTAGTCTTCTATTACCAGCCGCACCCATCCGGTGTCGCTGCGCTGGCCGCGCCAGTCATAACCCTGCAGCAGGATGCGGTATTCGCCAGGGCCGAACGCAGAACTGTTCAGCGACAGCCTGAGCTCGTGGTTCGAGTCCGGCGTCATGCGCTGGACCGTCAGCATGCGCCCCTGGTCCACCTTGTCGACGGTGACCGCGAAGCTGGTGAATTTCGAGTATCCGACCGGCAGGTGCAGGTCCAGCATCAGCGGCGGCTCCGGCCAGTCGATGCTGGCATCCGGGGCTGCGGACCAGCTGCGCGGGTTGGGTGCGATGCGAAGCGCCCGCGCAGCCGTCGACGCGCGCAGTGTCAGCGTCTTTACGCGTGTCTCGAGGTCCGCAGCCAGCGCCCGCTCGCGGCGAGCGTGCAGCTGGGAGCCAATGGCGAGCGCCAGCAGCAGCACCGCAACCGCCGCCAGCGACACGACCGCGGCCGGCTTCTGCCACCATGCGAGCACGATCTCCTCCGCGGGCAGCGGCGGGCCCGGTGGCGGAGGAAGAGGCAGTTCGACCTGCACCGCGGGCTTCCGCAGCACGGAGCTCCTTTTCTTCTTCTTCGCGTTGCGTCCGCTCATACCCTCGTGCCGCCCGGCTCGCTGACTCCGAATTTAAAAGGATCGGGCGTGCCGGCCAGGATGCGCTTCATCGCACGCAGCTCGCGGTCGCGGATGATGACAAGGAACTCCTCCGACCCGTCCATGGCCTTGAAGGCGTCGAGCCCGCGCTCGAGCAGGTCCTGCAGTGCCCCGAAGCCGGCCGCGTGCGCCGGTCCGCGCGCGAAGTGGACGAGCCTGTGCACGAAGGGTTTGTGCACCACGCGGTCGAGAAAGTCGCCGATGACTCCAATCAGCTCGATCTGCCGCTCCCGGTCCTTCTTACGCCCGGCGCCGCGGTAGCCCTCGGCGTACGTGTCCACCGTGATCGGGCCTTCGGGCAGGGCCCGCACCACGGCCGCGTCCAGTTCCTGGGACATGACCTCGAGGTCGATGGCGAGGCAAAGCGCCCGCAGCGCCTGCCGGGGCAGCAGGCGTTCCATCACGCGCTGCACGCGGGCGAGGTCACGGTCACGCCCGCGCGGGTCTGACCCGCCGTACAGGTCCTCGAAGAAGAACTCGACCGCCCTGCGATAGCGTGGGTTCGCGCGCAGGTCGGCATGGCTCCTCAGCAGCCGCTGCGACTGCCAGCGCTGCAGTTCGGCAAGGCGGCGCGCATCGTTCTTGTCGTCCGCGAATGCATCGCGAAGCTCGGCATTGCGCGCCAGCAGCCGGCCGAGTTCGCCGCGCGGCGTCCGCCCGACTCCATCCTGCCCGGTTTCAATTCCGAGGACTTTCACGGGGGCAATTGTCGCTGATTGGCGCCCGTGCGCCCCGAATTTTCTCCGCATTGACCTTGGCCGGCCCGACACCTAAGGTAGCCCTAAAAAGGGGCAGGACCGTGGACGGTCCCGCTGTCACAGATCGACCGGGAGAATTCCATGAGCTATTTCGTCACCGGCGCGACCGGGTTCATCGGCCGCTACCTGGTGCAGTCGCTGCTCAAGCGCGGCAAGGGCACGATCTACGTGCTGGTGCGGCCGAAGTCCGTCGGAAAGCTCGACGAGCTGCGCGAATTCTGGGGCAAGGAGAGTGTCAGGCGGGTCGTGCCTGTGAAGGGCGACCTCGGCTCACCGAAGCTCGGCATCGCGCCTGCCGACCTTCGCAAGCTCAAGGGCAAGGTCAAGCACTTCTTCCACCTCGGCGCCGTCTACGACATCGACGCGAGCGCCGAGACGATGAACAAGGCGAACATCGTCGGCACGCAGGGCGCGCTCGACGTCGCCGCAGCCGTGAACGCGGGCTGCTTCCACCTGGTGAGTTCGATCGCCGCGGCGGGGCTGTACCGGGGCACGTTCACCGAGGACATGTTCGAGGAAGCCGAGGACCTCGATCACCCATACCACAGCACCAAGCACGATTCCGAAGGCATGGTGCGCGCCGACGGGCGCGTCCCGTTCCGCATCTATCGCCCTGGCGCAGTGGTCGGCCACTCTAAGACCGGTTTCATCGACAAGGTCGACGGACCCTACTATTTCTTCAAGGCATTGCAGAAGCTGCGTGAATCCTGGCCGCGCTGGGTCCCGCTGGTGGGCATCGAGGGTGGCTACATCAACCTGGTGCCGGTCGACTACGTCGTCGACGCGATGGATTACCTGGCCCACGCAAAGGGGCTGGACGGACGCTGCTTCCACCTGACCGATCCGAAGCCACGTCGTGTGGGCGGTGTGCTGAATATCTTCGCGCGAGCCGCGCATGCGCCCGAGATGGCGTTCCGGCTCGACTCCAAGGTCTTCGACATGGTGCCGGACGGCGTGCGCAAGACCGTCGAGCGCACCCGGCCGATCCAGAACGTTTACGACCAGCTGCTGCGCGACCTGCAGATCCCGAAGAGCGTGCTGCAGTTCATCAACTACCCGACGCGATTCGACTCCACCGCCACGCAGAAGGCGCTGAAAAAGTCGCGCATCCACGTGCCGCCGCTCGAGGACTACGCGTGGCGGCTGTGGGACTACTGGGAGCGCCAGCTCGACCCGGACCTCACCATCGACCGCAGCCTGCGCGGGGCGATCCGCGGCAAGGTGGTGGTGATTACCGGCGGCTCCTCGGGTATCGGCGAGGCCGCGGCGATCCGCATCGCGGAGGCCGGCGGCAAGGTCGTGGTCGTTGCGCGCGACGAGGAGAAGCTCGCGGAGGTCAGGAAGAAGATCACCGGTTTCGGTGGCACCGTCAAGACCTACTCCTGCGACATCACCGACCTCGCCGCGAACGACAAGCTGGCGAAGGACATCCTGAAGGATTTCGGCCAGGTGGACGTGCTGGTGAACAATGCCGGACGCTCGATCCGCCGCTCGCTCGCGCTCTCCTACGACCGCTTCCACGACTTCGAACGCACGATGCAGCTGAACTACTTCGCCTGCGTTCGCCTGACGATGAACCTGTTGCCGTCGATGACGGCGCGCAAGCAGGGGCAGGTGATCAACGTTTCCTCTATCGGCGTGCTGACCAACGCGCCGCGGTTCTCGGCGTACGTCTCCTCCAAGGCTGCGCTGGAGTCGTTCGCGCGCTGTGCCGCCGCCGAGTTCCACGACGAAGGCGTGCACTTCACGATCATCAACATGCCGTTGGTGCGTACGCCGATGATTGCGCCCACGAAGATCTATGAAGAAATGCCGACGATCATCACGCCCGAAGAGGCTGCGGACATGATCGCGGATGCGATCATCCGCAAGCCGCAGCGCATCGCCACGCGTCTTGGCCTGATGGCGGAGATCATGCACCTGGTGATGCCGAAGATGTCGGAGGTCGTGATGAATTCGGCCTACCGAATGTTCCCGGATTCCGCGGCCGCCGAAGGCAAGAAGGACGGGGGCTCGCAGCGGGCACCGACCAGGGAAGCGATGATCTTCGCCTCGCTGATGCGCGGCATCCACTGGTAGCGGCGCCGGCATCGAAGATATCCGGGGGATGTACGGAAATGCGACTGGCCGTGAAATTTGTCCTGTTGTCGACGTTGGCGTGCGTGCTCGCCTCGCCGGTGGCCTTTGCGAAGGACCAGCGCTCCGCGCAGAACGAATGCCGGCGCGAGTTGGAGCGGCGCGGGTATGCAGTGCTCACGACGCGCAATTTCCACAAGGACGGGGACGGCTGGTCGCTGGAAATGCAGGCCCGCAACTTCAGGGGCCAGGTCACCTGGGGCACCTGCTTCGTTGAAAATCGCAGCGGCGACGTCAGCCTGCATGGGTTCGGCTGGGGCGGCAGCGACGCCGGCAGCACCTTCGATTTCTATTGCGCTTCCCCGGACTACAAGTACCGGGAGTGCCAGTTGCCGGTGAAAGGCCGCGCCCGGCTGGTGAAGAAGAAGTCCGATGCCTCCTGCGTCGAAGGGCAGGACTGGGGCCAGCGCAACGACCGCCTGTGGGTAGACCACGGATGTCGCGGGGATTTCCAGGTCGTCCGCCACGGAGGCAGCACGGGTACTGGCGAGCCGGCGGTCGCCGAGCGCGCCTGCCTCAGGGAAGCGCAGCGGCAGGGGCTGCGCGTCGCGAGCCAGCAGAAGGCCCACACGCTGCCGGGGGGCTACGGTATCAGCATGACCGTGCGCCGGGGAAACCAGCCGCCGCAACCCGCGCACTGCGCGTACCTGTTCTCGACCGGCAAGGCCACGCTCAACTACTAGGACTCGCGCCAGCTGCAATTCGCGCGCAAAAAGGCAGATTTCCAACTGTCGTCGCGTGAATTCCCCGTGCGAGCATCACGCCGGGCCGCAATGGACGCGGCCAGCATGATGCAGGGCCCCCAGGGCGGGCCGCCAGGGAGCAGGCGTGGGTACGCTGGTCGTCGCTGTGGTCGCGCTGGTCGCGGCACTGCTCGCAGCATCGGTGGTGAAACGCCGGGCGGCCAGGCGAGCGGCCGAAACACGCGAGCGTGCGCGCCGCCGGCGCCGCCGGATGCCGGTCGTGTCCGCCAACGTCCGCGGCCTGCCGCGCGGGGACGAGCAGGACCTGTGGGCGGGAGAGTCGCCGGCGCGGGGCGATCGAGTCGCCTGAGTCGCGCGACGATTCGTATCGGGACAGTATCGCGTCAGGCGTCGCTATCGTCGCGCGAGAGGTGTGCAAGCGAGGCGCCCGCCTGCTCCCAGTTCCGCCCGTCGAATGGCTCGACGTCCACGTGCTCGAATCCAGCGCGGTCGACGCAGCGCAGGTTGACGCTGTACCCGTCGGGGTTCGAGCGCGGAACGTAGAAAGACTTTATGCCGCAGCGCCGGCAGAAGAGATGCCGCGCCGTTGCCGTGTTGAACGTGTAGGTCTCGAGCATGTCGGCGCCGCGGAGCAGCCTGAAACGCGCCTGCGGCACGATCAGGTGCAGGAAGCCCGTCATGTCGCAGATCGAGCAGTTGCATTGCTGGACGGAGACGCGGGACGGCGCGTCCACCTCGAATTCAACCGCGCCGCAATGACAGCCTCCGCGGTGGGTCACCAGCTTCGTTGTACTCATGCCGACTCCAGTGCCCCGGGGTGGGCGGTCATCCATGGGGACTCAGGGCCGCACGACCACGCATAGCGCCTGGCGCAGCAGCGAGAATTCCACCGGCGTCGTGCCCACTATCTGGCCGTCGGCCTGGACGCCGGCCGGCGGGTTGGCCTCGATGCGCACCTTCGTCGCCCGCAGGTGACGCACCGCCGCGTCACCGAGAATAGTGCCACGATAGAGCTTGAAGAGTTTCGGCAGCACGGCGAGCAGCCCGAGTTCGCGCACCATGACCACGTCGAGCAGGCCGTCGTCCAGGCGGGCCACTGGCGCGACGTGCATCCGGTTGCCGCAGTACTGGCCGTTGGCCACAAACACCAGCAACATTGGTCCGTCGATGCTGGCCCCGTCTGCAGTCACCCGGAAACGCGGGGCACGGTAAGAAACGAGCCCGCTGAGTGCAACCCGCAGGTAGGTGAGCGCCGACGGAATCGGGCGCGGCAGGCGCGCCGTCATGTCGGCGTCGTAGCCGGCGCCGGCGACGTTGATGAACCAGCGGCGCGGCTCGCTCGATTCCGGGCAATCCACGATCCCGACGTCGTGCAGCATCGTGCGGCCCGCGGCGATCGCCGCCGTCACGTCGGCCGGGCGACGACCGATACCCAGAGACCTTGCCCAGTCGTTGCCGGTGCCGGTCGGCGCGACTGCCAGCGTCACCTCGCGTGTATCTGCGAGGCCGGCGTCCATCACGCCGTTAACGACGTCGTTGACTGACCCGTCGCCACCCGCAGCGATCAGGTATCGACGGCCCCGCTGCACGGCGCGCCGCGCGATCACCTCGCCCTCGCGGGGCCCGGTGGTGCGCACTACCTCGAACGGGATGCGCGCCTGGCGGAGTGCCGCCTCGATGTCATCCCAGGTCCTCCGCGAACCGGCGAGGCCCGAGCTGGGATTGACGATCGCTAGCCAGTCCTCGGACGAGGTCATCGCGAGCCGCCGGCCTCACTGCACCGGGGCGATGCAGTGTTCATCCACGAACGCCTGCTGCGCGCGTACCTGCTCCGGTGTCGCCTGCACGCGTTTCGCCGTCATGTCCGCGAGCATGTTGCGCGCGCCTACGCACTCGGGGCCGTTGGCGACACGCAGCTGCGCCGCCATTTCCTCCTGCTCGCGCCTGCGAACCGGGTCGCTGCTGCAGTTGGCGGCGGCGGTCTGCTTGAGGCGGGTGATTTCCGTCGGACTGGTGGGCTGCGTTCCGCTGGTCAGCCGGTCCAGCGCCTCGAGCGCAATTACGCATTCGCGGTTGCGCAGGCTGGAGATGACCTCGGAGCGGCGGGCGGCCTGGGCCGGAGTCGCTGTTGACGGCTTGCTGGTTCCGCCCGAGCTGCCGCCGGACGGCTTCTTGTTGCCGCCACCCTGCGCCGAGCCGACATCGACCGTCTGGTACTGCACGCCGGGAGGTGGTTTCGAGCTGGAGAGGTGCACGGTACCGTCCTCGTCCACCCACTTGTAGATCGTGGATGCGGATGCCGGCACGGCCAGCGCTGCGCTGAGCAGCAGGGCGGCAACGGCATGTCGAAAACTGGGTCGGCCTGGAGTCACCTGCGGATGTTAGCGCGTCCGCTTCCCAGCGTCCGGGTCAGGCGTAGCGCTTCAGGATCTTCGCGAGCCCGGCGGCACCCGGGTGCAGCTTTTCGTAGGGCACCTGGTTCAGCGGCACGTCGGTGGTGTCCGCCATCGCGTGCATGTCGGGGCCGCTCGATGAGACGAAGATCAGCCCGGTGACGTGCTCACCCTGGCGCAGCTTGGTGCGCAGGTACTCGAAGGCCTTGCCGCGATGCGTCGGGTCGTAGTCCCTGTCGAGCTTCCGGAGCACGATCTGGCTGCCGTCGTGCATCTGCACGGGCAGCGCCTCGCCCTCGCCGTAAGACGCGAGGATCTCCCGGCGCGGCGGGATGTAGTCGGCGTGCACGGCCTCGTGGTAGTGCTCGCGCGTGAATGCATAGCTCTTGGTCGATCCCACGTGGTCGTTGAACGTCACGCAGGGCGAGATCACGTCGATCATCGCGAAGCCCTTGTGCATCAGCCCGGCGCGGATCAGCGGCACCAGCTGCTCCTTGTCGCCGGAGAAGCTGCGCGCGATGAACGTGCCGCCCAGCGACAGCGCGGCGAGGCAGGGGTCGACCGGCGCCTGCTGGTTCTCCTCGCCCTTCTTCGACTTCGTGCCGATGTCGGCGGAAGCCGAGAACTGGCCCTTGGTGAGGCCGTACACGCCGTTGTTCTCGCAGAGGTACAGCATGTTCACGTTGCGCCGGATGGCGTGCGCGAACTGGCCGAAGCCGATCGACAGCGAGTCGCCGTCGCCCGATACGCCGATGTAGTACAGGTCCTTGTTGGCTGCGTTCGCACCGGTCGCGACCGAGGGCATGCGGCCGTGCACGCCGTTGAAGCCGTGCGAACCACTGGCGAAGTACGCGGTGGTCTTCGAGGAGCAGCCGATGCCCGAGAGCTTCACCAGCTGCTCGGGCTGCATGTTCAAGCCCCACAGCGCCTCGATGATCGATGCGGTGACGGAGTCGTGCCCGCAGCCGGCGCAGAGCGTCGACATCGCGCCTTCGTAGTCGCGGCGCGTGAGCCCGAGCTCGTTGGTCGGCAGGTCCGGGTGGCGAACCTTCGGCTTGTTGATGAATGACATCTTGTGGTCCTCAGGCGCTGGCCGCGGCCAGGCGCTGCGCGTCGCCGAGTTCAGCCAGCACGGCCAGCACGACTTCGTGGGACGTAATCGGCAGGCCGCTGTAGTGCAGTATCGAGTGCAGTTTCGATTTCGGTACGTCCGTCTCGAGCGTCAGCAGCGAGCGCAGCTGCGCGTCGCGGTTCTGCTCGACGACGAAGATCTTCTCGTGCGAGGCCAGGAACGACTCCACCTCCAGCGAGAATGGAAAGGCGCGGATCCTCATGTAGTCCACGGCGATGCCGTGGCGGGCCAGCATGTCCGTGGCCTCGCGCACCGCACCGTGGGTGCTGCCGACTGCCACCAGCGCGACCGACTCGCCGCCACTGCCCTCGATTACCGGGGGCGGCACGTAGGTCCGCGCAAGCTTGAACTTGCGCACCAGCCGGTCGAGCACCACCTGGTACTCGGTCGAGTCCTCCGTGTAGCCGCCGTACTGGTTGTGACCCGAGCCGCGCGTGAAGTACGCGCCCTTCGGGCTCACGCCCGGCAGCGTGCGGTACGGGATCGCGTCATCGTCGATGTCGAGGTAGCGGTAGAACTTCGGCAGTTCCTCGATCTGCTCCTTCGTCAGCACCTTGCCGCGGTCGGGGCGGTAGGTGTCGTCCCATTTGAGTTCCGGGCACATCCAGTCGTTCATGCCGATGTCGAGGTCGGACATCACGAATACCGGCGTCTGCAGGCGCTCGGCCAGGTCAAAGGCCTGGACCGCCATGTAGAAGCACTCCTCGGGATCCGAGGGGAACAGCAGCACGTGCCTGGTGTCACCGTGCGATGCATATGCGCAGAACATGATGTCGCACTGCTGCGTTCGGGTCGGCATGCCGGTCGAGGGCCCGACGCGCTGCACGTTGAAGATCACCGCCGGGATCTCGGCGTAGTAGGCCAGCCCGATGAACTCGCTCATCAGCGAGATGCCCGGGCCGCTGGTGGCCGTGAACGCGCGCGCGCCGTTCCAGTTGGCGCCGAGCACCATGCCGATTGCCGATAGTTCGTCCTCGGCCTGGATCACCGCGTAGTTGGCCTTGCCGGTCTCCGGATCGACGCGCAGCTTCGCGCAGAAGCCCTTGAACGCGTCCATCAGCGACGTGGACGGCGTGATCGGATACCAGGGGCCCACGGTCGCGCCGGCATACACGGCGCCGAGCCCGGCCGCGGTGTTGCCGTCGATCATGATGTGGCCGGAGGTCTTGTCCATGCGCTCGATCCGCAGCGGCAGCGGACAGGGCAGATGCGCCTTCGCGTAGTCGTGGCCTAGCTGCACCGCCTTCATGTTGGCGTCCACCAGCGCGGGCTTCTTGGCGTAGGTCTCGGTCAGCAGCTGGCGGATCACCTCGACGTCGATGTCGAGCAGCGCGGCCAGCACGCCCGCGTAGACGATGTTCTTCATCAGGATGCGATTGCGCACCCCGACGAAGCTCTCGTTGCAGAGCTTCGCGAGCGGCACGCCGAGGATGGTGATGTCCTCGCGCGAAAGCACCGTCGAACGCGGCCAGGTGGAGTCGTAGAGCAGGAATCCGCCCGGCGACACTTCGCGCACGTCCTTCTGGTAGGTCTCGGCGTTCATCGCCACCATCAGGTCCACGCGCCCGGACCGCGCCACGTAGCCGTCCTTCGTGACGCGGATCTCGTACCAGGTGGGCAGGCCCTGGATGTTGGACGGGAAGTAGTTCTTCCCCATCACGGGCACGCCCATGCGGAAGATGGCCTTCATCAGCAGCGAGTTGGCACTGGCGGAGCCAGTGCCATTGACGTTCGCCAGCTTGATGACGAAGTCGTTTACGCGGTCTTGCGGCTTTGAGGTCGTGGCCATGTGTGATCGCTGGCGTGGGGCAGGTTGATCTTCGACTTCTGCATGTCCCAGGCCGCCGTCGGGCAGCGCTCGGCGCAGAGTCCGCAGTGAACGCAGAGGTCCTCGTCCTTCACCATGACGCGGCCGGTCTGCTTGAGGGCGTCCGACACGTAGAGCGCCTGCTGCGGGTCGTGGCGCGGCGCCTTCAGCCGGGTCGACAGGTCGGCCTCGTCGCCGTTGCGCGTGATGGTCAGGCAGTCGGTCGGGCAGATGTCGATGCAGGCGTCGCACTCGATGCAGAGCTTCGTGTCGAACACGGTCTGCACGTCGCAGTTGAGGCAGCGCTGCACCTCGGCGGCGGTCTGTTCGGCGTCGAAACCGAGTTCGACCTCGATGCTGATCTGCTTGAAGCGCTCCTTCAGGCTCACGTGCGGCACCAGCCGGCGTTCGACCGGGTTGTAGTCGTTCTTGTACGACCACTCGTGCAGGCCCATCTTGCGCGACGAGAGATTCAGCGTGGGCGGCAAACGCTCGGTGACGGGCTGATCCATGCAGAAATTGTGGATGGAGATCGCTGCCTGGTGGCCGTGCTCGACGGCCCAGATGATGTTCTTCGGGCCGAATGCGGCATCGCCGCCAAAGAACACTTCCGGCCGCGTGGACTGGAAAGTGACCTTGTCCACGACCGGCACGTGCCACTTGTCGAACTCGACGCCGACGTCGTCCTCGATCCACGGGAAGGCATTCTCCTGCCCGATCGCGAGTATCACGTCATCGGCCGGGAAGAACGTCTCGCCTACCACGCGCTCGGCGATGATGTTGCCGCGCGCGTCGAACTCGTACTGCATCTTGTCGAAATTCATGCCTACGAGCCGGCCGTCCTCGACGACGAAGCTGCGCGGCGCGTGGTTGACCACGATCTCGACGTTCTCGGCCTCGGCGTCCTCGAGTTCCCACTCGGAGGCCTTGAAGAACTGGCGCGGCTTGCGGGCCATCACCTTGACGTCCTTCGCGCCGAGCCGCAGCGAGGACCGGCAGCAGTCCATCGCTGTATTGCCGACGCCGATGATCAGCACGCGCCTGCCGATCTTCTCGACGTGCTTGAACGCCACCGACTCGAGCCAGTCGATGCCGATGTGGATGTTCGCCTTGCCTTCCTCGCGGCCCGGGAGCTTCAACTCCTTGCCTTTCGGTGCGCCGCTGCCGACGAACACCGCGTCGTAGCCGCCGGTCGCGAGCAGCTTCCTGAGGCTCTCCACGCGGGAGTCGTAGCGGATTTCGGCGCCCATGCCGGTGATGTAGCCGATTTCCTCGTCGATCACGCCCTCGGGCAGGCGGAACGCCGGAATGTTGGTGCGCATCAGGCCGCCCGGCTTGCCCCACTGCTCGAGCACAACCACCTCGTAGCCGAGCGGCAGCAGGTCGTTGGCGACCGTGAGCGAGGCGGGACCCGCGCCGATGCAGACGACGCGCTTGCCATTCTTCTTCGACGGAACAATCGGCAGGCGGTCGCCGATCGGTTCCTTGTGATCGGCGGCGACGCGCTTCAGCCGGCAGATCGCGACCGGCTTGTCCTCGACGCGTCCGCGTCGGCAGGCGGGCTCACAGGGCCGGTCGCAGACGCGCCCGAGGATGCCCGGGAACACGTTCGACTCGCGATTGACGATGTAGGCGTCGGAGAACTTTCCGAGCGCAATCAGGCGGATGTACTCGGGGACGTCCGTGTGCGCCGGGCAGGCCCACTGGCAGTCCACGACCCGGTGGAAATAGTCCGGATTCGACGTATCGGTCGGTTGCACGGTCGTGCGGATCCACTGTGTGGGAGGGCAGTGGGGCAGCTTAGCGGTTCTGCCGGGCGGCGCAAGCCGTGGGCGCGCTGCGCAGATCGGTTCAGCGCAGGCGCTCGTAGGGATCCTGGCCGGGGATCGGCGAGTCGATCGCGAGCGGCAGGCGGCCCGACCCCCGGTTGCCGTAGACATTGGCACTGCCGCGAGCAAGGCCAGCGCTCGGTCCCGCGGGCAAGCGCCTATTTCGCTACGAGTACGATCTTCTTTGATTGCCAGTGGCGGGGCCGTGACAAGTGCCCCGTTTTCTCATGTAACCGGAGGTCCCGGGCGGCCCCCGGACACAGTCTGTGGACCTGGGCCGCACTTTGCGGCGCGATTAAATTGCGCCGGCTCAAACAGTGACGGCGACGGGGTACTTATCGCCTGGAACGATAGGGCCGCCGCTGCCTAGTCGCCTTCGGGGCCGAGCCGGAACCCCGGGTTGCCGTAGTGCACGTAGTCGGCCCAGTCGATCGAGCCCGATGACAACACTTCTCGGCGAGCCCTGAGAATCGTGTCGCCCAGTCCTGCACCACCGAGCAGGCCCGCGTATAAGGTCTTCGAAAACGCCAGCGCCGATGCATCGCCCACCGGCCAGTGCGTGCCGACGAAATTGGCGACGCCGCCATCAAGGATCGCCTCGGCGAGGCTGCTCGAGCGGCGCAGGCCGAAGAGGCGCGCCTGCATGGATCGACCAGTCGCGCCGCGGACGCTGACGCCGTCAGTCCGGTTGCTACGACCGCCCTGGCCTGGCCGGCGCACGCGTGCCGCCTCGCAGGCATTGAAGAACACGAGTGCAGGCAGGCTCGCGATACCGTCGAGGTCGGCGCCTCGCAAGACGGTGCCGTTTGCGCACACGAGGCCGCTCGCCCCCGGATCATCGGCGTCGAAAAATCCATGGCCAGCGAAATGCAGCACGTCATATTCGCCGGATCCCATTTCACGCAGCACGCGGGCGCGGCTGGCCGCCGAGCCTTCCACGAGGCTTACCGTTGCGCCGGCGCTGATCAGGGTCTCGCGCAGCACAGCCCCTTCGTCCGCGGCTCCCGGCAAGTCGAGCGTGGGATTCACCACCATCAGCACGCGTGTGGTGCCGTCACCGACTCGCTCGTCGCGCCAGCGCGCAACCGAAAGGCCCTCGCTCGTGTAGCGCCGGCTGAGACCGCCCTCGAGCGCGGGATGTACGCCGGCGACACGCAGCGTTTCCCAGGGCACGCGCGATGCTTCGCGATCGTGGACGATCACCAGCGGCCTGCGGACCATGGCCTCGAGTCCGTCGCGCACCGACCTGGCCAGCAGCAGTTTTGCCAGTTCGTCGCCGTAGCGCCCAAGGTCGCGCGCCGTCAGCGATTCGGGTCCGGCGCGGGAGACCAGCAAGCGCAGCGTCGATCGCCCGACCGTGACCTTGCCGCCCAGCACCGCGGCTTTTGCGCCCGCCGTCAGAAGCGCGCTCGAGCACTGGTAGTCGCTGCGGCCGTGTTCTGCCATCGACACGAGCAGGTAGGCTGGGTCGCTGGCGGTGACGGCAGCCGCTTCCGCGGGATGCGCCGGGCGTGCAGGACCCTGTCCAGCGACAGTGGTGCCGGCCGTGCCGCCCGGCGGCGGACGTGCCGAAGCCCCGGTCCTGGCCGTACTCGCGCCCGCGTCAGCCACGACCGGCGCAGCCTCATCCACGACGACTTCGATGTCCGCGCCAGCGAGTTTCCTGAGCACGCGCGGCAGCGCGCGGTGGATCGCCGCATACCTGCGTGGGTTGGTCTCGCAGATGCTGATGCGGCGAATGACGTGATCGTCGTCGCTGCGCAGCGCGGCGAAGAATCCGCCGAGCTGGTGTTCGAGAGCCGCCGCGACCGGCGTGCCGGAGCCCGTTCCGAACAGTACGGTCGCGAAATCCTCTGCGCGTGCACGCGTCAGTGTGCGCACGGCATTTTCGGCAGCGAATGCATGCGGGCTGGCGCCGAACTCCGGGAAGTCGCCCAGCCCGACGAACAGCACGAACTCCGCGAGCAGCTGGCTGCGCGCGCAGGGCAGCACGAACGCTTCGCCGAGCCGGCCGGACAGCATGCGCCGCAGCGTGAACTCGCGCACCGCGCCGTCGAGGCGGGCGTCGATGGCCGCGGCGGCTCCGGAAGGATCGACGTTGCGGAACACGCCGAGCACCAGCGCACGGGCATTAGCGTCCACGATGCTGCCGGCGCTCAGGCGGATCTCGATCACTCGCCGTCGGGGCGGTGTCGCGACAGCGCTCGCCGCTCCGCCCAGGTGGGTGCCGATTGCGCTGTCCGCACGCTTGCGGCCCTTCGCTGGCCCACGCAGCGATCTCCTTGACACCGTGCCGTGGAATTCGGGGGAGACGACCGGCTCGAGCAGGCGCCGACGCGCATCGGCAGAAAGGTCCTGCCAGCGAACCTTGTGAGGCGCGACCCGCCGCAGCATTGATTCGGCGACGGTTCGCGCACGCGGTGTCTTCGCGCGGCGCGTGGTCGAGGGCAGTCGCCGGGTGGTTCCGTCGCGGAGCAGGTCTGCGACCGCCGAGATTACGCGGCCATTGTTCGGCAGGCCGCCGTGCTTCTCTGCAACGAACCAGGTCGGTGTCCCTGGCATTTCGGCCAGCACGCGTGGCACGGTGCCATCGCCTTCGTGGCTCAGCCGGAAGCTGAAACCGCCTGCACCGAGTTCCGCACCGGTAACGGTCTCCTGGCGCACGCCGACGATGTGCAGGCAGCGCTGGTCGACATCTGGGCGACGGTGTCTCGCTGCGACCGCTTCGAGCAGCAAGCGCGGATCGGGACGCAGCGTGTCACGGGGCCAGTTCGCCGCGTCGAAGAAATCCGGCCCGTCTGCAAGCACCGGATCCGGCAGCAGTTCATGAAGCGAAGGCAGGCTGCGGAACACCATGCGCGCCAGGTCCTCGGCATCGTGCCTGAGGTCAAGCGCTGCAAGCTTCCGCACCGTAACGTAGACACCGCGCAGCGCGAGCACGGCCGCGAAGGATCCGGCGTTCGGTGCACCGAGCTGCACGACGCGCGAGATGCGCCCCGCGCTGGCAGCGAGCGCGACGCGTGCAACCACGCCGCCCATGCTGTGCCCGACCAGCATCACGTCGCGAACGCCGTCGGCCTCGATGCGCGTGTTCAGTTCCGCCGCGAGTATCTCGGCGCTGAGCCGCCAGTCATAGGCGTGGAAGCGCGCATCGAATCCCGCAATCGTCAGCGACAGCTTCAGCTTGAGTGCGTTCAGCAGCATTACGCCCAGCGCAGAGAGCCGCGATCCGCGCGGCAGTGCGAGCCGAGTCAGGTGCCCGGCGACGATCTCGATCGGGTCGAGCCAGAGCACGTCATCGAGCAGCCGGCCGCGCGTTCCGATGCGCGAGCCCATGAGTCCGGGCAGCACATAGACCACCTGGCCGCCGCGTGTCCGGGTCTCGCTGGCGCGCTTTGCCAGCGTCGAAAGCTCGCGATAGCCACGCGGACCGAACTGCGCGGAGAGCTCGGCCCTGCGCTCGCCACTCACGAGCAGGCGCTCGATGTCCTCGTCATGCAGCCTGTGCAGCGGAAGTTGCGCGCGCCTGTCCATCATCGGTGCGCGCCCGGCGCCCCTCAGTGCGCGGCCGGGGCGGCGGGCCACGTCGCGCCTGCATCGACGACGGTGACCTGCACGGTCTGCACGCCCGCTTTCTCGAAACGAAGATCAAGCGGAAACGTCTCGCCGGCTACCAGGGGCCCGGTGAGTCCCATCAACATGATGTGGGTGCCACCGGGGGCCAGCACGACTTGCTTGCCGGCGGGCACCGGGACGCCTTCCACCTGCCGCATCGCCGCGACACCCCCCGATTCCTCGACCGTGTGCAGCTGGACCATGGACGCGCGACCGGAGTTGGCGCCGACCAGGCGATCATTGGTCGAGCCACCGGTGATCGTGAGGTAGGCCGCGCCGACGCTTACACCCGGAGGTGTGGCCCGTGCCCAGGCGCCCGACACTGACGGCGTCCCGGCGACTGCAAGCACTGGCAGGGCCATCAATACGAGACTCGCCAGTGCCCGTCGCATCCTGCCCGCCATCTTCGCTACTCCTCTTTCATCACTGCGCGAATCACGCCCGCCACTGCCTCGATCGCCTGGTTCCTGGTCGTGGACCTGCGCCACACGGCGCCGATCGTACGCGCCGGCGCAGGCTTCGCGAAGGGCTTGATCTTGAGGCCCCGTGCGGTGCTGCCGTGTGATGCTGCCGCGAGCTGCGGCATCAAGGTCACACCGTGACCCGCAGCCACCATCTGTCGCAGCGTCTCGAGGCTGGTTGCGCGGTAGTCCTGGTCCTCGTGTACCCGCACGCGGCTGCAGACCTCGAGCGCCTGGTCGCGCAGGCAGTGCCCGTCCTCTAGCAGCAGCAATGTCTCTCCCCTCAGGTCCTCGAGCTTCAGTCGGTCCCTTGCGGCCAGCGGATGACCCGCAGGTACCGCGACCGTGAACGGCTCGTCGTAGAGCGCGACCGTGTCGAGGCCATCCTGCGGCACCGGCAAGGCCAGGATTCCGACGTCGATCTCGCCAGCGCGGAGCTTCTCGAGCAGCGGCTCGGTCTGGTACTCGTAGAGCATCAGCTTGAGTCGCGGCAGGTCGCGACGTAGCCGCCGCGCTACGTGTGGCAGCAGGTAAGGCCCGACGGTCGGGATCAGCGCGACCTTCAGCGAGCCCGCAAGCGGGTCGCGATCCGATCTTGCGAGTTCGACGATCGCGTCCGCCTCGAGCAGTATCCGGCGCGCTCGCTCGACCACCCGGGTGCCGGCCTCGGTCAGGGTCACCCGGCGCGGTTGGCGCTCGATGAGTGGTACGCCAAGGTACTCCTCTAGCTTGCGGAGCTGCGCAGACAGCGTGGGCTGGCTCACGTGGCAACGCAGCGCCGCGCGTCCGAAGTGCCTTTCGTCGGCAAGTGCCACCAGGTAGCGGAGGTCGCGGAGATTCATGGCGTGATCATAGTCCGGGAACGCGATCGACATCCTCTATAATCGCCGGATGCCCCTCTGCAGTACCAAGGAATGACCGCCCGCCGGCACAGATTGTCGGCCGGTGTCGTCGTCGTGCAGCGGACCGACGCGGGCTGGCGATTCCTGCTGTTGCGAGCATTCAATCACTGGGACTTCCCCAAGGGCATGGTCGAGGAGGGCGAGGAACCGCTCGCAGCGGCACTGCGCGAGGTGGAAGAGGAATCCGGCATCGCCGACCTCGTGTTCGAATGGGGTGAAGGTTCCACCCAGACCGGCCCCTACAGCCGCGGCAAGGTCGCGCAGTATTTCATCGCCAGCACGCAGACCTGCGCTGTCGAGTTGCTGGTAAATCCGGAGATCGGGCGTCCCGAGCACGCCGAGTTCCGCTGGGCCAGTTTCGACGAAGCGACGAAGCTCGTCACGCCCCGCCTGCAGCCAGTGCTCAAGTGGGCCGAGATGATATTGAACCTGCCGGTCGGCGAGTGAATCATCGGCCTCAAACCACCCGGCCGCGTCTCCCGCCTCGCCTGAAATCCTCGACATTCGCGGCCAACTCGTCCAGGCAGCGCTGGCGCGCCTCGCGCGCTGCCCAGGCCACGTGCGGTGTCACGACCAGGTTTGGAATGTCGACTGCGAGTAGCGGATCGCCATCCACCGGCGGCTCCTGCTGCAGCACGTCGATGGCCGCACCGCCCAGGCGCCCGCCGCGCAGCGCGTCGGCCAGCGCGGCCGAATCTACCAGCGCCCCGCGCGCGGTGTTGATCAGTACCGCGTCCGGCTTCATTCGTGCGAGCTGCGCTGCGCCGATCAATCCCTGCGTCGCGGGAGTGAGCGGACAGTGCAGGCTCAGTACGTCCGCCATGGGCAGCAGTTCGTCGAGGTCCATGCGGCCTGGTTGCCGATCGCCGCCTGGCCGGTTCGCGACCTCCACGTTCATGCCGAAGGCGCTGGCCGCGTGCGCGACGCCGCGGCCGAGCGCACCGTGACCCACGATGCCCAGCGTGCGGCCGGTGAGCTCGCGGATTGGGAAATCGAGCAGGCAGAACTGTTCGCCGCGCTGCCACGCGCCGGATCGAACCAGCCCGTCGTACTCGCGCAGGCGCTGGGTCAGCATCAGCAAGGTGCCGAAAACGTGCTGCACGACCGAGGCAGTGCAGTAGTCGCGAAGATTGCAGACGGCGATGCCGCGTTCCGAGGCTGCGGCCAGGTCCACGTTGTTGGTCCCGGTGGCGGTGAGCGCGACCAGTCTCAGTGACGGCGTCGCCTCGATGATCTCGCGCGTCAGGCGCAGCTTGTTCAGCAGCACGACCGCGTTGCCCGCGATGCACGAGGCCACGTCCTGCTGCCGGGTGTTGTCGCGGATCTCGATGCCGGGCAGCGCGCGGTGCAGCGGTGCCGGGTCGAGATCGCCCCTGAAGCTCACGGTGGCGTAGTCGAGAAAAATTGACTTCATGAGGGGACATTCTCCTTTTTTCTGGAGAAAGAAAAGGAGAATGTCCCCCCTTCGCGCGGATTCACGCGCCCGGAAAGTGGTTTTCCGCGATTGTCCATGCGGGCCGCCCGGCGCAGCCTGTGCGCAGGGAACAGGATCGGCACGCGGCAATGACCATAACCGAGGCACGACAGGCGCCAGACGTCGAGGCGTTGGTGCGCGAGGCCGTTACGCGCTGGCGCAGCGAGCCCACGGGCCTGCTGCAGGTGCTGCGCGAAGTCCAGGAGTCGCTGAGCTACATTCCGCCACAGGCTCTCTCGCTGATCGCACGGCTGCTGCGTCAGCCGTTGTCGCGCGTCAGGGGAATCGCCGGCTTCTATTCGTTCCTGTCGATCGAGCCCTGGGGCCGCTACCGGGTGCTCTTCTCGGACAACGTCACCGATCGCATGCAGGGAAGTGAGCGTCTGCTCGCCGAGATGTGCCATCGCCTGTGGGTGGAGTCGGGGAAGGTATCGGAGGACGGACTCGTCAGCGTCGCAACGACTTCCTGTACGGGGCTATGCGACCAGGGGCCCGGCATGCTGGTGAACGGTCGGGCCATAGGCCGACTGACGTCCGAAAGGGTCGAGCAACTCTGCGGACTGATCCTGCGCAGCATTCCTCTGGCCGAATGGCCAGCGGGGCTTTTCGTCGTCGATGACAATGTGCGTCGGAGCGACGCGCTGCTCGGCCACGGCCTTGAGCCAGGCCAGGCGATCCGCGAGGCGCTGCGGCGCGGCGTCGAGGGGCGCCTCGAGCAGGCCGCGAACGAACGCTCCTGGCGCGAAGGCTATGTGGGCGCCGCGCTGGGCCCCGTCGCCGTACTCGAGGAGGTGAAGCGCTCGAACCTGCGCGGCCGCGGCGGTGCGGGATTCACCACCGGCATCAAGTGGGAGGCCTGTCGGCACGCCACCGGCAACGCCCGCTACGTGATCTGCAACGCGGACGAAGGCGAACCCGGGACATTCAAGGACCGCGTGCTGCTCACGAGCCACGCCGACCTGCTGTTCGACGGAATGACGGTCGCCGCCTATACGGTAGGCGCAGGGCGCGGATTCCTGTACCTGCGCGGCGAGTATCGGTACCTGCTCGAACACCTGCAGGCAGTCCTGCAGCGGCGTCGTGACGCAAACCTGCTCGGCGACAGGATCTGCGACCAGCCGGGCTTCGACTTCGACATCGAGATCCATGTCGGCGCCGGCTCGTACGTCTGCGGCGAGGAGTCAGCGCTGATCGAGTCGCTCGAGGGCAAGCGAGGCGTGCCGCGCAACCGCCCGCCGTTTCCGGTCACTGCCGGCTACCTGCAGCAGCCCACGATCGTGAACAATGTCGAGACGCTCTGTGCCGCGGCCCTGATCGCGGTGCGCGGCGGTGACTGGTACCGTTCGATCGGCACGCTGAAGTCCGCGGGCACCAAGATTCTCTCGGTCGCCGGTGACTGTGAGCGGCCGGGCATCTACGAATACCCGTTCGGCGTGACGCTGCGACAGGTGCTCGAGGACTGCGGTGCTTCGAACACCCAGGCGATCCAGGTGAGCGGGCCGTCGGGCAGTTGCGTCGACGAGACGGAATTCGATCGCCGCATCGCCTTCGAGGACCTGCCGACCGCGGGCGCTTTCACCGTCTTCGACGCCAGCCGCGACATGTTCGAGGTCGCCCACGCCTACACGCAGTTCTTCGCACACGAAAGCTGTGGCTTCTGCACCCCGTGCCGCGCCGGCACCTCGATGCTGATGCACTCGATGGCGAAGATCCGCGACGGCAACGGCACGCTGCATGACCTGCGCGAGATCGCAAGGTTGAACCGGGTGCTGCTGATGTCGGCGCACTGCGGCCTCGGCCACACTGCATGTAACCCCATCCTGGACACGATGAAGAAATTCCGGCCAATGTACGAACGCCGTCTCGCCGCACGTGACTTCGCGCCGGCCTTCGACCTGGATGCGGCGCTCTCCCGCGCGCGACAGATGACCGGCCGCGACGACCCGGGCGCACACCTGGAGAACTCGACGTGAGCGAGCGTCCGACCTTCCTGCTCGACGGCGAGGATGTCCCGTTCACGCCCGGCCAGACGGTTCTGCAGGCGGCGCTCACCGCCGGCCGCTACATCCCGCATCTCTGCTATCACCCGGAATTCAAGCCGCACGGCAGCTGCAAGGTCTGCACTGCCAAGGTCAACGGCCGGACCGTGGCGTCCTGCACTACACCTGCGGAGTCCGCGATCGAGGTCGAGAGCAACACTGAGGAACTGAATGACCTGCGGCGCACGCTGGTGCAGATGCTGTTCGCGGAGGGCAACCACTTCTGCCCTAGCTGCGAGAAAAGCGGCAACTGCATCCTGCAGGCACTTGGATACGACCTCGGCGTCATGACCGCTGGATTCCGCCATCTCTACCCGGACAGGCCGGTCGATGCCTCGCACCCGGAACTGCTGCTCGACTTCAATCGCTGCGTGCTGTGCGAACTGTGCGTGCGGGCATCGCGCGACGTGGACGGTAAGTGCGTGTTCACGTTCTCCGGCCGTGGTCTCGACAAGCACCTGATCGTCAATTCGGAGAGTGGATTGCTGCGCGACACCGATGTCGCGCTCACCGATGTCGCGGTGCAGGTCTGCCCGGTTGGCGTGATCCAACGCAAGCGAGTCGGCTTCGACGTGCCCATCGGCCAGCGCCGGTTTGACCGGAGTCCGATCAGTGCGCAGGCGCTCGACGACGCGCCGCGCCCGTCCGGTGGAGGCAGCCATGCCTGACGCAGCCGCGCCCACGGCCCCGCCGATCAGCATTCCCGCGCGGAAACTGCGGGTAGCGACCACCTCGCTGGCCGGCTGCTTCGGCTGCCACATGTCTCTGCTCGACATCGACGAGCGGCTGTTCGCGTTGCTCGAGCACATCGAGTTCGATCGTTCACCGCTCACCGACATCAAGCACTGCGGTCCCTGCGACATTGGCATCATCGAGGGCGGGCTGTGCAACGCTGAGAACGTGCACGTGCTGCGCGAGTTCCGGGCCAACTGCAAGGTACTGGTGGCGATGGGCGCCTGCGCGGTCACCGGCGGGCTGCCGGCGCAGCGCAATCATCTCGACCTGGGGCAGTGCCTTCAGGAGGTCTACGTCACCGATCCTGGCGTCGGTCTCGGCCGCGTTCCGAGCGACCCGGAGCTGCCATTGCCGCTCGACAAAGTTCATCCGCTGCACGAGGTCGTGCGCGTGGACTACTTCATTCCCGGCTGTCCGCCCTCGGGCGAGGCGATCTGGAAATTCCTGACCGACCTGATTGCCGGCCGAACGCCGAAGCTCGGCCACGGCCTGATCAGCTATGACTGAAGGGAAACAACGACTGCCATGAGTCCTGCCGCACTCGAGACCGCACGAAATACCGACGGCCTGCGCCGCGTCGTCATCGAGCCGCTGTCGCGGGTCGAGGGTCACGGCAAGGTGACGCTGCTGATGGACGAGGACGATCACGTCCAGCAGGCGCGGCTGCATATCGTCGAGTTCCGGGCCTTCGAGAAATTCATCCAGGGTCGGCCCTACTGGGAAGTGCCGGTGATGGTGCAGCGGCTGTGCGGCATCTGCCCGGTTAGCCACCACCTGGCCGCGTCGAAGGCGCTCGACCAGGTCGTCGGGGCGACGCAGCTCACGCCGACCGCCGAGAAAATCCGGCGGCTGATGCACTACGGCCAGATCCTGCAGTCGCACGCGCTGCATTTCTTCCACCTTTCGTCGCCGGACCTGCTGTTCGGGTTCGATTCAGACGTCGCCCGGCGCAACATCGTGGGCGTTGCGGCCGCGTATCCGGATGTGGCACGGCAGGGCGTGCTGTTGCGCAAGTACGGCCAGGAAGTCATCCGTCACACGGCGGGCAAGCGTATCCATGGCACCGGCTCGGTGCCGGGCGGCGTGAACAAGAGCCTGACGGTCGCCGAACGGGATGAACTCAAGCGCGACATCTACCAGGTCGTCGCGTGGAGCCGCGACTCTGTACGGCTGGTGCGGCAGCTGTTCGAGGCCAGCCTCGACGAGTACCGCAGCTTCGGCACCTTCCGTGCCCATACGCTCAGCCTGGTACGCGCGGACGGCGGCCTCGATCTCTATCACGGTGGTCTGCGCGCGCGCGACGCCGACAATCGCCGCATCTTCGACCATGTGGACTACAGCCATTACTGGGACCAGATCTCCGAGGAAGTGAAAGACTGGTCTTACATGAAGTTCCCGTTCCTGCGCTCGCTGGGACCTGAGGACGGCTGGTATCGCGTCGGTCCCTTGACGAGGGTCACGCGCTGCGACTTCATCCCGACGCCGCTTGCCGATCGCGAGCGCCGCGAGTTCATGGCCTTCGACGAAGGCCGGGCCGCGCTGGCCACGCTCGGTTTCCACTGGGCGAGGATGATCGAGATGCTGCACGCGGCCGAGGCGATCAAGGACCTGCTGCACGACGACGACCTGCTCGGCAACGAGTTGATGGCCGGTGGCGAACGGCAGGCGCGCGGCGTGGGGGTGATCGAGGCCCCACGTGGCACCCTGATCCACCACTACCGCGTCGATGAGAACGACCAGGTGGTGCGCGCCAACCTGATCGTCTCGACCACCCACAACAACCAGGCGATGAACAACGCGATCCGCGAGGTGGCCCGCAAATATCTCGACGGTCGTACGCTCACCGAGGGCCTGCTGAACCACATCGAGGTTGCCGTGCGGGCCTTCGACCCCTGCCTGTCCTGCGCCACGCATGCGATGGGCAAGATGCCGCTCTCGGTGCAGCTGGTGGACGCGGAGGGATCGCTGGTGGACACGCTGGACCGGGGATGAGCCGGGCGCGCCAGGTTCGATACGCGAGTGAGCCAGCGAGGCCCGTCGTGGCCGGTATTCGCATGAGTGAGCATCGCGCGCCGTTGCTGGTGCTGGCGGTCGGCAATCCAAGCCGCGGCGACGATGCGCTCGGGCCCATGCTTGCGGACATGGTCGAGAGCGCGGCGTTGCCCGGCGTCGAGGTAATCATCGAGTTCCAGTTGCAGGTCGAGAACGCACTCGATCTCGAGGGCCGCGAGCGAGTGATCTTCGTCGATGCCGGCGTCGGCATTGAAGGTCCGTTCGAGCTGCGCGAAGCCGCGGCCGCCGCTGAATTCCTGCACACCTCCCACGCGCTGTCGCCCGAGGCAGTGCTGGCCACCTATGTGCGCGTGCAGGGCGATGCGCCGCCGCCGTGCACGATCCTCTGCGTGCGCGGCGAGTCGTTCGAGCTGGGGGAAGGGCTGAGCGTGGCGGCAACCGAAAACCTGCGCGCGGCCGGTCGGGTGCTGCTCGACTTGTGTCAGCCGCGCTCCGGCACCTTCGCCCGATAACCGCCCTGCAGCTCGATCATCCAGCCGGGATACTCCGGCTGCATCCGGCTCACCGCGTCGAGCAGCGCCATGTCTTCCAATGACAGCGCGAGCCGTGCCGCGGCGATGTTGTCGGTGAGTTGCTCCACTGTCTTTGCACCGATGATCACAGTCGACACGGCCGGCTGTGCCAGCAACCAGGCGAGCGCTACCTGGGCGATCGAGGCGCCGTGTCGCGCGGCGATGGGGCGCATCGCATCGACGCAATCGAAGGCGCGCCCCTTGTCCACCGGGGGGAAGTCGAAGGTGTCACGGCGGCTGTCGCCCGGTCCGTTTCCGTCGCGGTCGAACTTGCCGGTCAGCAGTCCGCCAGCCAATGGGCTCCACACCATCAGTCCGAGCTGCTGGTCCCGGATCAGCGGGAGCAGTTCGCGCTCGAGGTCGCGTCCCGCCAGCGTGTAGTACGCCTGCACGCTGGCAAACCGTGCCCAGCCGCGCTGGTCGGAGATCGCCAGTGCCTTCATCACCTGCCAGGCGGCGAGGTTGCACAGGCCGATGTATCGGACCTTGCCGCTCCTGACCATGTCGTCAAGTGTCGATAGAGACTCCTCGAGCGGTGTCAGCGGGTCGAAGCCGTGAAGCTGGTACAGGTCGACGTGGTCGAGCTGCAGCCGCTCGAGGCTGGCGTCCAGCGCGTTCATCAGGTGGTAACGCGACTGGCCGCGCCCGTTCGCCAGTTCGTCCATGCTGCCGGTCGCCTTGGTCGCGATCACGACCTGGTCGCGCGGCAGGCGGAGATCCTTCAGCGCCTGGCCGACCAGCGATTCCGACTGCCCGATCGAGTAGACGTTGGCGGTGTCGATGAAGTTGATCCCTGCCTCGAACGCCTGGCCGACGAGCGTGTTGACCGCCTGCTGGCCCAGCCCGCCCATCACTTTCCAGAAGCCCTCGCTGCCGAAGGTCATGGTTCCCAGGCAAATCTCGGAGACGTAAAGGCCGGTGCTGCCCAGTAGTCGGTATTTCATCGCCTGTGCTCCCGTGGATCGCTCGTTTCGAGGTGATCGATAATGATCGACTCATCTTTCCCGTAGATTGAAGCACGTTTACGGAAATTCGGTGCGTTAAAAGCACTCGCCGTACTCCGGCTGCGATCCGCCCAGTCCCGGCAGGCAGGCCAGGACTCATTCTGGACATTTTTTATGGCGGTGCAGCATAAATAAATATCTATTATTCATGCAGTTACAATACTTTTCGCAAAACAGTTATTGCGGTGCAACATTCAGTGTGTAGCATGAAACCCGTCAAATACCGGGTCGTTAGCGGCCCATGGAGCCAAAAATGGATCGCGAGTGGTTTACCGAGCGCATGTTGCAGATCGACATCGCAGTCCTGGTCGTGGTCGTCCTCGTGGGCATCATGGCCATCACGTCCCGCATCGCGCGGGATCCCTCCGAGCCGCTCGTCCGGTGGTGGCAGGAGCGTGGCCGGATGGCGGCCCCAATAACCCCGCAACCCGGTAGTTTGCCTGCGCTGGCAGCGAACATCGGCCCCCCTGTAATCGAAGGCCAGGCCAGGGATTCGCACGTTTACACACCCGAGTGGCTGGACCGCTTGATTGGCCGTCATACCGGCGGCGAGGTGCGGTCTGCCGGTAGTGTCCAGGCTCGCCAGGAACCCGCAACTGGGCGCCGCGTCGCCTGAGTACTGCGCCGGTGGCGGAGCACGCGAGCCTTCGCCGGGATCAGCCTGGCGAAAATGTGCGCCCATCCGTCATATTTCCAATAACTTGCACAAGATTTAGCCGAGTCGACCTTCCAGGAGGTAGACTGCAGAAGCAAATGTGCCCTTTACAGGCAGCGGTAACCCCCTGATGCAAAACGAATCTCCGGTGCGTGAAGAACACGCCCCGATCAATTGGGTCACTACGATCCTGTTCACGATCACCCCGCTCGCGGCGCTGGTGTTCGTTCCCTGGTACGGCATCGCGCACGGGTACAGCTGGGCGGCCGTAATCCTGTTCGTCGTGTTGCAGTGGGCGGGCGGTCTTGCGATTACTGCGGGCTACCATCGCCTCTGGTCACACCGTACCTACAACGCTCACTGGTCGGTGCGGCTGTTCTTCATGCTGTTTGGCGCGATGTCGCTGCAGAACAGCATCCTGATCTGGTCGTCGCAGCACCGCATACACCATCGGTTCGTGGATGACGTGGACAAGGACCCGTACAGCGCCAGGCGTGGCTTCTGGTTCTCGCACATGGGCTGGATCCTTCGTGACTACCCGAGCGGCGTCAACGACTTCTCCAACGCGCGCGACCTCGAGCGCGACCCCATGGTGATGTTCCAGCACCGCTACTACCTGCCGCTGACGCTGTTCATGAACATCGCCTTCCCGCTGCTGCTTGGCTGGGCCGTGGGCGACGTGTGGGGCGTGTTCCTGCTCGCCGGGCTGCTGCGGCTGGTGATCAACCATCACTGCACATGGTTCATCAACTCGCTGGCCCACATGTGGGGCTCGCAGCCGTACACCGACGAAAACACCGCTCGCGACAACGGCGCGCTCGCGTTCTTCACGTTCGGCGAGGGTTATCACAACTTCCACCACATCTTCCAGAACGACTACCGCAACGGAATTCGCTGGTGGCAGTGGGACCCGACCAAGTGGCTGATCAACGCGCTTTCGGCAACGGGCCTGGCGGACAACCTGAAGACCGTGCCCGACCTCTGGATCCAGCGCGCCCAGCTCGCCATGCAGTTCAAGCGCATGGAAGCGGCACTCGAGAAGCGCCGCGAGCGGGGCGCCGACGAGCAGGTCGAGCGCCTCAAGGCGCGTGTGGCGGAGGAGTACGCGGCATTCCGCAAGGCACTCGAGGAGTGGTCGAAGCTGCGTGACCAGTGGCTCACGGACCGCAAGCAGCGCATGTTGCAGCGGTGGGAAGAGACCAGCTTCCGGTCACGAATGCGCGAGATCGAGCACAGCCTGCGTATGCAGCGCCGCCGGCTGCAGGTGATGACCAAGGCCTACGCCTGAAAGGGGACAGGGGACAGGGGACAGGTGCCGGTGTTACGGTTCGGTAACTAGGGCAAGTTACCGCGGGACAGGTGCCGGTGTTACGGTTCGGTAAATTGCCCTAGTTACCGAACCGTAACACCGGCACCTGTCCCTGCCCCCCTTCCGGCCTGTCCCTTCAGTCCCTGAAGTTGGTGAACTGCAGCGGTAGCTCGAAGCCGCCCTTCTTCACCATCGCCATCGCCGACTGAAGGTCGTCACGGCTCTTGCCCGTGACTCGCACCTGCTTGTCCTGGATGGCGGCCTGCACCTTCAGCTTCGAGTCCTTGATCAGCCGCTGGATCTTCTTGCCCAGCTCCGTGTCTACGCCCTGCCGCAAGGTTACGACCTGGCGTGCGGTCTGCCCGGTCATCACCGGCTCGTCGATCTTGAGGCACGCGACGTCGATGCCGCGCTTCGCGAGCTTCAGCTTCAGGATCTCGATCATCTGTTTCAGCTGGAAGTCGGCCGGCGCGGACAGTGTGATTACGGTTTCCTTCTGCTCGAACTTGGCGTCGGTGCCCTTGAAGTCGAAGCGCTGGTCCACCTCGCGGCTGGCCTGGTCCAGGGCGTTGGTGACTTCGTGCAGGTTGAATTCAGAGACGATGTCGAATGAGGGCATGGCAGCTCACAGTTTGGCGTCGGGATTTCGGGTAGCGGTGTAGCGCGCGTGACCGGTGGCGGTGCTCCAGCACTCGCCCACCAGGTCGCCGCGTTCGTCCAGCCTGCCCTTGTACAGCACGGCCTGCTGGCCGTCGAAGAGCGAGAGGCTGAGTTTCTCGTCGTTTGCGTCGCCGGCAAGCGGCTGCTCCCGGTCCGCAGTGCGCACCGAACCGGTGACGACGTGAAACGACTGCGCCAACTCCGCGACGCCGGGAATCTTGTTTCCAGCGTCGTCGGTGAATTCGATGGTCCAGAGCCCGGAGAAGTCGGCGTTGTCGCTGCGTGGCTTCTCGACGAAGCGCCAGTCCTGCCCGCGTACGGCAGAGAAGGGGAGCACCGACTTGCCGCCGTCGGCGTCGACCAGCGTTATTTCGCCATTGAACTCGTCACCCGAGATACCGGCCTTCAGAATATTGCCCGTGCCCGGCAGTGCAGCGGTGAGTACACCCGGGACCGCCTTCACGGAGGGGGCGCGCACCCGGCCCTCGCCGTTCACGAGATACAGTGCGATGCCGGTCTTCTCGGCGGCCACATCGATCCCGAATGGAACCGTGCCACCCGGCAACTCGACCACTGCACGATACAGGCCCGGCTGGAGGTCGCGGCTTTTCGGCGCGCAGCCCGCGGTCACTGCAAGCGCGGCAAGCAGTGCCGGTACGACCAGGAGCCACGGTGACGGAGTCCCGAGAATTCTCACGAGAATCGGGCCACGCCTACAGACCAAGTGCATCCTTGATCTTGTCCACCAGGTCTTCGCCGCCGTGGTGTTCCACGTAGTCGATCACGATCGGCCCGAACTTCTTGGCGGTATCGATGGGGATGCCAAGCTCGGTGAACGACGCGGCGAGACCCGCCCAGCGCCCGGGGCTCTTCTTGCCGCCGAACAAAGAACCGAGCCCGCCCGCGAGCGAGCTCAAGGTGCTCGGAGGCGGCGCCGATTTCAAAAGCTTGTCCGCGCCCGGGATGTCGACCACCACCTCGTCGAAATCGCCGGGCGACATGTTCTGCTGTGCGGTGCGCAGCAGCGCCACCAGGCCGCCGCTCGCCTGGTCCTTAGTGATGCGCAGTTCCTTCATCAATCGCTTTATCAGTTCATTCATGGCCGGATCCTCTTGGCGCGGATTCTACGTCAAGGTCGCCAGACCAGCGCCAGGTCCTCTACCGTGATGTCGGACTTTCGGGGCCGGACGGGCACTGTCTCGATCCGGATGGCATTGGGGTCGAATTCGCCCTCGAGGCTGGTGACCTCGGCCTCGAGCTCGGCGTTCAGCGCGTCGGCCTGCTGCTGGATCGCACGAATCTCCGCCTCGGCATGTGTGACATCGGCTCGCTGGCGGCTGGCACGGCCGATGCCGCGTGCCGCGCTCGACGCCTTGCTGTAGGTACTGCCACGCCGGCCGCCAAACAGTGCGCCGAGCAGGCTGCCGCCGATGGACACGGCGGTAGCGACGGTCTCGCTCGAGGCCTGCGATTTTTCCCGCTCGAGCCGCTGGCCGGCGCGCTCTTCGCGAGTCTCCAGCGCGGCGAGCTTGGTGGCGTACTTGGCGCGGAGCTTGTCCACCGCGTCATCGCGCTTCTCGCGCAGCGCCAGTGCCACGCGGGCGCGGAACTCGCCCTCGGTGCCGCCCGGCGCCGCGCTCATCTTGAGCGATGGGCAACTCATCAGGCTCAGCGAGGAATTGCGATAGACGTGCTCCTCGAGCCCTTTGGCCCAGGCGCGATGCTCCTTCGAGGACAGCGCCGACGCCGGGACCTCTTTGTATGACGCCCCGTCCCGTGGCTCGTCGTCGAAGTCCGGACCCGATTCGCCCAGCACCTCTGCGGCGTCCCAGTCCGGGCCTTCCTGGACTAGCGGCGCGAGGTAATACCACGACTCCCAGGCATCCATTCCGGCCTTTGCATCCACGAAATGCGCCCGCGCCCGTGCGCCGATGAAGGGCCGGTAGGTCACCGGATCCTGGCCCTGCCCGGCGCGCATGAATTTCTCCACGACACCCGGCGGGACGATCGGCCGGGCCGATGCGGTGCTGGCTGACGGCGAGACTGCCCGGTCGCTCACGACCGCACCGCCCGCGGCAGGCGCAGCTTCAGCCGCGACGATTCCGGCCGCCTTCGTGCCGGCTGGCCGGCTGGCCGCTGCGGCCTCGTCGGCCCGCTGGCCCTCAAGTTTCGAAATCTCGGCCAGCGTCAGCGGCCCACGAAGGTAAGAGAGCGCCCAGCGCGTCCGGAACAGCACCGGAGCGTCATCGTGCACGTTCCGCATCAGGAAGGTGCGTTGCGTCAGGTTCGACATCAGCGTCTCGAGGCCGGCACGGTCCATGCCGCCCGCGGCCTCGGTGCCCAGCAGCCCCTCGATCACGCGGTTCTTGTCGCGCTCGGTCTGCAGGCGGCCGATCAGCCAGGTGCCGGCGTTGCCGAGTCCCTTGTAGTCGAGGTCCACCGGGTTCTGCGTGGACAGCACCACACCGAGACCGAACGCGCGCGCCTGCTTCATCAGCGTGAGCAGCGGCAACTTCGAGGGAGGCATGGCGGAAGGCGGAAAGTAGCCGAACACCTCGTCCATGTAGAAGACCGCGCGCAGGCTGGTGGTGCCGGACTGCCGGCGCATCCAGGCGACCAGCTCGTTTGCCACCAGCGTGACCACGAACATGCGTTCGGCGTCGTTCAGGTGCGCGATCGAGATGATCGAGATTCGCGGCTTGCCCGCGTCGGTGTAGAGCAGCTTCTGGATGTCGAGCGCGTCGCCGGCGAGCCAGGCATCGAAGCCGGGCGACGCGAGCAGGCCATTCACGCGCAGCGCGAGGTCCATGCGCTCCTTCGCGGGATAGAAGCTCTCGATGTCGAATACCCCGACCTTTTCGAACGGAGGCTTCTGCACTGCCTGGATCACCGCCGCCAGGTCGGGGCTCCTGCCCTTGCGCCAGGCGGTGTCGAGGATGGCCGAGAGCAGCAGGTACTCGCGGCTCCTGATCGGGTCGGCGTCGATGCCGAGCAAGCCGAGCAGTCCTGCGGCCGCCGCGCCGATGCGCTCCTTCAGCGCCGTCGAATCGTCGAGCGTCGCGGCATCCGGTGCGGCGAACGAGCGCAGCACCGACAGCGGCCGGCCCGACTGCGATCCGGGCGTGTAGATCGCCACTTCGGCCGCATCGCGCAGGCGCTGGATCCGCGCACCGTCCTCGTTCCAGTCGGCGAGGCCTTTCTTCCAGGTCGTTGCGGTGGCTGCGGCGAACTCCTCCACGGACTGGCCCTTGCGTGCCGCCTCGCCCGCGTCCACCCATGGCTGGAAATCCGCGGGCCGCAGTTCCGGAAACGTCAGCATCAGGTTGGCGATGTCGCCCTTGGGATCGATCGCGATCGCCGGCACGCCGTCGAGCGCGGCCTCCTCCAGCAGCGACAGGCAGAGGCCCGTCTTGCCGCTGCCGGTCATGCCGATGCAGACCGCGTGGGTCGTGAGGTCGCGGGAGTCGTAGAGCAGGTCCGCGCCGGGCTGCTGCGACTGCGGGTCGATCTCACGGCCGAGGTAAAAGGCGCCGAGTTTCTCGTAGCTGGGAAGTGGCATTTGGGGCTGGTCGCGTGGAATTGGTGGGATCTGATGCTGCGTGCCGTCGACAGTGTAAGGAAGATAGTGGCTGATGGTCTCGTCGTGAATCACCGCCCAGGACAATCGCCGACCTGCGCTCGATTGTTACCCTTTTGTAACCGCGCGGCGACTGACGGCGTAACCACGCCCGACTAGGATATCTGCCAACCAATATAGCGCCGGTTCCCGCATGTCCATCGCCCTTGACCAGGTGACCAAACGGTACCAATCGGTGCCGGTCGTGAACGACGTTTCGCTGAAGGTCGAGCGCGGCGAGTTCCTGGTGCTGCTCGGCCCCAGCGGTAGCGGCAAAAGCACGTTGCTGCGTGCGATCGCCGGGCTGACCGAGATCGACCATGGTCGGGTCTCGCTGCACGGCAGCGACGTGACCCGGGTATCGGCTCGCGACCGCCAGGTCGGCTTCGTCTTCCAGCACTACGCGCTTTTCGGCCACATGTCGGTGGGCGACAACATCGAGTTCGCGCTGCGCGTGCGCAAGGTCAAGGCCGCGGAGCGGCGCGCGCGACGCAAGGAACTGCTGCGCCTGGTCGCGCTCGAGGGTATGGATGACCGCCTGCCGGCGCAGCTCTCGGGTGGACAACAGCAGCGCATCGCGGTCGCGCGGGCGCTCGCGCACCAGCCGCAGGTGCTGCTGATGGACGAGCCCTTCGGGGCGCTGGATGCCAAGATCCGCGAGGAACTTCGCCGCACGATCCGCCAGATCCAGCGTGAGCTGGGAATGACTACCATCCTGGTCACCCATGACCAGGAGGAGGCGTTTGCGCTCGCCGACCGCATCGGCGTGATGCATCAGGGCCGACTGCTGGAGTGCGGCCGCCCCGACGATCTCTACATGCGCCCACAGACGCGCTTCGTGTCGACGTTCCTCGGGGCGGCCAACCTGCTGCTCGGCTACCGGACGGAGGGCGGTGTTCGATTCCGCCCGGAGGTTTCTGCGGGCCAGGCCGTGCCGCGCGAGGTCGTTGCCGTGCTGCGCCCGGAGGAAGTCGAGCTCGGTGCCGAAGAGAGTCACGTGCGTTCCAACTTCGTCGGATTCGGCGAGGTGGAGGAAGTGCTTTTCGCCGGCGCGGTCGAGCACCTGCGGGTCCGCATGGCGGGCGACGGGCCGGTCGCGGCGGCTCCCGCCGGCGCCGAACAGTCAGGTGGCGGATCTCTTCTGGAGGTCTCGCGCACGCTGCCGGAGCACCGCGGCTTTCCGGTGGCCGTGGGCCGGCAGGTGGCCGTCGGTGCACGACGCGTTCACGTATTGCCCACGCCGATCTCGAGTTTCACTCTAGTCGCCGACTCCGAGGACGGCGCGCGCGCGCTGTTCGACTCGCCGTTGCTGTCCGCATTGCGCGCCCGCATGAACACGCGCGTCGCGACGCGTGTTGGCCATGGCGGCCGGGCGATTCCAGGCATGCCAGTGATTTCGACCGGCGACGGCAGCACGGAAGCGGCGAAGTGGCTGGTACGCCACGGTTCGATGCAGTTGCTGTGCGCGGCGCCGACGGCGCCGGTGCCGCAGCACGTCGTCATCCACACGCTGGACCCGGGCGCCCGCCGCGCGACCGTGCCGGTCGCGGCCAGCCTTCTGCGCCACGTGGCGGCGGAGGCCGTGTACCTAGGCATCCATCCGGCAATCTCGTCGGAGAAGGAGCGCGCCGGGTACATGCGCGACCTGCTCGACGCGCGCGCGGCGGCACTGGCGTCGCACGGCCTGGACATGCGCACCGAGCTGCGCTTCGGCCAGGTCGGCGAGGAACTCAGGAAGGAACTCGACGGACATGCGAACTCGATGCTGGTGCTCGGGGCCTCCGACCCCCGCAGCATCGACTGGACCTGGCTAGGCGGGCTGCTCGAGGCGGAGCCGGCGCGTCCAGTGCTCATCGTGAACGCCGCACCCGCCGACGGCGCGCAGGACAACTGAGCCCGTGGCCGCCAGCTGGTTCCGAAAATCGAGCATCCTGCCGGGCTTCGGCCTGACGCTCGGGTTCACGACATTCTTCCTGAGCTGCATCGTGCTGCTGCCGCTTGCGGCGCTGACTTTCAATGCCGCGTCACTCACCTGGCCGGAATTCGTGAAGGTCCTGCTCGACCCGCGCGCCGTCGCGTCGTATCGGCTGAGCTTTGGCGCCGCGCTTCTCGCGGCCGGCGTCAACGCGGTGTTCGGATTCATCGTCGCCTGGTCGCTGGTGCGGTACGACTTCCCGGGACGTCGTGTAATCGACGCGCTGATCGACCTGCCCTTCGCGCTGCCAACCGCAGTCTCGGGCATTGCACTGGCAGCCGTGTTCTCGCCGAATGGCTGGCTGGGACTGAAGCTCGCAGCCCTCGGCGTGCAGGTGGCCTACACCTGGGTCGGCGTGGTCGTGGCTCTCACGCTCATTGGACTGCCGTTCGTGGTCCGCTCCGTCCAGCCTGCGCTGGTAGAGGTCCAGCGCGACCTCGAGGAGGCTGCCGAGACGCTGGGTGCGGGCCCGCTGCACATCTTCAGGCGCATCATCCTGCCGGCGGTTTTCCCAGCGCTCCTGACCGGCTTCACGCTGGCGCTGGCACGCGGCATCGGCGAGTACGGCTCGGTGGTGTTCATCTCGGGAAACCTGCCGTTCAAGACGGAGATCACGCCGCTCCTGATCGTCATCAAGCTGGAGCAATTCGACTACGGCGGTGCGGCGGCGCTCGGATTCATCATGCTCGTGATGTCCTTCGTGATGCTGTTCGCGATCAATCTCGTGCAGGCCTGGGGCCGTCGCGCCCACGCGCGCCGGGACAACTGACGTGGCCGGGATTGCACCCAGGATCGAGCAACGGCACAACCGGTCGCCTGGCGCTCGCCTCGCGAGGGTGCTGCTGATCTTCGTCTCGATGGCGTTCGTGGCGCTGCTCCTGATGGCGCCGCTGGCGGCGGTTCTGGCGCAGGCGCTGGCGAAGGGGCTGGAGGTGTACGCGGCGAGTTTCACCGACTCTGACACGCTCGCCTCGATCCGGCTGACGCTGCTCACCGCCGCGATCGTCGTGCCGGTGAACACGATATTCGGCATCTGCGCGGCCTGGGCCATCGCGAAGTTCGAGTTCCGCGGCAAGAGCCTGCTCATCACGCTCATCGACCTGCCGTTCGCGGTGTCGCCGGTCATCGCCGGCTTGATGCTCGTGATGCTGTTCGGGGCCCATGGCTGGTTCGGGCAGTGGCTGCAGGGTCACGACCTCTCGATCATCTTCGCCGTGCCTGGCATCGTGCTCGCGACGGTATTCGTCACTTTCCCGTATGTCGCCCGCGAGCTCATTCCCCTCATGCAACAGCAAGGCAGTGACGAGGAGGAGGCGGCGATCACGCTGGGCGCCGGCGCCTGGATGACTTTTCTGAGGGTCACGCTGCCGAAGATCCGCTGGGGGCTGCTCTACGGCGTCATCCTCTGCAATGCGCGCGCGATGGGCGAGTTCGGTGCGGTGTCGGTGGTGTCCGGGCACATTCGCGGCATGACGACGACCATGCCGCTGCAGGTCGAGATCCTCTACAACGAGTACAATTTCGTGGCCGCATTCGCGGTCGCGTCTATGCTGGCAGTACTTGCAATCGTCACGCTGGTGATCAAGACCCTCGTCGAGTGGCGTGCGGACCGCCGGACGGGCTAAGCGGAGTCACGAGTTGCTGCAGGATCGATTGTTGCTGAAGGATCGGTTCGATAGCGTGCGCCGGCTCGCCTCCGGGCCCAATTCGCTGCAGGGCTCGCTCGCGCTCACCGTCGCGGGGCTGCTGCTCGTCGCGATCCTGGTGCTGGCTTTCAGTGCAGTCGGGCTGCTCCGCAAGCAGGCCGAACAACAGGCGCTGGTGCGAACCCAGCTCGCGGGCGTCGCCGCGCGCGAGGAGTTGCGGCGCGTCGAGGAGGATGCCCAGACCTCGGCGCGATTGCTCGCGGAGCGACCCACGCTGGTGCGGCTGGTCCGCGCCGGCAACCAGAAGCAGCTCGAGCTCTTCCTTCGGCGCTTCTGCGGCACCGCTGGCCTGAACGCCTGCGCCGTGACCGCCGGCCCCTCCGTGTTGCTTGCATCGACGCAGCCGGAGCTCGACTGGGCCGCGCTTCTCAATGCCGTATCGGAGCAGGGCGATCATTTCATGTTCGCGCCAGCCGAGGTGGCGCGCGGGCTCATCGGCGCGACGGCCCAGGTTCCGAATCTCGTCGAGACGCGCGTGGTCGTACTGCGCTTCCTCGACGACCGGTTGGCAGCGATGCTGACCGAAGCCGCAGGGACCGAGGTCCGGTTCGTGCGCCTGTCGAAATGGCTGGATGGCGTGGACCCGGCGCTCAAGTCCGTGCACTCGACGGCGCTCACGACCGGAACGACGGCCGCCGAGCGCATTCCCGCGGCGGGCGTGTTCGCGTCGAGCACGCCGGTCGTCGCGTCCACAGGTGAGGGTATCGCGCTGATTGAGGTGCGTGTGCCGATTGCTGGGGTGACCGCGACGGTCGACGGCTTCGTTAAACGCCTTGCCTGGACCGCGCTCGTTCTCTGCATGGTGGCAGTGCTCGCGGCCTGGCTGCTGGCGCGTCGCATCGTCCGGCCCCTGGAGCTCCTCGCGTCGGCCGCGCAGCGGCTCGGGCACGGCGACTTCTCCACGTCGATCCCCGAGTCCGGTGGGCCAGAGACGGCCGCGCTCGGGCGCACCCTCGAAGGCATGCGCCGCAACCTCGTCGAGACGAATGCCACGCTTCGACAGCGTGAGGCCGAGGCGCAGGCGATGCTGCGCGGCGTCGTCGAGGGCGTGTTCGCGGTGGACGCCAACCGCGTCGTGCGGTACCTGAACCCGCAAGCCGAGCGCATGGCGGGTGTCACCGCGTCCGAGGCGCTCGGCCGCTTTTGCGGCGACGTGCTGAAGCCCTGCGTCGGCAAGGACGGCCGGCGACCCTGCGAGACCGCCTGCCCGATCCTGGACGCGCGCGAACGCGAGCAGGCGCAGGCGACGGAATTCATGGACGGGCCGGACGGGTCGAAGCGCACCGTGATCATCACCAGCGCGCCGATGGTCGATGGTCTGCAGGTGCAGGTGATGCGTGACGAAACTGCGCTCGAGTCGGCGCGCCGCGCGCGTGATTCCATCCTGGCCAACATCTCGCACGAGTTCCGCACGCCGCTCGCGTCGCAGCTCGCGTCGCTGGAACTCCTCGAGGACAACCTCCAGGAGATGCCGCGCGAGCAGCTCCGCGAACTGGTGACGACCCTGCAGCGCGGCACGCTGCGCCTGACGCGGCTGATCGACAACCTGCTCGAGAGCGTGCGCATCGAGTCCGGCCAGCTCGGCATCCGCTCGCAGCCGGTCGCGCTCGAGGACGTCGTGCACGAGGCGGGCGAGCTGGTCGAGGGCCTGCTCTCGCAGCGCGGCCAGTCGCTTGAGGTAATGCTGCCCCATGACCTGCCGGAGGTCGTCGGGGACGCGCCCCGTCTGACGCAGGTGTTCGTCAACCTGCTCGCGAACGCCAACAAGTTCGGCCCGGACGGCGGCACGATCCGCATCGGCGGCGAACTCGCCGGCCTTGAGGTCCGCATCTGGGTGGAGGACGAGGGTCCCGGCGTGACTGATCCGGAGCAGGGCTCGATATTCGAGCGCTTCCATCGCGCCGCGGACAGCGAGCCCGAGCCGCGTGGCCTCGGCCTCGGGCTGTGGATCGTCAAGTCCATCGTCGAGCGTCACGGCGGTCGCGTCGCGGCCGAGCGCACTCCTGAGGGTCGCACGCGGCTCATCGTCGCGCTGCCTGCGGCAGGAGGACATGGCCAGTGAAGATCCTGATCGTCGATGACGATGCCGACTTGCTTGCGCTCGTCGGCTTTGCGCTGACTCAGGCCGGCTATATGGTCGTCAAGGCGCCGGACGCGCGCACTGCGTTGCAGCGATTCGCAGTCGAATCGCCGGACCTCGCGATCCTCGACATCAACCTGCCCGACGGCAGCGGGTTCGACATCTGCGAGGCGATCCGCGCGCAGTCGCGCATCCCGGTAATGATGCTCACCGCACGTGGCGAGGAGGAGGACCTCGTGCGGGCACTGGAGCTCGGCGCGGACGACTACCTCACGAAGCCGTTCAGCCCGCGCACCCTGCTGGCGCGCGTCAAGGCACTGCTCAGGCGTGCGGGGCTCGAGGCCGGTGGCACGGCGACCGCCGGCCCGTTCGCCCTCGACCTCGAGGCGCACCAGCTGCGCGTCGGCGACGCGACGATCGTGAAGCTCACCAAGCTGGAGACGCGGCTCATGCAGATCCTGATTGCGAACGCGGGCAACGTCGTCAGCACCGAGCGGCTGCTCACGCACGTCTGGGGTCGCCGCGGCAGCGGCGACCGCCAACTCCTCAAGCAGCTGGTGCATC
This sequence comes from uncultured Gammaproteobacteria bacterium, assembly GCA_963732415.1. Taxonomy (GTDB): domain Bacteria; phylum Pseudomonadota; class Gammaproteobacteria; order Steroidobacterales; family Steroidobacteraceae; genus RPQJ01. The sequence continues at coordinate 211,189 of CAVSZK010000012.1, forward strand.
GCCTGCGGCAGAAGATCGAGGCGGATCCGACTGCACCGCGATACCTGCAGACGGAGCCAGGTGCCGGCTACCGGCTGCTGGCGGACTGAGCCCAGGGTCGAGTTCGGCAGGGCAGGATCATGTCGCCCGGGAGGCGACCCCGACCGCAGGGCTGCGCGAGCACTGCGCGCGGCTGGTCGATCCTCAGCGGTAGCCGCTTGCCTGCAGCTGGAAGAGCTGCGCGTATAGACCGTTCAGGCGCATTAGCTCGTCGTGGCTGCCCTGCTCGAGCACGCGCCCGTCCTGTATGACCAGGATCTGGTCGGCCATGCGCACCGTCGAGAAGCGGTGCGAGATCAGAATCACCATGCGGTCCTTAGCGAGATCGCGGAACTGTGCGAACACCTGCGCCTCCGCTCTCGCGTCCATCGCCGCCGTGGGCTCGTCCAGAACCAGGATGTCCGCGTCCTCGCGCATGAAAGCGCGCGCGAGCGCGATTTTCTGCCACTGTCCGCCCGAGAGCTCGCGCCCGTCCTTGAACCACTTCCCGAGCTGGGTGTGGTAGCCGTCCGGCATGTCTGCGACAAAGGGCGCTGCCATGCCGAGGCTCGCCGCCTCGTGCCAGCGCCGCTCATCCTCGAAGTGAGCCACGTCACCCGCGCCGATGTTCTCGCCAACCTTGAGCTGGTAGCGGGCAAAGTCCTGGAAAATGACTCCGACGCGCCTGCGCAGCGCGGCCGGGCTCCATTCGGCGAGGTCAAGTCCGTCGAGTGCGATGCACCCGGAGGAGGGCAGGTAGAGGCGGGTGAGCAGCTTGATCAGCGTGGTCTTGCCGGAGCCGTTCGCGCCGACGAGCGCAAGGCTGCCTCCCGGCTTCAACTGGAAGCTCACATCACGTATCGCGGGCTCCGCTGAGCCGGGATAGGTGAAACTTACGTGATCGAAGCGCACGCCGTCACCCGGATCAGGCCCCGCAGTGGCCGTGCCCGACGCCTGGTCCACCGGCGTGTCGAGGTAGTCGTAGAGCGTCGAAAGATAGAGGTTGTCCTCGTACATGCCGCCCACGGCCGACAGTATCGACGATACCGCCGACTGGCCCTGACGGAAGAGCGCGACGTACATCGTCATCTGGCCGAGAGTGATGCGCCCGCGCACCGCGCTCACGACGATCCACGCATATGCGGCATAGAACGCAGACGTGCCGACAAGCCCCAGGAAGAAACCCCAGGTGTCGCGCCGGATCGTCAGCGCGCGGTCCTCCCTGAACACCTTGCGAAAGATCGAGCGGTAGCGCTCGAGGAGCATCGGCCCGAGCTCGAAGAGCTTCACCTCCTTGGCGTGGTCCTCGCGCGCGACGACCGTCTCGATGTACATCTGCATGCGCGTCTCGGGTGAGCGCCAGCGGAACAGCCGGAACGCGTCACCGGAGAATTTCGCTTCTGCAACGAACGACGGCAGCCCGGCGAGCAACAGCACCGCAACTGCCCACGGCGAGAACTGCGCGAGCAGACCGCCGAAGCTCACGAGTGCGATGGTGTTCTGTATCAGGCCGAAGCTGCGCATCACGAGCGACAGCGGGCGGCTCGAGGCCTCGCGCCGCGCGCGGGTGAGCTTGTCATAGAACTCGGAGTCCTCGAATTGCCTGAGCTCCAGCGTCAGCGCCTTCTCGAGGATCATCTCGTTGACGCGCTGCCCGAGCTGGGCCCGGAGCAGCGACTGGCAGGTCGACAGGCCGCGCTGCGTTGCCGCGAGCGCAGCGATGAGCAGGCCTTCGAGTGCGACGTAGCCGAGCGCCCGCGACAGGTCGGTCGCGGTGCCCTGTCCCGCCGCGATCGCCGCGACCACCGCGTCGACGATGAGCGCGCCGATGTAGGCAATCGCGGCCGGAAAAAGCCCTCCCATCACCGTGAGGACGGCGAGCGCGACAGTCAGCCGGCGGCTGGTATCCCAGACGAGTCCCAGCGCGTGGCGCGTGTAGCGGAAGACTTCGGGCAGGGCGCGGAGCGTCGCGAGCCCGCCCTCGCCGGGAGGACTGCCGGCGGGCGGGTTATTGAGGCGGCGGCCGGCGACCATGGTCCCGCCAGCTTGCCACAGGTGCCGGGCGGCGACTCGTCCCTGGGCCGTCGCCGGCGATTCTGTCGAAAATCAGCGGGAGTAGATCTTGTCGAAGACTCCGCCGTCGTCGAAGTGCGTGGCCTGCGCCTTGCCCCAGCCGCCAAAGTCCGCGATCGTGACCATGGTCGCGATCTTCGGGAAGAATTTCGCATACTTCGCGGCGACCTCGGCGTCGCGCGGGCGGTAGTAGTGCCTGGCGATGATCTCCTGCGCCGGCTTCGCGTATAGGTATTCGAGGTAGGCGCGGGCCAGGTCCGAGGTGCCCTTGCGCAACGCGACCTTGTCGACGACGGCGACCGGCGGCTCGGCAAGGATGCTCACCGAGGGCACGACGATGTCGAACTTGTCCTTGTCGAGGTCCCGGGTCGCGAGGAACGCCTCGTTCTCCCAGGAGATCAGCACGTCGCCGATGCCGCGCTGGGCGAAGGTCGTGAGCGAGCCGCGCGCACCGGTATCGAGCACCGGTACGTTCTTGTACAGCTTGCCGAGGAAAGCCTCCGCCGTCGCCGCGCTACCGCCCGGCTGCTTGAGTGCCCAGGCCCAGCCCGCGAGGTAGTTCCAGCGTGCACCACCCGAGGTCTTCGGGTTCGGCGTGATCACCGAAACCCCGGGCCTCGCAAGGTCGCCCCAGTCCTTGATGCCCTTCGGATTGCCCTTGCGGACCAGGAACACGATGGTCGAGGTGTACGGGGAGCTGTTGTCCGGCAGGCGAGTCTGCCAGTTGGCCGGCAGCAGCTTGCCCTTGGCCGCGATCGAGTCGATATCGTAGGCGAGCGCGAGCGTGACCACGTCGGCGGGCAGGCCGTCGATCACGGTGCGCGCCTGCTTGCCGGAGCCGCCGTGCGACTGCCGGATCTTTACGACCTGGCCGGTCTTCTGCTTCCAGTACTGAGTGAATGCCTTGTTGTACTCGTCGTAGAGCTCGCGCGTGGGGTCGTACGAGACGTTCAGAAGGGTCGTTTCGGCCCTCACGGCCATGGACATGAGCACGAGCGAGGCCGCGAGTGCGGCGATCGACGCGCGGGCAATGATGCGGTGGATGGTCATTTGATGGCTCCGTTCAGAATGCGAGCTGCATGCGGGTGAGGAACGCTTTCTCGTCGGCGCGGTCGGTGCCACCGGCGGCCCCGCCGTCGAATGACGTCTGCGCGTAGTTCAGCACCAACTTGACGGTTTCGTTCATGTACCAGTTGATGCCGAACGCCCAGGCGCTTGCCTTGCTGGCCTGGGTGTCCGGATCTGCGAAAGAATCGGCCCCGCCCTTGAAGGCCGCATCGTCCACGTCGAGCACATTGTATCGCGCGACCAGTTCCCAGGCTCCCCAGGTGCGGTCGGCGAGCGAGAATATCCTGTTCGGCTTGAAGCCCTTGAACGACTCCTCCTCGCCCGTCAGGAACCAGTAGGCCGCCACCTGCCACGCGTAGTTGTCCATGGTGTCCTCACGGTAGGCAGCGCCCGCGAAGCGCGAGATGTCCTGCGACTCCTGCGTGTACTCGGCCATGAGCCCGAACGGCCCGTTGTAGTAGTACAACTGCGGCGCGAGGCGCAGCCGCGATCCGTTCGCGATCGTCGCGGTCGCGCCCGTGCGGTAATGGAAGAATGGCGTCTGAGCGTCCGTCTTGTAGGTGGGCAGCAGCGTCTGCGACGTCGTGCCCTCCTGGTCGGTGTAGGACGAGGCGATGCCGATGCCGAGCCCGCGCAGCGCGAACACGTCGCTCTCGGCGAAGGGCAGCGCGAAAAGCCGCCCCGCCCATTCCTTCGCGCTGTTGGGATCCTTGTCGGACGGTGAGAAGGAATCGCTGCTGCTGCCATCGTTCGAACCGTTCAGGTAGGCGACCGCGTAGGTCACGCGCTGGCCGGCGAAATCGCCGCCGACCTGCAGGCCGATGTCGCGGTTCGGCGCGATCTGCGTCGGGAATGCGCGGGCGACGAAGCGGAGGTCGCTCGCCGACTGAAGGCGCTCGAGACCGACAGGCGACTTGAACTTGCCGGCCGTGAGCTGGAACCCGGGCAGGAAGCGCGCCCTCACGTAGGCATCCTGGAGGACGGTCTTGCCGTTGCCGAAGTCCGGCATGAACTTGAAATCGTAGATCCCGCCGAGCGTGCCTTCGATGGTTGGCCGCGCGCGCGACACCTGCCAGGTATCCGGCGGGTTGCCGGCGTAGTCGTTGGTGAGGAATGCGCCGTCCGTCTGGACCAGGCCGCGCAACTTGATCTGGTTCTGCCCGTCGGCAGACTGAATCGAAAAGCCGCCTGTGCTGGCCTTGACCACCGGCGTTGAGGCGCGTGCCGCTTTGGTTGCTTCATCCTGGATCTCGAGCTTGCGCTCGAGGACGAGGACCTTCTGGTCCTGCTCCTGCTGCGCCTGTACCTGCGGATCCAGGACTTCAAGCTTGCGCTGCAGCGCCAGGATCTTCTGGTCCTGTTCCTCGAGCCGCTGCAAGAGTTCGTTTATGGTCGCCTGTGCGGCGGGCGGCGCGCTGGAGACCGGCTCGCCCCGCGCGCCTGAGAATGGCAGCAGGCTGGCCGCGGCAATCGCGGCGGCGCGCCATCGCGTGACATGGTCGGTCATTGCTCGCTCTCCGATTGAAGGTTGGGGAGCGAAATACTAGGTGGCGACCGGTGACCGGGTCAGTCGAGAAGCGGTGATAATCGGGTGACTTCTGGCGATCGCCCGGGAGCCCCTTTTCTAACGTCCGGTCGCCACCATTTGGGCGCGCGATTCGTTGTCGAGTTCGTCGGTCGTCTCGTCGCCCAGGAACCCTCCGCTCTGGTGCGCCCACAGCCTCGCGTATACGCCGCCCAGCGCCAGCAGTGAGTGGTGGTCTCCTTCCTCGACGATACGGCCCTGGTCCATCACGACGAGCCGGTCCATCGCGGCGATGGTCGAAAGCCGGTGCGCGATTGCAACCACGGTCTTGCCTTCCATCAAGCGGTACAGGCTCTGCTGGATCACCGATTCGACTTCGCTGTCGAGCGCACTGGTGGCTTCGTCCAGGATCAGGATCGGTGCATCCTTGAGCATGACGCGCGCGATCGCGACGCGCTGCCGCTGGCCACCGGAGAGCTTCACGCCGCGCTCGCCCACGTGGGCGTCGTAGCCGCAGCGGCCCCTCGCGTCGGACAAGCCCTGGATGAACTCGTGCGCCTCGGCGCGCTCTGCAGCGGCGATCGTCTGTGCATCGTCGACTTCCGGCCGGCCGTAGACGATGTTGTCGCGCACCGATCGGTGCAGCAGCGACGTGTCCTGGGTGACCATGCCGATCTGCGCTCGCAGGCTGTCCTGGCGGACGCCGGCGATGTCCTGTCCGTCCACCAGGATGCGGCCGCCCTCGACGTCGTAGAAACGCAGCAGCAGGTTGACGATCGTGCTCTTGCCGGCGCCTGAGCGGCCGACCAGGCCGATCTTCTCACCGGGGCGGATGTGCAGCGAGAAGTCGTCGATCACGCTGCGCGCGCCGCCATAGTTGAACTGCACGTGTTCGAAGAGGATTTCTCCCCGCTTTACTTCAAGCGCCGTCGCTTCCGGGCGGTCCACGACGGCGTGACGCCGCGACAGCGTGGCCATGCCATCCTGCACGGTGCCGATGTTCTCGAACAGGCTCGCGAGTTCCCACATGATCCAGTGCGCGATGCCGTTCAACCTGAGCGACATCGCGGTGGCGGCGGCCAGGGCGCCGACGCCGACCTGCCCACTGGTCCAGAGCCACAATGCGACGCCGGTGGTCGAGGCCACCAGCGCCATGCTGAGCAGCTGGTTCACGATCTCGAACGCGCTCACCAGGCGCATCTGCGCGTAGGCAGTCTTCATGAACTCCTGCATCGCCGAGCGCGCATAGCCCGCCTCACGGTTCGCGTGTGAGAAGAGCTTGACGGTCGCGATGTTGGTGTAGGCGTCCGTCACCCGTCCGGTCATCAGCGAGCGCGCGTCCGCCTGTGCCGCGCCCACCTTGCCGAGCCGCGGAACGAAGTACGCGAGGGCAACGCCGTAGGCGGCCGCCCAGCCGAGAAACGGCAGCAGCAGCCACAGGTCGAAGTGACCGACCACCAACACCATGGTCACGAAGTAGATGACCGTGAACACCAGGATGTCGGCAACGGTGAACCAGGTGTCGCGCACCGCGAGCGCCGTCTGCATCACCTTTGCGGCGACGCGCCCGGCGAACTCGTCCTGGTAGAAGCTCATGCTCTGGCCGAGCAGCAGGCGGTGGAAGTTCCAGCGCAGGCGCATCGGGAAGTTCGCGGCCAGTGTCTGGTGCTTCAGGATCGTCTGCAGCGCGACCAGCACGACGCTGCCCGCGAGCACTGATGCAAGCAGCAGCAGCGTGCCGCGTTCCTGCGCCCAGAGCCGCGATGGCGCAACGTGCGCGAGCCAGTCGACGATGCGGCCCATCATCGCGAACAGCAGCGCCTCGAACGCGCCGATCACGGCCGTGCAGGCTGTCATCGCAAATATGAACGGCCGCATGCCCTTCGAGCAGGCCCACAGGAAGCCGAAGAAGCCCGCGGGCGGCGTCTCCGGGGCGTCGTCCGGGTAGGGCGTGACCAGGCTTTCGAACCAGCGGAACAATCGATGGTACCGGGATGTTACGGAGGCGCCATCCTACCCGCGCCGGCCGTCGTTCCCCTAGCAGGGGCCGCTTGGCCGGTCGTGTATCAGGGCGGGCCCGGGATCACCGCAGTGTTCTGCGAGGCTGCGATCCACCAGCGCCCATCCCGGCGCACCAGGACCTGCTTCAGCCGGGTAAGGAGAACGCCTGCTTCCGTGGGAAGGACGCCGGACGGCATCCGTTGTGCGCCCGTGAGGCGACAATCAGTCTCGACGACCGCCACGTCGGGCGACAGGTGTCTGACGCTGCGGATCGAGATCGCTAGCCGGCTGCCTCGAAATGGACCCTCGAACATGAAGGCGTGGCGGGTCTCGCTGGCCTTGCGACCGGACAGGATCTCACCGCGGATGTTGATGAAGTCTGCGTCGTCGAGGCAGTCCTGTACCCAGGCAGCGGCGTCGCCGGCGTTCCATGCTTGCTCCAGGCGGCCCACGAGCGCCGCGATCCGGTCGTCGTTCCCGGTCATGGTTCTGCCCCGCGGCCCGCTCGTGATGAACGCCTGCCCGACGCGGCCGGTGCCGCCTTCGCTGAAGCCTCTCGCAGCGTCTCACGCAGCACCGCGCGCGCCATCCATTGGCTCACCTGGATCGCCTGGGGAATTCCGAGGCCACGCAGGTCGCGCATCACGATCAGCGCCTCGATTCCAACGATCAGTGACAGCGCCGTGACGAGGCGGGCATAGGCGGCGCGCTCCAGCCGGGGCTTGAGCGAGGCCACGGCGAGTTCGATCCAGTCCACGCGACGCGAGCCTCGGGGCCGTGTCCCGGGTTGCGGCTTCTCGAGCACCGTCAGGTGGACCATCGTGCGGAGCAGGTGCTCATGCTCGGCCGCCGTCGCCTGCATCGATTGAACGAGCGCGCCGAGCCGTTTGTCGAGGTCCGCCTCGGCCAGGCCAGCCGGCGCTGCGGCGATCGCGGCTTCCATCGCAGGTCGCACCCGCTCCAGCGACGCCTCGACCAGCAACTTCTCCTGCGTCGGGAAATACCGGTAGGCGGTGCGGCGCGAGACGTCTGCCGCGTCGGCAACCTCCGCGACAGTCGGCCGTAGGCCCTCCGAGATCAGACGACCGGCGGTGACGAGCAGGTCCCTGCGGGTCCTTTGTTTCTGCCGGGTCCGGCCGCTCCCGGTGCCGCCCTGGGGAGGCGCGGTTTTCGCTGGTATTGACACGGGGGCAATTCTAGCAATAATTGGCTTTATGGCACATAAGTGCCATAAAGCCTCTAAAGAGACATTGCAAAGGATGTGGCAACGGTGTCTTTCCCGCCCCGCCCGGGGGCGATCCGGAACCAGACGACAGCTAGAGGAGCGAAAAAAATGAGCAGGAGGAGAATGGGTCTTGCACTGGCGGCGTTCTGCACTGCAGTGGGCCTGGGCGTGCTGCCGACCAGCGCGCGTGCGGCAACGGCAGAGGTCTTCGCCACCGGCCTGGTGAACCCCAAGGGCATCGACCAGTCGCCGAGTGGCGCGCTGTACGTGGCGGAGGCTGGCAACGGCGGAAGCGACTGCACCAGCGTGCCGAACGCGTGTTTCGGCCTGACTGGCGCGATCACCCGGGTCGGCCCGACGGCGGGCGAGAATCCGGTTCGAATCGTAACCGGCCTGCCGTCTATCTACAGCGGCAGTCCGCGACTAGCGGTCGGGCCGAACGACGTCTCGTTCTCTCGCTACGGGGCTGCCACCATCATCATGGGACTGGGCGGCGACCTGGCGGTCAGAGACCAGCTGGGCCCGGACGGCGCCAACCTCGGCAAGCTGCTGCGAATGACAGGCAATGGCCGTACCGTCGCGGTGGCCGATATCTCTGCGTTTGAGGAGGCAGCCAATCCCGATCACGGGGCGATCGACAGCAACCCTTACGGAGTAGAAGGGCAACCGGGAGAGTGGGCCGTCGCCGATGCGGGCGCCAACTCGCTGGTCAGGGTCCGGCCGAACGGCAAGACGGACCTGCTTGCGGTATTTCCTCCGCAGATGGTTGATGCACCGCCGTTCCTCGGCCTGCCAGCCGGTGCGAAGATTCCCTCGCAGGCAGTGCCGACGTCGGTCACGCGCGGCCCCGATGGCTACTGGTGGGTCGGAACGCTAACGGGATTTCCGTTCCCGACGGGCGGCGCGAGCGTCTGGCGCGTGCCGCCCTGGGGCGGCGATCCCGAACTGTGTGCTTCGGGCTTCACGACCATCGTGGACGTGGCCTTCGATCCGTACGGCAAGCTCTACGTGCTGGAGATCTCCTCCGGTCTGAAGATACCTCCGAACGGCCCGCCGCCGCCGTTGAAGGCGCCCGGCAGGCTGCTGCGACTGGACAGCTGCGGGTCTTCGCCGGTCACGGTCTACGACAATGCTGACCCGGCCAATGGGGTGGTGCTCGAGTATCCGGGTGGGGTCGTGATCGGGCTCGACGGTGCGGCTTACGTCACCAACAAGACCGTCGAATCCGGAACGGGCGAGGTCGTCCGGATCACTGTGGACGATTGCGACGACCGGTCTCGGCGTCGTCGTCATTTTGGTCATGATCAGGGTGGTGATATCGCCCATGAGGGGACTTGTCACGACAGCCACTGACGGTTGTGACGAACGGCCGGTGCCGATCGACCGGTCGCGCGCGGCACAGGGACGTGCCGCGTGCCTGCATGTGCCGCGCAGCGCTCGAGGACGGCTGTCCTGTAACTCTCCCAGGGGCTCCCGGGATCAGGCCGCCTTGCGGCGCGCCTGTCCGCGGCCGGTCCTGCTACGAGCCGTGGCCTTCTTCCGCAGCCGGGTCGCGTAGTAGTCGATGGCCCAGCGTGTCTTGGCCTGCTGCCCCTTGTCGCGCTCGGCGCCCACCTCGGCCAGGAACGCCATGAATCCGGCCATGACCGCCGCGCCCTGGGTCGCCGGGGCCTTGACCGAGACTTCCATCAGCGTCGCGCCGTCCGCCCGTCGCCAGAGTTCCGCAGTGATCGGCCACGGACAGGCGGGGTCCTCGAAGTCCCAGCGCTCCGCGTTCAGTGGCCCGAGCACCGCAAGCTTCGACAGGTCGGGCACGCGGCCGGCCATCTCCTTGAGGAAAGCCTCCTGCTCGCTGGTGAACAGCGCCGGGATGCCTTTCTGGCCGGCAACGACACGCTTGATGAGTCCCCTGGCCACCGGCATCGTCAACGACGCCGACTTCACGATGCTCTTTTCACTGGCATCGGCCTCGATCTTGAAATCGCGAAACTTGCGCCAGCGCTTCGCGACTTTTGCGGCGTCCACCGGCCGGAACTTTATGGTGCTGTCGTGCTCGTCGCCGATGATCCGCCGTGCCCGGGCAATGATGCCCGAGGCGAACAGTTCGAGCCTCGGCGTGTCGAAGAAGTAGATGAATCGTTCCCGGTCGTTCTTCGTCGTCAGTTTGTAGCGGGCCAGCGCCTTGGCGACCTGCGCATGCGGGATGGTCGCCTTGATCTCGATCGCCTCGGCCCCTTCGAGCAGCGCGGCGTATCGTCCTCGTGTACTTGCTCCGCGTTCCATGGTCTGCGTACTCCGGTAGATGTCCTTCAGGTGACTGCGCACTGTCTCCGGTGTCGACTTGGGCCGCTGCGCCCCCCTACTTCAATGGCAGCTCGAGCCCCGCGACAAGTTCCTCGACGTCCGCCTGCGTCGCTGCGCTGGACGCCCGCTCGATCACACGCCGCGTCAGGTGCGGCGCGAACAACTGCATGAAGTCGAGCTGGTACTTTCGCAGCAGTCCGCCGCGGCGGAATCCGATCCAGGTGACATGGGCCGGAAACAGGTGCGAGGTGTCGATCTGCACCAGGTCGGCATCGTCCTCCGGGTCGATCGCCATGCTCGCGACGATGCCGATTCCGAGTCCGAGCCGCACGTAGGTCTTGATCACGTCCGCGTCCTGCGCCGTGAGCACCACGTTCGGCACCAGTCCCTGCCTCGCGAAGATATCGTGCAGCGACGACGGCCCGTTGAAGCTGAAGACGTAGGTGATGATCGGGTGCGCCGCGAGCTGCTTCAGCGTCGGTTTCGCGACCTTCGCCAGCGGGTGACCCTTCGGCACGACCACGTGACGATGCCAGCGATAGCACGGCAGCAGTGAGTAACCCTCGAACAGCGATTGCGAGCCAGTGGCGATCGAGAAATCGATGCGGTCGAGCGCTGCCATCTCGCTGATCTGCTCGGAGGTTCCCTGGTGCAGGTGCAGCCGCACCTCGGGATAGCGCTCACGGAACGTCTTGATGATCCCGGGCAGCACGTAGCGCGCCTGCGTGTGCGTGGTCGCGATCGACAGCGAGCCGCGGGCCTCGTCCTTGAACTCGTCCGAGAGCCGCTTGATGTTCTGGACCTCGCGCAGCACGCGCACCGCGCGGTCGACGACCTTCTGGCCCGCCGGCGTGATCCGCGAAAGATTTCGACCGTCGCGCACGAAGATCTGGAATCCGAGTTCTTCCTCGAGCAGCTTGATCTGCTTCGACACGCCGGGCTGGGACGTGTGCAACTTCTCGGCCGCAGCCGTGATGTTGAGGCCGGTCTGTGCCACTGCCGCGAGGTACCTGAGCTGGTGAAGTTTCATGCCTGCATTCTAGCGAATGCGATTGCGGCCAAATTGGCTCGATTCGCGCTTTGACGGGGCGGGGCCGGTGGGCCGCATGCTGTAGGCCCACGTCCACCGGAGCCGGTCGTGACCCTCGCACAGCTGATCCCGCGGTGACGCTTGCCACCATCCTGAGCCGCACCCAGCAGGGACTCGATGCGCCGCTGGTGCGCGTCGAGGTCCACGTCGGCGGCGGCCTGCCGGCATTCTCGATCGTCGGCTTGCCCGAGACAGCGGTGAAGGAGAGCAAGGACCGCGTACGCGCCGCGCTCGCGAACTGCGGTTTCGAGCTTCCGGCCGGCCACATCACCGTCAATCTGGCGCCGGCGGACCTGCCGAAGGAGGGCGGGCGATTCGACCTCCCGATCGCGGTTGGGATACTGGTCGCTTCCGCCCAGCTGCCGGCCGCGCCGTTCATCGGCTGCGAGCTTTACGGTGAGCTGTCGCTGGGCGGCGACCTTCACGCCATCCGCGGCGCGTTGCCGACGGCGCTGCAGGGGACCAGGGCCGGTCACGCATTGGTGTTGCCGGCCGGAAACCTGGCCGAGGCGAGCCTGGTGCAGGGCGGACGGATCAGCGGCGCCGCCCACTTGCTCGAGGTTTGCCGTCATGCGCGCGGCATCGAGCCATTGAGGCTCGCGACCAGGCCGGAAACGACTCCGTCGCAGGCACGAGGAGCGGACTTGGCCCAGGTACGCGGCCAGGCCGGCGCACGACGCGCGCTCGAGATCGCCGCGGCGGGCGAGCACAGCCTGCTGTTCATGGGCCCACCGGGATCCGGCAAGAGCATGCTGGCGCAGCGCCTGCCCGGGATATTGCCGCTGATGACGGAGGACGAGGCGATCGAGACAGCTGCAGTACGCTCGCTCGCGACCTCGACGTTCCGTCTCGACGAGTGGCGGCGACGACCATTCCGCAGCCCGCATCACACGGCCTCCGCCATCGCACTGGTCGGCGGAGGCTCGCGACCACGTCCGGGCGAGATCTCGCTGGCACACAATGGCGTGCTGTTCCTGGACGAACTTCCCGAGTTCGACAGGCAGGTGCTCGAGGTGCTCCGCGAGCCGCTGGAGTCCGGGCAGGTCTCCATATCGCGTGCCGCCCGGCAGGCGCGCTTCCCGGCGCGCTTCCAACTCGTCGCTGCGATGAATCCCTGTCCATGCGGTCACCTCGGCGATCCGGCGGCCAGTTGTCGCTGCGCACCGGAACGCATCGAGGCTTATCGGGCACGGATCTCCGGCCCGCTGCTCGATCGCATCGACCTGCACGTCGAGGTGCCGCGTGTCACGGCCGAGGCGATCGCGTCGAGGCAGCCTGCGGAGGCGTCGGCTGTCGTCGCATCGCGAGTCGCCGCCGCGCGCGACCGGCAACTCGAGCGCCAGCGCAGGTCCAATGCACGGCTCGAGGCGGTGGACGATGTGGGTGTGTTCAAGGCGAATCCCGAAGGGCTCGACCTGCTCGACCGGGCCATGCGTGCGTTCGCACTGTCGGCGCGGGCATACCACCGCGTGCTCAGGGTTGCGCGCACCATTGCCGACCTGGCGGAAAGCGACATCGTGACCCCTGAGCACGTCGCGGAGGCCGTTTCGCTCCGTCAACTCGACCGTCGGCTCGGTGTCATTGGGCTTGCGCCCATTTCGGCCTGATCGTGACTGATATAGCGTGTGACCGGTGCCGCACGAGCGCGGTCCAATGCCTGAGCGGAAGCCCGCGGTGTGGATAGAGTGGCCAGGGACGGCACCCGGCAGGTGCCGGATCGCAGGGACGGGATCGGGCACGAGGCCCAGGCGCGGGTACGGCGCCTGCGCCCGGGCGGCTGACTGCGGCGCGGGCTTCCGCAACCCTCACATCGAGCAGCAATACCTCGAACTGCTGTCGCGCGAGCCTCAAATCCCGCTACACTCGGTCGCACAGGGTGAGGCACCAATAACCGTATGAACGCGATGTCGATCAGATTCGACTCGAGGGCAGCGTCGTGACCGTCGCGATGCCTGTCGTCGAGAACTTCGACGAGGATGCCTGGGACGATCTCCTCAATTACATTGAGGAGAAACGGGTCATCCCGATCATCGGTCCGGACCTGCTGCGCGTGCAGACGGACCACGGGCTGCGGCCGCTCTACGAGTGGCTGGCCGAGAAGCTGGCCGCGCGCCTCTCGGTCGATCCCTCGGTGCTGCCCCAGCCGCTGACGCTGAACGACGTCGTCTGCGCGTATCTCGGCCAGCGCGGACGACGCGAGGAAGCGTACACGCGGCTGCGCTCGATCATGCGCGAGGTCGATTTCGAGCCGCCGTTGGCGCTGCGCCAGCTCGCCCAGATCACCGACTTCGATCTCTACATCACGACGACCTTCGACCCGCTGCTCGAGAAAGCCGTCAATCTCGAACGCTACGGCGGCCAGCCCACGACCGACGTGATCGCCTATGCACCGAATCGCGTGGCCGACCTGCCGACCGAGCGTGATCAGTTGCAGCGTGCGGTGGTGTACCACCTGCTCGGGAGGCTCTCGGCGTCGCCCACCTACGTCGTGAACGACGAGGACATGCTCGAGTTCATCTGCGCGCTGCAGTCCGAGCACCTGACGCCCGAGAAGCTGTTCCACGAGCTCGAGCACAATCACTTGCTGCTGATTGGCAGCGACTTTTCCAACTGGCTCGCGCGACTGTTCCTGCGCATGGCCAAGCGCAAGCGGCTATCGGACCCGCGCGACGTGGGCGAGGTTCTTGCCGACGACCACACCATGAAGGACGGCCGGCTGGTGGCGTTCCTGCAGCAGGTGAGCGTTCGTACGCGCGTCTATGGCGGTGCCGAGGCTTTCGTCGCCGACCTGCATGCACGCTGGACCAAGCGCCAGGGCGGCGCGGTCGCGTCGAGCAGCGCGGGCGCAGCGCCGCAGCGATTTCTTCCGCCCTCGCGCGAGATGCCGGAGCACGCGATCTTCATCAGCTATGCGCGCGAGGACCTGCCCGCGGTGCAGCGCTTGAAGGCGGCGATGGACGCGGCGGGCCTCACCACCTGGTTCGACCTCGATCGTCTCGAGGGCGGCGACGACTACGACCGCAAGATCCGCGCCAACATCGCGCGCTGCAGCTTCTTCGTGCCGGTCATCTCGGCCACCACGCAGCGCCGCCACGAGGCGTATTTCCGTCGCGAGTGGAGCTACGCCGTGGACCGCTCGCTCAGCATCGCCGAGGGCGGCGTGTTCATCCTGCCGGTCTGTATCGACGACACTCCCGAGGCATCCGCGCTGGTGCCGGACAAGTTCCGGGCGCTGCACATCACGCGCATGCCCGACGGCGAACCGACCCCTGAGTTCCTCAGGCGGCTCAAGGACCTCTTCAGCGGGCGTCGCGCATGAGTTCCAATCCGGACGACCTCGCTGCGTCGATAGCGATCGACCCGGAGAACCCATGGCTCGGCCTGTCCTCCTATACAGAGGAAACCCGCTCTTATTTCCACGGCCGCGACGAGGAGGCCGCGGAACTCGCGCGCCGCGTCCAGCGCAAGAACCTCACCGTGCTGTTCGGCCAGTCGGGCCTCGGCAAGACCTCGCTGCTGCGCGCCGGCCTGGTGCCGCGATTGCGCGGCGAGGGCTTCTGCCCGGTGTACGTGCGCGTCGACTACAACCCGGAGTCACCCCCGCCGTCGGAGCAGATCAAGCAGGCGATATTCCGTGCCACGGCCGAGGCAGGGCACTGGAGCCGACCGGGTACGGCCATCGAGGGTGAGTCGCTTTGGGAGTTCCTGCACCATCGCGGCGACCTGCTGCGCGATAAGGATGGCCGCACGCTGCTGCCGCTGCTGATCTTCGACCAGTTCGAGGAAATCTTCACGTTGGCCCAGGCCGACGATGCGGGGCGACTGCGTGCCAAGGAATTCCTTTCCGATCTCGCCGACCTGGTCGAAAACCGTCCGCCGGCTGCGCTGGAAGCGCGGCTCGACGAGGACGAGGCCGCAGCCGAGGACTTCGACTTCGCGCGTGCCGACTACCGGATCCTGATCGCATTGCGCGAGGACTACCTCGCCCACCTCGAGAGCGTGAAGGGCACGATGCCCTCGATCACGCAGAACAGGATGCGACTGGCCCGGATGAATGGAACGCAGGCGCTCGCTGCGGTGATGCAGCCAGGCGGACGCCTGGTATCGCAGGAGGTGGCCGAGTCGATCGTGCGCTTCGTCGCCGGCGGCGCCGAACTGGTCAACGCCGAGGTCGAGCCGTCGCTGCTGAGCCTCGTGTGCCGCGAACTGAACAACGTGCGCATCGCGCAGGGCCGCAAGGAAATCTCGGCCGACCTGCTGGCCGGGTCGCGGGACACGATCCTGACCGAATTCTACGAGCGCGCGCTCGCCGACCAGCCCGAGGGCGTGCGTCGGGTGATCGAGGACGAACTGCTCACCGAGTCCGGTTACCGCGAGAGCCTCGCGGAAGAACGAGTGGCCAAGGCGCTGGCTGCGGCCGGTGCCGCGCCGGATGCGCTTTCGAAGCTGGTGAACCGGCGCCTGCTGCGCATCGAGGAACGCCTCGACATGCGCCGTGTCGAGCTGACCCACGACGTTCTATGTGGCGTGGTGGCGTCGAGCCGCGACATGCGGCACGAGCGCGAGGCCCGCGACGAAGCCGAAAGACAACTCGCCCTGCAGCACGAGCGCGAGGCCGCCACGCGCCGGGCCCTGGTGCGCGCGCGGACCATCGCAGCGGTGTGTGCGGTGCTGATGGTGGTGGCCGCGGCGAGCGCGGTGTTCGGCTGGGTGAGCCAGCAGCGGGCCCGGAAAGCGGACATCCTGGCGCAGCAGGCGCGCAATGACGCCGAGAAACTGGTTGGCTTCCTGATCGAGGATTTCTACGAGGAACTCGCACCGACCGGCCAGTTGAAGACCATGGGCAAGCTCGCGCACATGGCCGTGAGCTACTACGATGGCCTGCCGGCGGAACTGATGACCCCGCAGACGCAGGTCTACAGGGGCATGGCGCTGTTGCGCGAGAGCGGTGCGCTGCTGGGAAGCGGCGACATCAAGGACGGAACCGAGTCGCTGGACAAGGCCAGCGCCGTGTTCGAGAAGCTCCGCGCGGCAGGTGACGAGAGCGAGGCCGTCACGCTCGGTCTCGCGCTCACGTACTTCGTGCCGTATTCGTCATTCGGCCCTGGCGGCGGTCCCGGATCGAAACCGGGCGACCTGCAGAAGGCAGCCGATATGTTGCGGCCGTTCGCCTATGCGCCGACCGGCTCCAGGCAGGCGAAGCTCACCTATGCCGACATCCTGAATTACCTGAGCCACGAGCGTGCGAAGAAGGAAGACTCGGTGGCCACCTGCGAGGAAAGTCGCAAGCTGCTGGCCAGCATGGGCGCGCTGGACCTGACCGACCTGACCGCCGCCTCGATCTATGCGGATACCAGCGACTCGGAGGCGCGGCACGCCATCCAGCTCGGCAGGTTGGATCAGGCCGAGGCGCTTGAACAGGAAGTCTATGACATCGCCGAGAAAGTGCTGGCGAAGCGCCCGGGCGATCTCCGGTCGATGCAGAATCGCACGCTGGCAGTGGACCTGATGGGACGCGTCGCTGCGCGTCGTCATGACTACGTAGCAGCCGAGGAATTTCATCGCAAGTCTGCGAACGCCGGCCAGGAAAATGTTCGATTCAACCCGTCGGACCTGAATTCATGGGTGTACTGGATCCGCGGTAACGGCGAACTGGCGGACGCGATCCTGGAACAGGGACGTGTGCAGCAGTCGCTGGACCTGCAGCTCGCGACCGTCGCGCTGGAAAACGACCCGCGCCGGCCTTCGAGCCTCGGCTCGGCAATGTCGCAGCAATGGATGCAGCTGGCGGCCCTGCAGGCTCGATTGGGCCAGCAGGCTGCGGCCCAGAAGTCGATGGAAGAGGCCATTCGCGGGTCGGAGGAGGGCATGGCTGGTGTGCGCAAGGACAGCCCGTTCTATGCACTGCTGCCATTCGTGTATGACTCCTGGCGCGCGCGACTGCAGATGTACTCCGGCGACGATCGCGGCGCCCGGGATGCCGCAGTCGCCGCCGTGGCCGGCCTGCGCAATTTGAAGGTGCCGGAGGACGACGTGCCGGCGCTCGGCTATCGGGACAACACCCTGCGGTTCCTGCTCACGACACAGGGTATTTCGCAGATCCGGCTGGGCGAGTATGCCGAGGCTGAGAAGGCATCGCAGGAGCGCGCAGCGTTGCCGCCTAACCGGTTCGGCAGCTCGGATCCGAGGGAGGACATTTCCCGGGCGCGGGTGATGCAGGCCTATTCGGCGGCGATGCTGGGTCGCAAGGACGACGCACGCAAGGTGCTGGCGCCGGAGCTCGAGTACCTGCGCGGCCAGCAGGAGCAGGGTGCACGCGGGCTGTCGTTCCAGCGCGACCTGGCCTACGCGCTGTGCACCGACGCGATCAGCCAGCCCGACGACAAATCTGGGCGTGCGCAGCGGAATTCTGAGCTGGCCGAGGCGGCGAAGCTGATCGCGGACCTGCCGGCACAGGCTCGGCAGATCGCGGACGTCAGGTACGTCAGTGAGCTGATCGCCGCGGCCCAGGCATCATAGACACCAGGTTCACGCCGTAGGAGCGTCGCCATCCATGGCTTGATGCAGGGCCTCCATCGGCTGTTCAACGAGCATTGCGGGAGTTCCCGATGAGCAGAAAGAGCAAGCGAAACCGACCGACCCAGGAAAGCCCGGCGCCTGGCAAGGGCTGGTTGCGCAGAAGCGCCATCCTGTATGCCTGCGCCGCGGCCCTGCTGCTTGCGGTGCTGTTGGGAAGCCTGCTGTACAAGCGCGGGAGTTCGGCACCCGGAGCCGGCAATGAGCAGGCGGCTCTTGCGAGCCTGCAGGCGCCGACCCTCGGCGACCCCAATGCGAAGGTCCACGTGGTGGAGTTCATGGATCCGGCCTGCGAGACCTGCGCGATGTTCTTCCCGCTGGTGAAGCAGGTAATGGCGGAGAATCCAGGAAAAATTCGCCTGTCGGTCCGCCAGGTGGCGTTTCACAATGGATCCGACTACGTGGTGCGGCTGCTCGAGGCGAGCCGCAAGCAGGACAAGTACTGGCAGACGCTGGAAACACTGCTCGCGAACCAGGCGCAGTGGGCCCCGAATCACACCGTCGAGCCGGAGCTTGTCAAAGTGGTGATCAGCGGACTGGGGCTCAACATGGGCCAGCTCATGACCGACATGAACTCGCCGGAGGTCACGCAACTCGTTCAGCAGGATGCGAACGATGCGATCACGATGAAAGTGACCGCGACACCCGAGTACTTCGTGAATGGCCGTCCGATGCCGAGCTTCGGCCAGCAGCAGCTGCTGGCGCTCATCAACGAGGAACTGAATAAATAGGTGCCAGGCACCTATTTGTTTTCTACGGCGGCGGTTCCTGGAAGGTCGAGGTCACCGGCGTAGCCTCGATTTCCGCTTCGGCCAGCTTGGCCCGGACGGCTTCGAGTTCTTCCACCGTAGCGATGGGCCCTATCCGAACCCGGTACCAGGTCTCGTCCTCCAGCGCGAAGCGCTGGATCTTCGCATCCACGCCGTAGCGGGCCAGCGTCGCCTGGAGCTTCTCCGCCTCGGTCGGCTGCTTGAAAGCGCCGGCCTGCAATACGATGTCGCCGGCCGGCAGGTTGGACGCCCTGGCATCGCCTTTCTTGTCCTCCTGCTTCGGCACCTGCACTTCCTGGGTCGGCAGCATGTCGTAGAAGGTGAGTTCCTTCGCCGGGTCAACTGCCGCGGGCGGCGCCTCCTCGGTTGATTGAGCCGATGCCGGAGGCTTGGCCGCCGCGGCACGAGGCTCAGCCGGTGCGAGGTCGCGATAGTGCAGGTACACGCCGAGCGCGACTGTGAGCCCTAAGGCGAGTCCTGCGGCGAAGCCCACCCATCCGTTGATGGTCTGGCCCCCCGGAGTGTTGCGCTTGACGTGCTTGAAGTCCCGACTGAGCGTCCGGCCCTGCGTCACTTCACATCGCCTCCGGCGCCGAAACACCGAGCAGGCCGAGGCCGTTGCGCACCACCTGCCGCAGGCCCTGGATCAGCGTCAGGCGCGCGTCGCGCAGTTCCGCGTCGTCCACCAGGAACTGGTGCGCGTTGTAGTAGGTGTGGAAATCGTTGGCGAGTTCGCGCAGGTAATGGACCAGAGCGTGCGGCGCCCGCAGTGCGGCCGCCTGCTCCACCACTTCCGGATAGCGGCTGATCGTCGCGAGCAACGCCTGCTCGTGCGGCTCCACCAGCCGGTGCAGCGAGGCACGGCCCTGCGCGGTGTCGTAGGCAAATCCCTTCTCGTGCATCTGCCTCAGCACGCTGCAGACGCGTGCGTGCGCGTACTGGATGTAGTACACGGGATTTTCATTCGAGTGCGACGTGGCCAACTGCATGTCGAAGTCGAGGTGCTGGTCGTTGCTGCGCATCACGTAGTAGAAGCGCGCGGCGTCGTTGCCGACTTCGCGGCGAAGTTCGCGCAGCGTGATGAACTCGCCGGAGCGAGTGGACATCTGGACTTTCTCGCCGCCGCGGTACAGCGTGACGAACTGCACCAGCCGCACATCGAGCGAGTCGCCCGGTTCGCCCATTGCAACCAGCCCGGCACGCACGCGCGCTATGTAGCCATGGTGGTCGGCGCCCAGCACGTCGACCAGCTGTTCGAAGCCACGTTCGCGCTTGTGCAGGTGGTAGGCGATGTCGGACGCGAAGTAAGTCTTGATGCCGTTCTCGCGCACCACGACGCGGTCCTTTTCATCGCCGAAATCCGTAGCGCGGAACCACTCGGCGCCGTCCTTTTCGTAGACGACGCCGTTCTTTCGCAGGCGATCGAGCGCGCGGTCGATCGCGCCGCCGTCGGAGAGGCTGCGCTCGGAGAACCACTCGTCGTAGCAGACGCCGAATTCCTCGAGGTCCTGGCGGATGTCGGCGAGGATGTCCGCGAGCGCGATGTCGAAAGCCTTGTGGAACCCGTCGGCCCCGAGCAGTTCCCTGGCGCGTGCGATGACGGCGTCGATGTAGATGTCCTTGTCGCCCGCTGGCGCGTCTGGCGGCAGGTCGCGGAACACGTCGGCCGCGGGGCGCACCAGTGTCCGCCCGTTTTGTTCGACCAGCTTGTCGGCGATCGGGTGCAGGTAGTCGCCGCGGTAGCCGTTGCTCGGGAACGCGAAGCACTCGCCGAAGCACTCGAGGTAGCGCAGCCACACGCTGACCGCCAGGATCTCCATCTGCCTGCCGGCGTCGTTGATGTAGTACTCGCGGTGCACGTCGTAGCCGGCCGCATCGAGCAGATTGGCGAGCGTCGCGCCGAACGCCGCGTGCCTGCCGTGGCCAACGTGCAGCGGTCCGGTGGGGTTCGCCGAAACGAACTCGACGATCACGCGCTTTCCGGCGCCCTGCTTGCCCTTGCCATATGCCGCGCCGAGTTCGAGCACGCGGAGCAGTTCCTGGTGTCCGGCCGCAGGAGTGAGGTGGAAATTGATGAAGCCGGGACCGGCGATATCGACCCTGGCCACGAACTCGCTCGCAGGCAGCGCGTTCACGATCGCCTGCGCGACGTCGCGAGGCTTGCGCTTCGCGGCCCGGGCGAGCTGCATCGCGGCATTGGTGGCGAAATCGCCGTGGGTCGGGTCGCGGGTGCGCTCGATCGTCGGCACGAGGGCGGACGCGTCGGCGCCCACGAGGTCTTCGGGCAACGCGGTAAGCGCATCCCGCACCAGGTTTTCTATCAGGTATTTCAAGATGTTGCCGTCGGGAAGGTGTCCGGCGAGTGCGGCCAGTCTAGGGAATTCGAGGTCCGGAAGCGAGTCCGGAAAATGCAGTGGTTGCGGCGTGTCGGCTGTCTTCGTCGCAGCCATGCCCGGCGGGCGCTCAGAAGAGTTCCAGCGGGTCCACGTCCAGCGACCAGCGCACCCTGCGTGCCTCCGGCAATTCCTCAACCGCGGGCAACCAGCGCGCGAACAGCCGCTGCAGCGGTGAGTGCGTAGCCGCGTGCAGCAGCAACTGCGCTCGGTAATGCCCGGCGCGTCGCTCCATCGGCGCCGAGGCCGGTCCCAGCACCTCGACGCCAGTCGAGGCTATCGATTCGGCAATTTCGCGTGCGCGCCCCAGGAACTCGAGCGGCGCGTCGCGATTCGCCGCCTCTGCCCTGAGTACGGCGATGCGTGAAAAGGGTGGCCACTTTGCGAGTTCACGTTCCGCGAGCGCCGCCGAGGCGAACGCGTCGTACCCGGCCGTCACCAGCTGCGCGAGCAGCGGATGCTCCGGGTACTCGGTCTGTATCAGCACCTCGCCGGGTCGCTCGGCGCGACCGGCACGGCCCGCGACCTGCACGATCGACTGTGCGAGGCGCTCGCTCGCCCGGAAATCGGTTCCGAACAGTCCCTGGTCGGCGTTCAGCACCACGACCAGGCTCACGTCCGGGAAGTGATGGCCCTTGGTCAGCATCTGGGTGCCGACCAGAAGCCGGACTTCGCCGCGGGTCACGCGATCGAGCGCGGCTTCGAGCGCACCGCGACGTCGAACCGCATCCCGGTCAATACGCTCCAGCGGCACGTCCGGGAAGAGCCGTGCCAGCGTTTCCTCGATGCGTTCCGTGCCCTGGCCCACGGGCTTCACCGCCTCGCCGCAGGTCGGGCAGGCCTCCGGCACCCGCTGCTCGGTTCCGCAGTGATGACAGTGCAGGCGCTGCTCTCGCTGATGAACGGTCAGCCGCGCGTCGCAGCGCGGGCAGGGCGCGGCCCAGCCGCATGACGGGCAGAACAGCGAGGGCGCGTAGCCGCGGCGGTTCAGGTACAGCAGCACCTGTCCGCCGGCATCGAGGTGACGCTTGATCGTGAGGACGGTCGGCGTGGCAATGCCCTGCGTCGCGGCGTGCCTGCGCAGGTCCACGAGGTGCAGCGCCGGCTGCGAGGCACCTGCCGTTCGGTTCGGCAGCGACAGCAGCACGGCCTTGCCCGACTTCGCACGCTCCAGGCTTTCGAGCGACGGTGTGGCCGATCCGAGCACGACCGGGATATTGAGCCGCTGAGCCCGCGCGAGCGCGAGGTCACGCGCCGAATAGCGGAATCCTTCCTGCTGCTTGTAGGACGGGTCGTGCTCCTCGTCCACGACGATGAGTCCCGGGCGGGCCAGCGGGGCGAAGATCGCGGAGCGCGTGCCGATCACCACCGGCGAGGCGCCACTGCGTGCGGCACGCCATGCGCGCAGCCGCTCCTGGTCGGTGAGCGACGAGTGCAGCACCGCGAGCGGTGCATCGAAGCGCGCCGCGAATCGGCTGACGAGCTGCGGAGTGAGCGCGATCTCGGGCACCAGCACCAGTGCCTGCTCTCCGCGCGCCACGACGTCCTCGATCGCGCGCAGGTAGACCTCGGTCTTGCCGCTGCCAGTGACGCCGTGCAGCAGGAATGACACGTGCCGGCCATGTGCCGCGGCAATCGCGTCGATCGCCGAACGCTGGTCCGGCATTGGTTCCGGTCCCTGGCTGGCGCTCACATCCGGTCGAGGCGACGGCGCATCGGCCATGCGGAACTTCGTCACCCAGCCTCGTTTCTCGAGTTCGCGCACGTGGTCGCGCCAGCGAGGCGATACGGTCGCGAGACCTGCAGCGTCGGCGCCGTCACGTGCCTGGAGGAACTCCGCCATTTCCCGGAGCCGGTTGGCGCGGGTCGGCAGGGCCGCGAGGCTGCCGGTGCGCGCTGCGGCACTCAGCGTCCAGCGCTCGCTCATCTCTAGCATCGAATCCCCGGTGCGCAGCGGCGCCGGCAGCGCTGCGGCGATCACCTCGCCCGGCGGGTGCCGGTAGTAGTCGGCCGCCCAGCGCAGCAGTTCCAGCAGCGGCGCGTCGAACACCGGTTCGTCGTCCACCACGGCGACGGCGGTCTTCAGTTTCGATTCGGGAACGTCTGAGCTGGCCCGCGTTTCCACGACGACGCCGACCACGCGGCGGCGCCCGAACGGCACCCACACTCGGACACCCGGCCGCAGCGATTCGGGCGCTGCCTGTGGCGGTGCGCGGTAGTCGAATAGGCGCCTCAGCGGCGCGTCGATCGCGACGACCAGGATGCCGCTCATCGCAGCCTGCGCTTATGTGAAGTTGTCCACATGTGCTGTGGATAAGTCTGTGGGTGAATTGCGGGTACAGCTGCCAAGTGCCGGTTTCGCAAAAGAGTTTTTCGATCTGGTCAGAAAATCACCGGTCGAAAATTAACTCATGATAATCAAGTGCTTACCTTGCTGTATCGCAAAATACATAGACCCTGTCCAGATCGCGCCGCATGCCGGGAATACTCCAGTTCCGCACCCGGCGCTCCCGGTGCAAATCTTCATCAGCACATTGCGTCAACCGATTGTCCTGACTGGCGTTATGGTCATCAGAGACCACAGCCAGGTCAGGCCGGAGCGTTGCAGTCTAACCTCATGGAGAGCTTTGCTAGTCTGGAAATCTCGATCCCGGGGCCCGATGGCGCCGGCTGGGCTGAAGGGACCGGAGGGGAGTGTTTGGACCAGGCCGCGGAACTGAATACCTTCCTGTCGGAGGTCGAACGACGGGCATGCCGGATCGCCGAGATTGCGGTCCGCAACCGCGATGACGCGCTCGACATCGTCCAGGGGGCGATGCTGCGGTTCGCCCGCAGCTACGCTGCGCGCCCTGCGACGGAATGGAAGCCGATTTTCTATCGGATACTCTGGAACGGAATCCGTGACTTCCAGCGCCGTCGCTCGGTGCGGTCGAAGATCTTTGCGCTGCTGCCGGGCCAGTGGCAGGACGACGAGGCCGGAGAGGATCCGATCGCGCAGGTCGCCGATGGAGGACAGGATCCTTCGGCGAAAGCGGCAACGGATGAGGCGATGCGCATGCTCGAATCGGCGCTGGCGCGCCTGCCGGCTCGGCAGCAACAGGCATTCGCGCTGCGTTGCCTCGAAGGCATGGACGTTGCCGGGACTGCTGCCGCGATGCGCTGCTCCGAGGGCAGCGTCAAGACACATTACTTCCGCGCGCTGCATACGTTGCGCGGTGAACTGGGCGAGGTGTGGTGATGGACAGCCAGGATCGTGAACTGACCGGCACCGAGAAACGAGCACGCGAATTGTTCGACGCGAGCGTCGGGTCGCTGGATGGACGCGCACGCACGCGGCTGGCCGCCGCGCGGCGTGCCGCGGTGGCCGAGGTCCGGGAGCCTCGGGGCATGGCGTGGCGTTCGTGGGCGCCCGCGGCCGCGATGGCCTCGGTGGCGCTGGTCGCAGTGCTACTGTGGCGCGCACAGGAACCCCATTCGCCGACGGCACCCGATGCGAGCACCGCGGATGTGGCTGCGGCCGACGCGCCCCTCGCCCCGGTGGAACTGCTCGCAAGCGGGGATGACCTGGGCCTGGTGGAAAATGACCTCGCTTTTTATGAATGGCTGGATGCGACGGAATTCGAGGTTGGTGGCAGCAGTGGTTGAAGCATCCGAAATTCGCGACCCGCGCGATTGCGGAATTACGCGCTTGCCTGACGGCTTGGGCCACCGGTTGCGCGACGAGCGCTGCGGGGAAGCAGGCATGGGACAGGAGCACGACAAATGAAGCGTCGCCTTAACATCGTCGTCGCTGGCGTGCTGCTCGCGGCAAGCATGGCAGTGCACGCGGAGACAACGAGTGCAGCCACGCAGTCGATCCCATGGAACAGTTTGACCGCCGAGCAGCAGCAGGCGCTCGGGCCGATGCAATCGCACTGGGACAGCCTGCCCCCGCCGCGCCAGGCCGAACTGGCCCGTGGCGCACAGCGCTGGGAATCGATGACGCCCCAGCAGCGCGAGCAGGCGCGCAAACGCTTCGACCAGTGGCGGGAAATGCCGCCGGCCGAGCGTGAGCAGTTGCGCAATCGGTACCAGGAGTTCCGCAGCCTGCCACCCGAGGAGCAGCAACGGCTTCGCGAAACGTATCGGCGGTACAAGGAATTGCCGCCCGCCGAGCGAGAGCAGTTGCGCGAGAAATGGCAGCAGGTGCCGCAAGAGGAGCGCAGCCGAATGCGGCAGCGCTGGCAGCAGGCAACGCCTGAGCAGCGCGAGCAGATGCGTGAAAAGTTGAAGAACGCGACACCCGAGCAGCGCCGGGAATTCCGCGAGAACATGCAGAAAATGACGCCTGAGCAGCGCCAGCAGATGCGCGACGAAGTGCAGAAGATGACGCCCGAAGAGCGCCAGAAATGGCAGGAGCAGGCCGACAAGCCCGGCAACCGGAAGAATCGTTAGAGCGAGTGACCCGGCCGGGCCGGACTGGGACAACCCGGACTGGAACGGACAGGGTCGTACGTGAAGGGGTCGTCGCTTGCCATGCCGACAAGCTGCAGACGGTCGTCGATGTCAGGTACAGAGTTTTTCGGCGCGCAGGTCCCTGATCTTCATCATCCTGGCCTTGTCCCTGAACCGGGCGTCGCAGCGTATCGGGTCCATCACCGGCTGCAGTATTGACCAGGCGAGGGTCGTGCTTGAATTCGTCGCGTGGATGTACTGGAGAGCCATTTCCTTTTCGTCCAGCAGCACGAGGATCACCGGAATGTCGAAGTCGGACAGCAGGTTCCCGCTCCCGGGATCGTTCCAGCTTCGATCGGGGGTCGCGGCGAGCTTTCGTGCAAACGCCTTGCGATCACTGTTACCGTCCAGCGCATCGAAAAGCGCCTCGACCTGGCGGTCCGTGCCGGTGCCCCAGTTCCTCGCCCATCGATCGTAGTACGATCGCGCAAGGTCGCGCTTGCCTTCCAGCAGGTAGGCCGGTCCGATGTTCTGCACACAGAGGAACGAGTCGGGCGCGTACTCGAGTGTCGGCTCGCAGGCAGTGATCGCGTCCGCATTGCGTCCGGCGATCATGAGCATGGAGGAATAGTTCGCTGCCACGATCAGCGAGCGCGGGTCGAGTGCGACCGCGCGCTGTAGCGACGCGAGGCTCTCATCGAGCGCGCCCGTCAGCATCAACGTGGTTCCCAGCCACTGGTGGGCGGTCGCGAAGGAGGGCTTGAGCTCGATGGCCCGCTTGAAGAGCGCGATCGCCGTTTCGTCATTCCGGCTGACGCTTTCCACGTTGCCGAGCCCCGCGTAGGCTTCTGCCAGGGTCGGATCGAGTACCAGCGCACGCTCGGCAGCTTCGCGAGCGTGCGCAGCTGCGTCCGCGGCGGAGATGCGGACCGTGTAGTCGGCGATCACCGCGTAGCAAAGCGCAAGCCCGCCCCACGCCTCCGCGTATCCGGGGTCGGCCGCAATGGCCTGCTCGAACGAGTCGATCGCGGCCCAGAGTTCGTCGTCGCGACGGACTTGCCACAGGGCTAGGCCGCGCAGGTAGAGATCGTGCGCCTTCAGGTTCTTCGTGCCGCTTACCGAAGATCCGGCAGCGCCCGCTCCGACTACCCGGACCTTCAGTTCACTGCCGATCGCCTGTGCGATTTCGTCCTGTATCGCGAAGATGTCCTTCAGTTCGCGGTCGTAGGTCTCCGACCAGAGGTGATAACCGGTCCGGGCATCGATCAACTGCGCGGTGATCCGCACCCGATCGTCCTGCTTTCGCACGCTGCCTTCGAGCACCATGCGCACCTTGAGCTGCGCGGCGATCTGCTCGACGTCGCGCTTCTCGCCCTTGAACTGGAACGAAGACGTGCGCGCTGCGACGCTGAGGTCCGGCACGCGCGCGAGCACGTTCAGGATCTCCTCGGAGATGCCGTCCGAGAAGTACTCGTTGGCCGGGTCACCGGACATGTTCTCGAACGGCAGCACCGCGATCGACTTTTCGGACACCGCCGAGAGGTCCGGGGCGGCTGACGACGTGCCTGGTGCCTGCGCCGCAGCGCCGGCGGGAGCGGTAACACTGCTGGCCCGGTCGTAGCGCCAGAAGATTCCGCCGCCCAGGAGGAACAGCAGCGTGATGATGGCGAGTTCGGCGGCCGTGACACGTTGCTGCCCCTTGTCGCCGTGGTACCAGGCCATCACCAGCACGATCGGCAGGCCGACCAGCAACGCGAGGGTTGCCAGCTGCTGCAACTGCAGCGGCCAGTTGAACGTGGCGCTGACGTAGGCGAGGCCCTGCAGCAGGCCCCAGGCGCCTGCGGCATAGACGACGCCCCACTGCACCACCTTGCGGCGGCGCAGCTTGGCCCAGGTGCTTTCCTGCGGGTCTCCGGTCGACTCGTCGTTCGTCGTCACCGCTGGAGTCTAGCTGCTAACCGGCTGTCGTAAACCACTCCGGGACCGGGAAATCCCTTTTCCTCAATCGTGGCTTGCCACGACACATTCACAGTCCTCATCTTATGGTTGGCCAAAGCTTGGCGTAGGACACTCGGGCTCTCTGTGGAATGAGTCCAAGGAAGCGAGCCTGTGTGCAAGTGGTCGTTGGCGCCGTTCATGGCGTTGCTGTCCGGGATCGCACTCGCGGGTCCGGCCGAAATTGAAGTCACGCCGGAACAACTCTCGGCACTGGGCATAGAACTGGCCGAGGTGCGCGAGGTCCGCGAGGCGCCGGTCGCCGCGCTGCCCGCCGTCTGCCGTCTGCCCGGCGACAGCACGGTGGCCGTCGTCGTCCCGGTGGCCGGCACGGTCGTTCGCGTGCTGGCACAGGACGGCCAGGCGGTGACGAAGGGACAGCCGCTGTTGCAGTTGAGCAGCCGGGACTTCCTCGAGGTGCAGGCCGAGCGGCGTACAGCTGATGCACAGGTACGGGTCCTCGGCGCACAGGTCGAGCGCGACCGGGCCCTTGTGGCCGAAGGTATTGCCCCGGCCCGGCGCCTGCAGGAGGGCGAGGCGGAGCTTCGCGCCGCACAGGCCCAGGCCGCGAGCCGCGGCGCACTGCTGTCGTCGGTGAAGCCGGCGGCCAACGCGCCGGGCGAATACCTGCTGCTTGCCTCGGCAGCGGGCGAGCTGGTTGGCGCCGGCCTCATGCCGGGCGATCGTGTCGATTCCGACACGGCGGCGTTCTTCATCACCAATTCCGCGAAGGTCTGGCTCGAGGCGCAGCTGCCGGAGCGCCTGGTCGAGCAGGTTGCCGTCGGTTACCGGGCAGAGGCTGGTAGTCCCGAGACGGTCGGGCGGGTCATGTCCGTCGGCCGCAGCGTCGATCCCCAAACTCGCAGCGTCGTGCTCAGCGCGGAACTCCCGGCGGGCCCCGGTCTCAGGCCCGGTCAGTCGACCGAACTAACGGTGTTTGCGCCGGTCGCCGCGGGCACGGTCATCGTACCGGCATCGGCGGTCACGCGGCTGGCGGGCACGGACACGGTGTTTCGCTCCACGCAGCGCGGGTTCGTGGCGGTGCCGGTGCAGGCGGGATTGCGGACCGCAGAGGGCGTCGCCATTCGAGGTGAAGGCCTGGCCGGTGCGCGTGTCGCAGCCTCCGGGGTCAGCGCCCTCAAGGCGATGGCCCAGGGTAACTAGGCCGTGCTCGAGCGTACGGTCGAACTCGCGCTCTCCCAGCGCCTGCTGGTGTTGCTGCTGGTGCTGCTGCTCGCGGTCACCGGCATGCAGGCGTTTCGCAAGCTGCCGATCGACGCCTTCCCAGATATTTCGCCCACCCAGGTCAAGCTGATCCTCAAGGCGCCGGGCATGACACCGGAAGAAGTGGAAACGCGCGTGATCGTGCCGCTGGAGTACGAGCTGCTGGGCATTCCCCGCCAGACGGTGCTGCGATCCGCCGCCAAGTACGCGATCGCGGACGTGACGATCGACTTCGAGGAAGGCACCGACATCTACTGGGCGCGCCAGCAGGTGGCAGAGCGCTTTGGCAACGTGGCCGGCGCCCTGCCGGCCGGTATCGAAGGCGGCCTTGCGCCAATTGCCACGCCGCTCTCTGATCTCTTCATGTTCACCATCGAGGGTGGCGCGCTTTCGCTGGAGGAGCGTCGCACGCTTCTTGACTGGGTCATCCGGCCCGCACTGCGGACGCTGCCCGGTGTGGCGGACGTCAACTCGCTCGGCGGGCGTGTGAGGACGTTCGAGGTCGTTCCCGACCGCGGCGCGATGGCTGCGGCGGGGATCACGATCGACGATCTCGAGGCTGCGATCTCGCGCAACAACGGCAACGACGGCGCGGGACGCCTCGACAGCGGCGAGGAAGCGCTAGTGGTGCGGGCCGTCGGTGCGGTGGGCAGCCTGGCGGACGTCGCGGCGACGGTCGTCCGCACCGGACCAGCCGGCGTCGTACGGGTCGGCGACATTGCCGAGGTGCGGCACGGAACGCTGACCAGGTACGGTGCCGTGACCAAGGACGGAAAGGAAGAAGCTGTCGAGGGCCTGGT
This sequence comes from uncultured Gammaproteobacteria bacterium, assembly GCA_963732415.1. Taxonomy (GTDB): domain Bacteria; phylum Pseudomonadota; class Gammaproteobacteria; order Steroidobacterales; family Steroidobacteraceae; genus RPQJ01. The sequence goes on from CAVSZK010000012.1 coordinate 240,685, forward strand.
GATCGGGCTCCGTGGTGCGGATGCCAGCGACGTCGTGGCGCGCGTGAAGGCCAAGCTGGCGGAAATTGAGCCGACGCTCCCGCCCGGGGTCAGGATCGAGGTGTTCTACGACCGCAGCGAGCTGATCGACCGGGCGGTCGGTACGGTGATGCATGCGCTGATCGAGGCCGCGGTCCTGGTCGTGCTGCTGCTGCTGGTGTTTCTAGGCGAGGCGCGCGCAGCGCTGGTCGTCGCGACGACGCTGCCGCTGTCGGCGCTACTCACGTTCATCCTGATGCGCGTCACCGGCCTGTCCGCCAACCTGATGAGCCTCGGCGGGCTCGCGATCGCACTCGGCATGCTGGTGGACGCAGCGGTCGTGGTCGTAGAAAACACGGTCAGCCGCATGCAGGCCATGCACGGCGAGACCGTACCGAAGCTGCACGTCGTCTATCGCTCGGTCGCGGAAGTGGTACGGCCGGTCGGCGCGGGCATCCTGATCATCTGCCTGGTGTTCCTGCCGCTGCTGACTCTGCAGGGCCTCGAAGGAAAGCTCTTCGCGCCGGTTGCGCTCACGATCATCTATGCCCTGAGCGCTTCGCTGCTGCTGGCCCTGACCGTCATTCCAGTGTTCGCGTCGTTCGTGCTGAAGCCCGGGTCGCACCAGGAACCGTGGTTGATGCGCAAGTTGATGCCCGCCTACTCGCGTGCACTGGACTGGGTGCTCGTCCATCCGCGTGCGGTTGCAATCGGGGCGGTATTGACCTTCAGTCTGGCGGCGCTGGCCTACATGGGCATCGGCAAGACGTTCATGCCGACGATGGATGAAGGAGCGGTGCTGGTGCAGACGGAAAAGCTGCCGTCGATCAACCTCGAGCACAGCATCGATGCCGACCTGCGACTGCAGCAGGCGTTGATGGCGGAGATTCCGGAGATTCGCCACTCGATCGCACGTGTCGGCTCTGACGAACTCGGCTTCGATCCGATGGGACTGAACCAGACGGACATGTTCCTGGTGCTGACCCCCAGGGAAGAGTGGCAGGACCCGGACAAGCCGGCACTGATGGACCGCATGCGTGCCGTGCTGGATCGATTCGCCGGTACCGCGTATGCCTTCACGCAGCCGATCGAAATGCGCGTATCGGAGATGCTGACCGGGGCACGCGGCGACCTGGCCGTGAAGATCTTCGGCCCGGACCTCGACAGGATCGGCGAGCTCGCGGGCCGTATCGAGGGTGTGCTGCGAGAGATCGACGGGGCCGAGGACGTCTATACGCTGACGAACTCGGGCGTGCAGTACCTGGAACTGGACATCGACCGGCTCGCGGCTGGCCGCGCCGGCTTCGACGTGACCGCCCTGCAGGCCGAACTGCGCGCGCAGATCGAAGGACTCACGGTCGGAACGGTCCTGGAGGAAGGCCGACGCACGCCACTGGTGGTGCGAGGCGAGGAACGCCTGCGCTCACTTCCCGAGCGCTTCGAGGACCTGCGGATCGCCGCGCCGGCGGGCGGCACTGTACGTGTCGGTGACCTGGCGCATGTGCAGTTCGTCGAGGGGCCCGTGAAGGTGGACAGGGAGAACGCTTCGCGCTTTGCGCTGGTGCAGGCGAACGTTTCCGGACGCGACCTCGTCGGCTACGTGGGCGAGGCGCAATCGCGCGTGGCCGCCGAAGTGCAGCTGCCGCCCGGCTATCGAATCGCCTGGGGCGGGCAGTTCGAGAACCAGCAACGCGCCGCAGCAAGACTCGCGCTGGTGGTGCCGCTGGCGCTGGGGCTCATCTTCCTGGTCCTGTTCAGCACTTTCGGCAGCGTCCGCCAGGCACTGCTGGTGCTGGCCAACGTGCCATTCGCGCTGGTGGGCGGAGTGCTCGCGCTGTGGGTCACACGCGAGTACCTGTCGGTCCCGGCCTCGGTCGGCTTCATTGCGCTGCTGGGCATCGCGGTACTCAACGCGCTGGTGATGGTGAGCCACTTCAACCATCTCGCGGAGAGCGGCGTAGCGCTCGGCCAGGTCGTCCGTGAAGGCGCCAAGCGGCGCCTGCGCCCGGTGCTGATGACGGCGACCATCACGGCGTTCGGCCTGGTGCCGCTGCTGTTCGCAACCGGCCCGGGATCCGAGATCCAGCGACCGCTCGCGATCGTCGTGATCGGCGGTCTCGTTACCTCGACGCTGCTTACGCTTTTGATGTTGCCACTGATGTTCGAGCGCTTCGGTGTCGAGCGTCCCGCAGTGGAGGCCGGGCCATGACGACCGTGCGTTGCAAGCTGACGATTGCGTTCCCCCCGGACCTCGAGGACGACATCGTAGAGTGCCTGCTCGACCTTCCCGAGGACGTGGGCGGATTTTCGGTCGTGTCGGCGGAAGGGCACGGTCACGGCTTCGCACGGGCATCGGTGCGCGAACGTGTACGTGGGCGGGTCGCGCGGAGACTCCTGTACGTCATTCTCGAGCAGGAACGCCTGCCGACCGTGCTCGAGCGCCTGCGCGGCACCGTGCGCAACCCATCCGTGGCGTACTGGGTCGAGCCCGTGCTGGACTTCGGGAGGCTGACGTCGTGAGGGACCTGGCTGTCGTCGTCATCTTTGGATCATTGCTTGCGGTGCCGTTGCGGGCCGAAACAGCTGGGCCACTGCCCCCGGAGGACGCTGCGCTTGCGGCGATCGACGAGCGTCCGACGGTGCGCGAGGCCCTGGCGCTGCAGTCGGCTGCCGGGTCGCAGGCCGAGGCGCTGCGTGTCGGACCACATGAATTCACGCTCGGTGGTGCCTACGGGCAGAAAGATGTCGACGGCGAAGGCGATTACAACGAGTGGGAGGCGAGCATCACGCGCAGCCTGCGCTGGCCAGGCAAGGCGCGCCTCGACCGGGAGCTGGGTGGGGTGCTGACCGAGGCGGCGGAGAACTCGCTCGCCGACGCACGTCATGCTGAAGCGCGGACCCTGCTGTCGGCATGGTTCGGCTGGCTCAAGGCCGAAGCCCAGGCGAGCAGTGATCGTGAACTTGCCCGGGCGCTGGAGCAGGCCGCAGGCGCGGTGCGCGGCCAGTTGAAGCAAGGCGATGCGTCGCAGATGCATTTCGAACTCGCCGAGGCGGAAGCGGGCAGGGCCGCTGCTGCAGCTGGCCGCAGCGCGATGATGGCCCGCCAGTTGCGGCATGCTCTGCAGATCGCCTATCCCGCGTTGACGGTGCCGGAGCAGCCCCCGGATGTTCCGGAACCAGTCGTACCAGATCGTCCGCTGGCTGAGTGGCCCGCGGTGATCCTCGAGCGCAGCCACGAACTGCGCCTCGCCGAACTCGCCGAATCACGCGCGCAACTGCACGCGCAGCGAGCTTCGAAGGAGCGCTGGCCGGATCCGACCGTCGGCCTGCGAATGCTCGACGAGTTCGACGGCGCCGAGAAGACGCTCGGGGTCGTTGTCTCGGTGCCGCTGCCCGGTCGCTATCGGTCGGCCCTGGCTGCGCAGGGACGCGACGAGGCGGCGGCGGCGGCGGCGCGGACCGAGGCCGCGCGGCGCGAGATCGTCACGATTGCGGCACAGGACGTGTCGGAGGCGCAGTCGGCGCTGGCGGCCTGGCAGCCGCTGAAGACTGCGGCAGAGCAGGCGGCCCGTTACCTGCAGCGGGCGCAGCGAGCATACGAGCTGGGCGAAACCGGCCTCGCAGAGCTGCTGATGTCTGTGTCTGCATGCGCCGAAACATTATACGAAGAGCGCCTGGCGCGGCTCGATGCCCACGAGTCACTGGCCCGATTGAGCGTGGATGCCCACGAGATGTGGGCGCCGGCGCACGAAGACCACGACCACTGAGGGGCCATTCTCCGTTTTATCCTCCTCGCGCCGTCGCGAGACGAAGAAAAAGGAGAATGTCCCCTGTCTATGCTCAGCTCTTCAGCGCAACCAGCACCTCGTCGAGCATCTTCTTCGCATCGCCGAACAGCATCCGGTTATTCTCCTTGTAGAACAGCGGATTGTCGACACCGGCATAGCCCGAGGCCATCGAGCGCTTCATCACGATCGAGGTCCTCGCCTTCCAAACCTGCAGCACCGGCATGCCGGCGATCGGACTCGTCGGGTCGTCCTCGGCGGCCGGGTTCACGATGTCGTTCGCGCCGATCACCATCGCGACGTCGGTGTCCGGGAAGTCTTCGTTCAGCTCGTCCATCTCGAACACGATGTCGTAGGGTACCTTGGCCTCGGCGAGCAGCACGTTCATGTGCCCGGGCATGCGGCCCGCGACCGGGTGGATGCCGAAGCGCACGTTCACGCCCTTCTCACGCAGCAGCTTGGTGATCTCGTACACGGTGTGCTGCGCCTGGGCGACCGCCATGCCGTAGCCCGGCACGATGATCACGCTCTTCGAGTCGCGAAGCAGCTCCGCCGTCTCGACCGCACTGATGGGCGTCACTTCGCCGGCCGGCTCCGCGCCGGCCGCGGCTGGTGCCGTGCCACCACCCGTGCCGAAGCCGCCGGCGATGACGCTGATGAAGTTCCGGTTCATTGCCTGGCACATGATGTAGGACAGGATCGCGCCGGATGAGCCGACCAGCGCGCCGGTGACGATCAACAGGTCGTTGGACAGCATGAAGCCTGTGGCCGCCGCAGCCCATCCGGAGTAGCTGTTCAGCATCGACACCACGACCGGCATGTCCGCGCCGCCGATCGCCATCACCATGTGGATGCCGAACAGCAGCGCGATCGCAGTCATCGCAATCAGCGGCATCATGCCGGCGTCGATGTCGTGCGCCCCGAGGAACTTGACCCCGAACCAGACCACCAGCAGCAATCCGATGAGATTGAGCCAGTGACGTGCGGGCAGCAGCATCGGCTTGCCGCTGATCTTGCCCGACAGCTTGCCGAACGCGATCACCGAGCCCGAGAAGGTGACGGCGCCGATCAGGATGCCGAGGTAGATCTCGACTTCGTGGATCGTCTTCTCGGCGCCTGTGAAGGCAATCGAGGTATCGACATAGCTCGCGAAGCCCACGATGCACGCGGCGAGGCCGACCAGGCTGTGCATGATCGCGACCAGCTCGGGCATCTGCGTCATCTGCACCTTGCGGGCCGCGTACAGGCCGATGGTGCCGCCGACCGCGAGCGATCCGATGATCCACGGGAAGCCGGCGGCAGTTACCCGCGGCCCGAACACGGTCGCCAGCACGGCGATCGTCATGCCGATGATGCCGTAGAGGTTGCCGCGCCGCGAGGTCTCGGGGTTCGAGAGGCCGCCCAGGCTCAGGATGAACAGGATGGTGGCCGCGATGTAGGCCATCGTGACGAGACTTGATGACATGCCTGCGATCTCCTACTTGCGGAACATCGCAAGCATGCGACGGGTGACGGCGAAGCCGCCGAACATGTTGATTGCCGTGAGCGTGAGTGCCGCGACCGCGAGGCCGAGGATCAGCCTGTCCGGCCGTCCTTCCACCACATCGCCGAGCGGTGGCGCCACCTGGATCAGCGCGCCGACCGCGATGATGCTGGAGATGGCGTTGGTCACGCTCATCAGCGGCGTGTGCAGCGCGGGGGTCACGTTCCAGATCACCATGTAGCCGATGAAGCAGGCCAGCACGAAGACCGTGAAGTGCGCGAGGAACGAGGCCGGGGCGAAGGCTCCTACCAGCCAGAACAGCAGCGCGCCGACTCCGAACGTGATCGCGAGGCTCTTGCCCGACGTGGGCTCGCCGCCACCGTGGCCATGCCCGGACTTCTTCGGGGGAGTGGACGCGGCGGGCTTTGCCTTCGCCGGCGCTGTCGGCAGCTGCAGTGCCGGCGGCGGCCAGGTGATGCTGCCGTCCTTGACCACGGTCAGTCCGCGGATGGCGTCGTCTTCCATGTTGACGTTGATGACGCCGTCCTTGGTTTTGCAGAGCTCCTCGGTCAGGCGCAGCAGGTTGTTCGAGTAGAGCGTCGACGACTGCTTGGCCAGGCGGCTGGCGAGGTCCGTGTAGCCGATGATGGTGACGCCGTGCCGCACCACTGCCTCGCCGGGAACGGTGAGTTCGCAGTTGCCTCCCTGCTCGGCCGCCATGTCGACGATGACGCTGCCCGGCTTCATGCTTTTCACCATCTCGGCGGTGATGAGCTTCGGCGCGGGTTTGCCCGGGATCAGCGCGGTCGTGATGATGATGTCCGCTTCCCTAGCCTGCTTGGCATACATCTCGCGCTGGGCCGTCTGGAAGCCCTCGCTCATAACCTTTGCGTAGCCGCCGCCGCCGGAGCCTTCTTCCTCGTAGTCCACCTTGACGAATTCGCCGCCCAGCGACACGACCTGGTCGGCGACCTCGGCGCGTGTGTCGTTGGCGCGCACGATGGCGCCCAGGTTGGCGGCTGTCCCGATGGCAGCCAGGCCGGCGACGCCGGCACCGGCGATGAAAACCTTGGCCGGCGGAACCTTGCCCGCGGCGGTGATCTGGCCGTTGAAGAAGCGGCCGAAGGCGTTGGCGGCCTCGATCACGGCGCGGTAACCGCTGATGCTGGCCATGGAGGTGAGGGCGTCCATCTTCTGGGCACGGGAGAGCTGGCGCGGCAGGGAGTCGATGGCCAGCACCGTGAGCTTGCGATCCGCGAGCTGCTGCATGAGCTCCGGGTTCTGGGCCGGCCAGATGAAGCCGATCAGAGTGCTGCCGGGCTTCATCAGCGCGATTTCCCCGGGCGTCGGCGGGCGCACCATGAAGACGATGTCGGAGTTGCCGAGCAGTTCCGCAGCGCTGCCCACGATCCCGGCGCCAGCGGCCTGGTAGGTGTCGTCGTCGCAATTGGCGGCGGCACCCGCACCAGATTCGACGTTGACCGCGAAGCCGAGCTTGATCAACTTCTCGACCACCTCGGGAACCGTGGCGACGCGTTTTTCGCCCGCGAAGGTCTCGCGTGGCACTCCGATCGTTAGCGACATGTTGACCTCATCGATGCATGGGGAGGTGCGACCTCCCGGTAGCCCGGACAGGAAAGCTAAGTTACCGCCGTGCCGGGAATTTCTGGTAATTCTGCGGCCGGGCGGGGGGTTGGATTATTGCACAGCAGTAACGTATCTTTCAGCTTATGCACAGCCTCTCACAGGAGGTCCTGCGTACCGACGTCTCGGGGATGCCACTGGAGTGGATCGACTACCGGGATGCCGTCCGTTTGCATTTCATGGGGCAGGTGGCTTACGCCTTCGGCCAGCCGCTGTTCCGGCTGCGCGGCGGCACCAATGCCAGGACCGGTTGCCGGACTGTGGTCGAGATCAGCTCGATCATTGCGACGCTGGGGCACAGCCACAATCCCGGCAATATCCGCGCGGGCTACGTCCCGCCGCTCAATAACGAGACCTTGTTTAAACGCGACGCGCACATCTGCATGTACTGCGGGCAGCGATTTCTTTCCAACCAGCTGTCCCGTGACCACGTCACGCCTCTGTCGCGAGGCGGCCGGGACGCCTGGAACAATGTCGTCACCGCCTGCCGCGGCTGCAACAACCTGAAGGCCTGGCGCACGCCCGAGCAGGCGAAGCTGCAGTTGATAGCGATACCGTTCACGCCGAGTTATGCGGAATACATCTACCTGAAGGGCCGACGCGTGCTGGCCGACCAGATGGAGTACCTGCGCGCGCATTTCCCGCGCTCCAGCCCGCTGCACCAGCGCCTCGGCTGGAAGTAGGGGCAAGAAAATAGGTGCCAGGCACCGAATTATTTTCGAAGCTTCGCCATGATCATCGCGTCCTGAGCGCGATCGTCCAGCAGCAGGTAGTCGCGGCACAGGCCTTCGGTCTCGAAGCCGAAGCGCCGATAGAGCGCGATTGCAGCCGCGTTCTCGGCCAGCACGGTGAGCTCCACGCGCTTGAGCCCGCTGGCGAAGGCTGCCTCGAGCGTCGCGGCAAGCAGTCGGGCGCCAACGCCGATTCCGCGGTGCTTCGCGGCCACGCCCATGCCGAGAACGCCGCTGTGCCGGAGGGCCTCCCTCGTCTTCGGGGTGATATCGCACCAGCCCACCACGCGCCCCTCGTCCACGGCCACGAACTGCGCTGCGGCACTGCGCAGGTTGCCGAGCACGAAACGGCGCACCTGCGGCATCGGCGGCGCCTCGGTGAACGCCAGGTAGCGCCGCTCACGCGCCACCGAGTCCAGCACTTCGCGGAACCCGGCGATGTGGCGGCGCTCGATCGGCAGGATCTCGACGGGCATGCGGATTGCTCCGTGGTGCTGGCAGCAGCCGGCGTACTCGCCCAGAATGCCGCCCGTGCTCTACCTTGTCGACGCCAGCGTATTCATCTTCCGCGCCTACTTCTCGGTGCCACTCGAGTTCACTGATCCCGAGGGCAACCCTGTGAACGCGGTCCACGGTTTCGCGCGCTTCCTGAGCGACCTGCTGGACCGGGAGTCGCCGGACCACATTGCGGTCGCGTTCGACGAGAGTCTCGAGCAGTCATACCGCAACGAGATCTACCCCGCGTACAAGGCCAATCGCGAGCCGGCACCTCCTGAGCTAAAGCGCCAGTTCGCGCTCTGCCGTGAGCTGGTGCGCAGCTTCGGCGTCGCGGATTTCGGCAGTTCGCGCTACGAGGCGGATGACATCATCGGCACGCTGGCCGCGCAGGCACAGCGTGAAGGACTGGCCGTCACGATCGTCAGCCGCGACAAGGACCTGACCCAGCTGGTGACCGCGCAGGACACCTACTGGGATGCGGTTGCCGACGTACGCTACGGATACCATGACATCGAGGAGCGCTTCGGGGTGGTCCCCGAACGCATGGCCGACTTCCTGGCGCTGATGGGCGACGCGGTGGACAACATTCCGGGCGTTCCCGGCGTCGGCCGCAAGACTGCGGCGACGCTGCTGAAGCACTACGCGACGCTGGACGGTGTCTACGAGAACCTGGACGCGATCCCGAAGCTCAAGTTCCGCAACGCTACGTTCGTTGCGCAGACCCTGCGGGAAAACCGCGAATCGGCTTTCCTGTCCCGACGGCTCACGGGCATCGCATGCGACATGCCGCTAAACCCGTCCCGCGACGAGCTGCGTCGCCGGGGCCCCGATCTTGCGGCCGTGGACGCGTTCGCCGAAGCCCAGGGGTTCGGGCGGACGCTCGGCGTACGCGCGCGGCGACTGGTCGGTGAAGGGTAGCTCGCGTTCCGCAAGCAGACGGGCTGGTGTCTGGGAGAAATTGCCTTGAAAAACACGATTCGAATCCTGTCTCTCATGCTGTTGGCCTGCGGGTCTGCCAGTGCAGCCGCACAGGACGTGCCAGCGGCGCCGGTCCTGGATGCGCGGGTCGAGGCGACCCTGAAGGCTGCGGGCCTGCCGTTCACCGCGGATGGCGGCGACTTCCGGCTGAACTACACGCTCCCGGACGGGCGCACACAGCTGGTATGGATCGCCTCAAAGACGACCAGGATCGCGGATACGGAGTTCCGGGATGTGTGGTCGGTCGCCAATCGCGGGAAGGGCGAGTTGCCAGCTGCGCTTGCGGATCACCTGCTCAAGGAAAACGTGCGGATGGTCCTTGGCGCGTGGCAGGTCAGCCAGGGCGAGGGCGAATACCTCGTCGTGTACTCGTACGCGATTCCGGCAGACACGACCCCGGGATTTCTCCAGGAAGTGATCGAGGCGGTCACCATCAGCGCCGACCGGATGGAAAAAGAACTGACCGGCCAGGACGAGTTCTGAGGCTGCGACGCAACGGCTATCGAACCGATCACCGGGCCGGCGTCACGGAGCCCCCCGGATCGCTGAACCAGCGCCGCTTCAGTCGGAAAGCGACGTTTACCAGGGCAATCATTACCGGCACCTCCACCATTGGCCCGATCACGGCCGCGAATGCTGCCCCGGAATTGATTCCGTAGACCGCGACCGCCACGGCGATGGCCAGCTCGAAATTGTTGCTCGCGGCCGTGAACGACAGCGTCGCGCACTTCGGGTAGCCGGCGCCGGCGCGCCTGCCCATCGCGAAGGACACGAGGAACATCACCACGAAGTAGATCAGCAGTGGAACTGCGATGCGCACGACGTCCATCGGTATCGTGACGATCAACCTGCCCTTAAGGCTGAACATCACCACGATCGTGAACAGGAGCGCCACGAGCGTTATCGGGCTGATCATCTTTACGAAGCGCTGGTGGTAATACTCCTTCGTGACGTAGCGCAGCATCACCATTCGTGTCAGTACCCCGGCAATGCAGGGAATGCCCAGGTAGATGAAGACGCTCCTGGCGATCTGGCCGATCGAGATGTCGACGACCGACCCGTGCAGGCCAAACAGCGGCGGCAGCACGGTCACGAACAGCCATGCGTACACGCTGTAGAACAACACCTGGAAGATCGAGTTGAACGCGACCAGGCCGGCCGCGTACTCGGTCGAGCCGCCGGCGAGTTCGTTCCACACGATGACCATGGCGATGCAGCGGGCAAGTCCGATGAGTATCAGGCCCGCCATGTATTCAGGCTTGTCCGCGAGGAACGTCACGGCCAGGATGAACATCAGGACCGGCCCGATCACCCAGTTCTGTACCAGCGACAGCGCCAGGATCTTCCTGTCTCGAAAGACGTCGGGCAGGTCCTCGTACCGAACCTTGGCGAAGGGCGGGTACATCATGAGGATCAGGCCAATGGCGATCGGGATGTTGGTCGTGCCGACGCTGAAAGAATCGACCAGCGCCTCGACGTCCGGCACGAACCAGCCCAGGGCGATACCGAGCGCCATCGCGGCGAAAATCCACACCGTGAGATAGCGATCGAGGGCGGAGAGTTTGCTGGCGACTGGACTCATGGCGCCCGCTCCTGGGTCAAGGCACCGGCGTCCGGCGGCATTGATTGATCGACCGGCGGTTCGGTGATGTAGTTGGCTTCCTTGATTCTCACACAAGTGACCATTGAATGGCGCACGGACCCAGGTCCGCTTACGAGCAGGCACTCAACGTTGACGACGCTTCGCCGGAAGAGTGTATTGCGCAGGCGGCCGATCGACTGCACCGGTGCGAGGGGGTCGTCATTCTGGATGGGGTGATCGCCTTGCGCCCCGGCCCCGCTGAGATTCGCTGCGAGGTCATCGATTCCGCGCCGTCTGCGCATCGCTGCGCCGAGGAGTTCAAGGTCCTGGTGGAGAATGCGGGCCGCCGCCTCGCCGGATCAAAGCTTGCCACTCGATTGCCGCTGAAGCCCATGAGGTGGCTGGTTGTAGAGGTAGGGAATTCCGGCATTGTTGACCTGTGGGCTTCGCCTACTAGGGTCAATCCCGAATAGGCGGCGGTTCGGCGCCGGGTTAGTTTACGCAAATGAGGTGCCGCGTCGCGGCACGGAACGGGAGTCATCCATGGTCGGAAAAGCCAGGAAACTGATGAACGAGCAGGTGGAGTTCGCCGGCGAGCAGGCACGGGTCCTGCGCCGAGCACCCGCCACGCTGATGCGCCGGGCTGCGCAGAAGTCTGCAACAGGCGTCAAGGCGTTGCAGAAGCCGGTGCGCGCGGTGACGCGCTCCGGGGTGCGGCTTACGACGCTGACGCAACACACGGTCGAGAGCCTTCTCGAGCTGCAACTCGAGGTCGTAAGCGCTGCGCTCACCAATGCAGCGGAACAGCTCGAACGAGTGTCGCGTGCCCAGAGCGTTCGCGCGCTGGTGGGCGGGCAGGCCGGGGAGCTCAAGGCGGTGCGCGAGCGTATCGTGAAGGACATCCAGCGGGTGGTCGCGATCCTGAAGCGCGCCGGCAAGGGTGCCCGTGCCGTGGCGACCGACACCTATGACGAGATCGTGAAGGCGGCGCCCGCGAAGCCTGCTGCAAGCCGCAAGACCAGTAAGCGCAAGGCGAAGAAGAAGGTGGTCCGCAAGGCAAAGCGCAAGGCGAAGAATACCGTACGTCGCTGAATCTCATCCGCGGCCCGACGCTAGGGAACGCGGTCACTAGCCGACGACGTGGCTCTGGTGCAATAGTTGCGCCAGTCCCGGGACAGTCGTCCAGGAAATCGTACCAGGGAGGGAACCGGGAGTGAGGCTCAATGGCTTGCGAGCAGGAGCAAGTCTCTGGATTCTGGCGCTGTTGTCCGCTTCCGCCGCCGCCGGTAATCCGGCGGCGGCGGACAAAGTGATGCAGCACTACCGTGCCTATCGTACGGCCCTGGAACAACAGGACCTGCAGCTCGCCGAGACGGAGGCGGGCAGCGCGCTCGCCGCGTCGGTCGAGTTGTACGGAGATGCAGGGCGCACCGGTGTACTGGCGGTCAATCTCGCAGGCGTACGGCTGGCACTCAAGCAGAACGCAGCGGCGATTGAGCCGGCGCGCCGTGCGCTTGCGATTGCCGAAGTCCAGGGAGAGGAGTCCGGCGTCGACGTGCGGGTTGCCCGGCTGTTGCTGGGCCGGGCGGAGTTACCGGAAGGCGGCGAGGCAGCGATGGATCGACTAATGGAGTCCGTGGCCGCCGCGCAGGGTGTCGAAGGCGTCGACGACGAGGCATACCCGGCGGCCGTGGAACTGGCGGCCGCAGCGTTCGACGCGGAAGCGTACGAACTGTCCCGCGACGCGTGGATCGCATCCGCGCGGTTTGCTGGAGGCAGTCGCGTCAACGTGGACTATGCGCGGGCCAGGGCCAAGGTGGGCGAGGCTTCGGCGGCGATCATGATGCGTGCCACGGACCGACCAGCCGGCAGTCGTGCGGCCCAGCTCGCGCAGTTTGCGCCGATCGACCAGACGCTCGCCGAGGCGATGGACATCATCCACGATCAGGCAATGCAGAGCGAGATGGGCGGCGAGCTCACGCTGGCGCAGGCTGTGTTCGGCCAGGCCCTGGCTTGGAAATATGCGCTGAAGGCAAAGCTCGTCTCTGAGGGGCGCGCCCTGCCGAATCCCGCGAAGCCGCAAAAAGAGGGCACGGAGATAAGGCCTGCGGACGATCCGCGTCCGTCGTGTGATGCGCGCACCGTCGGTGAACCAAGGCCGGTGTTTCCCCCCGCACAACGGGTAATCGGCGGTGTTGGATCGGTGGCGCTCAAGATTCTCACGGACGATGACGGCAAGGTGACACGGGCCCAGGTCGCGGGTTCGGTGGGCGGTGAAGCGTTCAAGGACTCGGTTGTCGTCGCTGCACGCCAGTGGCACCTGGAGAAACTGAACAGTTCCGTTCCTGGATGTCGCATGGCCAGGGAATATTTCATGATCTCAAGTTTTGCGTACCGCTGAACAGCTCTCGTCACCGAAACCGACGGGAGGGCATTGTGGTGCGGACGTGATCAGGTTGCAGGAACCTCACTGGCATTCACTAGCCTTGGCGATCTCGGCAACAACCCGGTTGAATCTCGCGCCGGTACCCAATCAATCCGTGACAGGCGGCAGTGTCAGCAGCTGCGTTCGCTGGTCCAGCGAAGCGGGTTCGATGTTCGTCAAGCTCGCCTCCGGCGACCGCGCCTGGGCGTTCGAAGCGGAGGCCGACGGCTTGCGCGAGCTCGCGACGGCCAGCGCGATTCGCGTGCCGACGGTGCTGGGAGCCGGTACTGCATCGAACCGCGCCTGGCTGGCGCTGGAGTGGCTCGATCTCAGGTCACCGGGACGAGTCAGCGACGCGCGGCTCGGTGAGTTGCTGGCCGAGCAGCACCGCACGACGAACGACACCTTCGGTTGGCATCGAACCAATACCATAGGTCTCACGAAGCAGCGGAATCATCCTGACCCAGACTGGTGCAGGTTCTACGTGGCTCGACGCCTGGAGCCGCAGATTGCACTCGCGGAATCGAATGGCCATCGCGGCAGCTTGATCGAGCGCGGTCGGCTGCTCTGCGAGCGAGTGCCAGTGCTGCTTGGTGGACATGCACCAGCGCCGTCGCTGCTGCACGGCGACCTCTGGGCCGGCAATCACGCCGAAGATACCGCCGGAAATCCGCTGATCTTCGACCCGGCCGTCTACTTCGGCGACCGTGAGGCGGATCTCGCGATGACGAGGTTGTTCGGTGGCTTCGGGCGGGAGTTCTATGCTGCCTACGAAGCTGCATGGCCGCCGGAGACTGGCGCAGCGGAGCGCGTACCGCTCTACAATCTCTACCACGTGCTCAACCACCTGAACCTGTTCGGTGGCGGCTACAAACGGCAAGCCGAGCACATGATCGAACGGCTGCTCGCGCAAGTCGGCTGACGTGTTCCCGGCGGATGGGAAGCGGCGCTTCGGGTGCAGGAGTGCCTGGACTGGCCCGCGCGCAGGAGTGCCTGGGTCAGCGAAAAAGGCCAGAAAAGAGAGCCGGGACAGGGCGGGTATCCCTGTCCCGGCATCCGGGACCGATTCGAGGACTTAGCGCGTCCGTCCTTGCTGCCTGTGTCGGCTGACACTGCCTCTCACCGGGTCCGAAGCAGTCGAGGCGTCCGGGGGATGGAACTTGCTCGACAGGTACTAGCATGCCCACTGACCATTACCGTAATGTGACAACGCCGCTAGAGCTTCGCCATCACGTGACGAACGACGGTGTAGTCCTCGAGCGCGTACATCGACAGGTCCTTGCCGTAGCCGGAGCGCTTCAGGCCGCCGTGCGGCATCTCGCTCACCAGCATGAAATGCGTGTTGATCCAGGTACAGCCGTACTGCAGCCGCGATGCCACGGTAAGCGCCTTGCCGACGTCCTGGGTCCACACGGACGAGGCGAGTCCGTAGTCGGAGTCGTTTGCCCACGACACGGCCTGGTCCGCGTCCTTGAAGCGGGTCACCGAGACCACCGGGCCGAACACTTCGCGCTGGACGATCTCGTCCGTCTGCCTCGCGCCCGCGATCACCGTCGGCTCGAAGAAGAAGCCGCCGCCGGCTCCCGCGCTTCCGCCCGCGGTGATCTCGATGTGCTTCTGCTTTCGCGCGCGCGAGACGAAGCCCGCCACGCGGTTGCGCTGCTCCGCGCTGATCAGCGGTCCCATCTCGACGTCCTTGGCGGTCTGCAGCCCGGTCTTGATCGAGCTGACTGCGGAGGAGAGATCTGCCACCAATCGGTCGTACACTTTCGCGCCCGCGTAGATGCGGCAGGCCGCCGTGCAGTCCTGTCCCGCGTTGTAGTAGCCGAAGGTGCGCACGCCCGCGACGACCGACTCGACGTCCGCGTCGTCGAAAACGATCACCGGTGCCTTGCCGCCCAGCTCGAGGTGCGTGCGCTTGATGCCGTCGCTTGCCTGGCCGAGGATCTTTGCGCCCGTAGCGACGTCTCCCGTGAGCGAAATCATCCTGACCTTCGGGTGCCTGGTCAGCGGCGCGCCGACCGACGGCCCGCGCCCGCACACGATGTTCACTACGCCGGCCGGGAAGATTTCCGCCAGCAGCTCGCCCAGCCTGAGTGCCGTGAGCGGCGTCTGCTCAGAGGGCTTCAGGACGCAGGTGTTGCCGGCGGCCAGCGCCGGGCCCAGCTTCCAAGCAGCCATCATCAGTGGATAGTTCCAGGGCGCGATGGAGGCCACGACTCCGACCGGATCGCGGCGAATCATGCTCGTGAACCCCGAGAGGTACTCGCCCGCGACGGCCCCCGTCATCGTGCGGCAGGCGCCGGCAAAGAAGCGGAACACGTCGGCTACCGCCGGTATCTCGTCGTTCAGCGCCGCGGTGAGGGGCTTGCCGCAGTTCAGCGACTCGAGCTTCGCGAACGCTTGGCCGTCGGCCTCGATGCGGTCCGCGAGCCGGAGCAGCAGCGTCGCGCGATCCTTCGGCGCCGTTCGCGCCCAGCCGTCGAACGCCGCGTCCGCCGCCTTGACTGCGGAATCAATCTGCCCGCGTGACGCCTCCGGTACGCTTGCGATCATCTTGCCGGTCGCCGGGTTCAGCACTTCCTCGACCTTGCCCTCGCCCCGGACGAGCTTGCCGTTGATGAGCAGTTTCGTTTGCATTTGAGCCTCGCTGAAAAATAGGTGCCTGGCACCGAATCAAGTTACGCGCCCCGCGCCTGTTCGTCCGGCCTGGTCAGGTAATAGGCCAGCAGGATAGGCACCAGTGTCACGAGCATCACGACGACTGCGACGACGTTGGTGACTGGTCGATCACGCGGCCGGAATAGCTCGCTATAGAACCAGATCGGCAGGGTCTGCTGGTGCCCGGCCGTGAAGAGCGTGACGATGATCTCGTCGAAGGAGAGCGCGAAGGCCAGCATGCCGCCCGCGAGCAGCGCGCTCGCGATCTGCGGCAGCAGTATGTAGCGGAAGGTCTGGAAGCCGTCGGCGCCGAGATCCATCGAGGCCTCGACCCAGCTCGCGGGCATGCGCCGCAGGCGTGCGACCACGTTGTTGTAGACGATCACGAGGCAGAAGGTCGCGTGGCCGGCCACGATCGTCCAGAAGTTCGGATCGATGCCGATGCTGCGGATTCCGACCAGCAGGGCCAGGCCAGTCAGGATGCCGGGCAGGGCGATTGGCAACACGAAGAGGAGGGTGATCGACTCCTTGCCGACGAAGCTGCGCTTCGCAAGTGCGAAGGCGGCAAGTGTCCCCAGGACCAGTGCCAGCGCAGTGGCCGCGATGGCCACTACCACCGACAGCCTCATCGCCTCCCAGATATCCGAGCGTGCGAAAGCAACCTCGAACCAGTGCAGCGTGAAGCCCGGCGGGGGGAACTGATAGGTTCGGTCCTCGGTCGTGAAGGCATAGAGCACGATCACCCAGACTGGCGCGTGTAGGAACGCGAGTCCCGCGGCCGCTGCCAGCTTCTGGCCGAGAGACGCGCCATTCCAGTTCCGCCTAGAGCGCATCGAAGGCTCCAAGCCGCCGCGCAAACGCCAGGTAGAGTCCGATCAGCACGATCGGCACAACCGAGAACGCGGCAGCGAGCGGCATGTTTCCGGCGGTTCCCTGCTGCTGGTAGACCATCATGCCGACGAAATAGCCGGGCGAGCCGACCACGCTGGGGATGATGAAGTCGCCGAGTGTCAGCGAGAACGTGAAGATGGAGCCCGCCGCGAGTCCGGGCAGCGCGAGCGGCAGGATCACGTTGCGGAAAGTCTGCGCCGGGCGCGCACCAAGATCCGCGGAGGCCTGCAACAGGGAGGCGGGTACGCGCTCGAGCGATGCGGCCAGCGGCAGGATCATGAATGGCAGCCACATGTACACGAACACAATGAACATGCCGATGTACGACGAGGCAAGCGACGGTCCACCCACCACGGGTGTCGCGAGCAGTGCGTCAAGTCCGCCCTGCAGCCCGAGTGTCGCGAGCAGCCACGAGGCGATGCCCTGCTTGGCCAGGATCAGGCGCCACGCATAGACCTTAACGAGGTAGCTGGTCCACATCGGCAGCATCACGCCGACGTAAAAGAACGCCTTGAGCCTCGGGCTTGCGAAGCGAGCCATGTAGTTGGCGACCGGAAACGCGATCACTGCCGATGCGATGGTCACCGCGACGGCCATCAGCACGGTTCGAACCACGATGTCCAAATTCGCCGGTTGCGTGAACAGTTGCCGGTAAGTCGCCAGCGTGAGCTTCGGAACGACGCGCGCGGTGAACTCGTCGATGGCGTAGAAGCTCTGCGCGAGCAGGGTGAAGAGCGATCCGAGATACACCGTGCCCATCCACATCAGCGGCGGCACCAGCAGCAGCGACACGTAGAAGGCATTGCGTCGCTGGAAGAATGTCGAGACGGATCGCAGCACGGGTCAACCCGCCTCGAGATGGACCATGCTTTCGGCCCGCCACGCGAGCTGTACGCGCGTACCCTGCGGTGGCAGGGCCTCAATCGAGGCTGACTCGGGGCGTGAAACCGCGAGCAGCGTCGCCTGGTCGATTCGCACGTAGCAGCGGCTGCTGGCGCCGTGGTAGAGCACTTCCTCGAGCGTGCCGTCGCAGGTGACGACACCGTCTGCCGGCGCAACGCCCGCCGGCAGCACCTCGATCAGTTCGGGCCGGATCGCGAACGACTGTGCGCGGCCGGTCAGTCGCTCGGCTGCTGCGCCCTCGACGACGTTGGCGCTGCCGACGAAGCTTGCAACGAACGCCGTGCGGGGACGCGCGTAAAGCCCGCGCGGCGTGTCCAGCTGCTCGATCCGCCCGTGGCTGAAAACGGCTACGCGGTCGGCCATGCTGAGCGCCTCACCCTGGTCGTGCGTCACGAACAGGAACGTGATGCCAAGTCGTTGCTGGAGGCCCTTCAGCTCCGCCTGCATCTCTTCCCTGAGTTTCAGGTCGAGTGCGCCAAGTGGCTCGTCGAGCAGCAGGACCTTGGGGCTGTTGATGAGCGCGCGGGCGAGCGCTACACGCTGCCGCTGGCCACCTGAAAGCTGAGCGGGCCTCCGGTCGCCGTAGCTTCCGAGGCGCACGAGCTCGAGCATCTCGGCCGCGCGCCGGTGACGCTCGCTGGCGGCGACTCCACGCACCCTGGGCCCGTAAGCCACGTTCTCCGCGACCGTCATGTGCGGGAAGAGCGCGTAGTCCTGGAAGACGGTATTGAGGTTGCGGTCGTAGGGAGGAATGTCAGTGACATCGTCTCCCTCGAGCAGGATGCGGCCGCTGTCGGGACGATCGAAGCCCGCGATCAGTCGCAGGCAGGTGGTCTTGCCCGAACCGGAGGGACCCAGCAGCGCGAAAAATTCACCGGGCGCGACGGTGAGCGACACGTGGTCCAGCGCGACGACCGCGCCGAAAGCACGACTCGCGTCCTGGAGTTCGATGGCGGAAGTCATTCGCTCAAACCGTCATTCGATGTTGCAGCGTCCCCTCCAGGACTCACTTCGAAGTACCGATTCGACGGCGCTCCCGCGTGCCGGCAATCCACCAGCACGCGGGAGTGCAGCAGCGAGCCGTTACCGGCCGCCCATGACGGCGACGTAATCCGTCGCCCAGCGGCTGTAGGGTACGCAGGTGCCCTGGCTGCAGTCGGCCTCCGGCGTGCGCCAGAAGTGGATCTTGTCGAAGTTGTCGAATCCGTTCGCCGCGCAGCCCGCGTCAGTCAGTAGTGCGTTGCCCTGGCAGGCTGCTGGAACGGCCGGCACGGAGCCAAACCAGGCCGCGACGTCGCCCTGCACCTTCGGGTTCAGCGACCACTCCATCCACTTGTATGCGCAGTTCGGGTGTTTGGCGTTAGCGGCAAGCATGGTCGTGTCGGCCCAGCCCGTCGCCCCCTCGGCCGGTACCGTGCTCGAGACCGGCTGCTGGTTGGCCGCCAGCGTGTTCGCCTGGAACGGCCATGAGCCCGAGGCGACGATGCCCTCGGTCGTGAAGTCCTGCACCTGCACGTTGGCGTCGTGCCAGTAGCGCTGCACCAGCGGGTGCTGCTTGCGCAGGACCTCGAGCGCTGCAGCGTACTGCTGCTCGTTCAGCTCATATGGATCCTTGATGCCGAGTCCCGGATTCGTCGCCATCAGGTAGACGGCGGCATCGGCGATGTAGATCGCACCATCGTAGGCCTGTATGCGACCCTTATTGCTCTTTCCGTCCGGCAGTTTCTGCTCTTCGAACACGATCGCCCACGACGTGGGCGCCGTCGGGAACGTCTTGGTGTTGTACATCAGCACGTTGGGGCCCCACTGGTACGGCGTACCGTAGTGCTTTCCGTCGACAAAGTGCCAGGGAGCATCTTTCAGGCGATCATCCACGGTCGCGTAGGCCGCAATGCGGCCGATGTCGACTGGCTGCACCGTGCCGCCCCGGATCAGGCGCAGCGATGCGTCGCCGGAGGCCGTGACGAGGTCGTATCCGCCCTGTGTCATCAGCGACACCATCTCGTCAGACGTGCCGGCTGTCTTCACATTGACCTTGCAACCTGTCTCGGCTTCAAAGGGTGTGACCCAGTCGTATGCCGCGTCGGTCTCGCCGCGCTCGATGTAGCCGGGCCAGGCGACGATATCGACCTGCCCCTCAAGCGTCATTACGGGCGCGGCCGCAGGCGCCTCGGCAACCTGCTCCTCCTTCTTCTTGGCGCAGCCTGCGATTACGAGACTGAGCGCGACGGCGACGGTGATTCCCAGGCTCCTGCTGATCGGCGTGGAATCGTTCGACATGTTGATTGCCCCCGGCAGCCATGCTGCTGATTGATTCTTCGATGCTGCCCGATTGTAGTCTCAAGCGGCCCGGCGTTTCAGTACGTCCTGCCACCGAATGGCGCCAGACGGAGGGCGGCGACAGGCAGTTGGTTGTCGGTGCCTGCCGCCAGCGCCCGATCGACCGTAGTCGGCGGCCCTAGGTACCTTTGCCGTTTGCCTCGGCTGGTCCGGGCTGGAGAACGAGTTTAAATTCGATGCGCACGTCGTTACCCACCCACTTCGTGTCCTGCCATTCGCCCTGGCCGACGCCGAAGTCCAGGCGGCGTATGGTCGAACCGCCCGCGAGCACCGCGCCCCGGCCATCGGTCGCCGGTTTGAACGTGAATGGCACGCTCACGTCGCGGCTGACTCCCCTGATCGTCAGGCGCCCACGCGCCTCGTATCGCCCATTCGGCAGGACCGTGAACCGCGTGGTGTCGAACGTGGCCGTGGGCCAGCGACCCGAGGCGAAAAACTCGTCGCCGACGAGCGCCTTGTCACGGGTCTCGTCCTGAGTGCCGGCGGAAGCAGTGTCGATGGTGACGTGGAAGCGGCTTCCCGCGAGATCGCCTGGATCGAAGGCTATGTCGGCGTTGAAGCGGTCGAACCGGCCATCGAACTCGCCGCCCGCCTGCGTGGCGACGAATGTCAGATTGCTGCGCGCGGGGTCGACAACCCATGGGGTTGCCGCGCGCGCCGGCGCGGACAGGGCCAGGTGAGCCGCGAGCGATACGGCGAGCGACGCGACCAGTAACGCGGCCGTGCCCGTGCGCTTCGGTGTGTCCCGGCCTCCGATATGGTTCACGCTTTTCGTCGGCCTCCGAAGGGCAGAATCCTGCGCAGCGTGTCATCCTTCATCCAGAAGTGGTGGTAGACGGCCGCCGCGGCGTGCAACGTGGCTACGATCACGAGTGCGTAAAACGTCACTTCGTGCACTTCCTCCAGTATTTCGTGCAGGTCGTGGTTCGCGCCGACCAGCGCCGGGAACTGGAACCATCCGAACAGTGTCACCGGGTAATTTGCGGCGGAGGACATGGCCCAGCCCGTAAGCGGCTGCGCGAGTATCAGCAGGTAGAGGAGTCCGTGGCTGGCAGCCGCGGAAATCTGCTGCCACCTCGGCATGGGCGCCGGTATCGGCGCACCTCGATTCGCCAGTCGCCAGCCGATCCGCACCAGCGCGAGTATCAGTACCAGCATCCCGAAGGACTTGTGCCAGGAGATCAGCGACAGCTTCTCCAATCCATCCGGAAGTTCGTCGGCCGACTCGGCGATGAAATACTGTGCAATGATCAGCACGACGATCGTCCAGTGAAGGAACTTCGCTAGTGACCCGTAGGAGTCCGCGGTATTGCGCCACTGCATGAACATCATCCTTTGCCGTTCGGTGAAGGCCGCATGGTAACCCAGCGCCAGGGGCAACCCACTGCCACCGTCGCGAGCCGGCGTCGAGCGACCGAGCCCGGCCCTTGGCCAGGGCCGATGCCTTGGGCGCTGCGCGCCGGTATTGCCGCCTGTGCCCTGATGGCCACCGCCTGCACCACGCGGGCTCCCGTGCCCGTGCCGTTGCCGCAGAAGCCCATCGGGGAGATTTCACATGGGCAGCCCGGCGTCACAGGCGAGATTCCGGTGCCAGCCGGCACCCGCGCGTTCGAGATCGATCCCGCGAGGAGCGTCATTACGATCCTGGTCTATCGGTCCGGGCCGATGGCCAGGTTCGGGCACAACCATGTCGTGACATCTGGCGGGGAGACCGGCGTCGCCTGGATGGGCCGCGACCCTGCGGAATCCGGATTCGAGATCCGCATTCCAGTCGCGTCGCTGGTCGTTGACGACCCGGCCGCACGCGCCGCGGCCGGCGAGGAATTCGCGGGCGAGGTTCCTGGCGCTGCGCGCGAGGGCACCTTCGGGAACATGACTCGGCCAGAGGTGCTCGACGTTGCGCGATTTCCCGAGATCATCGTGCGCTGCGCCGGCCTCGCCGGAACCTGGGAACAACCAGTGGCCGCCGCCGACCTGACGATCCGCGGTGTGACGCGACGCGTCGAAGTCCCGGTCGAGCTCGCGCGTTCCGTTGACACGCTTTCAGCCCGAGGCTCTCTACGCATCCGCCAGACTGACTTCGGCATCACGCCGTTCAGCGTCGGCGGCGGGGCAATACAGGTTGGCGACGAACTCGACCTGCGCTTCGAGATCGTGGCGGTGGCGCGCTGAAGGCCTGGCGCGTAACGTGAACAAGCAGTTTGGCCCTGCACGACCAGTGCGGGTCGCGCAACGGCTGCGTCGCACCTACTCGGCGGACGTCATCAGCAGCAGCCAGGTTCCCTCGGGGGCCTCGAGCAGCGCGTTCTGCTTCGGATCCATGCCGCGCGGCAGCCGGTCCGGCATGCGATGGCCATTTTCCCGCAGTGCGACGATGCGCTCGGCCATCTGCGGGTTCGAGAACGTCAGCACCGGGTTGCGGAGATCGGTGTCGTAGAGGCCCACGTTCAGGTCGCGATGCGAGGCCACGACACGAGTGAACGGCACGGCCTCCGGATCGAAGGCGATGAAGCCAAGTGAGTCCCAGAACGCCGCCGAGCGCGCGAGGTCCGCGACCGGCACGCCGAATTCCTCGAAGTAGCCCAGTGACGAAGCGCGAATGTCGTTCGCGGGCGGATTCGAAAACGTGCGTGCCTCGATCAGCGTGACCTGCTGGCCGGACGGATCACGGAAGCCCAGTTCGTGCATCGCGTCCTCACCCAGGCGCGAGAAATCGAGCTCGATGCCCAGCGACTCGAGCTCCGCTGCATGCGGCGCGAGATCGGGATGCACCCAGGTCAGTACGGGAGACTCCATTTCACACGCGTGCAGCCCGAGATTGAGCCTCCCGTCCGTGACTACCGCGTATGGGTGCGTCCGCACGTCGCTGACCCGCGCCTGGACGAAGCCGAGCGACTCGTAGAACGCGAGCGACTCGAGGATGTCGGGCGCCCGGACACTTACCTCGAGGAAGCGTCCGAGCACGTGCCTAGGCCTGCGCGCCGAGTTCGAGCGCGCGATGCCTCGATGCCTCGCGGGCAGCCGGGTCGTCGCTGCCGGAGAACTCCGGCCAGCCATGCGCGTGGTTTTCGACCACGCCCGCATACAGGCCGACCTGCGCCTCGCTGGCATTCAGGCAGGGAACATAATCGAACGCCTCGCCGCCGTGCGACAGGAACATGTCGCGGTTCTGCATGCAGATTTCCTCGAGCGTCTCGAGGCAATCGGTCGCGAAGCCGGGGCAGACCAGGGTGACCTGCTTGGGCCCCGTGTGCGAGTAGTCGTGCAGCAGCACGTCCACGTAGGGCTTCATCCATTCCTCGCGTCCAAAGCGCGACTGGAAGCCGAGCGACCAGTCGCCGTCCGCGAGGTCGAGCCTGGCGGCGACGCGGCGCGCGGTTGCCTGGCAGAAGCAGTGATACGGGTCGCCCGCCGTGAAGTAGCGCTTCGGGATCGAGTGGAACGAGAACAGCAGGTGCTTGCGGCCGTGTGCCTGCCAGTGCGTGGCGATGCTGGCGGCGATCGCGTCGATGTAGGCGTCCTCTTCCCAGTACTGGTTCACCATGCGCAATTCCGGAATCCAGCGCCAGCGCGAAAGCTCCGCCGTCACGCGCTCGAAGATCGATGCAGTGGTCGTGGCCGAATACTGCGGATACATCGGCAGCACCAGCAGGCGCTGTACACCCGCGCCTCGCAGTCGCTCGAGGGCATCGCGGATCGACGGGTTGCCGTAGGTCATCGCCAGTTCGACCTGCACCCGGTCTCCATGGCTGGCGCGCATGCGCTCGGCGAGCGCGGTCGCAAGCCTGCGCGACCCGACCATCAACGGAGACCCTTCGTCGGTCCAGATCTTCCCGTATGCGTGCGCGCTGCGTTTCGGGCGCACGCGCAGGATTACGCCGTGCAGTATCAGCCACCATAGCGCGCGCGGCATCTCGATCACGCGAGGGTCCCACAGGAACTCGGCCAGGTAGCGGCGCACGGCTGAGGGCGTCGGCTCGTCCGGGGTGCCGAGATTGACGAGCAGGACCCCTGCCTTCGACGGCCGGCCGTGGGCGAAATCAGGACTGCCGAGGTATCCGGTCATCGCTTTAGAGGAGCCTTTTCTGGAGCGCCCGCGAACGATACCGCATGCGCGGTGACGCCACAAAAAAAGCAGGTCACTCGAATGACGCTGATGCGCGCCCCCGAATTCCGCCGAAAGCGCCGTTCACAGGTCCGGTCCAGGCGGCGGCGGTCAGGTATCCACGGGCGGTGGGCTCGGCGGAAGTGGCCGCGGGCTGCGGGCTTCCACCCGCGGGAAGACATGCAGCATCGCAAGTCCCAGGGCACAGGCCGACGCGCAGAAGACAAGCGATGGCATCGGCGTGTCGGTCGGGAAGTGGCCCATCAACTGCACGCAGACCGCGCCAATCATCTGCTGCATGAATCCGATCAGGCTCGAGGCCACGCCCGCGTGCTCCGGGGAAAGGCTCACCGCTGTTGCGGTGACGTTCGGCAGCGCGAGCCCCTGCCCGTAGGCCAGCACTCCCATCGGCACGAAGATCCACAGCGGGTGCTTGAGACCCAGCGCCGCGAATCCGAGCGCGGCGCACGAACCGACGACTGTCAGCAGCACGCCTGAGACGACCATCCAGTGCAGGTCTCGCCGTCCAATCAGGCGGCCGACCGACCAGTTGCCGAGGAAATATCCGGCTGCGATGAACAGGTAATAGAAGCCGAACTCCGTGGCGGGACGGCCGAGGGCCGAGACCATCACGTAGGGCGCGAGCGAGATGAACACCAGGAAGGTCGCGTAGACGACGGCGCCCTGCAGCACGCAGCCGGCGAACAGCGGATCACGCGACAGCGACAATGTCGTCGCCAGCATCTCCGCCGCGCGCGGCGGGTGCACGCCGGCGCGCCTCGTTTCGGGCAATCGGCGCCAGGCGACGGTCCCCACGACAAGCGTGGCCAGCATCAAGGTCGCAAAGATCGCCCGCCAGCCGAGTCCCGTCGCGACGAATCCGCCGATCACGGGCGCCAGCGAATTTCCGAGCACCGCGACCATCGTGAGCGAAGCGAACAGCTTCGCCATTCGCTCCGCCGGGTAGAGATCCGCGACGATGGCACGGGCCGTGACCAGGCCGGTTGCGGTTCCGAAGGCCTGCAGTCCACGGCCTGCGATCAGCCAGTGCAGGTTCTGCGCGCCCAGGCACACGATCGTGCCCACGATCATGATCGAGAGGCCGTACAGTACCGCGTTGCGCCGGCCGTAGCGGTCGGAGATCGGCCCCCACACCAGGATGCCGAGCGCGAACGTGACCAGCGACACCGAGAACGTCGCCTGCACCGCCGCAACACTCGCGCCGAAGTATTCGCGGACCGAGGGTAGTGCGGGCAGGTAGAGGTTGGTCGCGATCGGCCCCAGCGCGGTCACTGCCGCAAGCAGCAGCAGCAGGCCGCGATCGGTCAGCGCGCGCCTCAATCCTCGATGCCGCC
This sequence comes from uncultured Gammaproteobacteria bacterium, assembly GCA_963732415.1. Taxonomy (GTDB): domain Bacteria; phylum Pseudomonadota; class Gammaproteobacteria; order Steroidobacterales; family Steroidobacteraceae; genus RPQJ01. The sequence goes on from CAVSZK010000012.1 coordinate 266,084, forward strand.
GATACAGAAGTACTTGAGTTCGGTGTAGTCGAGAATGCCGTACTTGGAGCCTTCGCGGCCGCTACCCGACTCCTTCACGCCGCCGAACGGCGCGACCTCGGTCGAGATGATGCCGGTGTTCAGGCCGACGATGCCGTACTCGAGACCCTCGGCGACGCGCCAGGCGCGCGCCAGGTCGCGGGTGTAGAAGTACGATGCCAGGCCGAACTCGGTGTCGTTCGCCATCCGGATCGCCTGTTTCTCGTCCTTGAAGGCGAAGATCGGCGCGACCGGGCCGAAAGTCTCCTCGCGCGCGACCATCATCGCCGGCGTCACTTGGGTAATGATCGTGGGCTCGAAGTAAGTGCCGCCGAGCGAGTGGCGCTTGCCGCCGAGCGCGAGCTTGCCGCCCTTGGCGAGTGCGTCCGCGACGTGTTCCTCGACCTTGGCGACCGCCTTCTCGTCGATCAGCGGGCCCTGTTCGGTGGCGCCCTTCAGGCCGTCGCCCACGCGAAGCCTGCGCACCGCGTCTACCAGCTTCGCGACAAACGCGTCGTACACGCCTTCCTGCACCAGCAGCCGGTTCGCGCATACGCACGTCTGCCCGGTGTTGCGGTACTTGCTTGCGATCGCTCCCTGCACGGCGGCGTCGAGGTCGGCGTCATCGAACACGATGAACGGCGCATTGCCGCCGAGTTCGAGCGACACTTTCTTCAGCGTGCTTGTGCACTGGGACGCAAGCAGCTTTCCGATCTCCGTCGAGCCGGTGAACGTGAGCTTGCGCACGATCGGGTTCGAGGTCATTTCACCGCCCAACTCCGACGCCTTGCCGGTGACGACGCTGAACACTCCCTTCGGGATGCCGGCACGGTGCGCAAGTTCAGCCATCGCCAGTGCGGACAACGGCGTCTGCATCGCCGGCTTGCATACGAACGTGCAGCCCGCCGCGAGCGCGGGGCCGGCCTTGCGCGTGATCATCGCTGCGGGGAAGTTCCACGGCGTGATCGCCGCGACCACGCCGATCGGCTGGCGCAGAACCAGGATGCGCTTGTCGGGCTGGTGGCCGGGGATCACGTCGCCGTAGACGCGCTTGGCTTCCTCGGCGAACCACTCGATGAAGGAGGCAGCGTAGGAAATCTCGCCCCGCGCCTCGGCGAGCGGCTTTCCCTGCTCGGCAGTCATCAGCACCGCGAGGTCGTCGGCGTTGGCGAGCATCAGGTCGTTCCAGCGCCGCAGCAGGACCGAGCGCTCCTTGGCGGTCTTTGCCGCCCAGGCCGGAAAGGCCGCCGATGCAGCCTCGATGGCGCGACGCGTCTCGGCAGCGCCAAGGCTCGGGACCGTGCCGATCAACTCGCCGGTGGCCGGGTTCGAGACCGGGACCGTGCCGCCCGAGTCGGCGTCGATCCATGCGCCGTCCACGTAGCACTGCTGGCGGAGGAGGGTGGGGTCCTTGAGCGTGAATGACATGGCTGGTTTTCCTGATTGGTTCGCCCGGGCCCGGCCTGCGAACGCAGGCGCGCAGCGGCCGCCCGGATACTGGCTCTTTCGGAGCACACAAGGATATCAGGGCGGGTAAAAAACGCGCGCCCGGCACGTATAATCCGCGGCCCTCCCAGTTGGCCCTGGTATCGAACAATGACCCGAATCCGCCGGACCCCGTTTCTGCTCAGCTGCGCGCTTGCACTGGGCACCTGCGCCGGTAGCGCAAGCGCCTCGCCGCCCGCGACCCCGGGTGATCCAGCGGCCAGCGCAGCCGGGGCAAAGGAGGAGGTCCAAGTGTCCGGGACGAGCCGACAGCTGCACGCGCTGTTCGACCAGTACTTCGAGGAGTACCTGGAGCTGCAGCCGCTCGCGGCCACCTTTATCGGCGATAATCGCTACAACGACAGCCTGCCGAACTACATCGGGCCCGAGTACCGCGCCCGCGCTCACGAGATGAACCAGCGTTACCTCGACGCTGTGCAGCGGTTCGAGCGGAAGGCGCTGTCGGGCGAAGACCTCATTTCGTACGAGATCTTCGTCCGCGAGCGCAAGCGCGCGCTGGCGGCCGAGCGCTTCCCCGACTACCTGCTGCCGGTGGACCAGCGCGGCGGGCTGACGACGCTGATGCCGGCGCTCGGCTCGGGAACGAACGCACAGCCGTTCGTCACCGTCCAGGACTATGAAAACTGGCTCGGCCGTCTTGACGGCTTCGTCGTGTGGATGGACCAGGCTGTCGAGAACATGCGCGAGGGCGTAACCAGGGGCGTGGTGCAGCCGCGCACAGTCATGGAGAAGGTGCTGCCGCAGCTCGACGCGATGCTGGTCGATAAGCCCGAGGACAGCCTCTTCTACGGGCCGATCAGCAGTTTCCCGGAGACGGTGCCGGCAGCGGATCGTGAGCGCCTGGCTGCCGAATACCGCGCCGCGATCAGCGGCAAGGTCGTGCCGGCCTATCGGCGCATGCGCGACTTCGTGCGCGATGAATACCTGCCGAAATCCCGTACCACGGTTGCCTGGACGGCGCTGCCGGATGGCAAGGCCTGGTACGAGTTCTTCGTGCAGGAGCACACCACCACAGACATGACGCCTGCGGAGATCCACGAGCTGGGCTTGAACGAGGTGGCGCGCATCCTCGGCGAGATGGACGGCGTCCGTCGCCAGGTCGGGTTCAAGGGCGACCTGCCGGCGTTTTTCGAGCATCTCGAGACGGACCCGCAGTTCTACTACACGCAGGGCTCGGAGCTGATCCAGGGCTATCGTGACCTCAAGGTTCGCATCGATGCGGCGCTGCCGAAGCTGTTCTCCGTGTTCCCGAAGGCGGACTACGAGATACGCGAGGTCGAGGCCTTCCGCGCGGCGTCGGAGGCGGGCGCGTTCTACCAACCGCCTTCGGCGGACGGCTCGCGGCCGGGCATCTTCTACGTAAACACCTACAACCTGAAGGCGCAGCCGCGATTCGGCATGGAGACTCTGTCGCTGCACGAGGCCTCGCCGGGGCATCACTTCCAGACGTCGATCCAGCAGGAACTCACCGAACTGCCGCGTTTCCGCAGGTTCGGCGGCAGCTACACGGCCTATGACGAGGGCTGGGCGCTGTACTCAGAATCGCTGGGCAGGGAACTCGGGATGTTCACCGATCCCTACCAGTGGTACGGGCGGCTGAACGACGAGCAGCTTCGAGCGATGCGCCTTGTGGTGGACACGGGCCTGCACACCCTTGGCTGGTCGCGGGAACAGGCGATCCAGTACATGCTGGACAACTCGACGATGGCCGAGACCGATGTGGTGTCCGAGGTGGAACGCTATATCGCGTGGCCCGGCCAGGCGCTGGGCTACAAGATCGGCGACCTGCGCATCCAGGGCCTGCGCCGCAGGGCAGAGGCCGAACTGGGCGACAAGTTCGACCTGCGCGACTTTCACCGCGAGGTGCTCAGCGACGGCTCAGTGCCGATGGGCGTGCTGGAGGAAAAGATCGCACGCTGGGTCGCGGCCCGGAAATAAATAGGTGCCTGGCACCTATTTATTTCCCTTTGCCGAGTTCGACGATGGACACGACCAGCCCATCGACGAAACGCACCCGTCGCATGAGCTTGTTGCGGCCGAAGTCATAGGTCCAGAGGTCCACCGGGACTTCTTCGGTGCCTGGGAACGAGTGGTAGTTGCCGCCCAGTTGGTACTGGGGGGCACGCTGGATCCAGGTGCGCGCCCTGGTGGCCGGCTCGCCGCACACCGCGAGCACTTTATCGATCGTGTCGCCGTCCTTCACGAGGCGGCTGCCGCAGCGCATCGAGTCAGCACGCGCGTCCAGGGGCAGCAGGCCGAGCGCGGCGCATGCCACGGAGACTCTGCGGAACCACACGATTGCGGCGGATGCGACCCGGCGCCTAGTACCCATATCCGTCGGTCTGGATGTCGTCGAGCTGGTCGCCGACGAAGCGCAGCTTGCGCAGCAGCTTGCTGGGCCCGAAGTTATAGGTCCAGATCTCGACCGGGATGGTGGTCCATCCGGGCCACAGGTAAGTGTTCTCATACGGGCCGGTGTAGTAGCCGGGTCCACCCACGTAGCCCGCGAAGCTGACGCTGGTAGGTTCACCGCACAGCGTGCGCACCTTGTCCTTGCCGTCTCCCTCACTGACCAGGCGGGTGCCGCAGCGCATCGTATCTGCCTGCACGGCGGTCGGCAGGGCGAGCGCGAGGCCTGCGCCGACGACCGCCAGGGCCTTCAACCAGCGCCTCGTACCCCGGAGCCCCGCGCAAATTTCGCTCGACCTGGTGGTCATCCGGTACGCGTCTCCCGAGCCTGCGAACAGGTCACTATCGTAAGTCACTGGCCGCTGGCATGACACTCGCCGTGGCGCGCCCGCCCTGCAGCGCCCGGAGCCAGGGGCCGTCGGCGAAGCGGCCGGTTCGCCGCGGACTCTGCTACCCTCTGCAGCCCGCAAATATATGCGACGGCGTGCTCCATGCCCCCCTCCCGCACCTACGATCGCCGCCTGGCTGCCCTGGTCAACCGCCAGGCAACCAAAGCCCTCCAGGGCGGCCTAAAGGGCGCGGAGAAGGAATCGCTTCGAGTCACCCCCTCGGGCCGGATTTCCCGCAGCCCCCATCCGAAGGCCCTGGGCTCGGCGCTCACCAACGAGCACATCACCACGGACTACTCCGAGGCGCTGATCGAGGTCGTCACTCCGCCATTTGCCGAGACCTGGGAGCTCACCCAGTACCTCTGCGACCTGCACCAGTTCGTCTACCGGCGCCTGGGCGAGGAACTCCTCTGGGCCACCAGCATGCCCTGCGCAATCAAGGGAGACGAAAGCATCCCGATCGCCGAGTACGGCCCGTCCAACGTAGGCACCATGAAGACGGTGTACCGGCGCGGGCTTGGCCATCGCTACGGGCGCGTGATGCAGGCGATCTCCGGCGTGCACTTCAACTACTCGTTCCCAGAGCACTTCTGGCCGGTGATGGCCGACCTGCTCCAGAGTCACGACAGCGGGCAGAACTTCCGTTCCGACAGCTACTTTGCGCTGATCCGGAATTACCGCCGCATGGGGTGGATCGTCCTTTACCTGTTCGGCACGTCGCCGGCGCTCTGCCCTTCCTTCCTGCAGGGCCGCAAGGTGGACTGGCTCAAGGACCTCGTGCCAGGAAGCCTGTACGCGCCATACGCGACGTCGCTGCGCATGAGCGATCTCGGTTACCGCAACACCAGCCAGGCGGGGCTCCAGGTCTCGGCGAACAGTCTCGACCAGTACGTGCGCGATCTCTCGCTCGCGATCGGCACGCCGAACCCCGACTACGAGAAGATCGGCGTGAAGGTGAACGGCGAGTACCGGCAACTTAATGCCAACCTGCTGCAGATCGAGAACGAGTACTACAGCTTCATCCGCCCGAAGCGCGTCGCACTGTCCGGCGAGCGGCCTACCGCGGCGCTGCTGCGCGGCGGAGTGCAGTACGTCGAGATGCGCTCACTCGACGTGAGTGCGTGGGACCCGGTCGGGGTGAACCAGACCAAGCTCCGTTTTCTCGAGGCATTCGCCGCCTACTGCGTGCTGGCCGAGAGTCCGCCGATCGAGCGATCGGAGCAGGACGAACTCGACGCCGACCACGTGCTCGTTGCGCGTGAAGGGCGCAGGCCCGGCCTCGAGCTTCGCCGTGACGGCCGGGGCGTGTCGTTGCGCGACTGGGCGCTGGAGATCCTGGACTCGATGCGCGGCGCCTGTGAGTTGCTGGACGAGGGAGATCCGCAACGCCCGTACACCGTTGCGCTCGAGTTGCAGGAGGCGAAGGTGCGCGACGTCGCGCTCACGCCGTCCGCGCGCACGCTCGAGGAGCTGCGCATCAACGAGGAATCGTTCTTCGACTTCGCGCTGCGCATGTCGAAGACCCACAAGTCCTATTTCCTTGAACTGCACCTGCCGAACGAGGCGCGCCAGGACGAGTTTGCCGCTGAAGCTGAGGAGTCGCTGCAGGCACAGGCCCGGGTCGAGGCGGCCGACGGCATTGGCTTCGACGAGTACCTTGCCCGGTACTTTGCGGCTTGACCGGAGTGAGCGTCGCCAAGGCACGGTGGTGCCTGTTGCCGCTGCTTGCGGCCGTGGCGGCCTCGATGGCACACGCCGCCGGCGACCCGCTGGGCTGGCACAACAGTCCCGCCGTGCAGATCACTCCTCGGAACGTCACCGACCTCGAGCCCGTGTGGACGCATCGCAATGGCGACATGGCGGCCACGCAGGGCCGGCCGGCCAGTGTCTCGGCGCAGTCAACGCCGATCCTGCTGCCGACGGCGGCCGGCCAGCATCTGGTCTATTGCACTCCATTCAACCGGGTGATCGCGCTCGACCCGCGCACCGGCCTCGAGCGCTGGAGCTACGATCCAGCTGTCAGGCGCAGCAGCGACCGCCCCTATCGCTGCCGCGGTGTGGCCTACGCCGAAGTGCCGCAGGTCGCGGCCGATGCCGCGTGCCGGCACCGTATCTACACGGCCACCGGCGATCGCCGCCTGATCGCGCTGGACGCCCGGAACGGCAAGCCCTGCGCGACGTTCGGCAATGGCGGCGTGGTCACGCTCGCCGAGCACGCACGTTACGGGCTCGAGCAAGTCGGCTCGAGTTCACCGCCGGTGGTTGCGAACGGTGTGGTGGTCGTCGGTTCCTCGGTGATTGATTTCGCGTACGCCGAGGCGCCGCGGGGATTGGTCGCTGCCTACGATGCGGCGAGCGGAGCGCTGCGCTGGACTTTCGACCCGCTGCAGGGCATTGCCGGTACTGGCGCTGCCAATGCGTGGGCGCCGCTTGCCGTGGATGCTGAGAGGGATCTCGTGTTCCTGCCAACCGGCGCGCCGTCACCGGACTACTACGGTGCGCTGAGACTGGGGAGCAACGGGCACGCCAATTCGGTGGTGGCACTGCGCCTGTCGAGCGGCGAAGTCGCGTGGGCCTTCCAGCTGGTGCATCACGACCTTTGGGACTACGACACCCCCGCGCAGCCGGTGCTCATCGAGTGGCCGGACGGTCACGGCGACCGGATACCGGCGCTCGCGCAGGTCACCAAGCAGGGCTTCGTGTTCCTGCTTGACCGGCGCACTGGTGAGGCCTTGTTGCCGGTGCAGGAGCGGGCGGTGCCGGCCAGCACGATCCCGGGCGAGCGAGCGTGGCCCACGCAGCCGTTTCCAGCGCCGCCGCTGCAACTGCTCCCGACCCGGCTTGGCCCAGGCGATGCCTGGGGCCTGACGCCCTGGGACCGGGGCAGGTGCCGCGATGCGCTGGCGAGCCTGCGCAACGAAGGAATTTTCACACCACTCGCGGAGCAGCCGACGCTGCTGTTCCCCGGCAGCCTGGGCGGAGCCAACTGGGGCGGCGGCGCGTACTCGCCGCAGACGCAGCGACTGATCGTGAACATCAACGCCGCGCCATTCGTCGCGCAGCTGCTGCGTGGCGCCGTCGCGGTGACCGGGCAGGATCATCCGGTGGCCGGCCAGAAGACGATGTTCGTAACGATGCAGGGCACGCCGTACACGCTCGCTGTCGGGCCGCTGCTGTCGCCGCTCGGCATTCCCTGCACAGCGCCACCGTGGGGCAGGCTCGTGGCGGTCGATCTTTCGCGCGGCGACGTCGCCTGGGAGGTGCCGCTGGGCTCGGTGCACGACATGGGGCCGTTCCCGTTGCCGTGGCACATCGACTGGGGCACGCCGAATCTCGGCGGAGGACTCGTGACCGATGGCGGTGTGTTCTTCATCGCCGCGACGATGGACCGGCAGTTCCGCGCGTTCGATGTCCGCAACGGGCGCCAGTTGTGGTCATTCACGCTGCCGGTCGATGCCACTGCCACGCCGATGAGCTACCTGCTCGACGGGAGGCAGTACGTCGTCGTCAACGCGGGCGGGCACGCCATGTACAACCGGGGCACCGGCGACTACCTCATCGCATTTTCCCTGCCGGCCAACCCGAAGCACGATGCGCCGCGCCACCTGCCGTGGCCGCTCGCGCCGATCGCGCAAGCCGTGACGGCGCACGAAATTCTGCCCGACGGTCGGATCCACCTGACGATCGAGCATCGTCCGTTGTCCGGCGTGACCCCCGAAATGCTCGCCTGGTTTTACCGCGTGCTGCCGATCAGCGAGGTGGAGTTCGACGGCGCCCGGCGCCCGATGTATCACCTGTTCCATCCCACCGAGCACGGCCGCATCTGGATCGAGGAGCCGGCGTCGGACGGCAGGCCGGGCGTTGGTGCTGGCGCGGAGGTCGCACGCTACGAGTGGTTCGGCCCGTACGACAGCGAGGGCACGGCTCGCGTGGTGGAGCTGTCGCCGCAGCGTTTCGTGGTGCGACCGACGATGGCTGGCCTCACGTTCGGCGAGATCCGGCACGAGTGGGGCATTTCATCGCAGGGTGCAACCTACGTCGTGGACACAGTGATCGGGGTCGACTGGCCGATCGTCGGCCCGTGGATCAACGCGCTGCTGCGGCGACGCATCTTCAGTGACGGGATGCTGCGCGAGTGGGAGCGGCATCAGGTGGAGGAAGTGGGCTTGCTGCCGCATTTCCTGCCGGCATTGTATGCCGAGCGGAATGATCGCAACATTTATCGTCTGGAAGCAGGGGAGTGACGATGGCGACCACACGCGCACTGCGAGGAACCATGGTGTTGCTGGCGCTCGCACTGGCGGCGCCGGTGTCGGCCACCACCCTGACGGTAACCGACCCAGCAGGGCAGCAACTCGCGACGGTCATGGTGCGCGAGCGGCGGGCCGCCGGCCCGGGCCTGGACACCTCCGACGACGGTTACCCGGAGCCTGGTGTGGCGCATGTGGTCGAGCCCGAGATCACGCGCTTCACCAATGCCGCTGCCCGCGTGGAATTCGCCGACCGCAGCGACCCGATGGAGTACCTGGTCCGCAAGCCGGGATTCCAGGACCTCGCGATACAGCCGCCGCTCGAGACGCGTGAACTGCCGGTAACGCTGGTTCCGGAAACCGACCCGTTGAGGCTGGCGGAGGCCAGGCCGGCGAGTTCCTGGCTCGGCGTGCTCGACCTCGGTGATCGCGAAACCAAGCTTCACTTCCAGACCCAGTGCACGTTCTGCCACCAGCAGGGAAACGCCTTCATCCGCATGGAGCGAACGCCGGACGAGTGGAGCGCAATCATCAGGCGCATGATGCGCTACGGTTCGAGGCTGTCGAGCGGGGACCAGGAGACACTGCCCGAACGGTTGTCTGCGGGCTACCGCAAGTTGCGCGAAAACCCTTCACTGGTTCCTGACCCGCTGCCGTGGGACCCGGCGCTTGCCGGAATCACGATCACCGAGTGGCCCCTCGGTGACATCTTCAGCCAGGTCCACGACATGCTGGTGGCCGCCAATGGCCTGGTCTATGTGGCCGACAACATCCAGGACCGGTTGTACGAAATCGACCCGCGCAGCAATTCGGTCACGGTCTACAGGATCCCGCACCGCGAAGGCGAAAAAAACGGTGGCCTGCTCGCGGGTCGCATGAAGGACTTTCCGAGGCACGACAGCACCTCGAATGCGCACTCGCTGGCCGAGTCGCGGGTGGACGGCCACATCTTCATCACGCCGTCGGCGCAGCGCCGCCTGGTGGAGTTCGACCCCGGGACGAAGGCGTTCACGCTGCACGAGATGAACGAAGGCTTCTATCCGCACACGATCCGGATCGACCAGAAGGACCGCGTGTGGTTCACGGTCGCACTGTCGAACCAGGTCGCGATGTTCGACCGCGGCACCCAGCGATTCACGATGTACGACCTGCCGACGCGCGGATTCCGCGAGTGGCTGAACGTCCGGCTGATCGGATTCATCTTCAAGCTGATCAGCTGGGGGGTGCCGCTTGCGAACTTGCTGCCGGTGGACCGGCAGGCGACCGGTACGCCGCTGCCCTACGGCATCGACATCACGCCGGACGGCATGGTGTGGTTCGCACGCCTGCACACCGACGAGATCGGTTCGATCGACCCCGACACCGGCAAGATCACGATGATTTCCACGCCCTTCAAGGGTCCGCGCAGGTTGCGCACCGACGCGCAGGGTAAGCTTTGGATCACGGCGTTTCCGGAGTCGGCCATCGTGCGATTCGATCCGGCGAGCGGAGAATTCACGCGTTTCGACCTGCCGCTGAGACCGAAGGGCGGCGATACACCCTATGCGCTGAACGTCGATCGTCCACGTGGCGTCGTGTGGGTCAACGGCAACCAGAGCGACTCGCTCTATACGTTCGACATCGCGACCGAGACGTGGCAGCAGATTCCGATGCCGCGTCGCGTGACGTTCACACGCGACGTGGAGTTTGCGCCCGACGGCTCGGCCTACACTGCCATCGCGAATTTCCCCGGCTGGCACGTAGAGGACGGCCAGCCGACGCTGATCCGCGTGCAGCGGCCCTGAGGGCCCTGCCGCGGGGAATCGGCGCCAGCCGGTCGGACGGGTTCGGCTACTTGCCGGATCGGAGCCCGAAGACCAGCAGCATGTTGCCCGGCATCTGGCCAAACATGCCGTAGCCTGACATTACGAAAAGCTGGTCACCGCTCACGATCGCGCCACCCACGTCGATCGCGCCGCCGTGCCCGGCGACGCCGTTGCTCGCCTGGAACGGAAGCGCGGTCTCGATGACGCGCAGTGTCTTCCCGTCGAGCGCGTCGAGGATGCGCAGCTTGCCGTCGAGCGCGCCGGCGTACACGAGCCCGTTCGCGACCACGGCCGCCGCGGACTGGCCGTAGTAGTAACTGCACTGCGGCCACGGAGTGCGGTCCGACTTGCCCTTGGCCATTTCGGCCAGGCCCACCAGCGGCGCGTCCGCGGGATCGAATGTGCAGCCGCGCTGCACCGGGTGTGACCACGCGATCGCGCCGTCGTCGACGGTGAGCGCATAGACGCCCGGCCTGGGAACGTAGCCCGGCAGCTTGCGCTCGGGGTCTGCGATCGGGACATATACCCGCTGGCCGTCGGTGGCCATGCCGTGGTGCACGCCACCGTTGGAACTTCCCGAGCCGACACGCCTGCGCCAGACGACCGCGCCCTTGCGGTCGGGATCGAGCGCGAATACTTCTCCGGACTTCTGGCCGGCAAGCAGCAGCGCGCCCTGGCTACGCTCGATGAGGATTACGGATGCGCCGAAGTCGAAGTCAGGCCCATTTTCCCTGGGGCAACTCGCGCCGCCGCTGAGGCAGGCAGCGTTCCAGGCATCGTCCGCCAGGGCCTGGAACGCCCAGCGCTTTTCACCGGTCTTCAGGTCCAGCGCGATGACCGAATCGCTGGTGTCGGTTGCAGGCGACGAAGAGTTCTGCCCAGTGCCGAAGTACAGGACGCCGCGCTTCTCGTCCACGGTGGGGCTGTTCCATACCACGGCGCCGCTCGGACCCCACATCTGCACGCCATCGCGGTTGAGATACGTCTTCGCCGCCTGCGGAGTCGTGTCGAAGCGCCACAGCGCCTGGCCGGTCGCTGCGTCGAGCGCCGCGATGCCGCCATGCGTACGGCAGCACTCGTGCGTCGGAAGGCCGGCTGCGGCGACTTCGAAGGAGGACATCGGCACATACAGGCGACCATCGAAATAGCTGATCGGGCCGCTGATGATCGAGGTGGGAAACCACTTCACTCGCTCCCGCCAGCGAAGCTGGCCGGATTTTGCGGTCACCGCGTACACAGTGGCTGTTTCGTCGGCAAAGAACAGCGTCGCCACGCCATCGGGTGTCGTGTCCAGCGTCAGCGCGGAATGCACCGGTCCGTCCGTCTTGAGATACCAGCGTACGCAGCCGCTGCTCCGATCCAGTGCGAACACGTGGGCGCCCTTGCTGCCGACGAATACGGTGTCGCCCGCCACTACCGGTTGCGAGCGCATGGTGGTCACGGCCGGCAGTGCAATGGACCACTGCAACTCGAGGCGGCCAACGTTGTGGGCGTTGATGCCTGCGTCGACGGCCTCGCGCCAGTTCCGTCGCCCCAGCCCCCAGTTCTCACGTCCGGTTGGTTGAACGGATACTTCACCGGCGCAGGAGTTCTTCGCGATCCACTCGTCGCGCCTCGCGTCCTCTTCGGCCGCCAGCCAGTGTGCGATGCGCACTCGCTGCTCCGGCTTCAGCGCAGCCGCCTGCGGCTGCATCTTGCCGAACTCCATGGCCTGCAGGATCTGGGACGCCGGCAGGCGGCGCAGCGTGTCGGTGGGCGGTGCCTTGGTTTCCGGAACTTCGTGACAGATTGCGCAGTGAACCTTGAACAGCTCTGCGGCGTCGTCGGGGGCTGCGCCGCTGGCGCCCGCGGTGCCGGTGCAGACAAGCAGCAAGGTCAGGATCGCGAGCTGTGCGAATCCGGCCCGGGCAGATCCAGCCGATCGTGACCCGGAACTCGTTGAACTCATGATCGTTCGTCCTGGCTGGTTGATAAGGGCGTGGTGCTGTCGTGGCGCAACGCCTGATGGTAGCGCCCCGGCCTGCTCACCGCGAATGCGCCCTTGGTCGGTCCCGCAGGATCCCGGTCTCGCAGCGGCCACCTGAATCCATCGCGCCACGCAGCATCCCGGGCGAGTTGAACGGCATCGCGATCGATCCATCGCTGCCGACCGCGATCACGCCTCCGGATCCGCCGAGCTTCACCAGCTGGTTCAGGACGACCTCGTCCGCGGCTCCGCCGACGCTCATTCCGCGATAGCGCATCAGCGAGGCGATTTCATGAGCCACGGCCGCGCGGATGAAGTACTCGCCGTGGCCGGTCGCCGACACCGCGCAGCAGTCATTCGCCGCGTACGTTCCGGCGCCGATGACGGGTGAGTCGCCGATCCGCCCCCATTTCTTGCCGGTCATGCCGCCGGTGGAGGTCGCCGCCGCAAGATTGCCATGTGAGTCGAGCGCGACCGCGCCGACTGTCCCAAGCACGGCCTCGTCGCCGGAGCCCGTCTCCCCGCGCAGGTGACGCTCGAGCTCCGCCCGGCGTCGAGCGGTCGAGAAATACTCATTCGGAACCGGCGTGAGTCCCACCTCGAGCGCGAACTCGTCGGCGCCTGGCCCGGACAGCATCACGTGCGGCGATCGGTCCATCACCAGCCGCGCAAGCTCGACGGGATTGCGCACCTGCCGCACGCCCGTGACCGACCCGGCACGCAGGTCGCGGCCGTCCATGATCGAGGCGTCGAGTTCGTGCTGGCCACCCGCGGCGAGCACGGAGCCGCAGCCGGCATTGAAGAGCGGGTCGTCCTCGAGCACCTTTACCGCTGCCACGACGGCGTCGAGGCTGGCACCACCGGCCTCCATGACCGCAAAACCCGCCCGAAGCGCTGACTCGAGGGAAGCGTGGAACGCCTGGCGGCGCTCCGGCGTCAGTTCTGCCGCCGGAATGACCCCGGCACCGCCGTGCACGGCAATTGCGAACATCGTGTGTCCTCTGCGCCAACCCCGACAGAGGGGTAATGCGGGTCGTCGTTCAGCTTATCATCGGCCATCAGCGCCAGTTCCCCTTGTGTACTACTGAGTCCCCATGCGCAAGCCCAGAAAGATCAGGACCCTGCTCGTCGCGAACCGCGGAGAGATCTGTATCCGCGTGATGCGCGCCTCGCATGAGCTCGGCATCAAGACGGTGTCGGTCTACTCGCAGGAGGACCGCTTTTCGCTGCACCGCATGAAGGCGGATGAGAGCTACCTGGTCGGCGAGGGCAAGGGCCCGATCGAGGCCTACCTGGACATCGAGGACATCATCCGGGTGGCGCTGGAGGCTGGTGTCGATGCCATCCACCCCGGGTATGGATTCCTGTCGGAGAACCCGCAGTTCGCCGAGGCCTGCGCTGCGGCCGGGATCATCTTCATCGGCCCCACGCCGCAGATCATGCGCAGCCTCGGCAACAAGGTAACTGCACGCGAGCTGGCGGTGTCCGCCGGCGTCCCGGTAATGCCCGCGACGCCGCCACTGCCGCGCGACGATGCCGAATGCGCGCGCCTGGCAGCCGGCATCGGTTACCCGGTGATGCTGAAGGCGAGCTGGGGCGGCGGCGGACGCGGCATGCGGGTGATCGAGGACGAAGCGAGGCTCGCCGAGATGGTGGCGACCGCGCGACGCGAGGCGAAGGCCGCGTTCGGCAATGACGAGGTGTACCTCGAGAAGCTGGTGCGCCGCGCACGCCACGTCGAAGTGCAGATCCTCGGCGATACTCACGGCAACCTCGTGCACCTCTTCGAACGCGACTGCACGGTGCAGCGTCGCAACCAGAAAGTAGTCGAGCGTGCCCCGGCGGTGTATCTCGACGACGCGCAGCGTGCGGAGCTTTGCGAACTCGGCCTGCGCATCGGCCGGGCCGTCGGCTACCAGAACGCCGGCACGGTCGAGTTTCTGCAGGACGCCGACACCGGGCAGTTCCATTTCATCGAGGTCAACCCGCGCATCCAGGTCGAGCACACGGTCACAGAGGCCGTGACCGGCATCGACATCGTAAAGGCGCAGATCCGCGTCGCGGAGGGGGCAACCATCGGGGAACCCGCGAGCGGCGTGCCGGCGCAGGCCGACATTCGAATCAATTGCCATGCAATGCAGTGCCGGGTCACGAGTGAGGACCCGGAGAACGCCTTCATTCCCGACTACGGCCGGATCACCGCCTATCGCAGTCCCGCCGGATTCGGCGTCAGGCTTGATGCCGGCACGGCATACACCGGCGCGATCATCACGAGGTCCTACGACTCGCTGCTCGTAAAGGTAACGGTCTGGGCACCGACGCCGGACGAGACGGTCGCGCGCATGCACCGCGCACTGTGGGAATTTCGCGTGCGCGGTGTGGTCACGAACCTGCGCTTCCTGGACCAGGTGATAACCCACCCGCAGTTCCGGAATGCCGATTACACGACCCGGTTCATCGACGAAACGCCGGAACTGTTCCGGTACCCGCGCAAGCGCGACCGCGCAACGCGCCTGCTCCGATTCATCGCGGATGTGATCGTCAACGGCAATCCCGAGGTCACCGGGCGCGCGCGCCCGACCCGCGCGACAGACCCGCGACCGCCGAAGGTGAGCCTCGCCGAGCCTCCACCGTCCGGCTCACGGCAACGCCTCGAGGAACTGGGGCCGAAGAAGTTTGCGCAGTGGATGCTGGATCAACAGGCGGTCTTGCTCACCGACACGACCTTCCGCGATGCGCACCAGTCACTGCTCGCAACCCGCTTCCGCACCCGTGACATGGCGGCAGTTGCGCCGGCCTATGCGCGCCTCGCGCCGGAGCTTTTCTCGGTGGAGTGCTGGGGCGGGGCCACCTTCGACGTGTCGATGCGCTTCCTCAGGGAATGTCCCTGGGCCCGGCTGGCCGCATTCCGTGAAGCCATGCCGAACCTGCTGTTGCAGATGCTGCTGCGTTCGGCGAACGCGGTCGGCTACACGAACTACCCGGACAACGTGGTGCGCTATTTCGTCGAGCAGGCCGCAAAGTGCGGCGTCGATGTCTTCCGCGTGTTCGATTCGCTGAACTGGGTCGAGAACATGCGCGTCGCGATGGACGCGGTGCTCGAGACCGACCGGCTCTGCGAGGCGGCGATCTGCTACACGGGAAACCTGAGCGACCCGCGGCAGTCCAAGTACGACATCAGGTATTACGTCG
Source organism: uncultured Gammaproteobacteria bacterium (assembly GCA_963732415.1). Lineage (GTDB taxonomy): Bacteria > Pseudomonadota > Gammaproteobacteria > Steroidobacterales > Steroidobacteraceae > RPQJ01. Next base: position 281,619 of record CAVSZK010000012.1, read on the forward strand.
GGATGGCTAAGCAGCTCGAGCGCGCCGGCGCACACATCCTCGGCATCAAGGACATGGCGGGCCTGTGCCAGCCGCGTGCAGCCTACACGCTGGTGAAGGCGCTGAAGGATGAGATCGGCATACCGGTCCACTTCCATACCCACGACACAAGCGGCATCGCCGCGGCGAGCGTGCTGATGGCTGTGGAGGCAGGCGTGGACGCGGTGGACGGTGCGCTCGACGCCATGAGCGGGCTGACCTCGCAGCCGAACCTCGGCTCCATCGTCGAGTCGCTGCGATTCGGGCCGCGCGACACGGGCCTCGACCCGGACAAGCTGCGCCTGCTCTCGAACTACTGGGAGCAGGTGCGTCACGGCTACGCAGCCTTCGAGAGCGACATGCGCTCGGGCGCATCCGAGGTCTACGTGCACGGCATGCCGGGCGGCCAGTATACAAACCTGCGTGAGCAGGCGCGTTCGCTCGGCATCGACGACACTCGCTGGCACGAGGTCGCGCGCGCCTATGCCCAGGTGAACGAGATGCTCGGCGACATCGTCAAGGTGACGCCGTCGTCGAAGGTCGTGGGCGACATGGCGATCATGATGGTCACGAGCGCGCTCACGGCCGAGGACGTGCTCGACCCGGAGACCGAGGTCGCGTTCCCCGAGTCCCTGGTCTCGCTGTTCCGCGGCGACATTGGCCAGCCGTACGGCGGGTTCCCGCCGGCGCTGCAGCGGAAAGTGCTGAAGGGAGAGGCGCCGCTCACGGTGCGGCCCGGATCGGTGTTGCCGCCGGTCGACCTCGCGCATGCGCGCAAGGAGCTTCAGGCGAAGATGCCGCGGCAGATTACCGACGGGGAATTCGCCTCGTGGCTCATGTATCCGAAAGTGTTCACCGAATACATGGCCGACCGGACGCATTTCGGCGACACCAGCGTGGTCCCCACCCGGGCGTTTTTCTACGGGCTCGAGCCGGGAGAGGAGATCACGCTGGAGCTGCAGCGCGGCAAGCACCTGATCATCCGCTTCGTCACCACCAGCGACGTGCACGACGACGGAACGCGCACGGTGTTCTTCGAGTTGAACGGCCAGCCGCGCTCGGTGAAGATCGCCGACCGAAGCAAGGTCGCGAAGCGACCGCCACGCCGCAAGGCCGAGGCGGACCACCCGGACCAGATCGGCGCGCCGATGCCCGGCACGATCGCAACGGTGCACGCGGTCGTCGGTCACCAGGTGAGGCGAGGGGACGTGTTGCTGACCATCGAGGCGATGAAGATGGAGACCAGCGTGCGCGCGGACCGGGATGGCAAGGTGATCGAGGTCGTCGCGCGTCCGGGCCAGCAGGTGGACGCGAAAGACCTGCTGGTGGTGCTCGAAGAGACCGGCGCACTGCCGGGGTGATAATGTCAGGAGCCGCGGTGCGACGGTTGCCCGGATCCGGGTGCCGGCCCGCCAGTCTTTCAAGATGGAGAAATAGAAAATGGCTGCAAATGTAGGTGGAATCGATCGCACGCTACGCATCGTGGTCGGAATCGTGCTGATCGCGCTGTTCTTCGTGTTGCAGGGCCCCGCGCGCTACCTGGCGATCCTCGGGCTGGTGGCCCTCGGGACGGGACTGCTGAGTTTCTGTCCGCTGTACTCGATCCTAGGGATCAACACCTGCCCGAAGAAGTAGCCGGACAGGGGAAAACAGGTGCCAGGCACCTGTTTTCCTAGCCGAGGGCGGACTTCACCCACCGGGTAATCCGGTCCGCCCCCATTGCCCCGGACTGCCGCGACACCTCGCGGCCGCCCTTGAACACGATCATCGTCGGGATGCTGCGGATCGCGAACTTCCCGGCGATATCCTGGGCCTCCTCGGTGTTCAATTTTGCGAACCGGACCGCGGGTTCCATTTCCCTGGCGGCTTCCTCGAAGGCCGGCGCCATCATTCGGCAGGGTCCGCACCAGGGCGCCCAGAAGTCAACCACCATCGGCAGGTCGGTGCGTGCGACATGCCGGTCGAAGTTCCGGCCGGTCAACTCGACCGGGTGACCTTCGAACAGCGGGGCGTGACAGGATGGGCAGCGCGGGCCGTCGCCGAGACGGGCGGCCGGTACGCCGACGATTCCGTCACAGTGACGGCAGATGATCTTCAGGGATGATGACATGGGCGTCCCGGGTGGTATTTCGCTGGAAGTACACGATGGGGACGAAAAATCCGGAGCACAATCCCTTGTGCGAACGGACGCCAGCCACCATCTTGTGGGTCCGGCCGTCCGCGCCGTGAGTTCGCACGGGGCCGAACAAATACCATGCGCTACAAGGATTACTACGAAATCATGGGCGTCGCGCGCGATGCCAACCAGGACGCGATCAAGCGCGCGTACCGGAAGCTTGCGCGTAAATACCACCCGGACGTAAGCAAGGAAAAGGACGCCGAGGAGAAATTCAAGGAACTGCAGGAAGCGCACGAAGTCCTCAAGGACCCCGAGAAGCGCGCCGCCTACGACCAGCTGGGCGCCGACTGGCGCCAGGGCCAGGATTTCCGTCCGCCGCCCGACTGGGGCAAGGGCTTCGAGTTCTCGCGCGGTGCGGGCGGCCGCGGCGGGCGGGACGGCGCCGGCATGGGCGAGTTCAGCGATTTTTTCTCGGAACTGTTCGGCGACCGCAGCCCCTTCGGCCAGACGGGCGGTGCCCGCCCGGGGCGTGGCAGCCGCGGCTTCGCGGCGCCGGGACAGGACCACGTTGCACGGGTCGAGGTCGACCTCGAGGACGCCTACCGGGGCGGCACGCGCGACATCGAGCTGCGTTCGCCCGAAATGACGCCGGACGGCCGCGTGGTCACAAGACCGCGAACCCTGCGGGTGTCGATCCCGGCCGGCGTCACCGAAGGCCAGCAGATCCGCCTCGCGGGACAGGGAAGCCCGGGCATCGGGGGCGGCCCGTCTGGAAACCTGTTCCTCGAGATCGGCTTCCGCGCTCATCGACGCTTCCGCGTCGAGGGTCGCGACGTCAACTCGACGCTGCCGGTCGCACCCTGGGAAGCCGCGCTGGGCGAAACCGTATCGGTCCCTACGCTTGGCGGCCCGGTGGACATGAAGCTGCCGGTCGGTGCGAAAGCAGGGCAGAAGCTGCGCCTGCGCGGTCGAGGCCTGCCGGGTCCGACGCCAGGCGACCAGTACGTGACGCTCGAGATCGTGTTGCCGCCCGACAGTCCGCAGGCGCGCGAGTTCTTCGAGAAGATGAAACGCGAACTGCCTTTCGATCCGCGTCCTGACTGATCCGGGTCCTCAGCCGATCGCGGCGCCGAGCAGGCTGCCGATGTACCAGGTGAGGGCGCCCGCGCCGCCGCCGATTGCGACCATGCGCAATCCACCCAGCCACGCGTTGCGCCCCGTGAACAGCGAGAGCATCGCTCCGACTGCAAACAGTGCGACACCGGCGATCACTGCCGCGAACGTGACGGAACGGGAGAGCGGCATACCGAGCATGAACGGTACCAGCGGCAGCGCAGCGCCACCGGCGAAGGCGATGAACGAGAAAACAGCCGCGCCCCAGGGCGAACCGAGGTCGTCCGGGTTCAGCCCGAGTTCCTCGCGTGCCAGCGCGTCGAGAGCCGCGTCGTGGTTCTTCACCAGTTCGAGGGTGATGCGGCGCGCTTCCGCGAGGTCCATGCCGCGCGCCGCATATATGAGCGCGAGTTCTTCGGCTTCTTCCTCGGGGTACTCGTTCAACTCGTCGCGCTCGAGTCCGATCTGGTATTCGAACATCTCGCGCTGCGAGCGCATCGAGACGTATTCGCCGGCCGCCATCGACAGCGCGCCCGCGAGCAGTCCCGCGACGCCGCTGGTGACCACCGCTCCGAGACCCGCGCCAGCACCTGCCACGCCCATTATCAGGCTCGCGTTCGATACCAGGCCATCGTTGACGCCGAACACCGCCGCGCGCAGGTTCCCGCCGCCGTAGCCCTTGTGGCGCATGCCCACCTCGGACAACGATGTCGGCATCAAGTGGCCCGGTGTCGCAGCGCGCGAGTCGTAGGCGGAGACGCCCCGGACCTTCATCGCGATCAGCACCGGTTTGACGCGTCGCGGACCAAGCCAGCGCGCCAGCATTGCCGTGATCCTGGCCCGCGTCGACGGCGTGAATGGTGGCGGTCCGGTGCCGGACTCGGCCCGCCAGGTGTTTGCCTGCCCTTCAGCGGCCGCAGCGAGGGCACGGAACAGTTCGGCGATACGTGCGTCAGGTTCGCAGTCTGCAAGCTCCCGGTAGAGCCACGCGGATTGCTTTTCCTCGCGCCAGCTGTCGAGGCCGCTCACGTTATGCGTGTGCGCCGGAGGGCGGTCGCCGGACCAGCTTCTGCACCTGCCTGAGCACGGCGACGTCCATATAGGGCTTCTCGATGAAGTCGGTCGCGCCCTCGCGCATCGCGGCGACCGCGGTAGGTACGTCCGATTCGTCGGCAAGCAGCACCACGGGCACGTCGTTGCCCGCCTTGCGAAGCCTGCGGAGCAGGTCGAGTCCGGACATGCCTGGCAGCAGCAGGTCCACGATCAGGCAGGCCAGGTGCCGGCCGTTGGCTGCGAGCAGGTAGCTCTCCGCGCTGTCGAACGTCGATACATCGACGCCGTTACGGTGCAGCAGCGCGCGCAGCCCGCCCCGGGCCACCGGGTCGGGATCGATGACCCCGACGTGCGGCGGGGCGTCTGGCGGATTCTTGTTTTCTGCCATGGGTAAGACGCGACCACAGGTCGAGCCGGTTCAATTCTGGCCGCAGGGAGGATCGGTTGCGGCGAACCGCGCGGCGAACTGTGGTCGCATGGGCCCCAGTGTTCCCGCCTGCAAAAACCGCGAGAATCGGGGCTTATACCTAAACTGCGGCAATCACCGAAGTGTGCTGCGGCGCCGCAAGTCATTCGTCGCCGCGTTCCACCGCCAGCACCATCCGCACCAGGTGCGCGAGCGAGTGCGCTTCCATTTTTTCCATCACGCGCGCGCGATGGATTTCGACCGTGCGCTGGCTCAGGTTGAGGTCTCCCGCGATGACCTTGTTCGCCTTGCCCGCCACCACCAGGTCGAGCACCTCGCGTTCGCGCGGCGTCAGGGACTCGAGGCGCTTACGGATCATGTTGCGTTCGGCCAGCATTCGCCGGCTTCCCGCGTCCTTGTCGAGCGCCTGGTTGATGCGATCAAGCAGGTCCTGGTCGCGGAAAGGCTTCTGGATGAAGTCCACGGCGCCGGCCTGCATGGCCTCGACTGCCATCGGCACGTCGCCATGCCCGGTGATGAAGATGATGGGCAGGATCGAATGCCGCTCGTTCAGCTTGACCTGCAGCTCGAGGCCACTCATTCCCGGCATGCGGATGTCGAGCACCAGGCAGCCAGGCCGGTCATCGCGGTCCGCGTCGAGGAATTCCTGCCCGGACTCGAATACCTCGACCGGAAGCCCGACGGACTTGAGCAACATCCGCAGCGAGTCGCGCACTGCCGCGTCGTCGTCTACCACGAATACCGTGGGCTTTATTTCCTTGATCACAGGTTATTCCTCTTTCGTTGCCGAAGCCGCCGGCAGCGTGAAATGAAAGCACATGCCGCACGGCTCGTTCGAAGTGTGCCACAGGCGCCCACCGTGGGCGCGGATGATGGAGTGGCTGATGGCCAGTCCGAGCCCCGTGCCGGTCGCTTTTGTAGTGAAAAACGGATTGAAGAGATGCTCATCCGCGCCGGGCGCCAGCCCGCTTCCCTGGTCGGCGACGGTGATCTGGACCAGGCCTTCTTCCGGGCGGCGGGCCATCAGCACGATTTCCCGGCGGTCTTCAGGGCACTCGATCATGGCGTCGATCGCGTTGCGAACCAGGTTAAGCACCACCTGCTGCAGCTGGATGGCGTCGGCGTGAACGCCGGGCAGGTCACTGTCCACGTCCAGCCGCAGGTGCACGTTGTACAGCCGTGCATCGGTCTCGGCCAGCGTGCGAAGGTCCTCCAGCAGGCGCTCGCAATTCACCCATTCACGCTTGACCTCGCGGTTCTTGACGAAGTTGCGCAGCCTGCGGATGACTTCGCCGGCGCGCAGCGCCTGGGCGTTGACCTGCTCGAGGGCGGCAATGACGTCCGCAATGTCGGGCTCGTCCTGGCGCAGCAGGCGCTGGCAGGCCTGTGAGTAGGTCGCGATGGCTGACAGCGGCTGGTTGATCTCGTGCGCCAGTCCGGCCGCCATCTCGCCCATGGTGGACAGCCGGCTGAAGTGAGTCAGGCGCTCCTGCAGCTGCCGCGCTTCGTCCTCGGCGTGGTGGCGGTCCGTGATGTCGTGAATGGTCCCGATCTGTTTCATGATCCGACCATCCTCGCCGCGCACCACCTGCGCGACGTGGTGAAGGTGCCGTGTGCGACCGTCGCGAAGCACCACCCGGTATGCGATGTCGAGCGGCGCCTCGGCGGAATTGAGGCGACTAAACGCCGCCAGCACACGGGCACGATCAGCGGGGTGCACCCATCGTTCGAAGAATTCGTCGCGCTTCATCGTCGGGCCGTCGACCGGCAGGTCCAGGATCCGGTACAACTGCGCGGAGTAGTAGTCCGTCCCATTGGCGCTCGGGTGCAGGACGTAATTGCCGATGTTTGCCAGGGTCTGCGCGAGCTGGAGTTCGGCCTCGCTGCGCGTCAATTGCGCCTCGGCCTCCTTGCGGCTGGTCAGGTCGCGGATGAAGCCAACGTATCGCGGCGGTTCGACGTCGGCCACCCTGCCAACAGCGAGTTCGCAGGGGAAGGTAGTGCCGTCCTTGCGCAGCGAAACGATCTCGCGCCCGACCCCGATGATGCGCGTGACGCGGGTCTCGTCGTAGCGCTCGAGGTAGCCGTCATGCTCGCGGTGGTACGGCTCCGGCATCAGCAGCTTGACGTTGTGGCCGATCACCTCATCGGCCGAATACCCGAACAGCCGCTCAGCCGCCAGGCTGAACTCCTCCACGGTGCCGCGGTGGTCGATCACGATGATTGCGTCGACTGCTGCATCCAGCAGCGCACGCAGTGCCTGGTCGCTGCGCGTCCCGGCGCGACGGCTCTTCGGTATCGGCGCTTTTCGTGGCGAGTGCTGGTGGTTCATCGGTTGGACTGGGTCCGGGGCGCCCAATCGTAAGTGAAGAGGGCGCGCCGGACTAGGTATTACAGGAGAACGACTAGGCGAGGCTCCGAATTTCGCCCGCCGCATTAGCAGCGGACAATGAAGTTGCGGCCCGATGGGCCCCGGCCGCGAGTTCTTACCAGGTGGCCCGAGGAGGGAGCCATGAGACTTACACGCTGGGAACCCTTCCGTGACATGGACGAGATTTTCAGGGGCTTTACGCCGATCCTCGGCCGTACGCCCGCAACCCGCCCGCTCGAAGGAATGATGGAATTCATGCCGCTCGCGGACATCGTCGAACACGAGAAGGAATACCTGATCAAGATCGACCTGCCGGACGTTCCGAAGGAGGACGTGAAGGTCCTGTTCGACGACGGCGTGCTCACCGTGAAGGGTGAGCGCAAGGTCGAGAAGGAAGTGAAGGGCGAAAAAGTGCACCGGACCGAGAGGTACTGCGGTGCGTTCGAGCGCAGCTTCGTGCTGCCGGACGAGATCGATCCGAAGCTGATCCGCGCCGAGGCCAAGGACGGCGTACTGGTGGTCCACATGCCGAAGGTGGACGTGCCGAAGAAACGCCCGCTGGCGATTACGATCCAGTAGCGCCGGCGTGATGGTGCGCGTGGGCCGCCGGGCCCGAGGTCAGCTGGTGGATGGCGTACCCGGCCGTCCACAGGCCGAAAAGCAGCAGCAGCAACCCGGCGACCCGCTTCAGCGACAGTTGCGTCGAGAGCAGTCGGGCCACGCGGTCAAACGCGAGGCCCGCCGTCGTCATCGACGGCAAGGTGCCCGCGCCGAATGCGAGCATCACGCCCGCGCCCAGTGGCGCGCTTGCGGAGGTCGCTGCCAGCAGCAGCATCGAGTAGGTCATCCCGCAGGGCAGCCAGCCCCAGGCGAGGCCAAGCCCGATCGCGGCGCGCAGGCCTCCCTGCCGGCGCTGCGCTCCCGCCATCGGCGCAATGCGCCGCCAGAGACCCGAACCTGCCGCCTCCAGCGGGTCGAGCAGTCGCCAGCCGAACAGCAGGCGCCCGGCCGCCGCCATCATGATCAGCCCAGACAGCACGCGGACAGCGACTGACAGCGCGCGCACGTCGATCGCGCGCAACAGCGCACCACCGAGCAGGCCCGCGATCGCGCCCGCCACGGTGTAGCTCGCCACGCGCGACAGGTTGTATGCGAGCACGTTGGCGATTCGTGCGCCCGCGCTGGCGTCGCGATCGCGCATAGCGAGCGCACCCGAGATTCCGCCACACATCGCGGCACAGTGGCCGCTCGCGGCCAGTCCCGCGAGCAGCGCCGCACCCAGGTTCAGTGTCGTCGCGTCCATTACTGCTCCCGTCGTTCCGTTTCCGATTGCAGCGATTCCCGCTTGGCGTCTTCACCATCCGAGAGTACCGACCATCCCGGGCTGTCGAGGTCGTCGAACTGGCCGCTGCCGACTGCCCAGAAGAATGCCCAGAGTCCCACGCCGACCAGTACCAGCCCGAGCGGAATGAGCATGTAGACGATGTTCATCTCAGGCCGCCTCGGCCGGTACCCGCAGTGTCCATCCTGGGTCGCGTCCCTGTCCCGCGCCGCGTGACAGACGCATGGCATTCAACACCACCACGATCGAACTGATCGACATGCCGATCGCCGCGAGCCAGGGCGGAACGTAGCCGAACGCGGCCAGCGGCAGCGCCGCGACGTTGTACCCGATCGCCCAGGCGAGGTTCTGCCGGATGATCCGCTGCGTGCGCCTGGCGACGTCGACGGCCTGCGGGATTTCCTCCAGCGAATCACGCACGAGGATGAGATCGGCACTCGTCTGCGCCAGCGCCGAGCCGCGCCCCATTGCCATGGCGACGTCCGCCCCGCGCAGCAGCGGCGCATCGTTGATGCCGTCGCCGATCGCGACGACCACCGATCCGGCGGACTGCAGTTGCTTGACGCGTGCGAGCTTGCCGCCCGGGTCGAGCCGGGACGCAAAACGTTCGATGCCGCAGAGCCTCGCGATACGCGACACCGCGTCCTCGTCGTCTCCGCTCACTATCTCGGAATCGAGACCCAGCCGGCGGAGCCCTGCGACGCACCCGGCGGCCTCGGGGCGCAGCTGGTCGGTCAGCCGAAATGCCGCGAGCGGACCGCTCGAGTCGCCCAGGCAGACCCAGCTCTCGCCGTCGACGCCTTTGATCTCCGCGTGCGAGGGCGCAAGCCCGGTCACGAACGATGGGCGGCCGATGCGCAGCCGCCGATTGCTCACCGTCCCTTCGATACCGAGCCCCGCATGGACCTCGACCGCCGTGGCCTCGGCTGTCGCCACGCCCGGCTCGATGAATGCGCGGGCGATCGGGTGCTCGGACATGCGCTCCAGCGCCGCCGCCATCTCGAGGCACTGGGCCTCGGTAGAACCGGCGAGCGGGCGAATCTCCTCGACCCGGACCAGGCCCCGGGTCAGCGTCCCGGTCTTGTCCCAGAGCGCACAGTCGGCCCTGGCAAGGGTTTCGAGCGCGTCCGAGTGCGCCACCAGCACGCCACGCCGTGCCAGCCCTGCGGTGGCCGCGGCGATGGCCGCCGGCGTGGCAAGCGACAGCGCGCATGGGCAGGTCGCGACCAGCACCGCGAGCGTCGCCGGGAACGCCCTCGACGGGTCGACGAACCACCAGACCAAGAACACCACCGCCGCACCAACCAGGATCCGGCCGAGGAACCAGGCCGCCGCCCGGTCGGCCGCACGTGCCACGCGCGGCCGCTCCGCCTGCGCGCGCTCGAGCAGCGCGACGATGCCTGCCAGCACCGTGCGGTCCGCGACTGCGGAGACCCTCACCCTGAGCGGCGCGCCCAGGTTCTGCGTGCCCGCGTGCACCGGTGCACCGATCTCCTTGGTGACCGTCGTGGATTCGCCGGTCAGCATGGACTCATCGACGCGTCCTGCGCCTTCTGCGACGACGCCGTCCGCGGCAAACACCTCGCCGGTGCGGACCAGCAGTTCATCGCCGGCTTCCAGTTCGGCAGCCTGCACGTCCTCGATCGTGCCATCACGCACACGCCGCGCGGTGACCGGCGCCAGGCGGGCAAGCGCGTCCGCCACGCTGCCGGAGCGGTGGCGGGCAACCATTTCGACGTAGCGGCCGAGCGAAAGGAAGAACACGAACATGGTCACCGAGTCGAAATACACGTCGCCGTGGCCGGTGAGCGCGTTCCAGACGCTCGCGACGAATGCCAGCACGATCGCGATGCTGACAGGCACGTCCATGCTGATCCCGCGGGCGCGCAAGGCCTGCCAGGCACCCACGTAGAAGGGCCAGCCGGCATAGAGCGCAACCGGCACCGAGACCAGCATGCTCACCAGGCGCAACAGCTTGCGGATGCCGGGATCCATGCCGGACGTGTGCGCGATATAGAGCGGCACCGCGAACATCATCACCTGCATCATTCCGAAACCCGCGACCGCGAGTCGCTTGAGCGCCGTGCGGCGCTCGAGGACGGCAAGCTGGCCAGCCGCGTCGCCGGCCAGCGGATGCGGACGCAGTCCCACGTGCTCGAGCACGCGCAGCAGGTCCCCGAGGCTGGCGACCTCGGGATCCCAGGTGAGCCGGGCGCGGGCCGTCGCCGGATTGACGCTCACGTCGCGCAGGCCGCGCTGCTGGCGCAGGGCCTTGTCCGCGAGCCAGCTGCAGGCCGAGCAGCGCAGGCCCTCGAGCAGCACGGTGATGGACCTCGCCCCGCCCGGTTCAGCGGTGGTCAGTCGCTCAACCAGCTCCGGGCGGTCATAGGCGGACCAGCGGTCGGGCCGCGGGGTATCGTCGGCGCGAGCGGCGGCCGCATCCCGATACCTGTAGTAGTCGCCGAGTCCCGCTCCGGCGATGAACTCGGCGACGGCCCGGCAGCCGTGGCAGCAGACCGGCTCGTCGCGCCCATCGATCCGTGCATGGATTACGACGCCGGCGGGAATTGGCTCGCTGCAGTGGAAGCAGGCCGGACCCGTCGGGGTCATGGAGCCCGGTCGGAGTCGGTCTCACCGCATTTCATGGTCACGCCGTCCTGCACGCAGTCCTGGCTCACCAGCGTCTCTGGCCGCGTTACCGCGAGGTAATAGGTCACGGCGCCGCCCACCACGGAGAGCGCGGGCGGCAGCATCAGCAGCCAGGGCCACAGCTGTCGGTACCAGGGTCGGGGCGTGGTGGTGCTCATGTGCGTAGCGTATCAGTCGTGCGGGGCGATGAAGCGCGCCTTGCCGGTAGCGCGCAGGCTGGGCTGGTCGGTCGCCTGGATCGAGACCTCGATGTCGGCCCCGCCCTCGAGCGCATCCTCGGGGATGCGGATGCGCACTGGCACGCCCTGCACCTGGCCGGCGCCGACCCAGACGGTTTCACCTGCGTAATCGACCTGCAGACCGGGCAGCCCGCTGCCGGTGATCGTGAACTCGTGGGCCTTCCCGTCCTTGTTCAGTATCTTCACGTTGTAGACGTTCTCGACGGTCTCGTCCGGGCGCTCTCGGTACAGCGCATTACGGTCGCGCATCACGTCGATCCCGACCAGGTTGCGGTGCATTATCGAATAGCCGAAGCCGATCGCGAGCAGCGTGAGCAGGGCCGCATAGATGATGGTGCGCGGCCGCAACACGCGCTTGCGCTGGCCGTCGAGCCCGCTCTGCGTGTCGTATCGGATCAGCCCGCGCGGGTAGCCCACCTTGTCCATGACCTCGTCGCAGGCATCGATGCAGGCCGCGCAGGCGATGCACTCATACTGCAGGCCCTCGCGGATGTCGATGCCGGTCGGACAGACCTGCACGCACACGGTGCAGTCCACGCAGTCGCCCAGGCCCTGTGCCTTGTAGTCGGCGCTCTTCTTGCGGGCGCCGCGCGGCTCGCCACGCTTGTCGTCGTAGGTGATGATCAGCGTGTCGCGGTCGAACATCGCGCTCTGGAAGCGCGCGTAGGGACACATGTACTTGCAGACCTGCTCGCGCATGAAGCCCGCGTTGACGTAGGTGGCGCCGCCGTAGAACAGCACCCAGAACGTCTCCCACGGCCCCGTGGCGAGGTGGAATACGGCTCCCGCAAGCTCGGTGATCGGCGTGAAGTAGCCGACGAACGTGAACCCGGTCCACAGGGAGAACGCGATCCAGAGGAACTGCTTCGCCCCCTTGCGCAGCAGCTTCTCGCGGCTCCACGGCGCCCTGGCCAGTTTCATCTGCTGCGTGCGGCTGCCCTCGACCAGGCGTTCCATCCACAGGAATGTCTCGGTCCAGACGGTCTGCGGGCAGGCGTAGCCGCAGAACAGGCGCCCGGCGAGCGCCGTGAAGAAGAAGAGCGCGAGCGCGGCAATCACCAGCAGCCAGGTCAGGTAGTAGAAGTCCTGGGGCCAGAGCGTGAGACCGAAGATGTGGAACTGGCGCGCAGGCAGGTCGAAGAGCACCGCCTGCCGGCCGTTCCAGCGCAGCCACGGGATCGCATAGAAGATGCCGAGCAGGACCCAGGCTGCGGTCGTTCGCAGGTGCTGGAAGCGGCCGTCTATCTCACGCGGATAGATCTTCTGGCGGGCCGCGTACAACCCACCATCCGTCTGGACCTCGGGGCCGCTCATTCGTTGCTCCGGGTCCCGCCTTCAGCCTGGTCCTGGTCAGGTGGTTCCGGGTGCGCGGTCCGGACGAGATACAGGCTGAGCAGGCTCGAGAGCGTGGACACCAGCCAGAAAAAGAAGAATCCGACGGCGTATCCGGTCATGCGCGTTGCGAAACCGGGTGGCGGATAGTCATCGTTGCCGATCAGCAGCGGGTCCAGGAACGCGAAGCAGATCATCGTGGCGACGCTGGCCGTGATGAACGAGGGCCAGAGCACGATAGCCACGTCCTGCCCGAGGCGTGGCCATCGCAGCTTGCCCGAGTACTCCGATCGGTGGGACCCGAACACGATCAGCTCAATTGCTGGTACCGGCGAGCTGGATGGCATAGGCCGCCAGCAACCGCACGCGCTCCGGGCCGAGGCGCTCGCCAAACACGGGCATCTGGCCATTGCGACCGTTCTCCAGTGTCTGGTGCAGCGTCGCCGCGTCACCACCATAGAGCCAGATATCGTCGGTCAGGTTCGGGGCGCCGAGAATCGGATTGCCCTTGCCATCGACACCGTGACACGCAGCGCAGTTGGTCTCGAACAGGGACTGGCCGGCTGCCGCGAGCGACGCGTCGGCCTGCTGGCCGCTCAACTGCTGGACGTAGGCAACGACCTGGTCGACGCCCTGCGCGCCGAGCACCGGGCCCCAGGGCGGCATCACCGCAATGCGCCCGGCCGAGATTGTCTGCACCACCGTGTCGGGATCGCCGCCCCACAGCCAGTTGGCGTCGGTAAGGTTCGGGAAGCCCTTCGCGCCGCCGCCGTCCGAGCCGTGGCACTGGGCGCAGTTCACCTGGAACAGGTTGCGCGCCGTGGACATCGCCCTCGGGTCGGCTGCGAGCTGGGGAATGGTCATGGTGGCGAACGGAGCAAGGTAGGCGGCTGCCCTGGCCTCCGCCGCCGCCCTTTCCTGCTCGTACTGGCCACTTTGTGTCCAGCCCTTGAGACCCGAGAACGAACCCAGGCCCGGGTACAGCACAAGGTAGACCAGGCCGAAGGCCACCGTGAGATAGAACAGCCACAGCCACCAGCGAGGCAGCGGGTTGTTGTACTCGCGCAGGTCCTTGTCCCAGACGTGCCCGGTATCGGCGCCCCCGCCGATCTTCTCGCCGGCCGCCTTGGGCTTGGAGGTCCACCTCAGCAGCCACAGGCAGCCGAAGATGTTGAATAGCGTCACGAGGACGATGAACACGCTCCAACCGCTAGTCATGGGGTCTTGCTCCCTTTTTCCTTCCCGGGCGGATATTCGTGGAACGGCAATTCGGCCATCTCCTTGAACTCCGCCTTGCGGCGCTTGCTGTAAGCCCAGAATACGATCGCAACGAACGCCAGCATCATTGCCAGCGTCATCAGGCCACGAATGGTGCCGATGCCCATGCCTCAGCCACCCGACCTTAGCTCGATGCCGAGGCCCTGCAGGTAGGCGACCAGCGCATCGAGCTCGGTCTTGCCTGCCACTGCGGCCGCGGCTCCGGCGATGTCGTCGTCGGTATAGGGCACGCCTTCCATGCGCAGCACGCGCATCTTCTTCGCGACCAGTTCACCGTCTACCGTGGCCTTCTCGAGCCACGGGTAGCGCGGCATGTTCGACTCCGGCACGACGTCGCGCGGGTTGAGCAGGTGCACGCGGTGCCAGTCGTCCGAGTAACGGGCGCCGACGCGGGCGAGGTCGGGCCCGGTGCGCTTCGACCCAAACTGGAACGGATGGTCATACACGGACTCGCCCGCGAGCGAGTAGGGTCCGTAGCGCTCGGTCTCGGAGCGGAACGGCCTGATCATCTGCGAATGGCAGTTGTAGCAGCCCTCGCGGACGTAGACGTCCCGGCCCGCCAGCCGGAGCGCCTCGTAGGGCTTGATGCCCGGCGACGGCTGGTTGCTCACGCCCTGGAAGTAGAGCGGCACGATTTCCACCAGCCCGCCGAAGCTGATCGCGATCGCGATCAGCACGCCCATCAGGCCGATTTTCTTTTCGATTGATTCGTGGTTCATGGGTGCTTCCTCAGGCCGGCTGCACGACCGGCGCATCCGCGGTGCTGGTGCGGGCGGCGGCGGTCTTCCAGACGTTCCAGGCCATGATGAACATGCCAGAGAGCACCAGCGTGCCGCCGGCGAGGCGGACCGCGTAGTACGGGTACGTCGACTTGATGGATTCGATGAACGCGTAGGTGAGCGTGCCGTCGGCGTTGGTGGCCCGCCACATCAGGCCCTGCATCACGCCGGCGATCCACATCGAGGTGATGTAGAGCACCACGCCGATGGTCGTGATCCAGAAATGCACGTCGATCGCCTTGGTGCTGTACATCTGCTCGCGTCCGAACAGCTTCGGGATCAGCGCGTACATCGAGCCGATCGAGATCATCGCGACCCAGCCGAGCGCGCCGGAGTGCACGTGGCCGATGGTCCAGTCGGTGTAGTGCGACAGGGCGTTGACGGTCTTGATCGACATCATCGGCCCTTCGAACGTGGACATGCCGTAGAAGGACAGCGACACGATCATGAACTTGAGGATCGGGTCGGTGCGCAGCTTATGCCAGGCCCCGGAGAGCGTCATGATGCCGTTGATCATGCCGCCCCACGACGGCGCGAGCAGGATCAGCGAGAAGACCATGCCGAGCGACTGTGCCCAGTCCGGCAGTGTCGTGTAGTGCAGGTGGTGCGGGCCCGCCCACATGTAGATGGCGATCAGCGCCCAGAAATGCACTACCGACAGGCGGTACGAATAGACCGGTCGCCCGGCCTGCTTCGGGATGAAGTAATACATCATGCCGAGGAAGGCTGCGGTCAGGAAGAATCCCACCGCGTTGTGCCCGTACCACCACTGCACCATCGCATCGACCACGCCCGAGTAGATGCCGTAGGACTTGGTCAAGGTGACCGGGATGGCCAGGTTGTTGAAGATGTGCAGCACCGCGATGGTGATGATGTAGGCGGCGAAGAACCAGTTCGCCACGTAGATGTGCTTTACCTTGCGTAGCGCGATGGTGCCGAAGAACACCACGGCATAGGCGACCCACACGACCGTGATCAGCAGGTCGATCGGCCACTCGAGCTCCGCGTATTCCTTGCCCTGGGTGATGCCGAGCGGCAGCGTGATGGCGGCGCAGAGGATCACCAGCTGCCATCCCCAGAACGTGAACGAGGCGAGCTTGTCCGCGAACAGGCGCACGTGGCAGGTGCGCTGCACGATGTAGTAGGAGGACGCGAACAGCGCGCTGCCGCCGAACGCGAAGATCACCGCGTTGGTGTGCAGAGGGCGCAACCGGCTGTAGGCCAGCCAGGGGACGGGTGGTAGCAGGTCGGGCCACAGCAGTTGCGCCGCGATCAGGACGCCGACCAGCATGCCGACAATTCCCCAGACCACGGTCATTATCGCGAACTGCCGGACGACCTTGTCGTTGTAGTAAGAGCCGGTGTTCATGCGCGCCTCGAGTGTAGGTATCCTGTGCCGCGCGCCAGTCGAGCGCGCGGACCGGCCGTCATGTTACGTAGACAGGGCCGCATGCGACAAGCCTTCGGCAATCTGTGGCATACGCATATGCCGCAGCTTCAAACCCTGATTGCGGTCTGTTAGGCGCAGTTGCAAATTGCAGATGGGCGCAATGGGCGCCGGACGGAGGAGGCTGATCATGGTGCGCCTCGACAGGATCCTGGCGATCGTCGACCCGACATCCGACGTGCAGCCGGCGCTGGACAAGGCACGGCTGCTGGCGCGGCGCTCGGGCGGGACACTCGAGCTATTCATCTGCGACTTCGACCCGTCGTTGAGCGGCAGGCCGCTGTTCGACACGGCGCAGTTGAAGGAACTCCGTGTCGAGTTCGTGAAGGAACGGATGGAACTCCTCGAGGCGCTCGCCGACGAGATTCGCGCCGAGGGCATCACGGTCGAAACCCACGTGCACTGGGATAACCCCGTGTACGTCGGCGTCCTGCGGCGTGTGCAGGAGTCATTGCCTGACCTGGTCGTGAAGGACACGCACCACCATTCGGTGATCCGCAGGGCGCTGCTGACCAATACCGACTGGAGCCTGATCCGCAGTTGTCCGGCGCCACTGCTGCTCGCGAAGCCCCGCGAGTGGTCGGCGTGCCCGCGCATCCTCGCGGCGCTCGATCCGGAGCACGTCGGGGACCAGCCTGCGGCACTGGATCACGCGATCCTCGATGCAGCGGACCTGCTGGCGAAATCGCTGGATGGAGAACTGCACGTCGTCCACGCGTTCCTGTCCGCTGCGCTGCTCGCGGCGGTGACCGGGGCGGGGGCCAGCGCCATGGCGTTCCCGACCGGGGTTAGCGCGGGCGAGGTCGTCGTGAAGGAACGCGAGCGCGTCGCTGCAGTCCTCGCGGACGTCCTGGCGAGGCAACCGTTGCCAGCCGACCGCATCCACCTCGAGCAGGGCTCGGCGGTCGACGTGCTGCCGGTCGTCGCGCGGAGCCTGCCGGCCGACCTGCTGGTGATGGGTGGCGTCTCCCGCAGCCGGTTGCAGGAACTGTTCGTCGGCAGCACGGCGGAACGCGTTCTCGACCGGCTGCCCTGCGACGTGCTGGTCGTGAAACAGGCCGGGACGAAGGGAAAGACCGGATAGCAGGGACCGGGGCGTATCGCCCACCGGGGCGGCAGGGCTGTCCCCGAGCCTGCGGTGGCTGGCGGCCGATGCACGCGCTGTGAACCGCGTCACGTCCGCCTGCGCGAGGACCGCGCCGGCCTCACATTTTGGCCCGCGGACCCGGTCATATACTCGGGACCGATGCAATCCGCGACAGTCCTGCTGATCAGCGCCTGCAAGGAAGACCAAGCCCGATTGTCCGTCGTGCTTGCCGGCATCCGTGGCGAGCCATTCCGACTGGAGGTCGCCGAGAGCCTCGCCGACGGCCTTTCACGAGTGAAGCAGGGTCGCGTCGACGCCATCGTGCTTGACGTCACGCTGCCCGACAGCACCGGGCTCACGACCTTCCTGCGCATCCAGCCGAAGGCGCCTCACGTGCCGATCGTGGTCGCGGTGGACGCGACGAACGAGGACGTCGGCCGCGAGGCAGTCGAGCGCGGTGCACTCGACTATGTCGTGACCGACGAACTGACCTCGCAGATGCTGGACAAGGTGCTGCGCTACGCGACCGAGCGCACGCACACGCTCAAGGCACTGAAGGCCTCCGAGCAGCGCTACCGGGAGCTCTTCCAGAATGTCACGGCCGGCGTGTTCCAGACCACGCCGGACGGCAAGTTCATGGCGGCGAACCCGGCGCTGGTGCGGATGCTCGGTTACGACTCGGAGGACGAACTGCTGGCGGTCGACGTCGCGGTGGACGTCTACATGGATCCAGGGCACCGGGACGCATGGGTGCGCAACATGGCCGAGCACGGCGAGGTGAGAAACGCCGAGCTGGTGCTGAAACGCCGTGGCGGCAGCAAGATCGTCGTGCTGGAGAATTCGCGCGTGGTCCGCGACGCCGAGGGTCGCGCACTCTTCTACGAGGGAACACTCACCGACATCACCGCCTCGCACGAGTTGTCCCAGCAGCTTTCCTACGACGCGAGCCACGACCCGCTCACCGGGCTCGCCAACCGTCGCGAGTTCGAGCTGTGCCTGCAGCGGGCGCTGGAACTTGTCCAGGCCACCGGGACCACGCACGCAGTCTGCTTCATGGACCTCGATCGCTTCAAGGCCGTGAACGATTCATGCGGGCACGTGGCCGGCGATGAGTTGCTGCGCCAGCTGGGGCAGGTGCTCGAACAGAACGTGCGTGCCGCCGACGTCGTCGCGCGCTTCGGCGGCGACGAGTTCGCCGTGCTGCTGCACAACTGCGACAGCAAGGATGCGATTCAGGTAGCCGGTAACCTGCTGAAGGCGGTGGATGCCTACCAGTTCGTGTGGGGCTCCAAGGCATACACACTCGGCATCAGCATCGGCGTGGTGATCGTCAACCCGCACATGCGGCGCCTGGCGCAGGTGATGAACGCGGCGGACACCGCCTGCTACGCTGCCAAGGATGCCGGGCGCAACCGTGTCCACGTCTACAAGGAGGACGATGCGCTGGTCGAGCGGCACCACGGCGAGATGGAATGGGTGGTGCGCGCCAAGCGCGCGCTCGCCGAGGGCCGGTTGTTCCTCGAGGCCCAGCCGATCATGCCGCTGGCCACCGGCACGGCCCAACTGCCTCACTATGAACTGCTGGTGCGCATGCGGGACGAGAACGGCAGACCGGTGCCGCCCGGAGCGTTCCTGCCTGCCGTCGAGCGATACAACCTGGCCGTGCGCTACGACCGCTGGGTCATAGGTACCGCACTGGACTGGATGAGCGCGAATCCACATGCGCTCGCAGGTGTGTCGCGCTTCTTCATCAACCTGTCCCGGGACTCGGTGATCGATCCGGACACCGTGGCCTACGTGCGGCAGGCCGCCGCGAGTGCCGGCGTGGACCCGCGCAGGATCGGGTTCGAGCTCTCGGAGAGCGTCGCCATCGCGAACCTGTCCCGCGCCAACCAGCTCATCAACGACCTGCGACGCGTCGGTTGCGCGACCAGCCTGGACGATTTCGGCAGCGGCGTGTCGTCGTTCGCGTATCTCAAGGCGCTCGCTGTCGAATACATCAAGATCGACGGCATGTTCGTGGGCAATATTTCCCAGGACCAGGTCGACTACGCGATGGTCCGATCGATCAAGGACATCGGGCACGTCATGGGCAAGAAGATCGTTGCCGAATCGGTCGAGACTCCGGCGGTGCTGGAGAAACTGCGCGAAATCGGGGTCGACTACGCGCAGGGATTCGAGGTCGGCATGCCCAGGCCAATGCAGGAGATCGGGGCCATTGCCGTCGCCGACCTGCTGGCCGGCTGATATCCGCCGTCGGGCACTTGGCATAAATTAAACGATCGATTAATATGGCGCCATGAGCGCCTCCCGGACCACGAGCCAGCATGCGGACCGTACGCGGCCGCGGCAGCAGGGCCGCCGGCCCGGGCGGCCACGTGGCCGTCCGCCTGGCGGCGACGCGGCGGTGCGAGACGCGCTGCTCGCGACTGCCCGCGGGCTGTTCCTGAGCCGCGGATTCGCCTCGGTCACGATCCGGCAGATCGCTGCCGCCGCAGGCAGCTCGCCCGCCACGATCCACTACCATTTCGGCGACAAGCTCGGCCTGTACCGCGCCATGCTGCAGGCGGCGATCGCGCCCGTCGTCGAGGCCCTGCAAGGCGTTGGCGAGACGACGCACGCGACCGAGGTCCGCCTGGTGGACGTGATCGGTATCTACAGCCGAATGCTCGCGCAGAATCCCTGGGTGCCCGCGCTGATCGTCCAGGAAGTGCTGAGCGAAGGCGGGCCATTCCGCGAGCAGTTCATCGAGCAGTTCGCGGGCCAGCTCGCGCCGCTGCTGGTCGCTGCAGTGAAGCGTGAGCAGGCCGCCGGCACCGTAAGGAGTGACGTCGAGCCACGGCTTGCCGCGCTCTCCGCGATCAGCCTGACCGTATTCCCGTTCCTGGCGTTGCCGGTGGCGGGCCGCGTGCTCGGCCTGTCGGTCGAGGAAGAAGCAGTCAGGCGGCTCGCCGCGCACACGACGCGCGTCCTGATGGAGGGCATCGGTGCCCCCGGGGGATCCTCATGACCAGGCACGTCCTGTTTGCGGTGTTGCTGGCCGCGCTGGCGGCAGGTTGTTCAAACGGCGGTGCGCCGCAGGAAGTCCACGGCACTCTGGAGCGTGACAGGCTCGAGATCGTCGCGGAATCCAACGAGCGCATCGTCGAGGTCGCCGTGCAGGAGGGCGAGCGCGTGGCGTCCGGTGCCGTGCTGCTGCGCCAGGAGGCGGGAACCATGCAGCCACGCCTGGACCAGGCGCGGGCGACGCTCGACGAGTCCGAGCGCCGCCTGGCGGAGCTGCGCGATGGCGCGAGGCAGCGGGAGATCGACGAAGCGCGTGCCGCACTGGCGGGCGCCGAGAGCAGCCTCGAGACGGAGACGCGTGAGTACGATCGCGTCCGTTCGCTGGTCGAAAGCAGGCTGCTCAGCGAATCGAGCCTCGACCAGGCGCGGGCGAGACGCGACACGGCGCGCTCGTCCCGCGACCAGGCCCGGGCGCGGCTCCAGTTGCTGCTCGAGGGCACGCGTACCGAACAGGTGCAGCAGGCCGAGGCCGCGGTCGCGCGCAGCCGCGCCGCGCTGGCGGAACTTGAAACCTCGGCTTCACGCTACCTGGTGCACGCGCCGCGAGCCGCGCTGGTCGAGGCGCTGCCGTACAAGCTTGGCGAACGCCCGCCCGCAGGAGGCGTGGTTGCGGTGCTGCTGGCCGACGGCGTGCCCTATGCACGCGTCTACGTGCCGGAACCACTGCGGGCCGCATACCGGCCCGGCGCGAAAGTGAGCCTGCGAGTGGACGGAGTCGAGGCACCGCTCGAGGGAAGGGTGCGCTTCGTGTCGGCGCAGGCAAGCTTTACGCCGTATTACTCGATGACCCAGAGGGACCGGACGCGGCTCAGTTACCTGGCCGAGATCACCGTTGCCGATCCGCGCGCCGCGGACCTGCCGGCGGGTGTGCCGGTGCAGGTCACGCTGGCTGACGCATCCTGAGTGCGGGCGCGTCAGCCAACCGTACCCCGCGAAGAGCGACCAGCAATGAGCGAAGACATGGCCATCGTCGCGCGCGGACTCACCAGGTGCTTCGGCAAGCTGGTGGCGGTGGACGGTGTTGACCTGGCGATTCCGCGGGCGCGGATATTCGGCTTCCTGGGGCCAAACGGTTCGGGCAAGTCCACGACCATCCGCATGCTCTGCGGCCTGCTCGAGCCCAGTGCGGGAACGGTCGAAGTTCTCGGCTACAGCATGCCGAAGGACGCCGAGAAGCTGCGCAGCAAGCTTGGCTACATGACGCAGCGATTCTCGCTGTGGGACGACCTCACGGTGCTCGAGAACCTGCAGTTCATGGGGCGTGTGTTCGGCCTGCCGGGACCGGAGCGACGTCGCCGTATCAACGCGCGGGCGGAGGAGTACTCGCTGGTCCCGCTGCTCGACCAGCGCGTCGGCACGATGAGCGGTGGCCAGCGCCAGCGGCTGGCGCTCGCGGCAGCAACCCTGCACGAGCCTGAGCTGCTGCTGCTCGATGAGCCGACCAGCGCGGTCGATCCGCAGAGCCGTCGCGACTTCTGGGAAAGCCTGTTCGCGCTGGTGAATCGCGGCATCACGATCCTCGTGTCTACGCACTACATGGACGAAGCCGAGCGCTGCCACCGGCTGGCGATTCTCGCCGAGGGGCGCCTCGTCTCGGAAGGCGTGCCGCAGGACCTGATGCGTGACATACCAGCCGCGGTGATCGAAGTCGAAGCCACGGACACCGTGGCGGCGCGTGGTGCGATCGCTGGCGACGATGCGGTGAAGAGTGTCGCGCAACTCGGCCTGAGGTTGCACGTGCTGCTCGACCCGACGGTGCAGGCGCCCGCTGACCGGGTGCGCGACCGGTTGCGCGCGGCCGGTGTCGAGGCGAGCGTCGAGGCGGTAGGTGCGAGCCTCGAGGACGTGTTCGTCGCGGCGACCGGTTTCCGCAACGGTCCCGGGCACTAGCGGCGCGGCGCAGACGATCATGCTCGGACGCATATTCGCGGTGATGCAGAAAGAAGTGAGGCAGCTCGCGCGCGACCGCATCACCTTCGCGATGATAGTCGGCATACCCCTGATGCAGATCCTGCTGTTCGGTTACGCGATCAACTTCGACGTGCGCGGGCTGCGGGCCGCCGTCTTCGACGAGGCCGGCACCAGCTACTCGCGTGCGCTCATCGGCGACCTGCAGGCGACCGGCGTGATCGTGCTCGAGCCGCCGAGCCCCAGCGTCGCGGACCTGCGCCGCCGCATCGACGCCGGGCAGTTGAGCGTCGGCATCGTGATCCCTGCGGATTTCGAGCGGCGCCGCCTCGATCCGGATCGTCCCGCGGTGCAGCTGCTGGTGGACGGCAGCGAACCGATGGTCGACGGAATCGCCCGCTCGCTCGCCTCGACCCCGATGCCGGGCCGGTCGGGGCTGCTGAGGCCGTCCGGCCGGTTCTTCGAGGTGAACACGGAGTTCAATCCCGAGCGACGCACCGCAGTGCAGGTGGTGCCGGCCTTGATCGGCGTGATCCTGAACATGACGATGGTGATCTTCACCGCTGCGGCGATCGTGCGCGAGCGGGAGCGGGGCAATCTGGAGCTGCTGATCACGACGCCGATCAGCTCGGGTGAGCTGATGACCGGGAAGCTGTTGCCGTACGTGTTCATCGGCCTGCTGCAGGCCACACTGGTGCTGGTGGTCGGCATGTGGATCTTCGACGTGCCGCTGAACGGCAGCCTGGCGCAGTTCTACCTGGCCGCGGCGCTGTTCATCGCGTCAACGCTGACGCTGGGGCTCCTGATCTCGACCATCGCCACCACGCAGTTGCAGGCATTCCAGATGGCATTCATGACCATGCTGCCGTCGATCCTGATGTCGGGATTCGTGTTTCCGTTCGACGGCATGCCGAAACCTGCGCAGTGGTTCGCGCAGCTGCTGCCGCTGACGCACTTCGTGGACATGGTCCGCGGTGTAGTCCTGCGAGGTGCGCCGCTGGTGGATCTCAAGATTCAGGTGGCGAAGCTGCTGGCGTTCTTTGTGGTGACGCTGCTGATCGCCACGCGACGGTTCCACAAGAGCCTCGACTGATCACCTCTGCTTCACGTAGGCCCCGGGCGCGTCGCAGACTGGTTTCAGGCCTTTCTTCGCTGCACCCATCGTCGGCGGGGCTACCTTGCGCGGGCTCGAGCGTTCCTCGAGCCACTTTGCCCACGTTGGCCACCACGAGCCGGGCGCAGGCGCGACCTTCTCCAGGTACTTGTCCGGCGTGAGCAGGCGTCCACCAGCCTTCGTCTGCAGCACGCGGTGGCGTCGCCTGGGATGCTCGGGCCCGCTGATGATGCCGGCGTTGTGGCCGCCGCTGGTGAGGCAGAAAGTGTAGTCCGTAGAGCGCACCAGGCGGCCGACCTTGTACACAGAACGCCAGGGCGCAACGTGGTCGGTCTCGGTGCCGACCACGAACATCGGCACCGTGACGTCGGTGAGGTTCAGTTGTTCACCCATCGCGACGTAGCGGCCTTCGGCCAGGTCGTTATTGAGATACAGCTGGTGCAGGTAGTCCGTGTGCATGCGATAGGCCATGCGGGTGCCGTCGGCGTTCCAGGCCATCAGGTCGTTCAGGCCGATGCGCTCGCCCCGCAGGTAGGTGCCTATCGTCGGAGCCCAGAGCAGGTCGTAGGTGCGCAGCATCTGGAACGCACCGCCCATCTGGCGGCTTTCGAGCACGCCCGCCTTCCACATCATGGCCTCGAGCATTGCAAGTTGCGCCGGACTGATGAAGATCGATATCTCGCCCGGTTCGCTGAAGTCCGTCTGGCCTGCGAAAATTGTTGCGCTTGCGAGGCGCTTGTCGTCACGTGCTGCCAGCAGCGCCGCGGCGATCGCGAGCAGCGTCCCGCCGATGCAGTACCCGACCGCGTGAACCTTGCGCTTCGGAACTATGGTGGTCACCGCGTCGAGCGCCGCGAGCACCCCGTGCTCGAGGTAGTCGTCCATGGTGACGTCGCGGTCCTCGGCGGTCGGGTTCTTCCATGAAATCATGAACACCGTGTGGCCGAGCCCGGTCAGGTAGTTCACCAGCGAATTCTTCGGCGACAGGTCGAGGATGTAGTACTTCATGATCCACGCCGGGACGATCAGCAGCGGCTCGGCGCGGACGGTCTTCGTCTGTGGTGAGTACTGGATCAGCTCCATCAGCCTGGTGCGGAGGACAACCTTGCCTTTCGTCGCGGCGACCTGCTCGCCAACCTGGTACTGCTCCGCGCCGACCGGGCCCTTGCCCCGGTAGGTGCGGACCACGTCCTCCCCGAGGTGCTTCAGGCCCCTCAGCAGGTTGCGGCCCCGCTCCTCTTTTGTCTTTTCGATGAGCTGGGGGTTGGTCGGCAGGTAGTTATCCGGCGCGACCAGTTCGAGGCCCTCCCTCACCGCGAATCCGACGATGTTCTCGGCGGCAGGATCCGCGCCCGGGAGATTCCGCACGGACTCGCGAGCCCAGTCGGACGCGCTCAGGAAGGCCTGCGCCATGACATTGAACGGAAATTTCGCCCAGGCGGGGTCGGCGTACCGGTTCTTGTAGGGTGTTCCGTCGGCCTCGGGCGCCTGGTTGCCGTTCTTCAGTGCGGAGCCCGCGAACTGCGCGAGAGCCAGCGATTTCTGCAGCGCGGAACGGGCAAGCTCTGCCTGCCGACCGGGCGTCACCGCGAGCCGGGTGAGCACGTTGATCCAGGCACCGCCGAAGGCCTGCGGTGAGAGTCCGCCGGTCCACCGCGCAAGTGCCGCAAGCAGCACCCGGGAGGCGTCGTCGGTTTCGAGGGAGGTTCCGGTTTTTCCAGGCTGCTTTTTCATTTCACTCGCCTCAGATGCTCTTCAGGTCGCAGGTGATGTCGGCCAGCTTCGCCGCATCGGGATGCTTGTGCTCGGCAATCCATCGCTTGCCGGTCATGAAGTCGCGCGGGCTGTTCACCGCGTCCACGGCCAGCAACTCGCCCTGCGCAAGATAGTAGACCGCAAAACTGCCGGACCGCGGATCGCCGCGCATCACCGCGGTGTCATGACCCTGCGACAGCCCGGCGATCTGCAGCTTTACATCGTACTGGTCGGACCAGAACCATGGCACGTGCTCGTGCCGCGCCTGGCCGCCGCACATGTTCGTCGCCGCGACGCGGCCCTGCTCTACCGCGTTGTCCACCGACTCGAGCCGTACGCGCCGGCCGTACCTGATGCTGGGGTGGTTGGTGCAGTCCCCTGCCGCCCAGACGTTCGGGTCCGAGGTCTGGCAGCGCTCATCCACCCACACGCCGTTGTCGCAATTGATGCCGGCGGACGCCGCGAGGATCACGTCCGGCAGGATGCCGACGCCCACGATCACGATGTCGGCCGGGAAAGTCCGCCCACCGCAGACTACAGCGCTCACGCGGCCATCGCCTTCGAAAGCGGTCACCGAGGTGCTGCAGTGAATGCGCACACCCTCGCGTTCGTGCCTCTGTACGTAGAAATCCGACAGCTGCGGCGCAACGACCCGGTTCAGGGGCCGGTCGGCCATTTCCAGCACGGTGACGTCGAGACCCAGGTGGCGCGCGCTGGCGGCGGCTTCCAGGCCGACATAGCCGGCGCCGACCACCACCAGCCGCGTGGCGTCCCGCAGGTCGGAACGGATTGCCTCGACGTCCGCGATGGTGCGCAGGTAGTGGATGCCGCCAAGGTCGTGCCCGGGCGTTTCAAGCAGGCGCGGCCGGCTGCCGACGCTGAGCAGCAGCTTGTCGTAGGTGAGTTCGTCGCCGTCCTCGAGCCGCAGTCGGCGTGCCCCGCAGTCGATTGCGGTGACCCTGAAGCCCAGGCGCGTTTCGACCCGCGCCTGCTCGTAGAACTGGGGGCTGCGCAGCAGCAGGCGATCCCGCTCGAGTTCCCCGGACAGGAATTTCTTGGACAAGGGCGGCCTGTTGTAGGGCAGGTGGGGTTCGTCGCCCACCAGCACGATCGCGCCCTGGTGCCCCTGGCGGCGCAGCGTGTCGATCGCCTGCACAGAGGCGTGGCTCGCACCCACGATGACGAACGCCTGCTGGGTCACTAATGCGCCCCGGATCCTTGGCCGCGCCCGCGCTGGGGCGCCACGGTGTCCCTTATATACGGAGCCTCCGCCGAGGAACAGGCCGCGGGCGGGACTGCCTGACCGACGGAACAGGGTGCGCTGCAGCCTGCCCATGGCTATGCTTGCAGGGTCGCCGCGCACCACGGTCGAGCAGGACGGGATCCCGGGCGCCTCACGCTGGTGCGGGCGGGCGCCTCCAGCGCCGGATTCGCCCGGTTCGCGGGCGCGGCACGGTTTCTGCATATTGGCTGGAGCGATGTCCGCCGGACAATGACGAATAGTTCAGGAGCCAGAGCCCTATGAAGCTGATCAGCGCAATTATCAAACCCTTCAAGCTGGATGACGTGCGTGCCGCATTGTCGGAACTCGGCGTGTCCGGCATGACGGTAACGGAGGTCAAGGGCTTCGGGCGGCAACGCGGCCACACCGAGCTTTACCGCGGCGCCGAGTACGTCGTCGACTTCGTACCGAAGACCCGCATCGAGGTCGCGGTCCGCGATTCGCTGGTGGACCAGGTCATCGAGGCGGTCGTCGCGGCCGCGCGCACCGGCAAGGTGGGCGACGGCAAGATCTTCGTCTCCGACCTCGAGCGGGCGGTTCGCATCCGTACTGGCGAAGCGGACGACCAGGCACTCTGACGGCTTGTCCGACCCGCTCGAAAGCGCGCTCGAGAAGCTGCAGCTCGGCCGGCAGTCGCGGCACGTGTTCCTGTGCGTGGGTGGCAAGTGCGCCCAGAAGGACCAGGCGTTGAAGAGCTGGGAGCACCTTAAGCGTCGGCTCGCCGAGCCCGGGACCAATGCAGCCACCTGCGGCGTGCTGCGCACCAAGGCCGATTGCCTGCGCGTGTGCGTGGCCGGCCCGGTTGCCGTCGTGTATCCCGATGGCACGTGGTACCGGAATTGCACGCCGGAGAACCTTGACCGCATCATCGATGAGCACCTGGTACAAGGTCGGCCGGTGGCGGACCTGGTGATCGCCGAGGCGCCGCTGGGAAACGCGGCCTGCGACCAGCCGCCGGTAGAGCGGGCGTAGCGGATAGTGCGGTTGCCGGGGCAGCCGGCAATCTTCACTATCGACTGATCGCAAACCACCGGCCCACAGGGCCACCGACGATTTC
This sequence comes from uncultured Gammaproteobacteria bacterium, assembly GCA_963732415.1. Taxonomy (GTDB): domain Bacteria; phylum Pseudomonadota; class Gammaproteobacteria; order Steroidobacterales; family Steroidobacteraceae; genus RPQJ01. The sequence continues at coordinate 309,055 of CAVSZK010000012.1, forward strand.
CCATGCCCGAAGCCATCCGCATCCGCTCCTTCGGTGGCCCCGAGGTCATGCAATGGGAGCAATTCGACCCGGGTGAGCCAGGTCCCGGCGAGGCATTGATCCGCCATACGGCGGTTGGCCTCAATTTCATCGACGTCTACGAGCGCACCGGCCTGTATCCGAATGCGTTGCCGACCGGGCTCGGCCGCGAGGCTGCGGGCGTGGTCGAGGCGCTCGGAACTGGCGTGCGCGGCCTGGCGGTCGGAGACCGCGTTGCGTATGCGTCGTCGCAACCCGGTGCCTACGCGCAGTACCGCGTCGTTGCCGCGGACCGGCTGGTCGCAATTCCGGACGGCGTCAGCGACCGGCTCGCCGCGGCCTCGATCCTGAAGGGGCTCACGGCGCAGTTCCTGCTGCGACGCACGCATCGAGTGAAGCGGGGCCAAGTGGTGCTGATCCACGCGGCGACCGGCGGTGTCGGCCTGATCGCCGTGCAATGGGCACGCCACCTGGGTGCGACCGTGATCGGCGTCGTCGGCAGCGAGGCAAAAGCCGGGACTGCCCACGCCAACGGCTGCCATCACGTGCTGGTGCTGGGCCGCGACGACCTGCCGGCGCGCGTACGCGACATCTCGGGCGGCAAGGGTGCAAACGTGGTCTACGACTCCGTCGGCAAGGACACGTTCTTTTCCTCGCTCGATTCCCTGCGCCCGCTCGGGCTCATGGTGAGCTACGGCAACGCCTCCGGCCCGGTGCCGCCATTCCAGCCGCTCGAACTGTCGAAGCGCGGATCACTGTTCCTCACGCGGCCGACGCTGTTTCACTACATTGCGCGGCGGGCCGACCTGGCGCGCGCGGCGCGTGAACTGTTCGACGTGATCGGTCGCGGGGCGGTGCGGATCGAGATCGGCCAGACCTATCCCCTGACGGACGTGGCGCAGGCGCATCGTGAGCTCGAGGCGAGGCGCACCATCGGCTCCACGGTCCTGATCCCATAGCCGTGGCGGCGTGATGCATGGAACCAAAACGTGCGGCAGGTTGCGCCGCGCGTCGTGGCTGGCCGCCTGCGTCGCCGCCGCCGTCGTCACCGTCCCCGCGCGGGCCGCCTCGGAGCAGGCGGCAATGCCATCCTCGGAGGAACTCGAGGCCCAGGGTGCGGTCATCGGGCGGATCATCGTCACCCCGAACGACATCTTCGACCCGTCGATACCGGCCGAGCACGGCTGGCTGTACCGCGCGGCGAACAAGCTGCACATCAACACGCGCCCGTCGGTGATCCGCGGGCAGCTGCTGTTCGAAACCGGCGACCCCTATGACGCGCGGCTGGTGCAGGAGACCGAGCGACTGCTGCGCAGGAACGACTACCTGTATGACGCGACCATCCGGCCCGTTGCCTGGGACGGGCACACCGTGGACCTCGAGGTTCGGACCAGGGACGTGTGGACGCTGAATCCAGGGTTCAATTTCGGCCGCTCGGGCGGCAGGAACGAGACCAACGTCCACGTGCAGGAACAGAATCTTCTGGGCACCGGACGCAAGGTCGAGGTCGCGTGGGACAGCGGCGTGGACCGCACCGCGTGGACGTTCTCGTTCGTCGATCCGAACTTCATCGAAAGCTTTACTCGCCTGGCTGTTTCCTACAGCGATGCGGACGACGGCAGCACCACGTACTTCAGCCTGAACCGGCCGTTCTACGCGTTGGACACGCGCTGGGCTGCGGGAACGACCCTGAGCGACAGCAACTACGTCGACGATCGCTACGAACTCGGCAAGAAAGTCGGTGAGTTCAAGGTGCACGCCCAGTACTACGAGGCAAGCGGCGGCTGGTCGGACGGTCTCGTGGGCGGGTGGGTGAGTCGCTGGACGCTGGGTGCGACCTGGCAGGAATCGCAGTTCGAGCCGGAGCCGGACAAGCCGCTCGGTGGTCCGCTGCCGCCCGACCGGAAATTTGTCTATCCGTGGATCGGCTTCGAGCGCGTGCAGAACGCGTTCGTGGAGCGCGTGAACCTGAACCAGATAAATCGCACCGAGGATGTTCTGGTGGGATTTCGCGGCTGGGCACGACTGGGCTACGCGAGCGAGACGCTGGGCTCGAGGACCGACGCGCTGCTGCTGTCTGCGTTCGCACAGGAAGGTACGGACCTGAGTCCGCGGCAGTCCTTGTTCGGATCCGCATGGGCGTCCGGTCGCTACGAGCGCGGTGCCGTTCGGAACGGCATCCTGGGCGCCGAGTCCCGCTACTACCTGTCGACGTCGGCGCGCAGCAAGTTCTATGCGAGCCTCTCCGGCACGGTCACGGAAAATCTCGACGAAGACGAGCAGCTCACGCTGGGTGGTGACACGGGCCTGCGCGGCTATCCGCTGCGCTACCAGGCCGGCACGTCGAAGGCACTGCTGACGCTGGAGCAACGCTACTACTCGAAGTGGTATCCGTTCCGGCTGTTCCACGTGGGTGGCGCGGTGTTCTTCGACATGGGCCGCACCTGGGGTCGAGACGTGACCGGCGCCACGAGCCTGGGAATGCTGAAAGACGTTGGCCTGGGGCTCAGGCTCGGATCCAGCCGATCCGCGTTCGGCAATGTCGTGCACATCGACCTGGCGTTTCCGCTGGACGGCGGGAACGACATCGACAGCGTGCAGCTGATCATCGAAACCAGCCAGCGGTTCTAGGCGGGCGCGGCTCGCGCCGTGCGGGCGTCAGCGAAGTTCCGCTGCGATCCAGTCGATCAGGAGTTCGAATTCGCCCGCCTGCCGGTCGCTGATCATCAGGCCCAGGGTCCTGACGCGGGCGGGATCGAGCACAGGCGCGCCGGGTACGACCCGTCCCCGGAATGTTGCCGCGAAGGAATCCACCGGGAGCCGCACGTGCTGCCATTCCGCGGCCTTCGGCGCGAACCGGGACTGGTACTGGATGCCGTCGAAACGGTCGTCCGTGCGAACGGTGAACTTGTAGGCCTTGCCGTCGCCGCATACGCGCAGCACGAACGCGGTCGCACCAGCCGCGTCCCATGTCAGTGGCGTGGTCCTGACCGAGGCAAAGCCGCCGGAATTCTCCAGAGACACGATGCCGGAGAAACGCGCGACCCCTGGCTTCGCCTGCGTGAATTCGCTGCGCGAGACACCGCCCATCACCACGTCGTTCACCGGTGACCAGAGGCGGAGGTCGGCCGCGTCGTCGAAATCGAGCAGCAGGGATCGCCCCGTCATCGTGGGACCGACGTCAGTCATTATGGAATCTCGACCACCTGGCGGATGGATGCGCCCGCGGCGAGCCGGTCGAATGCGCCGTTGATATCGTCGAGGCGGATGCGTTCGCTGAGCAGAAGGTTCACCGGCAGTCGCCCGGCGCGATACCACGCGATGTAGCGCGGGATGTCGCGCGACGGCACGCAGCTTCCGAGGTAGCTGCCCTTCAGCGTGCGCTCCTCGGCGACCAGGCCGAGGTGCGGGATCGTGAATCGCTGGTCGGGATGCGAAAGACCGGCGCTGACGGTCGTGCCGCCCCGGCGCGTGATCCGATAGGCGAGTTCGAGTGCCCTGGCTGCGCCGGCCATCTCGAACGCGAAGGCCACGCCGCCATGCGTAAGGTCGCGGACCTTCCCTGCGGCGTCGGCGTCTGCAGCGTTCACCGTGGCAGTCGCGCCGAACTCGCGCGCGGTCGCGAGCTTCGCGTCGTTCATGTCGATGGCGACGATATGTTCAGCCTCGAGCATGCGCGCCGCTAGCAGCGCGGCGAGGCCGACACCGCCGAGTCCGACCACGGCGACCGACGCACCACGCGGCATCGCGGCGGTGTTGACCACGGCGCCCACGCCGGTGATCACCGCGCAGCCGAAGAGCGCGGCCTCGGCGAAAGGCAGGTCGGTGGGCACGCGCACCAGCGAATTCGCGGCCAGCACCGCGTGGTCGGCAAAGCCCGAGACACCGAGATGGTGGTGGACGTCGCGATCGGCATCGTGCAGCCGCCGCGATCCCGAGAGCAGCGTGCCGGCGCTGTTCGCCGCGAAGCCTGGCTCGCAGAGCGCCGGGCGCCCAGCGTCGCAGGGTCCGCAGTGGCCACAGCTCGGCACGAATGCGGCGACCACGTGGTCGCCGGGCGCGAGACCGGTCACGCCCGGGCCCACGCTTTCCACGACGCCCGCCGCCTCGTGGCCCAGCACCATGGGCATCGGCCGCGGTCGATTCCCGTCGATCACGGACAGGTCAGAATGGCAGAGTCCTGCTGCCCGGATCCGGACCAGCACTTCGCCCGCGCCAGGCGGGTCGAGCTCGACTTCCTCGATGGAGAGCGGGCGGGACTCCGCATAGGGTCCCGGTCGGCCGATTTCGCGCAGCACCGCGGCTCGTATTTGCATGTGGGGAGAATAGCTCGCCTGCCATCGTGCGTCGAAGGGCAAGCCGCCGCGAGACACGCCGCAAGTACATCCCTGTAGGCTCGCACGCGGCGTCCCTGCCGCGTGACGGTCTCGCGGCGGCTTGCCCTTCGACGCACGCTGCATGTACATCCCTGTAGGCTCGCACGCGGCGTCCCTGTCGCGTGACGGTCTCGCGGCGGCCCGCCCTGCAGCGCCCGCTGGGGCCTTTCGCTTGCGATGCGAGCCGGCTAATGTGGCCTTCGCACTTTGAGCAGTCGTCGTAAACGGCAGGGCAGGGCAACATGAGCGAACCGAACGAAACACGGCTGCCCGAACAGCGCGGCGAATTTCCGGTGCTGCGCAGGATCACCACGCGCTGGATGGACAACGACCACTACGGCCACGTGAACAACGTGGTCTATTACTCGTACTTCGATACCGCAGTGAACGGTTACCTGATCGAGGCGAGCGGGGTGGACATCCGGGACCTGCCGGCGATCGGTATCGTTGCCGAGACGAGCTGCCGGTTCCTGCGCGAACTGAGTTTCCCGGATACCGTGCACGCGGGCCTCGCACTCGAGAAGCTCGGCAACTCGAGCGTCGTGTACCGCATCGGGCTGTTCGGCAACGACGAGACCGCGCCCGCCGCGATCGGTCGCTTCGTGCACGTTTACGTGGATGCGATCACCCGCCGTCCCGTGCCTGTGCCGGCGCCGATCAGGGCGGCGCTCAGCGCACTCGCGGACGGCTCAGCTGGGACATCGCCACTGCCGTAGCTGTCAGATTGCTGGAATCCGCGTCCGCCTCGCCGAAAGCGGAAGGTCCAGGACCGAAATCGACCCGAAGCAGCCTGTTGCACTGCAGAGAAGCGGTCATTCGCAGGTATCAAGCAGCACCCGTGGCGAGCGCTCGAATCTGGTGGAGATTCGCGGCGATTCAGCGGCGCACTTCAGGCAGCGCGTGGCACTCGACAGGAGGCTGATCGAGCGGCGAGAAGCGAACGGTCTCGCCTTCCGCGCTGAATCGCACGAAGGGCGCCCAGTCGTCGCGCAGCTCCCCGCCGAGTGCGACGGCGAGGGCACGTCCCTCGGTGTCCATGACCATTGCCGGCCCGTGATCGTCCAGCGCGATTCGAACTTCCGCTGAACCCCAGGGTGCATCGCGGCACGCGGCGCTCACACCGCTTTGCGCGAGTTCCAGAGAGGCTTCGCGCAGGGCAGCAAGGACGACGATGCGTTCCGAGTAGGCCGCATTCAGGCAGCTCGCCTGCTTCTCGGAGAACGCGCACCGGCTGCGTCTTTTGAACCACGCCTCCTGATCCTCGACCAGCGAGGTCGGCGCGACGGCGTTGGCGAGCGACGACACGACCAGCGTGCTCCGCATTCGTTGGTCGAGCGCGAGCAACTCCTTATCCGCGCACACGAAGGCATCGCTCGCATACGTCGGGTTCGTGCAGTTTGCCGTGCTTTGTTCCGGCGGCGGCGGGATAGCGTGCGCCGCGCTGATCGGCGACGGTACTGCCTGGAGAACCCACGCCATCGCGAAACCGGCATAGGTGCCGATGGCGTTGCCGAGCATGCCGACCACGATGCCCGGCAGCAGCAGGTCCATGCGTCCGAGTCCGCGCGCAATAGGCATGATCGTCACGGCACCGCCGACGTTGGCGGACGAGGCGATGGCCAGCGTCTCCGGGCTGAGCCGCAGCAGGCGTCCAGCACCAAACTGGATCACGCCGTGGATCAGCACCGCGAGCGCGACGAACAGCAGCAGCATCCCGCCGATGTGGCCCAGCTCCAGTAGCGCCTTGAAATCACAGGACGCGCCGATGACCGCGAGGAAGAGATAGGCGACGTAGATGCCGAGCGTCCTGGCGCCGCCCAGGCGCTGCACCGCCGGCACCTGGGCGGCAACGAGTGCGAGCGTCGTCAGGACCAGGATCGCCGGCAGCGTAACGCCGTGAATCGACGCCCATGTGGATACTTCTCCCGACAGCCAGAATCCGCCGAATGCGAGCGCCAGCAGCGTCGCAACACTGACGACCGTAATCGACCGCGAGTCCTGAATCTCATCTGAGGCAATGACGGCCGGCTCCGGCCGGGTTCCGGAGAGTCGATGCACCAGGCGCGCGATGATAACCAGCGACGCGAGCCACAGCGTCCCGACGACGCCGTCCACGATGTTGGTGCCCGCCATGAGCGCCGGCTGCTCCACGACACCGTAGTGCACCGCCACTGCGTTCAGGTTGACGGAACCGCCGATGTAAGTTGCAGCGTACATTCCGCCCACGGCGGCCGACTGGTCGCCCAGCCACTCGTGTGCCCCGGTGATCCAGTACGCCGTGGCGACGCCGACCAGCGTGCCGATTGCGCCGATGGCAAATGCGGTGAGCATCGGCAGGCCTGCTCGCTTCAGCGTGTCCAGCCGGATGTCGAGCAGCAGCAGGAAGATCGAGATCGGAGCGCCGATCTCAACCAGATGGCGGTACAGCGGCGGCGCCTGGGTCGCCGTCGGGATGACGCCGAGATTCGCGAGGATGGCTGCGAGAATGAGGGTCATTATCGCGCCGCCGATCCAGCGTCCGATCCGCCGCCGGCCCAGCCAGTCGCCAACAGCGGCGATCGCCCCAAGAGCGAAGAGGAGATAGGCCGAATCGGTCACAACTGGAATACTCTCAGGCTGGCTGGCCATTGGTCGGAGCAGTTGGGCGTGCAGCTGAAGTAGGATAGCCTGACCGGAGAGCCGCTGGCGGATGGGAGTCGATTTTCGGCCGGTGTTCGCGCGTGTCGCGCGTTGGGGGGGGGCATGGTTGGTGCTGCAAGCAACTCTGAGCGCGCAGGCGATGGTTTCGCCCGGCCCGATCAAGGCGGATGCGGCACTGCCGACGCGGCCGTGCACCAATTTCGGTCGCGGGATCTCGACGAGACGCGAGCCTTCGTCGGCCAGTTTGGGCACCACACCAGGGTGCCATACGGCAGGGAACCGTTCGGGTACGAATTCGTCGGAACCGTTTCGCGAAATCTCGCGGCAGCGCACATGCAGGTTGCCGTGCGGCAGACGATGCGGGCAGCCGTCCGCGCGCCGACGCTGCTCCTGCCGTTGCGGCCGGGCGACACCTACAACATCGGGCGCAAGGCATTGCAGCCGGATCCGTCCAAAGCGATCCTCCTCGCAACTGGCCATGAATACTCGTTGCATGGGCCGGCAGGCGCCTGCCTGGGGCTGCGCATCGATGGCGATCTGCTGTGCCAGGAGATTTCCGGTCGATTGCTGGGTCGTTCGAAGCCTCTGCTTCTGAAGTCGGTCGAGATTCCGATGGACGCGGGGCGCCTGGCGGTGTTCCGCGCCATTTACGATCGAATGTTCGCGGCGGCGAAAGCCGATCACACCTGGAGCTCCTACGGCAACGTCGACGTTTTCGAGGCGGAAGTCGCATCGTGGGTCGCTGGGCTGGTGATCGAGCAGGCGGGCGCCCGGGGCGCGTCCGCAGGAAGTCTGCGGCGAATCGAGCAACTGGAGCGATGGCTGGACCTGCATCTCGGCGAAAACCTTACGCTCGACCAGTTGTGCGCGGTGTCTGGGGTCGGCTGGCGAGCATTGCAAAAGTTGACAATGGCGCGCTACGGGCAGTCTCCACTCGAGTGGGTCAATGCGCGGCGCCTGGCCGCCGCCCGGGAGCGTCTGCTGAACAGTCCACCCGGACTCCCCATTTCAATGGTCGCGCTGGATTGCGGTTTTGCTCACCTCGGCCGGTTCTCCGCAGCCTACCGCCGGGTCTTTGGGGAACTGCCGTCCGCGACGCTGGCCGCAGCCAGGTCGCACCGCGCCGAACGGGAAAATCTCCAGACCTGACCTGCTCCGCGGGTATTCAAGGACGCATTCTGGATACCGCGATTCCTCGTCCTCGGGTCAAATCGACCAACTATTTATTGGCCTTGCACCGATAGCCGGACGCTCGTGGCGCCTCCGAGCCATGACCCCACCCCTACCGGCGTCGTGTCGGCACGATGCGTCGCGGTTTATTTACGTAAAGCCTCATCCGACCTGGAGACGACATGAAGACACTGCTTGCATTCTCGACCTCCTTACTGCTGCTGGGCGCGCTAGTCGTGCCACAGGCCGCTCGGGCCGATTCGGCTGACGCCAACTGTGAAGTTCGCAAGGACGGCGACAAGCAGGGCGGTAAGTCGGGCCCGTGCACGTTCGGTCAGCGCCAGGGCTACGTCGACATCGACCTGCGCAACGGCGACACCATCAGCCTTAGCCCGGCGAACAAGGCAAACCAGTACCGTGACCAGAAGGGCAACAAGGTCGTGCGCACGATGCAGGGGCAGGACCAGGTCTACAAATGGCCGAACAAGACGATCACTGTGCGGTTCACCGGTGGTGCGTCCACACATTCGTCGGGAGGGATTGGAAACCTGCAAGACATGGTGAACGGCCGCTGGGTCGGCGCCGAAGTGGAAGAGGAACTGGCTCGTCGCGGCTACAAGAGCGTCAGCGAACAGGCAGCCGGTGGCTACGTCACCAGCGTCTACAAAGGTCACGGCAATTGCGTAATCGTGAATCTCGACACCAACAAGCGCGTCACGTCGATCGACAAAGGTTCGGGCTGCTGATTTTCACCAAGGCCGGCTCGGAGTCATCCGCGCCGGGCTTGCAGACTCGCGCTCCCGTCACCGAGCAATGAGGACAGACCCGTGTTTCGTCACCTAAGCGTTGCCATTGCACTGCTACCGCTGATCGCCGCCTGCAGCAAGCAGCAGGAGGTCCCTGCGAGTCCCGCCGCACGTGAGCCCGTGCCGACGGCGCAAGCCACCAGCGAAGTCGAGCCAACCGAGATCTCGTATGCACAGGTCCTCGATCTGCAGGGCGTGACCTTCAACGTCGTATCCCCGAATGCGACGGCCTCCAACACCGTCACCGTCAGCACGGTCGGTCTCGAGATCGACAACTCGGCCTGGGCGCAGGAGGTGGATGGGATCGTCACCGGGGCCGAGGCGGCCGACCTCAATGCGGACGGGTCGCCCGAGGTCTACGTGTACGTGAAGTCGACCGATGCAGATGCAAAGGGATCGGTGGTCGCCTACGTCGCGAACAATCGCAAGTCGTTGAGCACTGCCTCCATGGCGCCGCTGTCCGACACGCCGGGCGCCGCCGACGGTTACCAAGGTGAAGATGAGTTCGCGGTACTCGAAGGCGTGCTCGGCCGACGCTTCCCGATCCACGGCGATGACGGCGCCCTGACCGGCAAGACGCGACAACTGCAATACAAGCTCTCCGCCGGCGAGGCAGGCTGGCACCTCACGGTCGATCGAACGACGGAGTTCTAGAAACACTCCGGACAGCTGCTTTGAAAACTCAACTTAGGACCTCAGCCATGTACAAAAAATTGAAGCTCGCCGCAGGTAGCGCCGCCATCGCTCTACTGCTGCCCCTCGCCGCCAATGCCATCGATCAAGCCTACGCGAAGAAACTGGAGCGCTCCGGCTGCACCCAGGCGTCCGAGCTGCAAGGCTGCGACATCAACAAGACCCAGGCTGAGAATGCCAAGGCCGGGTTTGTTGCGGCTCCGGCCTCGTCCGGCAAAGAAAGCTACCAGAGCAAGCTCGAACGCTCCGGCTGCACGCAGGCGTCCGAGTTGCAGGGCTGCGATATCAACAAGACCAAGGCCGAGAACGCCAATGCCGGGTTTGGCGCCGCGGAAGCGTCCGGAGACAGCGACCGTGCACCAGCGGCTGCAATTCAGGCCTGCAACAAATTCGCCGACGAGGGTTACGACGGCACGATCGTGAGCCAAAGCGCAATGAAGCCCGGCTGGTGGGAAGTGGTGATGCGCTTCGAGCAGTATCGTTACGCCTGCAACGTCAGCAGCAGTGGACAGGTCGAGTCGTTCAACAAGGTCGACTGATCCACGGCGTACGGGGCGTGACGACAGCGGCCCGTGCGGCCACGTGCGTCCATAAGGCCAGCGCAGCCCGCATCGACCCTGGCCGGTCCGCTATCGGCAATTACCAGATTGGAGCCGCCATGAAACCCATTGCCCTGACCGTCCTCGTCTCGATCGCTCTCGTCGCCTGCGACCGGCCGGCTCCGACTCCCGATAACCAGACGGCACCGGCAGTGGCGGCAAGTGCGGGGGCAGCCCGCCCCACCAAGCCCGAAAACGGCGCCTGGGGCGTCGACCTGACTAACATGGACACGGCCATTAAACCGGGGGATGACTTCTATAATTACGTCAACGGTAAGTGGAACCAGCGCATCGAGATCCCCGCGGACAAGCAGGACGTGGGCGGCCTGAATTCGCTGCAGGACAAGTCGCTGGAGCAGACCAAGGCGTTGCTGGACGCCGCGGTTGCCGACAGCAAGGCCGCGCCGGGCAGCGAGACCCGCAAGCTGGCGGACTGGTACACCTCCTACTTGGACGTGGACACCATCGAAAAGACCGGCTTCGCCCCGATCAAACCGGAGCTCGATGCGATCGCGGCGGTCGCCAACCGCGACCAGCTGGTCGAGCTGTTCGCGAAGAAC
>CAVSZK010000013.1:0-60761 GCA_963732415.1 uncultured Gammaproteobacteria bacterium
CCATCACCCGCTCCACTTTCATACCCGCCCAGTCGACAGGTGGCTTGTCTCACCTGCTTCGCGTGTCTCGCCTCTTCGGCGAAGCAACGCTGCCCGGCACCGCAGACGGCGGCAAGAGCGCTCGCCATCGCTTCTCGAGAACCGCATCTTCCGCCACGCTCGCCGCGTGGGCGACGCGCAGGGCGGCCAGAAACGCGGTGGCCGCCGGGCTGGTCGAACGATGGCGCAACTTCATGAATGCCCAGTTGCTCCGCATCCAGCTTTCGTGAAGGACCGGCACTACGCGACGCCGCCTGAGCTCGCCCTTCACCATTCCGAGGGAGACCATCATCATGGCGTCGGACCCGACCACCGTGTCGACGGCGAGTCGGATCGTAGGGCAGTCAATCGCGGGAACGGGGCGCGGAAGCCCCGTCGTTGAGGTAGCACCCAGCGCTTCGATGAGGGGCTTGAGTACCCGCGGAGGCAGGCGGGAAACCTGCACCAGGGGGTAGTCGAGGACATCACGCAGCGACACGGTTGACGAAGCAAGTGGATGTCCGGCCCGCACGAAGAGGTAGCCCTTGATGGGCTCGAGCAACTCGAAGACATCGATCGATTCGTCGCTCTCCAGGATCGTGCTCTCGCCGACGACGAGGTCCAGCGCGCGTTGCCGCAGGGCGCGCCCAAGGCCCTCCATCGACTCCACCTGAATGCGAATGCGCACCGCCGGATACGCAGACACGAAGCGCGGCAGGGCGTGCGGCAACAGCAGGTCCGCAGCGAGGGGGCCGAAGCCGACCGCGAGTTCGCCCTTTTGCAGCCCCTTGGCCAGCGCCACTTCGCGCTCGAGATCCGAAACCTGCACGGACACGGCCGCGGCCTGTTGCAGGAACAAGTAGCCGAAGTCCGTTGCCTCCGCCCCGTGCCGGTGCCTGATGAACAGCGGCAAGCCGATATCCGCCTCCAGATCCCGGATGCCGCGGCTGAGCGTCGGTTGCGCGATGCCGAGCGCATTGGCGGCGCGGGTAAAGCTGCCGTGCTCGGCAAGTACCGCCGCGTAGCGGATGAGGCGCAGGTCGATTGACACTTTTAGGGCCTTCGGACACCGGCGACGAGGGAACTATAGCAAGAACGTATGGAAGCAATAGTTTCCATGTCATTGCCAGTGTCCAGGGGATTGCCTAGGATCAAACGGGCTGGTACCGGGCCCGCGACATGATCTTCACTACGGTCTGTTTGAAGGTCGGCGGACGCCACTGCAGCACGCACAAAGAAGGAGAACTCCCTTGAGCGATCAAGCCAAATTCCAACGCAACATTCTGCCGATCCCGGACCAGCCGCACGTCGGGCTCACGACCTACGACGCCAAAGACCCGGATACGAAATATCCGCCGATCAAGGAACTGCGCCCGCCCGCTGGGGCGCCCAATGTCCTGATCATCCTGCTCGACGACGTCGGCTTTGGCGCGTCCAGCGCCTTTGGCGGTCCGTGCCATACGCCGAACTTCGAGAAGCTCGCTGCCAATGGCCTGCAATACAACCGGTTCCACACGACTGCGCTTTGCTCGCCCACACGCCAGGCGATGCTGACCGGACGCAACCATCATTCCGTGGGCATGGGCGGCATCACCGAGATTGCGACGTCCGCGCCCGGCTACAATTCGATCCTGCCAAACACCTGCGCTCCGCTGCCGAAGATCCTCAAGCTCAACGGCTACGCAACCTCGCAGTTCGGCAAGTGCCACGAAATTCCGGTCTGGCAGACAAGCCCGCTTGGTCCCTTCAATTCCTGGCCCACCGGCGGCGGTGGGTTTGAGTACTTCTACGGGTTCATCGGCGGCGAGACCAATCAATGGTATCCCGCGCTCTACGAAGGCACGACGCCCATCGAGCCGGACAAGACCCCCGAGGAGGGCTATCACCTCACGGACGACATGACGACCAAGGCGATCAAATGGATACGCCAGCAGAAGTCGCTCATGCCGGACAAGCCGTTCTTCACCTATTTCGCGCCGGGCGCAACGCATGCGCCGCATCACGTGCCGCCGGAATGGGCGGACAAATACAAGGGCAAGTTCGATCACGGCTGGGACAAATTGCGCGAAGAAACCTTTGCCCGACAGAAAGAGCTTGGCGTCATTCCGCCCGACTGCCAACTGACCGAGCGCCACCCCCAGATCAACGCGTGGGACTCGGTCGCGCCGGAAATGAAGCCTGTGCTTGTCCGCCAGATGGAAATCTACGCGGGCTTTCTCGAGCATACCGACCATCACGTCGGGCGATTGATCGACTCGCTCAAGGATCTGGGCATCCTGGAGGACACCTTGATCTATGTGATCCTCGGCGACAACGGCGCCTCCGCCGAGGGCTCCTTGCAAGGCTGCTTCAACGAGCTCGCTCCGCTTACCGGCTTTCCACATCTGGAGACCCCCGAGTTTCTGATCGAGCGGCTGGACAAGCTCGGTGGGGTAGAGTCCTACAACCACTATGCGGTGGGCTGGGCGCACGCCATGAACACGCCCTATCAATGGACCAAGCAGGTCGCCTCGCACTTTGGCGGCACCCGCAATGGCACGATCGTGCACTGGCCAAAGGGGATCCAGGCCAAGGGCGGAGTCCGCAGCCAGTTTCATCACGTGATCGATATAGCGCCAACCGTTCTCGAAGCGGCGGGCTTGCCCGAGCCGGTCTTCGTCGAAGGGGTGCAGCAGCGCCCGATCGAAGGCGTCAGCATGCTGTACTCGTTCAACGACGCCACGGCGCCCGACCGGCGCGAGACTCAGTATTTCGAAATGGCGGGCAACCGCGGGATCTATCACAAGGGATGGACCGCGGTGACGAGACACCGCACGCCGTGGGAGACCGGTAAGGTCGTCCTGCCCGCGTTCGACGACGATGTCTGGGAGTTGTATGACACCAACACGGATTGGAGCCAATCGAAAGATCTCGCGAAGGAGAACCCTGAACAGCTCCACCATTTGCAGCGGCTGTGGCTGATCGAAGCGGTGAAGTACAACGTGCTGCCCCTGGACGACCGTTTTGCCGAGCGCGCCAATTCCGAAATCGCCGGACGGCCGGAACTGACTAAAGGCAACCGCCAGATACTGTTTGGCGGCATGGGACGGCTGACCGAACACGCCATCATCAACTACAAGAACAAGTCGCACAGCGTGACGGCGGAAGTGGTGGTCCCCGAAAAGGGCGCGGAGGGCGTCATCATCGCGGTCGGGGGCATCATCGGCGGCTGGAGCCTTTACGCCAAGAAAGGCAAGCCGATCTACCACTACAACTTTTACGGCGTGCACCGATACGCCATCGAGGGCGCGTCGGAGATTCCGCCAGGCGTGCATCAGGTGCGGATGGAGTTCGCCTATGATGGCGGCGGGTTGGCGAAAGGGGGCGGCGTCACCTTGTACGTGGACGGCAAAAAGGTCGGCGAAGGTCGCGTAGAGCAGACCGAGCCGCTCGTGTTTTCCACGGACGAGACCTGCGACATTGGCTTCCAGGCGGGCACGCCATCGAGCACCGACTATGGTGCCCATGGCAACAAGTTCAGCGGCGAGGTCAACTGGGTGGAGATCGATCTCGGCAAGGACGCGGTAAGCCTCGATCACCTCATCAACCCCGAAGACCGCCTCCGCCTCGCCATGGCGAGACAATAGAGCGGCCCCGGTTAAACATGACCCCCTCGCCACGGTTCGGCCCCCGCCGGACCGTGGCGGCGGTCGCGTAGCCGATTTGATCGGGATTTGCCTGGTTGATGCTCGTTGAAGCGCTTCGAGCCGGTTCGACCGCGGGATCTTCCAACTCCGTAGATCGGCGCCGCCGGCCAGGCACTTGAGCTGCTCCCGTGCGCGTTGCTGGATCCGGCCGTCGAGCCGAAGCACGAACTGGCCACGGATGAGCGGACAGGGATTTCAAACCACCGTTCCTGGCCGAGCCTGCCAGACCTAACTACACATGTCCGAGTCTGCGCGAAGCAAAGATGTCCTCTTTGGGTTGCGGATTCAACCGGTCGATGAAAGTTGATAGACCTGTATTGACGTTTCCGCGGAAACGCCATAAACCGGCCACGAGCAGAGCGCCGCACTGGCGCTGCACGCATTCCCTGTCTTCCCAAATCGAGAGGAATCGATCATGTCTCCAGTAATGGCGCCGGAGTATGCGGCAACGGTCCCCGAATCGATCGAGACCCCGGACGTGGTCGAGACGTCCCGGCTCGGGCGGCTGGAGTTCTTCGATGGGATGCCCTCTGACGAGACGGTGCGCAAGGTCTACGACCAGCTCGATTTCTCGCGGGGTGTCGAAACCTTCCTGAGCGGGTGTCCGGCGGCCTCGATCCACGCCTTCCTCCAGGGCATGAAGCAGGCCGGGATGGGCACCTTCAGCATGGGCATCCACGAGCAGCTGTTCGACGCGAGGACGCTCTGGCTGACCCCCAATACCACGACCGTCTACTGCGTCGCCGAGATCAACGTCGAGCACGGGTCGACGGTCTTGGAGGTCCCGCCCGGTGTCCTCGGGCCGATCGATGACGCGTACTTCCGCTGGGTCACCGACGTCGGCTTCACCGGTCCCGACCGGGGCCAGGGCGGCAAGTACCTGTTCGTCCCGCCGGGCCACGAGGGCGAGGTCCCGCCCGGCTGTCACGTCGTGCCGACGCGCACCTACCGCAACTGGCTGCTGATGCGCGCCTTCGTGATCGATGGGGACCTCGCGAAGACGGCGGCCCACATCAAGAAGCACTGGCGCCTGTACCCGTTGAAGGAGGCGGCGAGCCCGCGCGAGCCGCACTTCGTGGACCTGAGCGGGTTGCAGTACAACACGATCCACGCCAATGACTTCTCGTTCTACGAGGAGTTGAATGCCGTGGTCCAGTACGAGCCGGCCGATGCGTTCAACCCCGAGCTGGTCGGATTGTGGGCCTCGATCGGCATCAAGAAGGGCAAACCCTTCGCTCCCGACGAGCGCATGAAGCGCATCCTCATCGAGGCCGCCGCCGTCGCGAATGCGACGGCGCGTGCCTTGAGCTACCGCCCACGGGGCCGGGAGCCCTACTTCTACGAGGACCGGCAGTGGTACACGGCCTTCGTCGGCGGCAGGCACGACTTCATGAGCAACGGCGAACTCATGATCGACTACAGGACGATGATGCACTACATGGCGACGGGCATCACGCCGGCCATGGCCCAATCAGCAGTGGGTCAAGGGTCAGCCTACGCCTTCACGCCCCACGACGCGCAGGGCCGGTACCTCGACGGTGGCAAGACCTACCGCGTGACGCTGCCGGCGCCCGTCCCCGCCAAGGAATTCTGGTCCTTCGTCGTCTACTCCGGACAGCACCGGAGCCTGCTGGAGACCGACCAGAAGAGCGCCGGCGTCGACAGCCAGAGCCCGGACCTGAAGGCCAACCCGGACGGCTCCTACACCGTCTGGTTCGCACCGAACGCGCCCGCCGGCAATGAGGGCAACTGGGTGCAGACCATGCCCGGCAAGAGCTGGTCGGCGCTGATCCGCCTCTACGGGCCGCTCGAGCCATGGTTCGACAAGTCTTGGAAGCCCGGCGACTTCGAGTTGACGGCGTCAGGCGCGAAGTAGCATCCGTCGCGCCAGCGGAGGCAAAGATCGAGCAGGCTCGCGATCTGGTACAGCGAAGCCAAGGCTCGAGTGATGCGAACCGAGTGCTCGTTGGTGACTTGGCACTTTCCGTCCACAGCACGATCGATCGCCGGCCACGGGGCGCGTTGGGCAATCCGCGAACGTCTGCTGTTCCGCATCAAGTCCGGCCGCTGTAGGTCGTTTTCCACCGTAAAGCGTCCGCTTGCGGTGCGCTGGGAACAGGACGGCGCATCCTCTCGTGGTGGAAGTTCGCCGCGGCATCACACACCAATCACACGCGGGACCGTCGCTGTTCGTAAGTGATTGATCCGGCGAGCAGGGCAGGGCGGCTCACGTGGGTTCGATTCCCATCACCCGCTCCATCTATATTCAAAGACTTAGAAGAGCCCCTCGGGGCCCTTCGTTGTTCATGGCGATCTTGCCGGCTTGTAATCGAACGATTACAGCCCCTTCGTGTACGTCATCAAGACCTTGCCCGAGTTCGATGTCTGGCTGAAAGGTCTAAGCGACAAGACAGCCTAGCGTCGATTGGTCGCGCGTCTTCGCAAGGCATCTCTCGGCAACTTGGGTGACGTGAAGGCTGTTGGCAAGAGCGTCGTCGAGATGCGTGAGCACTTCGGCCCCGGCTGGCGCATGTACTTCACCCTGCGTGGTACTCAATTGGTCGTGATGCTCGGCGGCGGCGCCAAGTCGTCGCAACGGGCGGACATTGTTACAGCGCAACGACGCGCCGCGATGATCGAGGAGTGATGGTCATGAAACGCAAGAAGATCAAGGCGAGCGGTCTTCCGGAGTTCGATCCGGCGGAATACTTGGACAGCGACGAGGCGGTCGCCGAATACCTCACGGCCGTGCTGTCCGAGAACGACCCGGCGCTGCTGGCGGCAGCACTTGGAGATATCGCACGCGCGAGAGGCATGAGTGACATCGCGAAATCGACCGGGCTCGCGCGTGAGGCTCTGTACAAGGCGCTACGACCCGGTGCCCAGCCCAGATTCGACACCGTGTCGCGCGTCTGCGCTGCACTCGGCGTGCGGCTGGTCGCTGAGCCCGTATCCTGAGTTAATCCGGATCGTCGGGCAGCCGCGATTGTCAAAGCGGTCATTCGCGAACCGCCGAGTTCGGCCAACAGCGGACCTCTAATCCGCTGACTACCGCAGTTATGTCAAACGCTGGCCGTGTCGGAACTCTTTACAGACACGCTCGAAAAGACTGCGCTAGATTCCGCGGCAGTTCGGCTGTCGCGTCGTGCACAGCAGAACGAACAAAAGGGGAGCGACATGAACTCGAAGATTCTTGGATTGCTGGCGTTGGGACTGCTGGCTGGCCCATCTGCGGCGAATGCCATCACTGGGACGTGGTATTTCTCAGCCCCGGGTCAGAGCACGACCTATCTCGGCCAATTCTCGTTTACCGATCTTGACATCAATCGGCCCGAAGCCTACGAGAATTCGCAGGATGCGGGGTTCGCCTTCTCGGCGAACTTCCCGACGGATGGCATCGGCGGAGTGGCGTTCAATTACTACCCAGGGTCGGGTTTTCTCGAGATCGGTGGGCTGAATGACGGCATCAACGGAGTCGGCCCCGGTGACTTCTTTCTCGGCATGTACTTTCCAGACCCGATCGAGTTCCCGAACTTCTTCAACGAGTACGACGACATATTCGATGTGACGGTCTCCACCAGCCCAATCCCCACGCCCGAGCCCGGCACGCTCGCTCTCCTAGGCCTCGGTCTCGCCGGTCTCGGTCTGAGCCGACGACGCAAAGCGAACTGAGCGTCCGCTGTTGTGATTTGAGTGAGAAGCCCGGCCCAGCGCCGGGCTTCTTCTTTCAAGTGCTTGGTAATGACCGCTCAGGGTCGCTTCTCCCCGTACACCGTCCGCTTTCAGCGCCCCCAGCGGCGCCCCTCCTTGCCCCGCCATCCGGCACGCGGTATATTCGTACGTGCCAATTGGCACACCGACAATGAACACCACCCTCACCCGCCCCACCCCGCAAGCCCGACCCGTCACCGCTTTCGACCGTAACCGCGTCGATTCGGTAGCGCTCAAGGCGTTCTTCAATCTGGCAGCCGAATGGGGACTCACCCCGGCCGACCAGCTCACTCTGCTCGGCCAGCCCAGCCGCCGCACCTTCTACCGCTGGCGTGCCGGAGAAGTCGCAGGCCTTCCCGCCGACACGCTCGAGCGCATCAGCGTCCTGCTCGGCATCTACAAGGCACTCGCCATCCTGCTGCCGATCAAAGAGCGGGCGAACGCCTGGGTGAAGCGCGACAACATCGCCTTCGGCGGCCGCTCGGCGCTGGACGTCATGCGACAGGGTCGCGTCGACGACCTCTACCAGGTGCGCCGTCACCTGGACGCCTGGCGTGGCGGTTAAGACCCGCGTCCGCCGCGACCTCACGGGCCGGCGCCAGTACCGCATCATTCCTTCTCGCTTCCCGCCGATCGAGATCTTCGAAACGCTCGCGGACGCCGACGATTTGGCAATCCTCTACGCGATCGAGGGCCTGACCAACGATCGGCTGCGCGCCGCAGCCGGCGACCTCTACCGCGTGCCGAAGGAAGACTGGGTCACCGGCCCCGGGGCCACGGTGGTGATGGCGGCCTTTACGCACCTCGGTCGCCCGGCGCGATTCAGCGACGGAACGCACGGCGCCTACTACGCAGCGCTCGACGAAGACACGGCCGTCGCCGAGACGGTCTTCCACACCGCACGCTTCCTGCGCGAGACTGCGGAACCCCCGATCGAGGTCGAGCGCCGCTGCTACGTCGGCAAAGTACTGCAGCCGCTGGACGACCTCCGCGGTCGCGCCTGGACCACGATGAGGGATCCCGACATCAGCACCTATCCTGCCTGCCAGGCATTCGCCGCCGAACGCCGCGCCGCGGGCTCCTGGGGATTGAACTACCTGAGTGCCCGACGCGATGGCGGCGAGTGCATCGCCGCCTTCCGCACGCGCACCGTCTCACTTCCCGTCCAGGGCAAACACTTCCGCTACCGCTGGGACGGCACCCGCATCGACCGGGTCATCACGGTGAGTGAGGTTCGCGAACTCAACTGACATTCGCCAGCGGACGACACAGCGCCCACGCGCGGCTCCGAGGCAGTGAACTGATTTTGTCAGATGATCCATCGCGCGCCGGCGCTGGCGAACACTTCGACGGTATGTCCTGGAAGGCGAAAGTTAAGTGAGAGTCGTGCGGCCAGAAGAATCTTCCCGCAAAGGACAAGAGCCGCCGTCGGCTATAGCATGCTTGTCAGCGTCAGGACACTGGCGCGAGCAGGCGTCAGCCTGCGTCTGCCTTAGTCCGGAACGTGCTTCTCTCGAGGCAGCCGGGCGTCCCCCCGAGGAGCCGAAAGATGGATCGTCAGGACGTTGCATTTGATTCTCAGGGCCAGCGTTGCGCCGCCTGGTTCTATCCGTCGAGTGTCCAGGGTCGGCGTCCATGTGTCGTGCTGGCCCACGGACTGGCCGCGATCAAGGAAATGCGCCTCGACGCCTTCGCCGAGCAGTTTGTCCAGGCGGGGTACCATGCTCTGGTCTTCGACTATCGGCACTTTGGCGATAGTGAGGGCGAGCCGCGCCAGTTGCTCGACATCAAGGAGCAGCACCAGGACTGGCATGCCGCCATTGCATATGCCCGGACGCGTCCGGAGGTTGATCCGAAGAAGGTCGTACTGTGGGGTACTTCGCTCAGCGGTGGCCACGTGGTCGCCGTCGCCGCCAAGGATCGTCAGGTTGCCGCCGTGATCTCCCAGGTGCCGCACATGCTGGGCCTGACTTCGGGCCTGGCCGGCGGCCCACTCGTCGGTATGCGCCTGACGTTCCACGGCCTGGTCGATCTACTCGGAAATCTGTTCAGGCGTTCCCCCCACTATGTTGATGCCGCTGGCGAGCCCGGTCGGCTGGCAGTCATGACCGCTCCTGGCGCATATGAAGGCTATTTACGACTGGTCCCCAGGGGCAAAGCGTTCGATCAGCGGCTTGCCGCGCGGTTCGTACTTGCGGCCATGCGCTACTCCCCAGGCAGACAACTGCGCCACCTGACGATGCCCGTGCTTCTGCAGGTCGCAATGAATGACCTGACCACTCCCGCATCCGGCGCGCTGAAGTCCAGCCGCGGCGCCAGGACCGTCACTGTCAAAACGCATGCGGCGGATCATTTCGACGCCTATGTCGAACCGCTGTTCAGCACATTCATTGCCGAGCAACTGACCTTCCTGCATCGGCTGTTCCCCTGATTCCCGGCCATCGAGCACGTCACGACCGAACGCGCCGCGTACCCACCACCTGCGCCACCAGGGGCATTGGTGCGGAAACAGCACTCCTCTTCGGCAGACACGGGACCCCGGTCGGCGCGACCCCATACCGACGCCCGATAGCAGCCAGAAAACGGTGAAAAGCGACCCGTTCCGGTCCTTTAGCTCGCGCGCTTCAATTCTTCGCGCAGTACCCGCCGAATCGTCTTCTCGAGCGGTTCGTCCACCCGTCGCATGTGTTCGCGCAGAGCCGCATTGATCAGGGACTGATAGTTGCCGCCGCCCGCCGACTCGACCTTTGACTTGAACCATTCAACGATGTCGTCATCAAGACGAATCGTAATCCGTGTCTTGCCTGTCGGCACCGATACAGCTGGGCCGCGCTTCGCTTTGGAGAAATCGTATTCCTTGCGCATTACTGGTTCTCGTATACCCGCCGTTCGTTACGGCTGGCTTTGCGTGAAGAGATGATCCGCGTGCGACGTCCCCTGGGCGTAAAGACGGTCACCAGCACGCGGCCGATTGGGTCCGAGCCCAGGCTGAAGAAGCGTTGTTCGCGCTGGCGTCTGGATCAGCCATGGTCAGTGCACGAGGATCCTCGAGTGCCAAGGCAGCATCCGCAAACGAGACCCGGTGCTTGCGCAGGTTGACCTTCGCCTTGGCCGGGTCCCACTCGTACTCCATCAGACGAGTATGTACGAATGTACACAGCCGTCAAGCGAACAAATTCGCGATGACCGTCCGGAAGTAGCCGTTTTGCGCAATTCGCCCACATCCGCTCTTGTTGATCTTACCCCTTCGCGATCGTCCGCCCGGAATCCCCGCCCGGACAGCAGACCGTCAACAAAAAAAACCCAATGCGGTATTGCGGCCTCGAGGGCATTGACCGCGGCGGAGCGTCGGCGATACTTCGACCCCTGCACCGAATCACGTCGCGAGCACCGCTCATGAGAACGTTCCTTCTTGTCGCCGCGACGCTCCTCGCCGCGGCGTTCACGCCCGCCGAGGCCGCGCCGCGCTGGTCCATCGTCGTGCACGGTGGTGCCGGCGTGATCGAGCGCAAGGACCTCACCCCTGAGCAGGACACCGCGTATCGGGCCGCCATGGCGCGCGCCACCGAGACGGGCGCCGCCGTACTCAAGGCGGGCGGCTCGGCGCTCGATGCCGTGGAAGCGACCATCGTCCTGATGGAGGACGACCCGCTCTTCAACGCCGGACGTGGCGCGGTATTCACGGCGTCCGGGCGCAACGAGCTCGACGCCGCGATCATGAACGGCCAGTCGCTCGAAGCCGGAGCCGTCGCCGGGGTCACCCGTACACGTCATCCGATTTCGCTCGCGCGTCGCGTGATGGAGAAGTCGCCGCACGTGATGCTGATCAGCGCCGGCGCGGACGAGTTTTCGCGGCAGCAGGGTCTCGAACAGGTTGAGCCCGGCTGGTTCTACACCGAGCGGCGCTGGCGCGCGCTCGAGAAGTTCCTGACCGGGAAAGGCCTGCCCGTCCCGCCGAAGCCACCGGGCATCCCCGCCGAGCCCCCGGCCGACGGTCCCGCACACGATGAAGGCAAGAAAGGGACGGTCGGCGTCGTTGCGCTCGACGCGCACGGCAACCTCGCCGCCGGCACTTCGACCGGCGGCACGACCGGCAAGCGGTGGGGTCGCGTCGGTGATTCCCCCATCATCGGCGCCGGCACCTACGCATCGAACGCCTCCTGTGCCGTGTCGGCCACCGGCTCCGGTGAATACTTCATTCGGCTGACCATCGCCCGCGAGATCTGCGCCTTGGTCGAGTTGAAGGGAATGCGGCTGCAAGCAGCCGCCGACGAAATGATCCAGAAGAGGCTCACCGCCCTCGGCGGCGACGGCGGCGTCATCGCGCTGACCGCCGACGGTGAGGCAGCCTGGAGCTTCAACACCTCCGGCATGTATCGCGCAGGCCTCGCGGACGGTCAGCCGCTCAGGGTAAGCATCTACAAGGACGACCCGTAGCCGGCGTCAGCTCGGGCGGGATCGCTACGCGCCTCGCCGGGGAGTGTTGTCGTAATACCGACCGGGCACTCCCCGAAAGCAGACATGCGAGGACCGAGATCGACCTATTCTGTTGAAAAACTCGGTTTCGGCGCAGGCGCGAAAAATCTCCCGCGATACAGCGCGATTCGATCTTGAAGTGCCGAGGGGCTACCGGCCGCAAACGCTCGCCTCACCTGAATCGTCTCTGTTTGGCTCGATGAATACTCACTGGCGATTGTCGCGCTCGACGTCCTGTTGGCAAAAAAATGCTCGCGCCGAGAAACCGAGTTTTTCAACAGAATGGGCCAGAAGCAGTCTGTCGCAATTTGGCAGTTTCCGCGATAGTGGTTCATTGGCACCAGATGCAAATTGCCCTGCACGCCAAGGGCGAGAATACTGGCGAAGTACAACCCATAGAAACACGACGACTAAGGGGTGCTCCTTGAGCAAGAACATCGAGGGTGGATGTCTGTGTGGCGCAGTACGGTATCGAATTCAGGGCGAACCGCTGGTGAGCGTCACGTGTCAGTGCCACAGTTGTCGAAAGGCATCCGCAGCGGCGATCGTGCCTTGGTCGCACGTAAACGTGGACGACCTGGCATTCACCGCTGGAAAACCGGTTGAATACGAATCGTCGCCGTCCGTTACGCGGACATTCTGTGGGCGCTGTGGCACACCGCTGACATACTGGCGGACTGAATACGGACCTACCATCGACGTGACCACCTGTAGCCTCGATGATCCAGACGCATTTCCGCCGATCGGTCATGTCTGGACAAGCCACCAACTCCGCTGGGTCAAACTGACGGACGGACTGCCTTGCTTCGAAGAGGGACCGCCACCGAGCTGAGGGACTCCTGCGGGTCGAGGCCGTGTGAAGACGTGCCGCACTCGCGGGAGACGCTTGATTCAATGCCAATTGGCGGTCGTAGGTTCGATGCTTTTCAGATTGGGTGAAGCAAATCGCCAGGAATGCCACTGTCGTGAATTTGGCTCGGCGTCTTCATACAGTCTCGGCCAGGAGCAGACGCACGGGACACCGACCTGATAGCGTACGTGCGTGGGTTCTGATGGCCGGCGGCGTCATGCCGATACGGCATTTTCTTCTCCGACCCATGATTGAGGGCCTGAATTATTGGTGGTCTAGTCTGATCAATGGTTTGCCACCGGGAGCGCCCTGTCATGCGGCACGGATGCGCCCCAATTCGCGGATCGATTGCCGCCTTCGCACGGCCCAATTATGGTTGGGCCCTGGAACAACGGAAACGAGAGCACGATGAGCAACGAACAGGTCGCACCCGAGACTAAAGGGGTTACGGTAAAGTTACTTGCAACAGTTGACCTTGGCCCTGAGATCGAGGGCATGGCAGGACGCCAACTTCGAATGCGTATCGTGACCATCGAGCCTGGAGGCGTCTTCGGCCCGATTCACGACCATAAAGACAGGCCAGGCACCGTCTACGTACTGCAAGGAACGATCACTGACCATCGAAATGGGGTCGCTACGGACTATGGACCGGGAGCGGGCTGGCCCGAGGACAGAAACACCACACACTGGCTCGAGAACAGAGGAACGATTCCGGCGGTGGAGATCTCGGTCGATATAGTCAGGCAAGAGTGAGCCCAGGCTCGACATCTAGCGCGGTCGGGCCTAGTACGCGGCACAACTGGACGCACTTCAGTCGGCTTCGCCTCTTTCCGCGCGCCGGTTAGCCTCAACGTCAGGCGTCGTCGGCAGCGAGTGCGCAGGCCACCACCGCGCAGCCGGATGACGCAAAGGCCATCCTCAAGTCGATGCCGGCCTACGTGAGCAGCCAGAAGACCATTGATCTCACGTTCGACAGCGACATCGAGGTCATCACACCACAGTTCGAAAAGATCCAGTTCACCAATTCCGGCGAGGTCCTGGTGAGCCGCCCTGACAAGATCGCCGCGCCCGGTACGCTGGACCAGTTGTTCACTGCGCTGCGGGCCGGCCGCCGCGTGTAGTCCGCCCGGCGGGCCGGAGCTCCGTCAGAGCCAGCCTCCAGAGTCCTTGCGCCCGATCCGTCCAACCCATATCGTCGGTCGGATGCAGGCAAGCCCCAGGAGCAGGTAGTTGGGTGACTTTTCCGCCGCGAGCCACAGCGCTCTCGATCTCATTACCAGCGGCGACCCGCACCTGTTCGACATTGTCGTCCTGAGTCTGCAGGTCAGCGTATCGGCGGTGGTCATCGCTGCAGTCATCGGATTGCCGATGGGCGCCGCGCTCGCGGTCAGCCGCTTCCCCGGCCGGAGGGCCCTGGTCGTTGTCACCAACTCGCTCATGGGCCTGCCGCCCGTCGCCGTCGGGTTGATCGTCTACCTGTTGCTGTCGCGGGCCGGGCCGCTGGGCGATTTCGGCTTGTTATTCACGCCGCGGGCCATGGTCATCGCGCAGGCCGTCCTGGTACTGCCGATTGTCGTCGCGCTCACCCGTCAAGCCGCCGAAGACGCCTGGACCGATTATCACGAGTTGTTGAACTCGCTCGGCGCCGGGCAACTGCAAGCGTCCGTGACGCTGCTGTGGGACATCCGGTTCTCACTCGTGACCACGGTGCTGGCGGGCTTCGGGCGCGCCGCAGCGGAAGTAAGAATTGCCACGGGCCATGTTCGGTCTCTTGCCCATCTGCGGCGCGGCGACGCGGACGTCGTGTTCGTGCACGACAGGTCGGCGGAAGAAGCCTTTGTCGCGGAAGGAGCCGGCGTCGATCGGCGCGACGTCATGTACAACGACTTCGTCCTGATCGGTCCGAAGGCCGATCCCGCGCATGTCGCGGGCGGCAAGGACATCACTGTCGCGTTAAAGGCGATCATGGTGGCACAAGCCCCGTTCGTCTCGCGTGGCGATCGCAGTGGCACCCATGCCGCCGAGTTGAAGCTATGGGCCGATGCCGGCATCGACATCGCCACCAGCAAAGGCGCGTGGTACCGAGAGACCGGATCGGGCATGGGTGCCTCGCTGAACACGGCTTCGGCCATGGACGCCTATTTGTTGTCGGACCGCGGCACCTGGCTGGCCTTCAAGAACCGCGGTGACCTGGTGATCCTGGTCGAGGGTGACAAGCGCCTGTTCAACCAGTACGGCGTGATCATGATCAATCCGGCGCGATTCCCCCAGGTGAAGCGCGCCGACGCGCGGGCATTCATCGATTGGCTGGTGTCGCCGGACGGCCAGGCGGCCATCGCGAGCTACCAGATCGACGGCCAACAGCTGTTCTTCCCCAACGCGAGTCCATGACGCCAGGAACGGGTTCGGGCCTGCTGGCCTCGCAGCGACTTACGCCGCTGCACCTGCGCTCGTCAGCCGGGACAAGCTCGCCTGCCTCTGTTGGCCAAAGATACGAGCGTTTCTTTACTACTGCACTCGACCATATGGCGCTTGGCCTTGTTGAGCACATCCAGATATGCGGGGTCCTGAAGCAAAGCCACGACGATGGTTGCCGATTCTTCGAGGCTCACTGTCTCGTCATGCCGCGCAAACGCCTGCACAAGTATGTGCGGCGTAGACTAGGCGTAGTCAAAACAGGCGCGGCCGCCCGGAGTCACTGAATCATGCTGCTATTCAACCCCTCCGCCTACGACGCTGCTCATTACGACGAGCCGACTCGCCGCGCACTGCTGGCCGTGCGCCGGTTCTTCGAGGCCAAGGGTCACAAAGCCCTGAAGGCGGAAAGCCACGACGCGACCTGGTATGACGATTTCCTGGAGATGATCGCCCGCGACGGCGTCTTCGCCCGGTTCGGCACGCCGGCCGCGGTCGGAACATTGACCGGCGAAACCGACGCGACGACTGCCCGCTGGGACACCGCACGCAACAACGACCTGAGCCAGCTGCTTGCCTGGTATTCGCTCGAGCACTGGTACGCCTGGCAGGTCACCGTGCTGGGCCTGGGGCCGGTCTGGACGAGCGGGAATGCGGAGGCCAAGCGTCTGGTCGGCCAGCTGCTCGCGCGGGGCGGACTATTCGCTTTCGGACTCTCGGAGCGCGAACACGGGGCCGACATCTACTCCACCGACATGGTGCTGACGCAGGACGGCACCGGCTGGCGCGCCAGCGGCGAGAAGTACTACATCGGCAATGGGAACTGCGCCGCCCGCGTGTCGGTGTTCGGCCGCGTACAGCGACCGGATGGACCGTCGGCGAATCCAGCCGATGATTACATGTTCTTCCTGGCCGACCCGAAGCACCCTGCATACACGCTCGTGCAGAATGTCGTGCACGGCCAGATGTATGTTTCGGAATTCCAGCTTACGGATTACCCCGTGACCCCAGCTGACGTGCTGCACACGGGCAAGGCCGCGTGGGATGCGGCGCTCGCCACCGTGAATGTCGGCAAGGTACAGCTCGCCTGGGCCAGCATCGGGATCGCCGAACATGCATTCGTCGAGGCGATCCAGCACGCCCACCGCAGGGTGCTCTACGGCACGCGCGTCACGGATTTTCCGCACGTGCGACGACTGCTGGCCGACGCCTACATCCGACTGGTGGCGATGAAGCTATATAGTGCGCGCTGTTCGGATTACGAGCGCAGCGCCTCAGCCGAAGACCGCCGCTTCCTGCTCTACAACCCCATCGCCAAGATGAAAGTCACCAGCGAGGGTGAGCGAGTGGTCGATCTCCTCTGGGAAGTGATCGCGGCGAAAGGATTCGAGAAGGACACGTACTTCGAGCAGGCGACACGCCACATCCGCACGCTGCCGAAACTGGAGGGGACCGTCCACGTCAATCTCGCGCTGGTGCTCAAGTTCCTGCCGGCCTTTGCCGCGGCAGGGGCCGGACAGGGCGTGAAGTACGCACCGGTGCCGGTGCGGCTCGACCCCGCCGACGACACATTCCTGTTCGCACAGGGGCCGGCGAGCGGCCTGTCGCGCATCGGCTTCCCCGACTGGCGCGGCGCCTTCGCGCGGTTCTCGCACCTGTCGAACGTCGCGACATTCATCAGCCAGGTGCAGGCTTTCGGGCAACTGATGGCAACGGCTGCGCCGCGCGGCGAGCAGGCCAGGGACCTCGATTTCCTGCTCAATATCGGGCAGATCTTCACCCAGATCGTCTATGCGCAACTGGCCGCAGAAGCCGCCGCCCTCGCAATCGACGGCGCACCGGGCGGGACACGCGCCGGAACCACCGCCGTCTGCGCAGGTCTCGACGAGAAGCATGTCGATCGGATGTTCGGCGTATTCGTGCAGGACCTGAGCGAGTACGCACTCGCAGTGCACGGGCAGGCGTCAGCCACCACGGAGCAACAGGCCGGCGCCATGGCGCTCATCCATCGTGCATCAGTTGATCCGGCGGCGGCCAGGTTGCACGCCGAAATCGTCTCGTACGCAGGCTGACCGGTCGTTGAAATCACTGCAGGACGGAGCACCGTAGAGCACGTGCTGTGACTTCACTCGCAGCCATGCCGGCCTACTCGCGAACTTGGCGTTCCCGCGATTCCTGTCGGCGGGAAGGTAGCCTTGACGGACTATTCGTGTGCGCGGGTCGGCGCGCAGTGTTGCTGATTGAACGTAACCTACTTGCGCCAGCGCTCATAGGCGATGGGGACCAACAGGGCGGCGAGCAGGTAGAGCAGGACCGTCCCGACGATGGTCGACTCGTGCTCCGGAAAAGCGCCCGAGGCGAGCAGGAGCGCGATGGCTGGGTGCCGGGAGACCGTGGCCGAGGCGAGCGCTCCTCGGTTGCCCGCATCCGGGCCGCCGAGCAGGTGCCCGACGAGCAGGCCAAACGCGATGACGAGCAAGGTGACGACGAACGTGCCTTGGCCGATCACCCCCAGGATCGCCCGGCCATGAACGACGAGGAGGGCCACCGCGCCGAGAAGGAGGACCACCATGCCCACCCGGTCGGCAAGGGCCCCAAGCCGCGGCGCGGCATCCGGCCAGAGGCGGGCGAGCCCGATGCCGAGGGCCAGCGGGGCCGCGACCGTGATGAGAAGCACCTTCTCCACGGCCAGGGGATCCAGGGCGGTCTCCACTCCGAACACCCGGTAGACGATCCAGATCATCAGCGGCACGACCAGCAGGGCGACGACGGATGAAAGGACCTGCAGGCCCATGACGTAGTCGGCCTGGCCGCCGACCGCGGTTCCCTTCTTGGCCCACGGAGGCAGCACGGGCGAGACCGCGTACGCCAGCAGCACCGCGCCTACGCCCTCCCGGAGCGGCAGGAGCCACGCCAGCAGGAGCACGAAGGCGGGCAGCACCACGTACATCGCCAGCATGGCGCGAAGGGCCAGCGCCGGCCTCCGCAGCAGCAGCAGTGGCTGCTCCAGGTGCGCTCGGATGCCGATGGCAACCACGAGCAGCACCACACCCAGCAGCAGCACCAGCTTGAGGATCGTCGCAGGATTCATGGCTTCTCTACTCCGTCAGCAGAACGGACCCACCCGCAGCATGATACTGATGATCGTCGGCACGGGGCGGTTCCGCAATCCGGCGCGGCGAAAGCCCGCGCCGGGGACGGACACCGAACGAATGCGCCGGCGATGCGGTAAGGAGCGGTTCACTTCACGGGTTTGGCCGCAGGTCTCCACCGATCCGAAATACACGGTGAACGTGCCGTCCGCATTCAGCT
Source organism: uncultured Gammaproteobacteria bacterium (assembly GCA_963732415.1). Lineage (GTDB taxonomy): Bacteria > Pseudomonadota > Gammaproteobacteria > Steroidobacterales > Steroidobacteraceae > RPQJ01. Next base: position 18,469 of record CAVSZK010000013.1, read on the forward strand.
TCGCATTGGGCGAATTGACGATGTTGTTTTCGCTCTTCATGAAGCCATCGTTGCCATACACGGAGATGGACCAGGTCGACGTGAAGTTCGGCTTCGTGGCGAGACACCGAGGGGCCTGGCCGGACGGGGGGCTGTATGAATACCACGTGATACGTTTACGGTAGATATTCATATCAAAAACTGATACGAATATGCGTTGTAATCGTTTCAAGCAGCGCTGTATCGTGTAATCGAATCATAGGATTATACAAATATGGATCCCGTCCGCTGGGTTTGGCAGGCCCCGAGCTGGCCGAAGTTCACATTTGATACGGCCCGATTGGTGCAGCTCCTGGCGCTTGCCCGTCAAGAAGCCGGTGCACTCTTTGGTGCCGCTGCCGCCGTGGGGCTCGAGGAGCGTACCGAACTCGAGCGAGAAGTCTGGGCCAAGGAGGCTGTGGCCACTGCGGCCATCGAGGGGGAGGTCCTCGATCTGGCCGCTGTGCGCTCTTCGGTCGCGCGTCGTCTCGGACTCGCTCATGGTGGGCCGGGCGTCCCGCGCAACGTCGAGGGTCTGTTGGATGTAATGGAGAACGCAGCCGACGACTGGGAGCAACCACTCTCACAGAAACGACTGTGTGCCTGGCAAGCCGCTCTCTTTCCAGGCGGGGTCAGCATCCGGGACGTACTCCTGGGCGAATACCGCAGCAGCGCTGACCCAATGCAGATCGTGAGTGGTCCGCACGGCCGCGAAACCGTTCACTACGAAGCAGTTCCAGGTGCCGCGGTCCGCGCCGAAATGCAGCTGTTCGTCGACTGGTTCAATCGCCGCGAGCCGCTCGATGGTCTGCTTCGTGCGGGGCTTGTCCACGTTTGGTTCGAGTCGGTTCATCCGTTCGAGGATGGCAACGGCCGCGTCGGGCGTGCAGTTGTTGACTTGGCGCTCGCGCAGGACTTGCGCCGCTCAAGCCGCCTATTGGGGCTCTCGGCGGCTATGCGCCGTCAGCAGGACGCGTACTACGACGCGCTCAACGCGGCACAGCGCGGAGATGGAGATATCACCGCTTGGCTCGAGTGGTTCCTGAACACCTACATCGAAGCCTGTCACAGCAGCACCCTGCTGATCCGCGATGCGCTTGCACGCGCCCGCTTCTGGGCGGATCACCGTGCCGTTGCCTTGAACGACATGCAGCGCCGCGTGTTGAGCAAGATGCTTGAAGCAGGCCCCGGACAATTCGACGGCGGCCTTACGGCCCGCAAGTACATGGTGATCGCCGGTACCACGCGCGTCACGGCGTCACGCCACCTGGCCGACCTGCTTGAGAAGGGATTGATCGCGCGCGCCGAAGGGTCGGCGGGCCGATCGACCAGGTACGACCTTGCAATCCCGGGCTGGGAATGGCGGCCACCTGGTCGGCGCACGGCGTAAGGCGCTTCCTGGCGCTTCAACGCCCATTTCCACACCTGGCGCCGCGCCAAGGCCGCCGACAACTCTCTGATTTGTCGAAGAGACAGAGCGGGTTCACGTGGGTTCGATTCCCATCACCCGCTCCAATTCTTCGCCGGACCGGTCGACAGAGTGACGGTGCCTCACTTGCTCCGCTTGTCTCGCCTCTTCGGAGAGGCCACGTTGCCCGGGACCGCACGCGGCGGCAAGCGCGCGCGCCATCGCTTCTCGAGCATCGCGTCTTCCGCCAGGCTCGCCGCGTGGGCGGCGCGCAGGGCCGCCAGAAACGCTGTGGCCGCCGGGCTGGTAGAGCGGTGACGCAATTTCATGAATGCCCAGTTGCTCCGCATCCAGCTCTCGTGAAGGACGGGCACGACGCGGCGCTGTTCGAGCTCGCGCTTCACCTGTCCGAGAGAGACCAGCATCACGGCGTCGGATCCGATCACCGTGTCGACGGCGAGTGGGATCGTAGGGCAGTCAATCGCGGGAACGGGGAGCGAAAGCCCAGCGGTTGAGGAAGTGCCCAGTGCGTCGAGGAATGTCTTGAGTACCCGCGGAGGCAGGCGGGAAACCTGCACCAGCGGAGGCAAAGATCGAGCAGGCTCGCGGACCAACAGTGAGTCGTGGCGCGAGTCACTGAGTAAAGGCTCAAGGTATTAGCGCAATTGCCGGGAGCAGCGGTCTCGGCCGGGAAAGCCTGTACAAGGCGCTGACGCCTGGAGCAAGGCCGCGCTACGACACGGTGCTCTAGGTCCTGCAGGGTCTCGGCGTAAAGTTTTCAGTGTCTGCAGCCTGCTCGCCGCTGTTGCCGCCGACCTCCCTTTGAGGTCAGCCCCTGCCGCAGTACCTGTTGAAGGCCCGGCGCTGGCCAATGGCGGAGCCGCAGAAACTTGCTCTTCTGGCATCCCTGTTGTCGCTGACGTTGTCGAACAATGGCTCCATCCAATCCTGCAATCCCTCAAACATGTCATTGGCCGCATCGATGGCGTTGGTCGCCCGATCAAAATCGGGAAGATCAGTCAATCGGTTGCAGAGGGCATCGACTCTTGGCCTCCGAGCGCGGATTTCCCCAGAGATTCCCAGCTCATCGCAGGTCACAGGGCCCTTACCTCCCTTCAGGTCGGGCAGCCTGTCGAGAATCTGCTCCGGCTCGTTCAGGACATTGCTCACTCCGACAGGCAGTTCCATCGTCGCCAGCAGCTCCCGGATCTTCCCGTCCCCAAACAATGAGAACCCCTGGGACCCCGCACTGAGTCCACTGTCCAGCAATTGCTCCCCGGCATCGTCCGCTCGGTCAAATTCGCTCTCCGCCTCTTCGTCAGATTGCGCCATCTCAAACTGGCCGGTCAGCTCCATCTTGCGTTGCAGTGCGGCCGTTCGCTGATTGCCAGGCACCCGAACGGCCGCATAGTTGATGATGCGGCCGGCTCGCCGCTGGAATTTTCCTTGCGCGAAGAATCCGTTGTCGAGCCTGACATTGATGTCAGATTCAATCTGTGTGAGCCGCGCCTCATCCTCGGGCGTCAGCATGACGGGAACATCAACACAGATTTCCATCCCGCGGCCAAGACTTCCAGCGATACCGACCGTGGCTTCCGACGGAAGAATCCCGGTGGGCCATTCGACGTTTGCTTTGGCATTCGCCCACAAGACCTGTGGCCAACCTGCACCCAATTTCCCATCGTTATAGATTGCCACGCCATATCCTGCGCCAAGTTCCAGCCCGCGGCCTTGCGAGATGCAGAAACTCGCTGTTGCCGACGGTCCCGCAGCTTGGGTTAACTGCGCGCTCTGGCCTGCCAATTGCGCGTTCGTGCTCGCCAATTGCGCGTCCATGGCGTCGAGTCGCTCCAGGATGAGATTCAGCTTCTTATTGTCGTTGTCGGCGTACGAAGGCGCGCAACTCACTACTGAGAACGAACCGAGCATCATTCCTACAACTAGAATTGCGGCTCTAGCCAAAGTCTTCCCTGCGCCGCTGAGAATTGCCGAAAGATTTCTCTTCATTGTGTAGCCCCCCCTGAATCGCCGTACCCCGCGCCTGTCGTAGTCGGTTTCGCATTGGATGTTCACGCTCTGAAGGCGACGTGCGCATACGAACGTTTTGGAAAGACCATACTCATCTATTCGACGCTGTCAATGTTGCGGCATCGGGTCGCCAGCCGACGTCTTGTTGCGCTGCGAGATGATGACCGCTCTGGGTTTTCTCGGTCCTGGAGGGTCTGCTCTCGGGACCAGGAAAGGGGGGGCGCTCGCGTTGCGATTTCGCGGTCCTGCGGTGCCCGATGGAGGCGTCAGCGTCTGGCGAACTCTGCAACCGGGATCAGCACTTCGTTGCGGCGCAGGAACCAGGGCGTGAAGGGAGGATTGTAGCGGGCGAGGACCGCGTCGCCGCGCGCGACAAGGCCGCGGGCCTTTATCCGTTCGCGAAGCAGCGTTTCGTTTTGCCGATAGTTGGCGACTGTCCAGCGGCCCGAGTAGCGCCAGCAGGCAATGACTTGGGCCGGCACCTCGCGAATCTGGATCGTGGGGTCCAGCGGCTTCGGTGCTGTTGCGAGCGTGTAGGTGGACGGCAGCGTGAAGGCGACCAGGAAAGTGCGACCGTCGACGACCTGCGAGACCGGTGCTGTCATCGCGATCTTCTCGCCGCGCGATTGGGTCACGGGTGCGGTCATGGCGATCTTCTGCTGCGCGACGTTGTTGCCGCTGATGTAGCGGAACAGGCGTTGGAAGGCGACGCTACCGGCGTCCTCGAAGCGGGCTTCGACCCGAGTCTGGGCGACGATATAGGGTGCGTATTCGCGCAGCTCGAATCTGCCGTCCTCCTCGAGCACCTGAAAGCCTGGTTCCTCGGTGGCCATGGCGGTTGAAATCGTGAGCACGGCGACGGCAGCGACGAACGACGCGGCCCCCAGCGCATGCACGATCTCGTCTCCTGAGTTTAAGCGGACGCGGCGCCGCGTCGCAGATTATCGCATCTGCGGCCCGGTGCGCCCGTGGACAACGGGAAGACTGTTTGAGGTAACGTGGCCGAGAAGTGTTGCAATGAAACGAGGGCGGCATGAAAGCGTTTCGCACAAGCGGTCATAGAACTGTGCAGCAGGAGCACATGGTTCGGAAGCACCTGGCTTTCGACTTCCTCGATCCGGCGCACCAGCAAGCATCGAGGTACCAGATATGAAAATAGACTGCGGAGACCTTTGCGTGCCGGCCGGCAAAAAGGTCAACCTGAAAAAGTGGCCGACACTGGTGAAACCGGTCTACAAGTCGAAGAAGGCGTACGCAAAACTCCTCGAGAAACACGTCGAGGAGTTGAGTTCACTGCAGCGCCTTCACTACGCCTCAAACCGCTATGCGTTGCTGCTGATCTTTCAGGCGATGGATGCGGCTGGAAAGGACGGTGCTATCCGGCACGTGATGTCCGGCGTCAACCCACAGGGCTGCCAGGTATACAGTTTCAAACATCCCACCGCAGCCGAACTGGAGCACGATTTCCTGTGGCGCACTACGCGCTGCCTGCCGGAACGCGGCCAGATCGGCATCTTCAACCGCTCCTATTATGAGGAGGTCCTGATCGTTCGCGTGCACCCTGAAATCCTTCACGGCGAAGGCCTGCCGTCTGCGTTGCCTGATGAACAATCCATCTGGCAGGAGCGGTATCGGTCAATCGTTGACCTGGAAAACCACCTCCATCGCAACGGAACCTTGATCATCAAGTTCTTTCTGCACCTTTCAAAGGAAGAACAGCGGAAGCGATTCCTTGATCGCATCGATGATCCGGACAAGAACTGGAAGTTCAGTGACGCCGACGTCGAGGAGCGGAAGTACTGGGACCAGTACATGACGGCCTACGGGGAGTGCTTGAGTGCGACGAGCACGCAGAACGCGCCCTGGTACATCGTTCCGGCGGATGACAAGGAGAATGCTCGACTTATCGTGTCCGCGATCATCCTCGAAAAGTTCAATGCTCTAAAGATGGAGTATCCCAGGACCAGCGCGATGCGCCGGCAGGAGTTGGCATCGATCCGCGAGCAGCTGGAGAAGTAAGGCCTGAAGGCCGATGGGACGAGCGCCAGGCTCCGCGAGCGTTCGTCGGCGGTGTTGCTGCTAGTGGCTTAACTCGCCCTGCGCGCTAAGCGCGCAGCTCGCGGCGCGGTAACATTCTTCCACCGCCCGGCGATCCCCGTCTTCGGGCAATGCTTCGCGCGCGCCCCGGAGGATCATTTCGGCCTGGTGGAGCAGCGCGGCACGGTCGTTCGGTCGACGCGTTGCTCCCGCGATCACGGCGATCGACTCCAGGAGGCGAATCGTCACGACTGAGCTCGACCGGGCGTATTGCCTGATCGGGCCGAACGACCCGTTCACGATCTCCGGGAATGTAACTGCTGGCGCGACCACCCTCAGTCTGTCCTGCTCGTCCAGGCGGAACGGGGACGGCATTTCCCGCTGCGCGAGGCGATGCAGCGCCGACCCCAATCGATCGACGCAGGTGATCGCCGTGAATGGGTCGTTGATGCCGGGGGAGAGCGCCCGCACCGCGATCTCAACGAGCTGGTGGATGGGGAACTCGATGTCCTGCGCGGCGGTCCGCTGGTGGCCCAGGATGAAGGCGGAGTTGATCCGCTCTTCGAGCGGTTCGGTTACCCGATCCCCGGGCCAGACCGTCACCAGCGGGCACCCCATGACGACGTATTGTCCGGGCCGTCGCTCCAGCCGAAACACCGCGTTCTCGTCTTTCGAGATCGCCATCAGGGCATGCGCGTCGATCGACTGGAGGTAGCCATCATCATCTGAACCGACGGGCCGGGCCTCACGGTCGAAGGCTGCGGGCAGCCCTGCACCGGCAAGCACGTCCGCGGGCCGCGGTGCCCCGTGCCCCACGCTTTCAGGGAAGAGTCGGTCGATTCCGTCGATCAGTTCGGCGCTGACCCGCGCGACGACTTCGTCGGCCTGGATCGAAATGGACACGTGGTGAATGAAATAGATCAAGACGCCCAGGCTGACAATCGCGAGCAGAACCCCAATGGTCACGGACAGGTGGGGTACGAAGGCAACCTCTTGGGCACGTCGGATGGTGCGCAGGACGAGCAGGCAATACACGAAGGTGGCTATGAACGTGCCGAGCACCACCTGGTTCCTCGTGTCACGCATGAAGTTGCGCAGCAGGCGCGGCCCGAGCTGCGACGAGGCGAGCGACAGGGCGACCAGGGTCATCGAGAAGACGACTCCCGCGATGGTGATCATCGAGCCGGCAATCGTGCTCAGCACCAGGCTCGCCCCCTCCGCGCCCCCGGTGTAGGCCCAGTTCTGCTCGGCCATCCAGCCGGCCACTGTCGCCGACTCGTCCAGGGCAACGGTTGCAAAGGCGAATATCACCGCCGCGCCGGTCATGACCCCGGGAACGAACCAGAAGCCCGAGCGAAGACGATCCCAGTACTTTAAAAGATGCGCTTTCATGGCGACGGCACCTCCTTAGCCCGGCAGCCGGAGGCGAGCCACGGCGCGAACCAACTGAGAGTTGCCGACACATCGTACGCCGATCTGCGGCATGACTCGATGTAGCGGACGAGGGTGACCTGGCAGTGTGGCGGGAGCGGACGACGCAAGACCTTGTCTATGGCGTCATGGCCTTGCGCGTGACGTATCCAATGGAGAGACCCTGAACGAGGATGGAGAAGACAACGACGCAATAGGTCAGTGCCACAATCGTGTCACCTTCCGGTCCGAAAGGCAGCGACAGGGCGAGCGCTACGGAAATGCCGCCGCGCAGGCCTCCCCAGGTCAGTACCTTCCAGGAACCGCGCGGCAGGTTGAAGGGCTTCCGCAGGACGCGCACGGGCAGTCCGACGGTCAGCAGGCGGGCGACCAGCGTCATCATGATCGCAACGCCGGCCGCGACCAGTTCGCTTGCCGAGAACACCACCAGCAGGACCTCCATGCCGATCAGCACGAACAGCACCGCGTTGAGTATTTCGTCGAGCAGTTCCCAGAACATATCGAGATAGCGGCGCGTCGTGTCTGACATGGCCAGATCGCGGCCGTGATTGCCGATCATCAGGCCGGTGACCACCATGGCCAGCGGCCCCGACACGTGAAGCCTGCTCGCCAGCGCGTATCCGCCCATGACCGCAGCCAGTGTCAACAGCACCTCGACCTGGTAGTTGTCCACGCTAGCCGACCACGACGGTCGACAGCAGCGTGCCGAGCACGGCAAGAGCGACCACCGGCCAGCGGAATGACTTGAGTGCGCTCAGGTCGACGTGCAGGGCACCGGCAAACAGCAGCAGGGAGAGCATTCCCTGCATCAGGACGTCCGAGAAGTCGATTGAGCGAAGCAGCGATCTCTCGTACTGCAGGAGTTCCCCCGCCACGCCCAGGGCACTCAGCCCGACGAGCGACAAGGAAAGAACCAACGCGGCCGCCATGACGCCGATTACCGTCGGCAGCCCCACGAAACGATGATTCAGGTAGGCGAGCAGCGCCGTGATGACCAGGCAGATGGCAGCGATATTGAGCATGCACTTTGGCGATAGCGATGCGGCAGGGACTGATGGTATCTCGAGCTTCGCGCGGAACGACACACGAGCTCGCACGCAGGACGATACGCGATCGTGGGCGCTCCTTACACGCCAAGCACACGCAGGGGGGGTCCGACTGCAACTCGTTGAATTGACGCAGGGCGTACCCCTGCATCGGATGCCCGGCGCTGCAAGGCGTTAAGTTCACGCCCCGAGCCGCGATCCGCGACGCTGGCGGAGTCTTCACAAAAAGCATACATTTCCGGACAGACTGTGCGACTCGTCCATTGATGAATCCCGCGTGCCGCGAGAAATTTCCCCGACGTCGGGGCCCGGAGGAGCAGTGCGAAAGCGGGGACCGTCCTTGAGGTCATCGGGCAGGCCCACCGGCCGGACCTCGGCCGTCCGGGCTGGGCCGCTTGTCGCGTTGCCTTCATTGTTGTCCGGGTTCGGAGTAGAGCCGGCGCCGTTGATGATACGTGCCGGCCTTGACCCCGGCGCGCTGGGGAATCCCGAGAACTGGATTCCGGCCGACGAGCTCGGTGTCCTTATCGATGCCTGCGTCGAGGCGACGAATTGCGAGCATTTCGGCCTTCTGGTCGGTGCGCAGTTCACGCTCGGCTCCATGGGCGCGCTGGGCTACCTGATGCGTCACAGTGCGACGCTGCTCGACGCGTTGCGTGCACTCGTAGTGCACCTGGAACTCCAGGACCGTGCGGCGGTGACGCTGATGCTGGATCCGAGCGCTTCCCAGATCGCGCTCGGCTACACACTGATTGACCCTGACATCGCGGGGAAATACCCCATCCTGGATGGCGCACTGGCCATGGTCTATCGCCTGGTGGCCGAGTTGTGCGGTCCGGCCTGGCGCCCGCTCTCAGTCAAGTTGGCGCGCCCTCGGCCGCAGGTCACTTCCGAATACGAGCGCGTGTTCGGATGCCGGCCGGCATTCGACGCCAAGATCTCGGCCGTAGTGTTCGAGTCCCGCTGGTTGCGCCACCCGATGGACGGCGCGGATCCTGTGCTGCACTCGATCCTGTCCCGCACGGTCGAGTTGATCGAGGCCAGAAGGCCCTTGCGCTTCGATGAGCGGGTCCGGCGCGCCGTCCGTGCGATGATGCTCACGTCCGTCGTGTCCTCTGCCGGTATCGCGAGTTTCTTTGGCCTGCACGAGCGCACGCTCCGCCGTCGCCTCGGCGAGGAAGGAACCAGTGTCAGGAGGGTTGTCGACGATGAACGGCGACACCTCGCTCAGGACCTGCTCGGCAACACGAGATTGCGGATCTCCGAGATTTCCTCGGTGTTGCACTACTCAGATCCCGCTTCCTTCGCGCGGGCGTTCCGCAACGGTGCCGGGATGAGTCCGCGCCAGTGGCGCAGGCAGTCTGGGCGAGCCCCTCGTGTGTGACGAGCGGACGTGACGGCATGTCCGGAAATGTTCGATAGCGGGCGGGTTGCGCGACGCTATATACGCGAAGCGTTATTCCGAAAATCCGCCGGACGATGCAATATCAGCCGGACGTTGCAATATCACCGGATGTGCCGGCGGCCCCGGTGTTTCCGCCGATTGCTTGCATGGAGATCTGAAATGTCAGGCGTTCGAAATTCACTTCTGCTCGCCGCATCCATGGTTGCCGGTGCCAGCGTGCCACCCGTGCTGGCGCAGCAGGTCACCGGCGTGCTGGGCTCGCCGAGTGCCACGACTACCCTCAGCGGCAAGCAGCTCCCGGCGCCCGACCCGAAATTCGGCGGCGTGATCAAGGAGCGGGCCTCGGAATCAACGGCGTGGTGGCCGCCGCGCGTGGTGCCGCCGAAGAAGGCGCCCAACGTGCTGCTGATCATGACCGATGACGACGGCTTCGGCTCGCCCAGCACCTTCGGGGGCGTCATTCCGACACCGACGCTCGATCGCATCGCGCACAACGGATTGCGCTACACCAACTTCCACTCCACTTCGTTGTGCTCGCCGACGCGAGCGGCGATCATCACCGGGCGCAATCACCATTCGGTGGGCTTCGGCGTGGTCGGCGAGATCGCCACCGGCTTCCCGGGTTACGACTCGATCATCCCGATCGAGAAGGGCACCATCGGCACGATCCTCAAGCACAACGGCTACGCCACCTCGTGGTTCGGCAAGGACCACAACACGCCCTTCTTCGCCAACAGCCAGGCCGGACCCTTCGAACAATGGCCCAACGGCATGGGCTTCGAGTACTTCTGGGGCTTCGTCGGCGGCGACGCAAGCCAGTGGCAGCCAAACCTGTTCCGCAACACCACGCCGATATTCCCGTTCCAGGGCAATCCGGGCTGGAACATGCAGACGGCGATGGCCGACGAGGCGATCCAGTACATGAGGCAGCTCAAGGCACTGGCGCCGGAGAAGCCCTTCTTCGTCTACTACGTGCCCGGCGCCGTGCACGCGCCACATCATCCGACGCCGGAGTGGATCGACAAGATCAGCGCAATGCACCTGTTCGACGATGGCTGGGAGAAGTTGCGCGAGACGATCTTCGCCAACCAGAAGCGGCTGGGCATCATGCCGGATAACGCACAGCTGACGCCGTGGCCGGATGGCCAGGCGATCTACGGCGGTGCGAAACTGCCGCGCTGGGACTCGCTCAGTGTTGAAGAGAAGAAGCTGTTCATCAGGCAGGCCGACGTCTATGCGGCCTACCAGGCCTACGCCGACCACGAAATCGGCCGTGTCATCCAGGCCGTCGAGGACCTTGGCGAGCGGGACAACACGCTGGTCATCTACGTCAGCGGTGACAACGGGCCGAGCGCCGAAGGCATGGTCAACGGCACGCCCAACGAGTTCACCACCTTCAACGGCATCGAGGTGCCGGTCAAGGACCAGTTCCTCTGGTACGAGTTCTGGGGCTCGGAGCGCACCTTCCCGCATTACTCGGCGGCGTGGGCCTGGGCCTTCGCCACGCCGTTCAAGTGGGTGAAGCAGGTGCCGTCGCACTTCGGCGGCACGGCGCAGGGCATGGCGATCTCGTGGCCCGGCCACATCGGTGACCCGGGTGGCATACGCCGGCAGTTCCACCACGTCATCGACATCGTGCCGACCATCCTGGAGGCCACCGGTATCCCGGCGCCCGACACGATCGACGGCATCAAGCAGTTGCCGATCGAAGGCACGAGCCTGGCCTACACCTGGGACAAGGCCAACGCCAACGTGCCGACGCGGCATACCACGCAGTACTTCGAGATGCTCGGCAACCGCTCGATCTACCACGACGGCTGGGTCGCGGCGACGACTCCGGTGACGCTGCCGTGGGAGCTCTCCACCAAGCCGCCGCCGGACGTGATCACCGGCTACAAGTGGGAGCTCTACAACGTAATTGACGACCCGACTCAGAACAACGACCTCGCAGCCAGGATGCCCGACAAGCTCACGCAACTGCAGAACCTGTTCTACCTGGAGGCGGCGAAGTACAACGTGCTGCCGCTCGACAACACGACGCTGACGCGCTGGAACTCGCCGAAGCCCAGCCTGACCGCGGGGCGGACGACTTTCACTTATTCGGGCACGCTCGCCAACGTGCCGGGCAGCACGGCTCCCCACATCCTTAACCGGGCCTACACCATCACTGCCGAGGTCACGATCCCCGCGGGAGGCGCGGAAGGCATGATCGTCACCCAGGGCGGGCGCTTCGGTGGCTACGGCCTGTTCCTGAGCAAGGGCGAGGCAGGCGTCGACCGCGGCAAAGTCGTGTTCCTGTACAACCTGCTGGACCTCAAGCGCACGACCTGGGTAGGACCCGAACTCGGGGCCGGCAGGCACACCATCGTTTTCGACTTCAAGCCGACAGAACCCGGCCTCGGCAAGGGCGGGACCGGCGTACTCTCGGTCGACGGCAAGGAAGTCGCGCGCAATTCGATGGAGCACAGCACTCCGATCACCTTCGCCGAAGACGAGACCTTCGACGTCGGCATGGATACGCGCACCGGCGTCGCCTTGCTCGAGTATCGCTACGATCCGCCGTTCAAGTTCACCGGCAAGATCGACAGGCTGACATACAAGCTCGAACCGGAGCCGAAGCTTGCCGCGAAGCAGTAGTGATCCCGAACCCTCGCGGTCCAGATCTGAACCGCGAGGGCGCCGGAGCCGGATATCATGAAGAATGCCCTTTTACTCGCTGCGGTCGGCGAGGCGGCGACGGGATTGGCGCTGCTGGCCGTGCCCTCGCTGGTCGGGCAGTTGCTCCTCGGCGAGCCGCTGGCCGGCGTCACTATAGTGCTGGCGCGCGTGGCCGGAATTGCGCTGGTTGCGCTGGGCGTCGCCTGCTGGCCCGGCCCGCCGCGCGTCGGGATGCTGGTCTACGGCACTGGCGTCGCGCTCTATCTGGCGTACCTGGGCGTCGCAGGTGGCATGAGCGGCGTGCTGCTGTGGCCCGCTGTCGCCCTGCACGTGATCCTGACGGCCCTGCTGTTCAGGTCGCGGGATGACAGGACGAGGGCGAAAACCTAGGCAGCGTGCGCTAGTGGCCGGCGAAGCGCTCGGGGAGGTGCCCGAGAAAGGGCCGCACCAGCTTCCACGGAAATGCAGGAACCACGCCGGACTTCACGCGCTTCTCGATCAGCCTGGCCATCTCGCGGGCGGCCTGCTCGACTGGAATTGCGAACGGCATCTGCCCGATGTCGACACCCTCGACGATGTCGGTCTTGATGTAGCCGGGCAGGATACTTGTCACGGCAATTCCCTTCCGGCTGAGTTCGACTCGAGCCGATTCGAGGTACATCGAGAAGCCGGCCTTGCTCGCGCAGTAGGCGGCCTGGCCCGCAATCGGCTGCAAGGAGGCCAGCGAGGAGATGCCCACGATGTGGCCCTTGCCGCGCTCGAGAAAGTGCTCGGTGGCCGCATTGATCGTCGCAATCGCGCCGGCGAGGTTGGTCTGCACCAAGTTGAGTTCCTTGGACAGGGTACCGCCCCCGATGCGCGTCACATCGTTGGCGCCGGCATTCACCACGATCGTGTCGATACCGCCCAGGCGGGCGAAGAGGTCGTGCAGCGCCGGGCCGACACTGTCGGTACTGCAGACATCCAGCGTGGCAAGTTCGACGGGCAAGCCGTCTCCATGGGTCGCCCGGAGTTCATTGCGGAGCTGCTCCAGCAGCGCCATGCGGCGGGCGGTCAGGCCAAGGGCATGGCCGCGATTGGCCATCTCGACCGCCAGTGCGCGGCCGATGCCTGAGGACGCGCCGGTGATGACGATAGTCGGGCTTTCGGCGTTTGCCATTGGTCTTCTCCAGCACGTGGCCCCATTCGAAATTGATTCGCCATCGGCTCAGTCTATGACGCCGGACGCGAACGTATTCTAGACCCGAAGGACCGGGCAACAGACCCACCCAGTGTGGATGGGCCTGGCCGGACCGAAGTTTCAGGACGCGCTGAACTGCGTTGCTATTCCGCGACCGCTATTCCGGGTGGCTGCCACGTCCCCTCACCGGGCGGCAGGATCGACGGTGCCGTGTCCTTGGGCCAGTACAGGCGCATCACCAGGTAGATCGGCCCGTTCGGCGCCGGCAACCAGTTCGCTTCCTTCGCCTTGCCCGGTGAATCTTTCTGGATGTAGAGCGTCAGCGATCCGTCCGGATTCTTCTTCATGCCGGGCAGCATCGGCGAGTTGATCAGGTAGCGATTGATCGGGTTATCGATCAGCAGCTGCGTCTTGCCGTCGTACATCGTCACCGACCAGAAGGCATTGACCGGGGGAAGCTGGCCGGCGGCGAATGTCAGCGTGTAGTTGTGCTTGCTGCCGTCGAGCGTCTCGCCCGTCCCGTCGGTCCGGGCCATCGGGTACATGGCCTCGACGGCGTCATTGCCGTAGATGCCGCCCTTGGCGGCGGCGGCACGCTTCAGCCAGTCGCCGTTGTAGAAAGCGCTGTCGCCAAACATCGAACCAACCTTCCAGCCATTGACCTGCTTCATTCCGCTGGCCAGGTATTGGTCAACCCTGTCGTCGCCTTCCTTCATCGCCAGGAGGACGGCGGCCTTGTGTTCCGGTGACAGATCCTTGAAATCAAAGGTCTTGCCGGGGCCGATGCCGATGCTGGCGAGCCTGGCCCGGATGTCCTTGTCCTGCTCCGTCACCGGCACGAACTCGAGGGCAGCGTCGAGATAAGCGTAGAAGTTTTCCTTGATCCCGGCGGTCGAGGCCGGGACAAATTTGATCTCCGGCGCGGCGGGCGGTGCCGGCTGATTCAGGAATGCTGACAGTGGCTGCGCCTTGTATCCCGCCTGGACCTTGACCACGTTAGGCATGTCCTCGGCGTTGAAAAGCTGGGTGCGAAAAATGCTGAGCGCAAACGGAGTGGTCGAGTGGAAGACCTGCTTGATTCCCTCCGGCTTCTCGCCGGTCCAGTCCGGCCCGACCACCAGATAGTCGCCCGCGTCGGTGCCCGTGGAGCGGGTGCCAATGTAGCCATAGTTGTATGCATTGCCATCGGTCAACTGCACCGAGTAATAGCGCTCCCTCGGCACCGCCGGCACCGAGATCACCATCGGCTCCGCGCGCAGGTCCAGCCAGAGCATCGAGTACGGCGTGTCGCTGTTGGGCGTGACGACCGCGGTATCCTTGTAGGTGAAGACCCGCGCCTCGTTGATGATGGTGTTGAAGGGTCCCTTGTACTGCCCGGAGTTCTTGTCGATGACAAATTCGTTCATGACCGCATAGTTCATCACGATCGGCAGGCCGTAGATGAACGCCTCCTCCGCGATCGCCTTGGTCTCCGCAATACCCGGCGCGGGAACGCTGGCGGCCGAGGCACTCTTTTCAGCCTGTGCGATCGGGTCCTGCTTCGTGCCGCAACCGCCGACCAGCGTCGTCGCGGAGACAATCAGCGCGACCGAGCCGAGAAATCCTGTGAGGGTCTTCATTTATTTACTGCTCCGGCAGCGGGAATAGCGGGGGCCGACGAATACAGGCCCACGATCCTCAAGGAAAGGAACGGGGCCTGTCCTGCGTCATCTTTACTGCGGTGCGCGCAAGCGTCAACCGACATTCGCCCAGGCGGGCGAGGGGCGGGCGCCGAAACACTGGAGCGCGAACTGCAGGCGAGAGACACGCCTGCAGTCGCAGCCCCTGGCGAATAGCCTTGGTTACTGGTTCGAAGTCGCGATCACCAGCGACTCGGCGATCTCCACGATCACGGTGTCGCCGACCGCCAGTTGCGACAGGTCGACCTTCTTGTGCGCCTTCGTGGTCTTGATCGTGCCGTCGTCGAACTGGAATGTTACCTGCCGCGTGCTCATGTCCAGCGCGACGACCTTTGCGGATATCTCGTAGGCCTCGCCCTGGAATACGCCAGTCGTCTTGCCGTTGGTCGCAGCGGCAAGCTCGATCGCGGCTGCGTCGGCCGGCGGCGGGCCATCCTTGCGGACGACGAGCGCCATCGCCTCGGTCGCCTGGAAGCCGATCTGCTCGCCGACATTGAACGAACCGAGGTCGACGCTCTTGGCTACCTTGAACGTTGCCGACTTGCCGTCCGGCGTTGTGAGCGTCACCTTGCGCTTATCGGTGTCGATCGCTTTCACGGTCGCGGCATAAGTGAAGGTGTCGACGACGGCGAAGCCGTTGGCGGCCTGGTAGACCTGCTCCTGCTCGACACCCTCGGTGCTGGCGCAGCCAGCCATCGTGACGATTGCTGCCGGCAGCAACGCCATGGATGCGATTGCAACCAGCCGGCGGGACACATTTTTTATCATCGCGGTCTTCCATCGTTGGTGGGTTGGCCCGAAATTATACAATCGGGACCCGGGGTCGCCATCGTGTCATCGGCAACCCCGCATACGGCTTCGTCATAATCCAGCCCATGGGTGCGGTTCCCGCCGGATGCCGGACCAGTGCGCCGTCCAGCAGGCTCTGGGCTGCCATTCCCCGCCCAGCGTGATTCGTGGGATAACATGCATCGGCGCCGTCTTGGGGCCCGTTGCGCCCGGCGCAGGGAATTACGACCGACCGTTGCCGGGTGATCGAGCAGATGTCCATACACGTTGCGCTGACCCACGAGACCGCCTACCGGTACGCGCAGCCCGCGTCACTGGGACCCCAGGTCGTACGCCTGCGCCCGGCGCCTCATTCGCGGTCCCGCATCCTGAGCTATTCGCTTCGCGTAGATCCGGCCGAGCACTTCCTTAACTGGCAGCAGGATCCGCTTGGCAACTACCTCGCCCGCATCGTGGTGCCGGAACGAACGCGCGAGTTCCGGCTGCAGGTGGACCTCGTCGCCGAGATGGCGGTGTTCAATCCGTTCGATTTCTTCCTGGAGCCGGAGGCTGAGCAGTTCCCGTTCGCCTACGAGGCGCGAACTGCCAAGGAACTGGAGCCTTACCTGGAGATCGAGCCGGCGGGCCGGCTGCTCGACCACTGGGTTGGCAGTGTTGATCGCTCCGCCGCTTCCACGGTCGACTTCCTGGTCGGGCTCAATATGCGTCTCCACCAGGACGTCGCATACGTCATCCGCATGGAGCCCGGCGTCCAGACCTGCGAGGAAACGCTGTCGAGTCGCCGCGGGTCCTGCCGCGATTCGGCCTGGCTGCTGGTGCAGATCCTGCGCAGGCTGGGTCTTGCCGCGCGCTTCGTCTCCGGATACCTGATCCAGTTGAAGCCCGACGTCGCAGCGCTCGACGGGCCCTCCGGAACCGACAAGGACTTCACCGACCTGCACGCATGGGCGGAGGTATACCTGCCGGGCGCAGGCTGGATCGGACTCGACGCCACGTCCGGACTGCTGACCGGCGAAGGTCACATCCCACTCGCGTGCGCGCCGCACCCGAGCGGAGCAGCACCGATCACCGGCACCGCCGATGCAACGGACGTGGACTTCTCATTCGCGATGCACATCGAGCGCATCGTCGAGACGCCGCGGGTCACGCGGCCATACGACGCGCAGCAGTGGACCGGTATCGAATCGCTCGGTCACGACGTCGACAGGCAACTCGCCGCGGATGATGTGCGGCTGACGATGGGTGGCGAGCCCACATTCGTTTCCATAGATGACGTCGATGCGCCGGAGTGGAATACCGAGGCGCACGGCACGCACAAGCGGGCGCTGGCCGCGCGCCTGATCGAACGGCTTCGGGACCGGTTCGCGCCTGGCGGGTTGCTGCATTTCGGCCAGGGCAAGTGGTACCCGGGGGAATCCCTGCCGCGCTGGGCGTTCGCACTCTACTGGCGCGGCGATGGCCAGCCACTGTGGCGGGATGCGGCGCTGATCGCGCAGGAAGACCGTGAGGGCACAGCGACGCTCGACGATGCGAAGCTGTTCTCGCAAGCCCTTGCCGAAACGCTCGGCGTGGACCCGGACCTCGCGACACCGGCGTTCGAGGATCCGGTGCCCTATCTCACACGCGAACAACGCCTGCCTGACAACGTCGATCCATTCGACTCGAAGCTCGAGGATCCGGAAGAGCGCGCACGACTGGCCCGGGTGTTCGAGCGCGGGCTTGCTGCGCCGGTCGGTTACGTGCTGCCGCTGCAGCGCTGGAACGCGCCCCACAAGCGTGCGTGGTACAGCGAGCGCTGGACGACCCGGCGCGGTCGGCTGTTCCTGGTTCCAGGCGACTCGCCGATCGGTTTCCGGCTGCCGCTCGAGGCGTTGCCGCACATACCGAAAGAGCGATACCCGTATTTCATGCCCGCGGATCCATTTGCGCCACCATCGCCATTGCCGCCGCAGGCAAATGAACCGGCCGAGCAACTGGCGATCCAGCACTCTGCCGGCGGCGGTGCCGAGCGTCAGCGCGTCATGGAGCAGGGGACGGCCGGTGGAACCGATGGTGCCGTGCGGACTGCGCTGGCCGTCGAGCCGCGCGACGGCAGATTGTGCGTTTTCCTGCCGCCGACCGAGACTGCCAACGACTACGTCGAGTTGATCCAGTGCGTAGAGGCAACGGCCTCACAGCTCGGCCAGCCGGTGCACGTCGAGGGCTACAGCCCGCCCGCCGACGAGCGTCTCAACGTCATCAAGGTGACGCCCGATCCCGGGGTCATCGAAGTCAATGTGCACCCCGCGCGAGACTGGAAGGAACTGGTCGCGATCACCTCGACGCTGTACGAGGAGGCGCGGCTCAGTCGTCTAGACGCCCAGAAGTTCCTGATAGACGGCAGGCACACCGGGACGGGCGGTGGCAACCACGTCGTGGTCGGCGGTGCCACGCCGGCCGACAGCCCGTTCCTGCGCAGGCCTGATCTGCTGCGCAGCCTCATCGGCTACTGGCAGAACCACCCGGCGCTGTCGTACCTGTTTTCGGGGCTGTTCATCGGCCCGACCAGCCAGGCGCCGCGCGTGGACGAGGCACGTCACGACCAGTTGCATGAGCTCGAGATCGCATTCATGCAGATGGAGCGGACGGAGGATGACGCGCCGGTTGCCCCGTGGCTCGTCGATCGCCTGCTTCGCAACATCCTGATCGACGTGAGCGGCAATACGCATCGCACCGAGATCTGCATCGACAAGCTGTACTCGCCGGACGGCCCGACCGGTCGGCTCGGGCTCGTGGAGTTCCGTGCCTTCGAGATGCCGCCGCACGCTCAGATGAGTCTCACGCAGCAGTTGCTGCTGCGGGCGCTGATCGCGCGTTTCTGGCGCGCTCCGTATACGCAGCCCCTGGTGCGCTGGGGAACGTCGCTGCACGACCGCTTCATGCTGCCGCACTTCGTCTGGTCAGACTTCCGCGACGTGCTGCGCGACATGCGCGATGCCGGATACGCACTGCAGGATGATTGGTTTGCGCCGCATTTCGAGTTCCGCTTCCCGCGTTACGGCTCGGTCGAGCGCGGCGGTGTTGAGCTGGAGCTGCGGCAGGCGCTGGAGCCCTGGCACGTGCTGGGCGAGGAGGGTGCGGTGGGAGGCACCGCACGCTATGTGGATTCGTCCCTCGAACGGCTGCAGGTCAAGGCGCGTGGCCTCAATCTCGAGCGCCACGTCGTGGCATGCAACGGCCGCCGGGTTCCATTGCGTGCAACTGACATTGCAGATGAGGCAGTCGCCGGAGTCCGATTCCGCGCCTGGCAGCCGGCGCACTGCCTGCACCCGACGATTCCCGTGCACGCCCCGCTCGTGGTCGAGATACTCGACCGCTGGTCGGGTCGCTCGCTTGGAGGATGCACCTATCATGTCGCGCATCCCGGAGGCCGCAACTTCGAGACGCGACCGGTGAATTCCTACGAAGCCGAGAGTCGCAGGCTCGCCCGATTCTCGGACCTGGGCCACTCGCCGGGATCCGTCGCTATTCCCGCCGCGGAGATCGATCCGGAATTCCCGCTGACGCTCGACCTGAGGCGCACACCGGCTTCCCCGAGGAGCATCGCTTGAATTCGATGACTGGGCCGCTGCCGGGGTCCGACAACCCGACGCTGGCGGCGATGTTCGATGCCTACCAGCCGTTGCGAGGCGTCTTCGACGAAATGAAGACCGCCGACGGCCAGGTGCGACCGCATTGGGAGAAGCTGGTCGGCGCGCTGCGGACGCTGAGCACGTCCGACATGGAAGCTCGCTGGAAGCGGGTCGAGCGGATCCTTTACGAGAATGGGCTCACCCACAATATTTTCGCGGACGGCGGCGCGACCGAGCGGCCCTGGCGACTGGACGCAATGCCGTTGTTGCTCTCGGCTGCCGACTGGCGCCGGCTCGAGAACGGCCTGGTGCAGCGCGCCCGGCTGCTCGACGCCGTGCTTTCCGATTGTTACGGCGAGCAGCGGCTGATGCTGGACGGGCACCTGCCGCCAGCCATCATGCTCGGCAATCCGCAGTTCCTGAGGCCGTGCCACGGGGTCCCTGTGAGCGGAGGCCGCCGCCTGCATTACTACGCCGCGGACGTCGGGCGTGCAGCCGATGGCAGCTGGTGGGTGCTGAAGGACCGCTGCGAATCCCCGGTCGGCGGCGGCTACGCGCTCGAGAACCGCATCGCGCTTCGCAACTGCCTGCCCGACGAGTTCACCGGCAACCGCGTGCAGCAGCTGGCCGGTTTCTTCCAGGCCGTCCACGAAGGCCACTGCGCGCTCGCTGGAAAGCCTGATCCGCGCATCGTCGTGCTGAGCCCCGGGCCCACTGCGGTCGGCTACTTCGCGCATTCGTACCTGGCGCGCTACCAGGGCTACGTGCTCGCGGAAGGCGCGGACCTGACCGTGCGAGACAACCGTGTCTACCTGAAGACACTCGAGGGCCTGCGCCCGGTTGACGTGATCATCCGGCGCGTGGAAGCGGATTCCTGCGATCCGCTCGAGTTGCGCAGCGATTCGCCACATGGCGTGCCGGGCCTGGTAGAGGCGGTGCGCGCTGGTTCGGTCACCGTCGTCAATGCGCTCGGCAGCGGGCTTGCGGACACCGAGAGCCTGATGCCGTTCCTGCCCGGGCTCTGCGAGCACCTGCTGCAGGAGCAACTGCAACTGCCCTCGCTCGCGACGTGGTGGTGCGGCCAGGATGAGGCCCGCGCCTACGTTCTGGATAACCTTGACTATCTCGAGACACGGGACATCTTCAGCCGGGGTGCGAGCGAGCCGGGCACGCAGAATCCCGACGGTCCCGAGGCCTGGCAGGTAACCGGTCCCCGCGCTGCGATCGAGCAGCGGGGATTCGCATACCTGGCCCGCGAACCCATGGTCCTGTCCACAGCGCCGGTGCTCGGTCCGCAGGGCCTGCGACCGGTGCCATTCGCGCTGCGTGTGTTCGTCGCCGCGGATGCGAATGGATACGTGGTGATGCCCGGCGGGCTGGCGCGTCTCTGCCCGCCGCATGCCGGGCAAGCCTTCGATTTCGGCCGGTTCGGCGACGGCAAGGACACCTGGGTGCTATCGGACGGGCCGGCAGGTTCCGCGACGATTCGCCGGACGCGTTCGGGAGCCGTCGAACTGCGGCGAGTCGGCCGCGAACTGCCGAGCCGAACTGCGGACAATCTCTTCTGGCTCGGCAGCTACGCTGAGCGCGCCGAAGCAATCATGCGCCAGGCTCGCAGCTCGGTGCTGCGGCTGATCGACGATGAACGTCCGACCGAGGACCTGCTGGCGATCGACCGCGTGCTGCACGCCACATTCGTGAAGGCCGACATCGAGTCACCGGAAGGCGACGAGCCTGTGGCCGACCCGCGGGTCGAACTGGAACGTCGGCTGGGCGAACTCGTGTTCGACGCCGACCGTGCGTATGGATTGAGACGTACGCTGCGCGACCTGGGTCGCACCGCGTCGCTGACCCGCGACCGCCTGTCGGCGGACTCGTGGCGGATTCTCAGGGGGTTGCAGTCCGACGACTTCGCACGGCGGCCCAGCCTCGTCGCGCCGCCTCGGCGCGTCGGGATCGGCAGTGCGCTGGGCCAGCTCGACCTGGGAATCCAGCGCCTTTCGGCGTTCAGCGGAATGGGTACCGAGAACATGACTCGCAGCTTCGGCTGGCACTTTCTCGAAATGGGCCGGCGCATCGAGCGCAGCGTGCAGACAAGCGCGCTGCTCGAGAGCCTGCTCGACGCCGGTGACCCGGAAGACGACGGCAGCCTGATGCTGCTGCTCGAGATCGCGGACAGCTTCATGACCTACCGCTCGCGCTACCTGCTCACGCCGCAGCTCGCACCAGTGCTCGACCTGCTGCTGCTGGACGAGACGAATCCGCGCTCGGTGGCATTCCAGCTCGAGGCATTGGCCGAGCACCTTGGAGCGCTGCCGCGGGATCCTGCGCGGGCGGACCTCGACAACGAGCAGCAGATCGTCGCCGGAATGCTCGAGGCGCTGCGCACGGCTGATATCACCAGCCTGTGCCGCCGCAGCCGCCTCGGTGATCGTCCGGAGCTCAAGGCGCTGATCAGTCGTATCGCCAGGGACTTGAAGGCCCTGACCATAAGCATCACCCGCAGCTATTTCAGCCACGCGGACGCGGTCCATTCCGTGATTGCCGCTGGAAGTGCGCGCCGCTGAGCCATGCAGTACGACGTTCGCCATCGCACCACGTATCGCTACAGCCAGCCGGTATCGATCTCGCACCACGTGCTGCACCTGGCGCCGCGCGCCTGCGACGGCCAGGTCGTCCACGGCGCGACGATCGGGATCGAGCCTGGACCCGCTGTGCGTAACGATGTCGTGGACTATTTCGGAAATCTCGTAACGTTCGCCACCATCCAGCAGCAGCACGACGAGCTGGTCATAGAAGCGAACTCGCGGGTCGATGTGTCGGCGCCCGGCCCCACGACGCCGTCGCAGACGATGGCATGGGACCGGGTCTTCCGCCACCTGGGGCAGGATACTGCCGCCGGGAATCTCGCCGTGCTGCAGTTCGCATTCGATTCGCCATATGCGCGGGCCAATGCAGATCTCGCTGCCTACGCACGTGAATCGTTCCTGCCCGGACGACCGGTCATGGAGTCGGCGCTCGAACTGACACGGCGCATCCACAGGGACTTCAAGTACAGCAGCGGAACGACCAGCGTGTCGACTCCGGTGGAGGACGTGTTCAGGCTGCGACGCGGCGTGTGCCAGGACTTCGCGCACCTCGAGCTCGCCTGCCTGCGCGCGCTTGCCTTGCCCGCGCGGTATGTGAGCGGCTACCTGCTAACGCGTCCGCCGCCGGGCAAGGAGAAGCTGGTTGGCAGCGATGCCTCGCACGCATGGGTCTCGGTCTGGTGCCAGGAAGCCGGCTGGGTGGACCTCGAC
This sequence comes from uncultured Gammaproteobacteria bacterium, assembly GCA_963732415.1. Lineage (GTDB taxonomy): Bacteria > Pseudomonadota > Gammaproteobacteria > Steroidobacterales > Steroidobacteraceae > RPQJ01. Next base: position 41,058 of record CAVSZK010000013.1, read on the forward strand.
CCGACCAATGACACGATCGCCGGCGACGAGCACGTTACGCTTGCCTGGGGCCGGGACTACGGGGACATCAGTCCCGTCAATGGGGTAATCTTCGGCGGTGGCGAGCACATCATCGACGTAGCGGTGGACGTGATTCCGACCACGTCCCCGGTGACCAAGGGACCCCCAGGCGTATGACGGAGCGGCGAACCGCGGGATTGCTCGAAGGCTATGACTCGGGCGGTTTCTACTGCGAGCTGTTCGGCGACGGCAAGCGTCCGCCTGCACACACGCAAACAGTAAGCGAACGCCTCGACGGGCTGAGCCTCGCGGAGCTCAGGCGCCGCGCGCAGGCCGCCGAGCGCGAACTCTACAACCTCGGCGTCACGTTCACCGTCTACACGAGCCGTGAGCAGATCGACCGGATCCTGCCGTTCGACGTCATCCCCCGCGTGCTGTCGGCCACCGAGTGGGACACGATCGAGCGCGGTGTCATCCAGCGCGTCACCGCGCTCAACCGCTTCATCGAGGACATCTACCACGGGCAGAAGATCCTCAAGGACAAGGTCGTGCCGGCGGAACTCGTCCTCGGCAATGCGAACTTCCGTCCGCAGATGCAGGGACTCAAGGTGCCCTTTGGCAGCTACGTCAACATCTGCGGCGTAGACATCGTCCGTGGCGGCGACGGCGAGTTCTATGTGCTCGAGGACAATGCGCGCACGCCGTCGGGCGTCTCCTACGTCGTCGAAAACCGGCACCTGACGCAGCGCGCATTCCCGGACCTGATGCGCAATATCGGCGTGCGCTCGGTGTCCAACTACGGCCAGCGCCTGGTCGGCAAGCTGACCGAGCTCGCGGCCCGGATCGACGGCGACCCTTCGGTGGTGCTGCTGTCGCCCGGCGTATACAACTCCGCCTATTTCGAGCACGTTTTCCTGGCGCGCGAGATGGGCGTGCCGCTGGCGGAGGGTCGCGACCTGGTGGTCCGGGACGACCGCGTCTTCATGAGAACAACGGGCGGCCTGCGCCGAGTAAATGTCATTTACCGACGCATCGACGACGATTTCATCGACCCCGAGGCATTCAATCCCAAGAGCATGCTCGGCGTGCGCGGCCTGATGCGCGCGTACCGTGCCGGCAATGTCGTGCTGGCGAACGCGGTCGGCACGGGGATCGCGGACGACAAGGCTGTATATGCCTACGTGCCGCGGATCGTGAAGTATTACCTGGGCGAGGAAGCAATCCTGCCCAACGTCGAGACGCATATCTGCCGCGAGGATGCAGGCCTCGAGTTCACGCTGGCAAACCTTCAAGACCTGGTCGTGAAGCCGGTAGGTGAATCGGGCGGCTACGGCATCCTGATCGGGCCACATGCGAGCCGCAAGGCGCTCTCGGAGTTCCGGCGCAAGCTGCGGGCCAATCCCGCCAACTACATCAGCCAGCCGGTCGTGCAGTTGTCAGTGTGCCCGACGGTCACCCGCAGCGGCATCGAGCCCCGCCACGTGGACCTGCGGCCGTTCGCGGTCACGGGACGTTCAACCTGGGTATTGCCCGGCGGCCTTACCCGCGTAGCGCTGCGCAAGGGCTCGCTGGTGGTCAACTCGTCGCAGGGCGGCGGATCAAAGGATACCTGGGTCCTTGAATAACATTCTTTCCAGGCACGCAGAATCCATCTTCTGGCTCGCCCGGCAGGTCGAGCGTGCCAACAGCACTGCGCGCATCCTCGACGTGAACGAGACATTCAGCCGTAACGCGCGTGGTGAGCACGACTGGGAATCGGTGCTGCGGCTGTATGGCGACGAGCAGGTCTTCCGCGACACCGGCCGCCGGCCGACGGCGGACGCAGTCATCCAGTTCTACGTGCTCGACGAACAGAACGTAAACTCGGTGCGGAGCTGCATCCGCATGGCGCGCGAGAATGCCCGTGCGCTGCGACCGCTGATCTCCACCGAAATGTGGGTGCAGCTGAACGGGTTCCATAACCGGCTGGGCCGCTTGCGCAAGACGGACCTCCGGGTAGAGAACCTGAACAGCCTGTGCAGCTACATCAAGGAGTCCTGCCAGACTCACAGCGGCATCACGGCCGAGACGCTGTACCGCGACGAGTCCTGGTATTTCCACCAGACGGGACGCGCCATCGAGCGTGCGGACCAGACGACGCGACTGGTGGACGTCAAGTACCAGGTGCTGCTGCCCACGCCGAGCGACGTCGGCTCACCGACCGACGAGGCCCAGTGGAATACGGTGTTGCGCTCGGCCGCGGGCTTTCACGCGTTCCGCCGGGTCAACCCGCAGAGCATGTCGCCCGCCAGGGTCGTCGACTTCATCGTATTCGACAAGCGATTCCCGCGTTCGGTGGCCGCCAGTGTCTTGGTCGCCAATGAGCACCTGCACGCGCTGCGGCTCAAGTACGGTCACATGGCGAAGCGAACGGCGTCGAACCAGTTGCGGAAGCTGGCCGCGTCGCTGGCTGAAGACACAGCGGACGACCTGATCGCCCGCGGCTTGCACGAGGGCCTGGACGAGATACAGGCACAGCTCGGCGAGGTGACCGACGCGCTCGGGCGGGAGTTCTTCCTGCTCACGGAAATGGACGAGATGCCGCAGCCGCCGGCGGAGTCCGCTGCGTAAGCCGGGATCGTGCGGCGGCCTCAGTGGTCGTGGTCGTGCGCCATGATCAATCCTCCCTAACCGTTCGTTGCTGCGTGTCCGGTCGGGCGGCCGCTGGCTGATGAAATCACGTCGACCCTCATAACTGCAAGGTCGCGGTGACGCGCAGCGTGCGCGGTTCGACCGGGTGGAAGTGGATGTCCATCACCGGCTGCTGCTCCCCGGGTAACTGCGACTCGTAGTAGTAGCTGATGTCGTTGGCATCGGTATCGAACAGGTTGAATACCGCCGCCATCACGCTCAGTCGCGGGGAGAAGTGATAGCCGGCTTGGACGTTGACGATCGAGGTCGAGTCCGAGCGTACGCTGTCGTCCTCGATCAGCGGCGCGGGCCCGAAGTAGCGCCAGCGCGCGCCGCCGTACCAGCCCGAGTCACGGTGCACCGTGAGACCTACCGAGATCACCGTCTCCACGGCGCCGGGGATGTAGTCGCCCGCAGGGTCGGACTCGGTGAACCGGGCGTGCGACCACGAATAGTCGGCATCCAGGATCACCGATTCGAGCGGTGTCCAGTACGCGCCAAGTTCGACGCCGTAGCGCCGGGTGCCCCGGCTGGGCTCGGTGATGCCGCCGTCGCCGACGAACAGCAGCTCCGAGTCGATGTCCAGGCCCCAGAAGGCCGCCGTAAACTGTGTGGTCGGAACGATCGCCGTGCGCATGCCGACCTCGGCCCCGTCCGCCGGCACGATCGGGTCGACCTTGTCGACGGGCGTGACGCCGTCGGTCGGGTCGACCGAAATCGTCGTGCCCCGTGCGTCGTTGGTGTGGAACCCGCGCCCGGCATTGAGGAAGAGTTCGGTCTGGTTCCAGGGACCGAGCACCACCGTCAACTTCGGCTGCGGAATCGATTCCGTCTCGGAACCCGAGTTGGCCGACAGGTTGCTGTCGACCTGGAAGTCGAACCAGTCGTAGCGCAGGCCGGCCGTGGTGCGCAGCCACGGCGTCCACTGCTGGTCGTGGCTCACGAATACCGAGTACTGGCCCTGGGTCACGTCGTCCTTGCGGATGGTTTCGAACCGCGCGCGCTCCCTGGTGCGGTACAGCGCGACGGGATGGATGTCGTCATAGCGGATTTCGGCGCCTGCCTGCAGGACGCCATCGAGGTCGTTGAAGGATGCGTCTGCGTCGTAGACGAACCGCCCTCCGTACACGCGTCGGTCGTCGTACTGCTCGAACTGGTCACCGTTTTCCTGGTCAATCGCATAGGTGAAGTTCGAAATGAGATCGAGGTAGTAGTCGATGCCATAGGCGAGCGCGTGCCAACCCCGGCCGTCCTGGCGCGACCATGCCTCCGCAGAGAAGCTGTAGCGGTGAGACTCGCCCCCGCTGGTCGCGTCGATGTGCCCGAACCGGCCGATGAGCCCGGAGTCGACCGCCCGCTGGGGAATCTGGTCGGTGCTGTTCCAGCTGCCGTCGTATCCCATGGCGGTGACGGAGTAGCCGGATTCGCCGGTGCCGTGACTGTACCTGATCACCCCGCTGGTCTTCTGGTAGTCCTCCGGAAGGGTCCAGGGTCCGTCGCCATTCGACCAGTCGAGGCCCAGCAGCAATCTCCCACCGGCGACCTGCGGGGTAGCGCTGGCGAGTACACGGTAATAGTCATTCTGTCCCACGGTCAGGCCCAGCCTCGGGGCGCCACTGTCGCTCAGATACGAAATGCGGGCCGCGCCGGCAGCCGAGAAGTTCCCCTCCTCGGCGTAGTAGGGACCCTTTCGGTAGTGCACCTGTTCCACGAGTTCGGGGATCAGGAAGTTGATGTCCGCGTAGCCCTGGCCGTGTGCGTGGGTCGGCATGTTCACCGGCACCCCGTCCACGTAGGTCGCGAAGTCGGTGCCATGGTCGAGGTTGAAGCCGCGCAGGAAATACTGGTTCGCCTTGCCGTCGCCGCTGTGCTGGGTGACGACCAGGCCCGGCACGACCTCGAGCACCTCCCCGGGACGCAGGATCGGCCGGCCCTGGAGCTGCACGGCAGTCACGACGCCTTCGCTCGCCGCCTGCGACTCGCCGACCAGCCCGACGCGCTGGGCGGTCACGACGATCTCCTCGAGCGAGGTGCCGGTCGGGATTCCGGCCGCCCAGGACTGCGTAAACCAGACGAGGCATGCGGCAGTCAGCAGAAGTGCGCGCGAATCGACTTTCATGATCAACCTTTCACCAGGCCCGGCCAAGCCCAGGAGTGACCTCGATGACCGGACGTGACCCCGCATTGGACGACTATTGGTAGGCACTTTAAATAAATAGTTCCCACTTACGCAAGCGCGGCATCGCCGTGCCGGCGCCGCCCGGTCAGGCCAGTGGGGTCAGGTGCATGTGACCATGGTGCTGGTGCGGAGCCGAAAGCGGATGCTTGTCACCGCTCTCCACGGGGATCAGGTTGATCTGGCCGTACGCCACTCCGCGCTCCGCCCGGATGCTGTCGGCAAACGAGCGTACCGCCACGGTCGGCCCCTTGAGAAAGACATTCTCCAGGCAGTACTCGTGATCCAGGTGCAGGTGCGTGGAGGCGACGACGAGGCTGTGTTGTGCGTGCTGTGCGGCCGTCAGCCGCTCCGCCAGGTCCCGCACGTGATGGTTATACACATAGGACAGGCTGGCCACGCATTGCGTACGGGCCTTGTCGCTGGCACGGTGGGTTCCCACCTCGCGACGCAACAGGTCGCGCATCGCCTCAGATCGACTCGTATAGCCCCGCGCTGCGATCAACTCGTCGAAGGCCTTTGCGAGTTCCTCGTCGATCGACATCGTGATTCGTTCCATGTTCGCTCTCCTCTCAGTCGTGCCTGGTTCCACAGACCGGACAAGCCTGCAGCGCCAGGGGGCGCTCGAGCCAGCATCTCGACAGCAAGGCATCGTCCGCGAATATGTCGCGAGTCGGCCCATCGGCCATTACCGCACCCTCGAGCAGGACGATCGTTCGCGGACAGAGGTCGAGGACCATGTCGAGGTCGTGGCTGGTGAAGATTCGTGTGTGACGGAACTCGCCGAGCAGTCCGATCAGCTGGCGGCGTGCGTGCGGGTCGAGCCCGCTCGTCGGCTCGTCCATCACCAGGACGTCCGGCGCCATCGCCAGGACGCCGGCGATGGCCACCCGCTTCTTCTCGCCGCCGGACAGTCGGTATGGTGGCCTGCCGTGAACGTGCCAGACGCCGACACGTTCCAGCGCCACGCGGACCCTCCGATCGACTTCGGGTTCCGGCAGCCCCTGGTTTCTCGGGCCGAACGCGACGTCGTCGTAAACCGTCGGCATGAATAGTTGATCGTCGGGGTCCTGGAAGACCAGGCCGACCGTCCGGCGAATCGCCGGCAACGTCTCCTTTGTCAGCGGCGTCTCTCCGATACGCACCTCACCGCTGGTCGGGCGAAGATGTCCGTTGAGGTGCATGAGAAGTGTGGACTTGCCCGCGCCGTTGGCACCGATGATCGCGACGGATTCGCCGTGCGTGATCCGGAAGGACACATCCTTCAGGGCTACCGTGCCGTCCTCATAGACGTGCGACAGGCCCCGCGCTTCAACCAGATGGTGGCTCATGGCAGCACACCGAGCGCTGCCGTGCCGAGCCAATGCGTCACGTCCTGGGTGCGAAGCAACAGGAAGAGCACACACCACCCGGCCATGTACGCGATGTCCGGGCCGCCGAGTCGTGACGCTTGGCCGCTGCGGAAGTCACCGGTGAAGCCACGGGCGCACATCGCGAGATAGATGCGCTCCGCCCGATCCCAGGTCCTCAGCAGCAGACGACCGACGAGCGTCCCATAGAGGCGAATCGACAGCGGGTGACCGCCACCGCGCTGCTCACGGGCGACCGTCATCCGGACAGCTTCCTCGCCGAGGACGGCCAGGTAGCGATACAGAAAGAGCAATTGAACAGCCAGTGAGCGCGGCATGCCCATGCGTTCCAGTGCGCCGCAGATCGCCGGAAATCCCGTTACCGCCACCAGCACGACGGCAGCGGCCGCCGCAAGCAACGAACGAAGGACGATCGAGAGCAGCGAGATCCAGCCACCGCTGATCTGCAGTCCGCCCAGCTGTAACAGCGTCTCACGATCAAACCACGGATTCGGCAGTCCGATCAGCAGCGCGACCGGCAGCACCAGGGCGACCTTGCGCAAGAGGAACGCGATCGGCAGCCGTGCCGCCGTGACGACCGCCATCGGGAACACGAAGAACGGGATTAGCGACGCCACCGCATAGCGGTGGAACGACATCGTGCAAACGATGAAGACCAGCGTGACGAGGACCTTCGCGCGGGCATCGAGGCGATGGAGCGCCGAATCTCCAGTCGCCAGCAGATCGAGGCGTCGGAAATCGAGAAGGCTGGTGAGAACTGCAGGTGCGGACACGGGATCAGCGCCGCCCCGACCAAAGCTTCAACGCGAAGCCGACGAGCAGTGCGAGAGCCAGGGTGATTGCACCGCCGACCACGCCGGCCACGGATTGGCCAAGACGATCGTTGTCCCGGGCAATGGTGGCTGCAGTCGGCGTCCGATCGGTCTCCGCGGCCCCGGCAGTCTCGTGCCGAAATCCATAGCCGGGCAATAGGGCCGTCCTCTGCTGCAGGCGACCCAGCGCAGCCTCGACGCCGGTCTGCAGTGATTCGAGTTCCCGTGCACCGGTGACTCTGGCGATTGACCATTCGAGTCCATCCGGGTTCTTCGATGCGAACCAGGCTCCCACGCCACCCAGTGCAAGCGCGACGACCAGGAAAGCGGTCGCGATGCCGCGCACGGGACGCCCGGTATGCCGAGCCGTCGGCAACATGCCGGGACGTGCCGCGCGAACGAAGGATATGACTGCAGCGGTGACCACGCCCTCGACGACCCCAATCGCGAGATGAATCGGCAGCATGAACGAGAAGAACGTGTCGAACGGCAGCGCCGAAATGCCCGAGGTTACGGTTTCCAGCACAACCGCGAACGCGCCAAGTTGCAGCGAGAGCACCGCCGCAAGCACAGCGGCAACCGTGGCGCGAGCCGTACCAGGCGCTTCCCCGGCGAGGCGTATGTAGACGGGGTAGCCGATGAACGCCGGGAAGAAGCCGAGGTTGAAGATGTTGCAGCCGAGCGCGAGCAGCCCGCCGTCGGCGAAGAACAGCGCCTGCACGATGAGCACCGAGGCCATGACGAGGAAGGCGGCGTGCGGGCCGAGCAGGATCGCGAGCAGCAAGCCGCCGCCGAGGTGGCCGCTCGATCCGGTGCCGGGGATGCTGAAATTGATCATCTGCGCGGCAAACAGGAAGGCACCGAGCACGCCCATCAACGGCACGAGACGGTCGTCAGCTTCATGGCGCAGGCGGCGCGAGCAATACGCGACCGTGACCGCGGTTGCAGCCCACATCGTCCCGCCCACCGCGGGCGACAGCAGTGCGTCGGCCATGTGCATTGAGCGCTCTCCGTGATGGCGCTGCGGCGGCGACCCGAATCCAGCCCGTAGGATCTAATTAGACAATACTCTTACACCTGCCGCGAGCCCTGGATTGCGGATAGCCGCAGGTCGCATACCGCGCGCCCTGGTATAGAGTGCTCCGATGTATGGCCGCTGGACACAAAGCCGCAGGACCCGTCTCTGGGTAGCACTGCTGCTGCTGCCTGCGTTGGCGTGCCGCGTGCTGGTACCGCCGGGATTCATGCCGGGCACGGGTGCCGATCACACTCTTACCATGCAGATGTGTCATGGCGCCGGGCCGCTGCCGCAGCGGGCGCAGTCGCCTGAAAGGGACGATGGGCAGGCGCCCGGCAACCGCGGACACCACGAAGCCCCGTGCGTCTTCGCGGCCGCCGGCACGGTCGCGCCTCCGCCGATCACGTTGCCGATACTCGACGGTGTGGCGGTGCCCGTCGCCGTTCCAACGCAGCCGGAACCGGTCGTCGTCCACCGGACCCAGCATCGCGCCCACTCACCAAGGGCACCTCCCCCGATCGTCCGCCCCGCATAGGGCTCGAACGCACTTTCGACGCTGGGTGCCTTCGTTGGTTCCCTGCTTTCGGTCCGCCGGGCATCCGATGACCTGCTCGCAGCCGCATCGCTGCCGCTGATCACGTTGACGGTGGTCGCGGGCCGCGCATGGCGCCGCGATGAACCGGCGATGGCCAACCGCAACAAAGTCGGACCGTGCGTGCTCGAGCCAGTGGGGCCTCGGCGCGGCACTCACTATCCATCTTGATTCCGGAGTCTGATTACATGCGACCTCACCAGATCACAATCGCCGTCATGCTGGCCCTCTACGCTGCCCAAGGCGTGGCAGCCGAGGATGATCCCGCGCTCGAAGAAGTCCTGGTCACGGCGCACCGGATTCTCACGCCCGGCCTGGGTGCCACTGGCCTCGACAGTGCCGCGATTGCCCGCAAGCTTGCGCGAACCAGCGACACGGCCAGACTGCTCACCGGCATTCCCGGCGTGAGTGCCTACGCGGCCGGGGGCGTGTCCAGCCTGCCAGTCATCCGCGGCCTGGCGGACGATCGCCTGCGCACGAAAATTGACGGCATGGACCTCGTTGCCGCCTGTCCCAATCACATGAACTCACCACTCTCGTACATCGATCCCACGGCCGTGGCGAACATCGACGTCTACGCCGGAGTTACGCCGGTCAGCGTGGGCGGCGACAGCATCGGCGGCAGCATCGTGGTGCGCTCGGCGGACCCAGCATTTGCGAAGGCGGGCGAGCACTTGATAAAGGGAAAAGCCGGCTCTTTCTATCGCAGCAACGGCGACGGCTGGGGAGGAAATCTCTCGGGCACCTTCGCCACCGAGAGTGTGAGTCTCGGCTACACCGGCGCCTACACGCAGTCCGACAACTACAAGGCCGGCGACGACTTCAAGGACTACACGTTCACCGGTCGGCCGGGCCACGCGCTGCCCACGGACGAGGTTGGCTCCACCGCCTATGAATCCAGCAACCAGTCCGTCCGGCTTGCGTGGCAGGGCGGCGGGCACCTGCTGGACTTCACCTACGGGCTCCAGGACATCCCGTACGAGGGTTACGCGAATCAGCGCATGGACATGACGGACAATCGCAGCGACCAGTTCAACCTGGCTTACACCGGCAGCCTCGGCTGGGGAACGTTGCGGGCTCGTGCTTACTACCAGCACACGAAGCACGAGATGGACTTCGGCGACGACAGGCGCTTCTGGTACGGCCCCGGGGCGCCGCCTGCCGGCTCCGGCGGGGACACGGCAGTCAATGGCTCGCCCTGTTCGCCGATCTCCGGCACGATGATGGTGGACGGCCAGATGGTCGGTTGCGCTGCCGGCATGCCGATGAAGAGCGACGGCAAGAACTCTGGACTCACCGTCAGTGCCGCGGTCCCGCTGGCCGGGCAAAGCCTGCTGCGCGTCGGCGGCGAGTATCAGCAATATCGACTCGACGACTGGTGGCCGCCTTCCGGCGCGGGCATGTGGCCCTACGAATTCCTGAACGTGAACGACGGGCAGCGCGATCGATATGCCGCCTACGGAGAATGGGAAATAAACAAGGGTCGCTGGATGCACATTCTCGGCGCGCGATTCGAGAGTGTGGACATGGATGCCGGACCGGTCCACGGCTACAACCTCGATACGTATCCGACCAGCGGCGTGGGTGGCATGGGCAACCAGACGCGGGATGCGGCGCTGTTCAACTCCGAGCGGCACGGCAAGACCGACAATAACTGGGACTTGTCCTGGCTTGCGCGCTTTACGCCGGTCGCGACGCAGGGCTACGAGATCGGTCTCGCGCAGAAGACGCGCTCGCCCAACCTGTATGAACGCTACACCTGGTCCACGTGGCAGATGGCGGCATTCATGAACAACTACGTGGGTGACGGCAATGGCTACGTGGGCGACGTGAACCTGGAGCCCGAGGTGGCCCGCACCGTGAGCGTGAGCGCCGACTGGCACGACGCCGACGCCGCGCGGTGGAGTGTCAAGCTGACGCCTTACTACACCGACGTACAGGACTACGTTGATGCGGTGCAGTGGGACGCGGCGACCAACGCACCGCGCACGATATCCGTGGTCGACAAATTCACCGTGCTCAAGTATGCCAACCAGTCTGCTCATCTCTACGGAGTGGACCTCGCCGCGGACTACCAGCTGACGGGCATCACGCGCTACGGCAGGTTCCGGACCCAACTGGTGGCGAGCTACACGCGGGGCAGGAACGACGACACCGGCGACAACCTCTACAACATCATGCCGCTCAACGCCAACCTGGCACTCACGCAGGAAATCGGCTCATGGAGTAACACGGTCGAGGGCGAGTTCGTTGCCGCGAAGGACGATGTCTCGCAGGTTCGAAACGAAATGCAGACTGCAGGCTACGGGCTGGTTCACCTACGCAGTCGCTATGAGCGCGACAACTGGAGCGTCGACCTCGGCATTGAAAACCTGTTCGACAGGTTCTACGACCTGCCGTTGGGCGGAGCCTATGTCGGCCAGGGAACGACGATGACCATTCCGCCGCCGCCGAACCAGCCGCAGTGGGGCACGCCGGTGCCGGGCCAGGGCCGTTCAATCTACGCGGGTGTCACGGTGAAGTTCTGACGCGGTTCCTTGTCCAGCGATCGAGCTTCTCCCGCGCACCATTTGTCGACGGATCCATCGCGCGATCGTGGTCGGGCGTCTTCGCCGTCAGCTCGATCACGTAGCCGTTGGGATCGCGGAAATAGATCGAATGAATGAATCCGTGGTCCGAGACGCCCCGTGTCTCCATACCCGCTGCCTTGCCGCGGGCCAGCATGTCCTCGAGGGTGCTTGCGTCGACCTCGAGCGCGATGTGCAGGTCGTAGTCGTGCTGGACCTTGAACTCGAATGGCATGTCCGGGGCCTCGAAGAAGGCCAGGTACGAACCGTCGCCGAGTTCATAGAACGTGTGGAGTGTTTCGGTTTTCCTGCCGCTTTTCGTTTCCGAGATCTCCAGCGTGCCGGCCAGCGGCAGGCCGAGAAAATCCTCGTAGAATGCGCGCGTCTGCTCCGAGTCGCGGCAACGACAGGCACTGTGGTGTAGGCCGCGGATCATGGTTCCCTCCAGTGTCGAGAAGCTAGGCAGGGCCGGCCGGCTGCCGGTCATCAAGCGGTCAGCTGCATCTTGCCACGAGGAATTGCGCTGACGACAGCCAGCTGGCCAATTCGCACACTCCGGCAAGCGGCGGGCGGTTGAACGCGGGCCTCGGTGCCCGATGTGTGGCAAAGTCCGGCTACATGGGCGTCCTGAGATCCAATAAGCGCTGGCTTGCGGCCCGCGAATGGCGCCGCCGCGTCGTCTTCTGGGGCGGGGCGATCCTGACGGGCGCCATTGCGGTCGCGTTCGCGATCTGCAGCGAATGGGCGATGCAGTTGTTCAGCCGGGCATGCGACATCTGGCCATGGTGGCCATTCGTCGGTGCTCCGCTTGGACTGGCGCTGGCAGTATGGACCACGCGCCGCTGGTTTCCCGGCGCGGAGGGCAGCGGCATTCCGCAGACCATCGCGGCACTTTCGCTGCCGACAGAGGGCGAGCGCAACAAGGTGCTGAGCCTGCGAATCGCCTTTGGCAAGATCCTGGTCACGCTCGTGGCGTTGGCGAGCGGCGCGTCGATCGGTCGCGAAGGCCCGACTGTCCAGGTGGGAGCGTCGATCATGCATGCTCTGCGCCGCTACGCACGCTTCCCCGCACTGGACATCGACAGGGGTCTGATCCTGGCAGGCGGTGCCGCAGGAATAGCGGCGGCATTCAACACGCCGCTGGCCGGCGTTGTGTTCGCGATCGAGGAGTTGTCGCGCTCGTTCGAGGAGCGAACCAGCGGCGTGATCCTGACTGCCGTCATTGTCGCTGGCGTGACGGCGCTCGCGCTGGTCGGCAACTACACGTATTTTGGCCGTACCTCGGTCGCGCTCAGCGTCCCCCAGATGTGGGTTGCCGTGCCGGTATGCGGAATTCTTGGCGGGTTGCTGGGTGGTCTATTCTCCAGGGGCATGCTTTTTGCGCGCCTGGGACTTCCCACACCATTGCGCCGGCTGCACGCCGAACGGCCGGTGGTGTTTGCGGCGGTCTGCGGCCTGCTGTTGGCGCTGATCGGCTGGGCATCGGGCGGTACCACGTTCGGGACCGGTTACCACGAAGCGCACGAGATCCTGCAGAACGGTGCGGATCCACCCGGCGGGTTCTTCGTGCTGAAGGCGCTCGCCACGCTGGTGTCCTACGTGACTGGAATTCCGGGCGGTATCTTCGCGCCGACGCTGGCCGTCGGGGCAGGCCTGGGTGGCCAGTTGCATGAATGGCTGCCACTCATCCCGTCGGGCGCGATCGTGGTGCTGTCGATGGCCGCCTATTTCTCGGGAGTGGTGCAGGCACCGCTCACCGCCCTGGTCATCGTCATGGAGATGACCGACGACCGCACGCTGATGCTCCCGCTGATGGCCGTAGCGCTGCTCGCGCGCATCGTGGGTGCGGCCGTCTGCAGCGAGCCGCTGTATAGATCGCTGGCAAAGCGCTACGTGCCCACGGAAGGCCCGCCCGGGGCCTGAGCTACGGCCCTGCCAGGGCCTGTGTTTACGCGACGAGTGACTTCGCAAGGGCGCGCAGCAGTCCGGCGCCATCTCCGTGCCAGGCGCTGCCGTGCATGCAGGCGAGCACCGCCGGTCGCTCCGCGGCAAACCGCTCGAGCATGGCGCTCGTGTCCGGGCAATGCGCGTAGTAATCCATTTGCCGGCGGAATGCCTCGCTGGGTCCGAGTATGTCGGACTCGGTAATGGGCGTTTCGCCAGTGCCGCCCTGCGTAAAGAGGTCGCCGCAGAGGAACGTGCCGGTGCGCAGTTCCATCATCAGTCCGCAGTCCCAGCCGTGCGGCAGGTGGGGCGTGTCGTACCAGCGCAGTTCGTGCTGCCCGAGATTCAGGAGCTCCCCGTCTGCCAGCGGCCGCGCGGCGCGGTCGGCCACGTCGTCGATCGACACCATGGCTGCGACGCGGCTGCACAATGGCTGCGCTCGTGGGGCGGCCGCAAGAAAGTCGTTCAGCGAGCCGCATTCGTCGGCCTCGAAATGCGAGAACGCTACATAGCGCAGCCCCTCCAGCGGCAAGACCCTGCCGACGGCTTCGCTGACCAGCGGAAACATGCGCCGCGGCCCGGTGTGGAACAGCAGCGGTTCGTCGTCCGCAATCAGGTACTGGTTGAAATTGAAAGCACCTGCTCCGCCGGGAAGAGCGACGGGTGTGTTGATTCGATAGATGCCCTGTGCAATCTCGTGGACGTTGGTGCCAGATGCAGGATTCGTGATCATGCGCATTCTCCATGGTTGTCCCTGGATGTCCCGGGATCCGTGGCTGCCGGGCCTCGGTCAACGCCGGGTCCTGGCAAGCGTACACGCTATCTTTCCGGATGCGTGCGGTGCGCGCGCGGTAAGCTATGGTGCATGTCCCCGGTGGAAATGGCCGGGAGCGGGATTGCATGAATCTCCCGCGATCGATCCGTTAACAGGAGCACGCCTTGCAGACCAGAGTTTTACGTCGACTGCGGTACACAATCTCGCCGGCAGGGCTCGCGATGCTGCTCGTCGGCATGGCATGGCTCTCTCCCGGCTACGCCGCCGAGAAGGTCAAGGTCACGGGCGCGTGGCAGGATGGCGTGCCGCACGACCTGACCTTCGCGCGCGTGCTGGTCGTTGGCATCACGCCTGACGTCGACCAGCGCTGCCGTTGGGAGCGGTTCCTGGCGGCGAAACTGAACGGCACCACGACCAAGGCGGTCGCGAGCTGCGATGCCGTGACCAAGGTCGATCCGCTGACCCTCGAGAGCATCCAGGAAGCAGTCGAATGGCTCAAGGTCGACGCCGTGGTGACCACCAGTCTCGTCGACAGGGAGTGGAAAGCGGATGAAGGCGGCGGCAGGGATACGCGTGGTACCGCGAACTACAAGGCGACGGATGCCGGGATGGCTTACGGCTACTACGGCATGTACGGAGTGCCGGTGATCTACGGCGACTTCGTGGCGACGCCTCCGGTCACGACGCTCAAGGGCACGGCGCAAGTCACGACCAAGGTCTATGCGACGCAGGGTCCGAAGGTGGTCTACATCATGGACACGAAGGCGCAGTCCAGCGACTTTCGCGAAAGAAGCATGTCCTCCGTTACGACTCCGATGGCGGACCGCCTGCGCCGGGATGGGCTGATCCGCTAGGTCATCCGGGATCCCGGCTCACGTGAGAGCCTGCTAAAGGCCGTAACGCCTGACCAGCAGGATCGACAGCGTGACGACCATCAGCACCGCCAGCGGCAGTCCCGCGCGGACGAAGTCCCTGAACTGGTAGCCGGCCGCGCTCATGATCAGCAGGTTGGTCTGGTAGGCCATCGGCGTGACGTAGCAGACGTTGCAACCGAACAGCACCGCCAGCACGAACGGCTCGGCGGGCGCGCCGAGTTGCACGGCGAGGCTCACCGCCAGCGGTGTGCTGATGCCTGCGGCGGCCACGTTGGAGACGAAGTTCGTCAAGACGGCCGCAAAGGTCATCAGCGCGCCGATCGCGACGGCCGGCGGCACACCTTTCAACGCCAGTGCGAAGACCGAAGCAAGCCATTCCGCGGCCCCGGTTTCGACGATGGTCCTGCCAAGCGCAATGCTTGCGGCAACCAGCACGATCACCTCGAGGCTCAGCGCACGGCCGAGCCGCTCGAACCGTACGCAGCTCGTGACCAGCATCGCGATCACGCCCGCCAGTGACGCCAGCGCGATCGGCATGATCTTGGTTGCCGCGAGCACCACTACCGCAGCGACGATGAGCAGGGCCAGCGGTGCCTTCGAGCTGCGCGGCAGTTCTACGCCACCCTGAAGCAGCAGCGCGCCTTCGCCCCGCTCGAGGTTGGCGAGCTTCGCACGCGGACCGCGAACCAGCAGCACGTCTCCGACCTGCAGCGGTTCATGCTGCGGCGTCGAATGCGACTGCGATGCCATCGGCGTCGCGCGGGCAAGACCGATGACCGCCGTTCCGTAGCGATCGGCGATTTCCGCCTGCTTCACGCTGCGCCCGACCAGTCCGGAATCGGCCCCGATGACAAGTTCCGCTATTTCCTCGTCCTCGATGTCCTTGTCGCCGGTCGTCCGTATGCTGTCCAGCACCGTGTGGGCCGCGAGCGGTGCGCGCAACTGTTCGCTTGCCTCCCGCAACTGGTCCAGGCTTCCTTCGATGACAATGCTGTCAGTGGCATCAAGGCCAAACGCATCGTCCCCGCTGACCAGTTCGCCGCTCGATCGCAGCACGCCGATCACGCGGGCCCCGGCTCCGATACGTACGCTTGCGTCGCCTGGGGTGGGGGCGGGGGGCTTTCCTCCGGGGCCGGAGTGCAGCACTGCGCGGTACTCGCGTGCGGCAAACGACTCACTGTTGGCGGTGGCCGGAAGCAGCCGGGGCATGACCAGCCAGAGGTAGGGCAGCGCCACCAGGCCGGCCGTCAGCGCAATACCTGCGAACGAGAACACGCCTATCGGTTCCAGCCCCAGGTCGCTGGCCATCGAGACCACCAGCACGTTGGTCGAGGTTCCGAAAGTGGTCGCCATACCGCCGATCAGGATCGCGCAGTTGACCGGCATCAGCGTCTGCGAAGCCGCGATGTTCGCGCGCACTGCGATTGTCAGCAAAATCGGCAGCGTCAACACCAGCACCGGCGTGTCGTTGATGAACATGCTGAGCGTCATGCAGACCAGCAGCGCGAAGAGCATGCCGAGCACATTGCTGAAACGCCACAGTCGGCTCAGCAACCGGGCAGCCGGGTCCAGCGCGCCGGTGACCATCAGGCCACGGCCCAGGATCATCAGGCAGCAGATCGCGACCAGTGCCTCGTGGCCGAATCCGCCGAATGCGATTTCCATGCCGGAGAGCGCGTTGGGCCCGTCCAGCGGGAACAGGTAGAAGGCGAGCGCCAGCACCGCGATCAACAGCAGGCAGACGAGTTCCAGCCGCAGCCTCGGGTTGGCGAACGCGGCGAATGCGACCACGGTAATGCCCAGTGCAGCGGCGGCGTGTGGCGATGGCAGCGGGATCATTCGAGTGCGTTCGTCCAGGGCGGGCCGATGGGCAGACCTTACCACGGGGTGATCCTGGTACGGCCGGAGGCAGGGTCAGGTGCGGCAAGACCGAGTCCAGCGGAAGGACGGGCGAAAACCGGTCTTTGGCCGGCGACGCGCGTCCGAGTCGGCTAAACTGTGCGGCCGGCAATCGCCCGGCCAGACCCTTCCCCCTTAATTCTGCGGGCAACCATGCTCTCGACGACCAATCTCGCGATCCAGTTCGATGCCAAGCCCCTGTTCGAGCACGTCTCGGTCAAGTTCGGCGACGGAAATCGCTATGGATTGATCGGCGCAAACGGCAGCGGAAAGTCGACGCTGATGAAGATGCTGGGCAGGGAACTCGAGCCCAGCGCGGGCGAAGTCGTGCTGCAGACGGGCATGCGCATGGGCAAATTGAATCAGAACCAGTTCGCTTACGAAGATGAGCGGGTGCTGGACGTGGTGATGCAGGGCCACGTCGAGCTATGGCGGGCGATGCACGAGCGCGACCGCATCTACGCCAATCCCGACGCCACCGACGCCGACTACATGAAGGCGGCCGAACTCGAGGGGCTGGTCGCCGAGTACGACGGATACACGGCGGAGGCGAGGGCGGGTGCGATCCTGATCGACGCCGGCATCGAGGAGTCGAAGCACGACCTGCCGATGCGCGAGATTCCCCCGGGCAAGAAGCTCCGGGTGTTGCTCGCCCAGGCGCTGTTCTCGCGCCCGGACGTGCTGTTGCTCGACGAACCGACCAACAACCTCGACATCCACTCGATAGGCTGGCTTGAACGCACGTTGAATGCGTACGACGCGACGATGATCATCATCAGCCACGACCGGCATTTCCTGAACCAGGTGTGCACGCACATCGCGGACCTCGATTACCAGCAGCTCAAGATCTATCCCGGCAACTACGACGACTTCATGCTGGCGTCGGTGCAGGCCCGGCAGCGGGTCGAGTCAGCCAATGCCAAGGCGAAAGCGCAGATCTCGGACCTGCAGGAATTCGTGCGGCGTTTTTCGGCCAACGCGTCGAAGGCTCGCCAGGCGACCTCGCGCAAGCGCCAGATCGAGAAGATCAAGATCGAGGAGATCCGGCCGTCTTCGCGGCAGAATCCCTACATCCGCTTCGAACAGGCGAAGAAGCTCTACCGCTCGGCCGTCACGGTCGAGAAGCTGTCGTTCCGTTACCCGGGCGCCGATGCCGACGTGTTCACGAACCTGTCGTTCACCATAGAGGCTGAGCAGCGCGTCGCGATCATCGGTCCCAACGGCATAGGCAAGACGACGCTGATGCGTTGCCTGGCCGGCGACCTGCAACCGACGTCGGGCCGGATCACCTGGGTGGAGAACGCGCAGCCGGGCTACATGCCGCAGGATCCACAGGCCGAATTCGAGGCGAAGGTGGATCTCTTCAACTGGATGTCGACCTGGACCGGCAAGGCAGACGACGAGCAGATCGTGCGCGCGACGCTCGGTCGGCTGCTCTTCTCCGGCGACGAGACCAAGAAATCAGTGAAGGTGCTCTCCGGCGGCGAGAAGGGCCGCATGATCTACGGCAAGCTGATGCTGACCCGGCCCAATGTCATGCTGCTCGACGAGCCCACCAACCACATGGACATGGAAACCATCGAGTCGCTGCAGATCGGGCTCGAGAAGTACCCGGGCACGCTGGTCTTCGTCTCGCACGACCGCGAGTTCGTCGCCGGCCTGGCGACCCGCATGATCGAGTTGAAGCCGGACGGAAGCTTCGCGGACTTTACCGGCAGCTACGACGAGTACCTCGACAGCCAGGGGCTGGAGTCGTAACTCGTTCTACACCAGTACCCCGCCTGAAAGTCGCGATTTCGCGGGCCATGGAGATGGACGTCGCGTAATATCTGCTGATTCCGGAGGCCAAGGCTCGGACCCGGCCGGCTTCCACAAGACGACCCTGGAGGAACAAAGACATGGCAATCCTGTTACCCGCGCTGCCGTATGCCCGTGATGCACTGGCTCCGCACATTTCGCCCGAGACCATCGACTATCACTACGGCAAGCATCATCAGGCGTACGTCACGAACCTGAACAAGCTGGTGCTCGGCACGGACTTCGAGAAAGCTTCGCTCGAAGACATCGTTCGTGCGTCGTCGGGGCCGGTGTTCAACAACGCCGCCCAGGTCTGGAACCACACGTTCTACTGGGAGGGGCTGTCGCCCCGCGGCGGCGGCGAGCCAAAGGGCCGCCTGGCCGACCAGATCAAGGCCTCGTTCGGAAGCTACGCCCAGTTCGTCGATGAATTCACCAAGACCGCGGTCGGGACCTTCGGGTCCGGCTGGGCGTGGCTGGTGCAGAAGGAGGGCGGCGGGCTCGCCCTGGTCTCGACCTCGAACGCCGCAACTCCGCTCACCGGTAAAGACCGGCCGCTGCTGACCTGCGACGTCTGGGAGCACGCGTACTACATCGACTACCGGAATGCCCGGCCGAGCTACGTCGAGGCGTTCTGGAAGCTGGTTGACTGGGAAGGTTACCCGCGCTGCCGTATGCCCGCGACGCCCTGGCGCCGCATATTTCGGCCGAGACCATCGACTACCACTACGGCAAGCACCACGCGGCCTACGTGGCGAACCTGAACAAGCTCGTGCCGGGCACCGAATTCGCGAAACTGTCGCTGGAAGAGATCGTCCAGAAGGCCCCGCCGGGACCGGTCTTCAACAACGCCGCCCAGGTCTGGAACCACACCTTCTACTGGGACTCGCTCTCGCCCCCCGGCGGCGGCGAACCCAAGGTCCCCCTGGCCGACGCCGATCAAGAACTCGGCACCTTCGACTCCTTCGTCGGAGAAGGGTTCACCAAGGCCGCCGAAAATTCTTCGGCTCCGGCTGGGTGTGGCTGGTGAAGGAAGGCGACAAGCCGCCCTGCCTCCACCACCCAACGCCGCCACACCGCTGAAGACCAAGACGCCGGCCCTGCTGACCTGCGACGTCTGGGAACACGCCTACTACATCGACTACCGCAACGCCCGCCCCAAGTACGTCGATATCTTCTGGAAGATCGTCAACTGGGAAGCGGTGACGG
>CAVSZK010000014.1:0-16646 GCA_963732415.1 uncultured Gammaproteobacteria bacterium
TCGGCGGTTCGCGAATGACCGCTTTGACAATCGCGGCTGCCCGACGATCCGGATTAACTCAGGATACGGGCTCAGCGACCAGCCGCACGCCGAGTGCAGCGCAGACGCGCGACACGGTGTCGAATCTGGGCTGGGCACCGGGTCGTAGCGCCTTGTACAGAGCCTCACGCGCGAGCCCGGTCGATTTCGCGATGTCACTCATGCCTCTCGCGCGTGCGATATCTCCAAGTGCTGCCGCCAGCAGCGCCGGGTCGTTCTCGGACAGCACGGCCGTGAGGTATTCGGCGACCGCCTCGTCGCTGTCCAAGTATTCCGCCGGATCGAACTCCGGAAGACCGCTCGCCTTGATCTTCTTGCGTTTCATGACCATCACTCCTCGATCATCGCGGCGCGTCGTTGCGCTGTAACAATGTCCGCCCGTTGCGACGACTTGGCGCCGCCGCCGAGCATCACGACCAATTGAGTACCACGCAGGGTGAAGTACATGCGCCAGCCGGGGCCGAAGTGCTCACGCATCTCGACGACGCTTACAAGCCGGCAAGATCGGCATGAACGACGAAGGGCCCCGAGGGGCTCTTCTAAGTCTTTGAATATAGATGGAGCGGGTGATGGGAATCGAACCCACGTGAGCCGCCCTGCCCTGCTCGCCGGATCAATCACTTACGAACAGCGACGGTCCCGCGTGTGATTGGTGTGTGAATAACGGAGCGTCGGTACATCAGGCAGCCGTGAGGCGAGCCTTGGCAACGCGGCTCAGGTCCACCTGCTGTTTTGCGCGCCAGAGATCATGGCTGTACTGCATGGCGAGCCAGCTCTCCGGCGTCCGGCCCAGACACTTCGATAGCCTCAGCGCCATCTCCGGGCTCACCCCACTAGCGCCGGTCAGTACCCGATTCAGGGTCGAGGGCGCGACCCCCAGCTTGGCGGCCAGTTCACGGCCGCTCAGTCCATTGGGCTCCAGGTACACCGCCGCGATGAACTCGCCCGGATGCGGAGGGTTGTGCATGGCCATCAGTGGTAATCCTCGTAATCAAGCACGTACGCCTGCCCGTCGCGAAACTCGAACGTCAGTCTCCAGTTGCCGTTGACCCAGATCGACCACCGTCCGCGGTCAGCGCCCTTCAGCGGGTGAAGACGGAACCCTGCAATGTCCATGTCCTCGATGACTTGGGCCGAATCTAGGGAGGCCAACTGCATCCTCAGCCTTCGCGCATGCTGAGGCTGTATTCCGGCCAGGGACCCCGATTCGTAGAACCGCCGCAGTCCCTTGTGCCGGAACGACTGGATCATGGCTGCAGTGTACCGTGTTGCGCGTCACGCAACAATACCAGCGCCGCCCTGTTCCCCGCGCACCGAAAGCGGACTCTCCAGGACCGAGAACGACCTTATGAGACGGTCGCGATCCACAACAGCGGACATTCGCGGATATCGATTACCTCCCCCGCGCGACTACCGGACGTGCCGTGATGCGGCGCGGCATCCAGCGTCCGTCGCCCACCATGGCGCTTTGATCCAGCGGACCTGATCGATGCCCGGCGACCCCGGAAATGGTCTTTTCAGGTCGTGGCAAGTCTTGCGCGCGCGATTTCCGGCGCGACCTGATAGCCGATGCGGCGCAGGCGTGGAATCTTCAGCTCGAGAAAGCGCTCGCCCCCGGCAGCCCGCACCCACTCGCGCACCCCGGCGGCGTCTTCGGGAGACATCGTCTGCAGCACGTCCAGAGTGCGCTGGGCCATCCACAAGGCGTACGGCAACGCGACGCGCGCGTAGTCGGAACCGCCGTAGGGGTGCCGCACTTGAGAGCCAAAACGCGGCATGCGTTCTCGGCTGGCGGGATCGGCCATGAACGCCTGGACGTCGCGCAGACAGCCCTCGAGATAAGGCACCATTTCGTCGAAGACGCTGCGCACGGCCAGTTCGAGCGAGTCGGGAATCGCATCGTCGGCTAGGAACGCTCCGCCGGCATTGAGCGGTTGATCAATGCGCTTGAGCCAGTCATGAAGGTGCCGGCGCGGCTGCAGTTGCGTGCGGAAGCTGACCACGTCGAAAAGGAAGTGGCCCCAGATCGGGCCCGACAGCGCAAAGTCGGCGAGGCTCGGGCGCGTGCCGAGCAGGAAAGGCATGCGGGCAAAATGCCGGTCCAGGGCGTCGAGGTGCGTGTCGCTCCAGCGCTCTATGAGTGGGATCTGGTCGGCGGTGGCGCCGACAGCGCGCGTGACCTTGAGCATGTAGTCCCGGGGTTTACCGGCAATCCGGTCGCGCATGAATCGAGGCAGCCAGGGCACGAATCCTGTGCCGATCTCAGCTTGCCAATTGGGAAAGTTCTCCGGGAAGTTCCATCGAGTGTGGATGGCGGTCGGGTGCCAGAATTCGTCGAACCACATTTCCATCAGGTGCACGAAAAAGCGCTGCCGTGGCGAGAATGGGATGACGGCTGGCGTCGGGAAACGCGCTTCCATGCGCTCGACGATGACGCTGCTGTCAGTGATCCACTCGCCCTCCGGAGTTACAAGTACTGGCACGCCGGACGCGCCGCCGCGTCGAGGCATGACGCGATAGAAGGTCCACAGGCTGGGCGCGACCTCCACGAAATCAATCTCCTTGAATCGGAGATAGGGACGGATCTTTCCCGAGTACCAGGATAACTTCCAGGCATAGAGACTGAACTTGCTCGGCTTCAAGATGCGGCCTCGTAGGTTTGGCCGTAGGTTCACTACTCTCGCGACGGCACTGATCCCACAGCGCCGAGGGCGTGCGGCAGCACTAGCAGATCCGCGGAGTCGCAGTGAGTCGAAAGGTTTAGCGGCGGCCAACCCGGTTGACGGGTCCGCCCTGGTTCGCCGGCGTGTTGACCCCGGGCGCTGGCGTGGCACCGACCCCCGGTGCACCGACTCCAACCCCAGGCGTGACGCCCACGCCCGGCGACCCGGCCCCGACCGTGGAGCGCCGCGCCACGCCCGCGTAACTGACCGGTGTTGCCGGAGCACCAACCACCGCTTCTGCCGTGGCCACGAGGCTTACCCGAGTCGACGAAATCTGGCCATTGCAGACCCACGCAGCCGCCGCTACGCCGATCATGAGCGCGTATCTGCGTATTTTGCTGTTCATTGATTTCCTCCGGTGGGGGCCGGGGCTTCCGGCGGCAGTTCGTCGAGAAGGATGAGGTTGTTCGGATCGAGCTTCCCCGCACCCGCTGGCGGGGTGAAACTGAAAGCGCCCGCCGGCGGCTCAAAGCCCGTCTTCCAGGTCTTGAGGCGGAACGTGTATTGCGGAGCGTTGTTGATTGTCTTGCTGGTGATTACCACCTTGCGCGGGATGGGCTCGGCGCCCACTTCGACCCATAGCTGCCAGTCCGTATCGAAATTACGGAAAGCCAGGTGCTCGCACTCGACCCCATCGATGACGCCGCGGCCGATGTGCTTGGCCTCAAGGACGTCTGCCACGAGCGCGGCGTACGGGTTCGACAAAAGGAAATCGGCGCCCGGCAACGCGACGCCATGACCGACCCGCAGCGCTTCGAATAGCTGGTCCAAGGTGCCTGGCACGGCAATCTGCGCGTAGCCGTTGACGCTCTTCCCATAGACGCTGGCCGTCTTGCCGTCGAAGTACAGTTCCACATCGGCATAGCCGCCGACCCGGTGCGCACGCAGCTTGTCCGGGCGGCTCATCAGAAGCTCGCCCGAATTTGTGAACTGGATCTTCTCGAGTTGCGGCGTGATGATCTCGATGTCGCTGTCGAACGTGAATTCGATCGTCTTCTGGCTGCTCACATAGTCGGACATTGCCTTGAGGATGGTCTTCGCGTCATCCTGTTGCGCCTGGGCCATTGGCCCGGCCGCCAGAAGCCCTACGGCAGACAGCAATAGGAAGACCAGCTTCGGGCCCCGGCCGTATCGACTCATTCGGTGATGCACGTTCCTTCCTCACTGGCAGATTCAAGGCTGTGCCGTGACGTAGACCAGGCTGCTGCCCTGCAATGCCGTCCGGTGGTAATTGGGGCCACGCTCGCGGTGCCCGGATCGCGCGTCCTGGTGTGACGCCTCGATCGTCTGGTGCCGCCCGGCTTCCGACTCTTGATAACTCTCACAGCCTACCGCGATCCCGGCCTGTTCGTTTTGCAGTTGCGGCCAATGCGACGTCATTCGACCCCTCCGGGCAGAGCAGGCTTGAATCGTCACTAGCCACGCTTACGAGGCACGTGACGCGCCCGCCAAAGGCTCGGGCTCTTTCCCGACCAGGCATGAAATGCGCGCGAAAAGACAGCAATGTCGGCGTAGTGCAGAGCTTGGGAGATTTCCGAAATGGAGAGGTCGGTCGCGCGCAGCAAATGGTATGACAGCTCGCGGCGTGCGTCGCTGACGAGGCCGCGCACCGTCGCCCCTTCCTCTGCCAGGCGCCGCCGCAGTGTGCGCTCGGGCAGGTTGAACAGGCGCGCAACCTGCGGTGCCGTGGCGGAGTCGGTGAACAGCAGCGCGTAGATCGCGCGGCGAACCTGGGTGGCGAACGAGTTTGCCTGGCGGGCTTCAGTGGACTCGATCACTGTGCTGACCGCCGCAAGTGACGCAGGGTCGGCGCCGACGATAGGGTGATCCAGCCAACGGGACTCGAAAACGATCGCCGACAGAACCGAGTTGAACTCGAGGTTGGGGCCCAGGATCTTCCGAAAAGGTCCGACGGTCCTGGGTCGACTGCGCGACAACTGGATCAACAGTGGTCGCCACGAGGGACCGCAGAGGTCGCTGAGCAGGCGATACTGCATGGCAATGGCGCCGTCCAGTATCTGCAATGCAGCCGGAGTGCGACCGCCAAGAAGCGCATAGCCCAGCGCCGTGCGGGAATTCCCGACGTCGAGCACCAGCGAAATGGCGCCTCGGTCATTGACACCGAGATGGGTGACCGCCAGACGCAGCGCTTCGCCTACCGTCACGCAGTTACGCATCAGGCTGTTGAGCGCGCCTAAGGACTCAGGTCGGACGCGTTGGCCGAGGAGCAGACCGAAGTGCGGACACCGTGCCCGCTTTCCGCAGGTCTCGAGCAGCTCTCCGAGCTTCCCCATCGGTATCCGATTCTCCGGGTCGGAGAACAGCTGCACATCGACGCCGACCTCAGCCAGTACGGCAGATGAGTTGAGTCCGCGCTCCGTCAGAAGCGAAAGGAGCGGCATGACCGGTCCGATCCGGAGATCTTCCAAGGAACTGAGCGCCTGGTTCTGCGCACGCCGCTGTCCAGAACCGGGTCTGACGCCCATCGAAATCCTCCTTCTGCCGCGATCACTCTAGCAGCAGCAGCGCATGGCCGGAAATGCAAAACAACCGCAGCCGCACCGTGATAGCTTCTCGCCGGATCCTGGGCGCCCTGGGCTTCGCGTAGCGGCAAAAGCCGATCGTGCCAATGGCGCCCTGGCTGCACCGTGAGCCTGGCGCCGGACGATGCACAACTGCTTCTCACGAGGAACCTGAGACATGCACGATAGTACGAAGACACTTTTCAGCTGGCTCTGGCCGGCCCTCGCGGCGGTGGCCGTTGCATGGCCCGTTGCGGGCCATGCGCAGGCGGGCGACGTCGATCCCGACGCCCTGGCGCTGCTGCGCAAGTCAACCGACTATCTCGCGGCAACGAAGCAGTTCAGCCTCGTCACCGACACGACCATCGAGGCCGTGCTGGCCGACGGTCAGAAGCTCCAGTTCGGCCAACGCGTGGCGGTCACGGTGCAGCGGCCGAACAAGATGCGCGCCGAGCGCGTCGGCGAGCTGATCACCCAGACCTTCTATTACGATGGCAAAAATCTGAGCCTGGACCTGCCCCAGCAGAAGTACTACGCGACGGCGGCCGTCCCGCCCACGCTCGACGGCATGCTGGATGTCGCGCGCGACAAGCTCAACGTCATCGCGCCCGGCGCCGACCTCGTGTACGCAAACGCGTTCGAGCGGTTGACCGAGGGCCTGGCCTCGGCCTTCGTAGTCGGCGAAGCCGTCATCGACGGGGTGCGCTGCGACCACATCGCGTTCCGTAACGCGGAGGTCGATTGGCAGATCTGGATCCAACAGGGCGCCCAGCCTGTGCCGCGCAAGTTCGTCATCACGTCGAAGCGAATGCCCGGGTCGCCGCAGTTCGTCGCGGTGATGTCGAACTGGCAGACAGCCCCCAAGGTCACCGATGCCATGTTCGACTTCGTGCCGCCGAAGGGCGCGCAGAAGATCGACTTCCTGCCGGTGGCGCCGGCCATGCCGAAATAAGCGATGGAGCAAACGATGAAAAAAATCCTCAAGCCGGTTGCCCACTGTTCCTGTCTGGCCGCACTGCTGTTCGTGGCCGATGCGCAAGCGATCATCGGCGTGGCGCCCGGCGGCAGCGTCGCACGGCGTCACGCGATCGTCGCCACCGACGTGGTCGTCGCATCCACGACCGCAAGCGCGAGCGCCGCGGCGACAGCGAATGCCAATGCCGCGGCGGCGAGTGCGAATGCGCAGGCCGCGGCCGCGAAGCCGCCGGCCCCTGCGGCACCAGACGCGCCACCTCCGGTCGGCACAATCGTCACCACATTGCCGCCCGGGTGCGTGCAGACTGATCTCAACGACGTCGCGTACCAGCGTTGCGGCTCGACCTACTACAAAGCGTCGATGATGGGCAGCAACCTGGTATTCGTCGTCGCGCAGCCGTGAGCATTGCCGACAGCGGGGACCGCGCCGCCGCCGCCCGGATCGACCCCCCAACTTTTCGCAACTGACGAGACCGTCGTGGCAGTTAGCAGGAACATCAAGTGGGGGCTCGGCATCGTCGGCGCGCTCATCGTGGTCGCTGCCATTGTCCTGTATCCCAAGCTGGTCGTGACCCTGCCGAATGACGGCGCTGACGCGAAACTAATCACGTTCAAGGAAACGTACGGGCACCGCTACACCGAGATGTTCCTCATCGGTGGGAACGCGATCACCAGGAATCTGCAGGCGAACGTTTACAACTCCTGGGGACTGAATGGTGGTGACACCACCGGGGATTCATGTCCTGCGACGCTGCTGGACAAGATCGACGTCAAGGCGATGGCGAAGCAGTACCACATGCTTGCCGCGTTCAAGAACGGCCCCCGCATGTGGACGCTGGACTGGATCGAGGTTGAGATGGGCAAGGAACTGGACTTCGGAGGCATGAAGGCACGCTGGGTGAATTGGCTGGATTTGAAGGGCATCAGCACCAAACCAGGGGCGGCCAATTACAAGAACATCACCGTCACTCGCCACACCAGGTTCGGCTTCAACAAGGGCACGCGGATATCCGTCCTGGATGACCCTGATGGCAACCCGTGGGTCATGAAGTCATTCAGCCTCATCACCATTCCGGATCAGAAGTTCGAGGAGCTCCCGACCCTTGGCAGCCGCCTGAAGCTTCCGGCGGGCTGGAAGTTCCGGTCAGTGGTGCTCGAGCAGGAGCTGATCCTCACCCCTGAGAAGGACGGCACCGCGCACATCACGCAGGACAACTTTGGCAATACCTACGATCGCGCGGGCGGGCCCTACAGCAACTATAAGCCGTAGCCCGTAACCGCGTGCATCCGCATGCCGCGACCTGAAGCCTGGTGACGTCCTCCAGCGCGCGCTCCAGTCCCGCGGGATGGACCTCACGGAAGGGCCGCCGGAGACCCGGTGGCTGGCGCTCGGTGGTACCGAACACTTGGTTCCGCCGCCCTTCCGGGTGATTCCGCTGTTCTGGATCACCATCACATTGACGAGTTACAGGATGTTCGCGCCGCTGAACGCGATGGTGATCACGGTGCTGTGCCTCTGCGCGGTGTCCGTGGGCAGGGCCCTGTTACTCGTGCTGGAGATGGACGGCCCCGTTCAGGGTCTGCTTGGAATCTCCCCGGACCCGTGGCAGTTCGCCTCTGCACACCGCAATCTGCAGTCCGGTGCCCGGGACTGAGCGAAGGCGTAGACGCCGCGTACGTCTGCTGTCGGCGCGCCGTGCCTACGCCCGCTTCTGGCCGAACTCGGCGGTTCGCGAATGACCGCTTTGACAATCGCGGCTGCCCGACGATCCGGATTAACTCAGGATACGGGCTCAGCGACCAGCCGCACGCCGAGTGCAGCGCAGACGCGCGACACGGTGTCGAATCTGGGCTGGGCACCGGGTCGTAGCGCCTTGTACAGAGCCTCACGCGCGAGCCCGGTCGATTTCGCGATGTCACTCATGCCTCTCGCGCGTGCGATATCTCCAAGTGCTGCCGCCAGCAGCGCCGGGTCGTTCTCGGACAGCACGGCCGTGAGGTATTCGGCGACCGCCTCGTCGCTGTCCAAGTATTCCGCCGGATCGAACTCCGGAAGACCGCTCGCCTTGATCTTCTTGCGTTTCATGACCATCACTCCTCGATCATCGCGGCGCGTCGTTGCGCTGTAACAATGTCCGCCCGTTGCGACGACTTGGCGCCGCCGCCGAGCATCACTACCAATTGAGTACCACGCAGGGTGAAGTACATGCGCCAGCCGGGGCCGAAGTGCTCACGCATCTCGACGACGCTCTTGCCAACAGCCTTCACGTCACCCAAGTTGCCGAGAGATGCCTTGCGAAGACGCGCGACCAATCGACGCTGGGCTGTCTTGTCGCTTAGACCTTTCAGCCAGACATCGAACTCGGGCAAGGTCTTGATGACGTACACGCAGGGATTGTAATCGTTCGATTACAAGCCGGCAAGATCGCCATGAACGACGAAGGGCCCCGAGGGGCTCTTCTAAGTCTTTGAATCTAGATGGAGCGGGTGATGGGAATCGAACCCACGTGAGGGCGCAACGACATTCCGGCAATTCAACGAGTTACAAATGGTGGCCCGCGTGCGTGTGACTGGCGTGTGACGATGACAGTTCCGGAATCGCTTTCATCGTCTCACTGCGCCTTGGCCAGAATTCTCAACGCCGCAACCGCATCGACTTTCGCGCCGATCGGGATCGCTGCGAGGTCGACGAAGAAGTCGGGGTTGTGGTTCGCGTAGGGGACGGGTCGTCCCTCGGCGCGCGCCTTGGCGAACAACTCCGGTGGCGCAACGCCGACGAGAATGAAGGCATAAGGCACCTTGTCCAGCGGCCTGAACGCCTCCTGGAAATCCTCCGAACCCATCACGGACGGGAACTGGTCAACGACCTTGCCCTGCCCCAGGAGTTCTTCAAGCGATGGGTTGATGCGTCCCACCAACCCCGGGTCGTTGACCAGTGGCCCGGCGCTTCCCTTCATGACCCGCGTCGGCATCGTGTCAGGCCCGACACCCGCCGCAATCGCGATGCCTCGGTTGATCTCGTCAATGCGCCGCAGCATCTGCTCGCGGACTTCGGCGGTGAACCAGCGCAGGTTCAGCTTCAGGACCGAAGTTTCCGGAATCACGTTGTTGTCGCGTCCGGCGACGATCGAGCCCACCGAAAGCACCGCCGAGGTTTGCGGATCGAGGTTGCGGCTGACGATTGTTTGATACGCCAGCACCGCCTGCGCAGCCATCACCACGGGATCGATGGTCGTCTGCGGCGACGAGCCATGGCCGCCGATGCCGGTGAAGGTGATGTCGAGTTGGTCAGTACCTGCCATGCGCACGCCTGGCGAACTCGCAATCATTCCCACCGGTCCAGGCGCGGTGTGCGCACCGAAGGCAGCGTCGGGTTGCGGGAAGCCGCGATCCCAGAGCTTGTCGTCGACCATGGCCTGCGCGCCGAGGCCGACTTCCTCGGCGGGCTGGGCGTAGACGACCAGCGTTCCCGACCAATCTGCTTTCAAGCTGGCCATCACCTTGGCAAGTCCGAGCAGCCAGGTGACATGTGCGTCATGGCCGCAGGCGTGCATGACGTCGATCTCGCTGCCGTCCGCGAGTCTTTGCTTCGCGGTCGCCGCATAAGGCAAACCCGTCGCCTCGCGCACCGAATTCGAATCCATGTCGGCTCGGAACCAGACGGTGGGCCCGGGGCCGTTCTTGAGCACGCCGACGACGCCGGTCTTGCCGATGCCTTCAGTGACGTTGAAACCAAGCGATCTCAGTTCACTGGCCACGATTCCCGCCGTGCGCGTCTCCGTAAACCCGATTTCGGGATGCTGATGCAGATCCTTGAAGATGGCAGTGAGGCGCGCTGTATCCGCGTCGACGACCGAATTGACTTTTCCGACCAGGACCGCTGGGATCGGGGCTGCGGCGGCAGCAGGTGTGTCCTGCGCCATCGCGCTGGTCGACGCTACCAGCGAGGTCCAGAGGGTCAGCGGGATCAGAACGAGACGGCGACTATTCTGCGAGGTCATGGCGTTCCTTTGTGAGCGACCAGGATGGGCTGGCGGTGCCAGCTGCGCCGCGGGGTTGCTGTGCGTTCGCGCCAACCCCCAGATCGCGCAGCAGGCGCTGATATTCGGTCGATTGACGCAACAGGCGACCCGCCACTGCACGCAAGCGATCCACCTGCTCGTCGGTCAACGCGAAGTTGGTCGGCAGGTTGCGGAAGTAGCGCTTCTCGTCCGGGTCGGCGATGGCGTCGAAGCTGATGTCGATGGCATAGAACTCGACGGCAAGGGGCTGCCCATCGGGTCCACGGATGCCCTGCAATGCGCGCACAAAATCGCGCAGCAGTTCGATTTGCTCGTAGCTGTAGCGATCGATCGGCACACCCGCGGCGCGGACCAGCATGGACACCACGTTCGGCGGCGCCTCGTGGGTGCCCCAGTCCTTCTCGGCATCGGCGTGCGAATTGACGGACACCACCGCGAATCGCTTGAGCTTGTCGAACCCGGTGACCGCGCGGAACTGTTCGCTCGCCTGTGCCACCGTCAGGCCCTCGAGCAACGTGCGCAGGCCGACGTTGTCGGACAGTCCGCCATCGACCAGGTGCAGGTAGCGGTGCGCCACCCCGTCCTGCAGCGCGGCCAGCTCACGCTCACGCAGGTCGGCACGGCCCGGTGCTGCCTTGGCCACGTCCGCTCCGAACACTTGCTCCATGTTCTGGCGCATGTCGAAGCCGCAGGTGCCCGCGTAGTTGTCGAATCCGACCGGCGCGAACACGCCTGGCACAGCCGACGATGCAGCTGCGGCGCGGGCCAGGCGGACACTGCTCAAGTCAGAGCAGAGCAGGTCGAAGGTGTTCTGGTTGAAAGTGATGCGCGCACCGGTGGTGAGCTCGGTCGCGGCTACGTTTACGAACGGGCCACCGCGGCTTCGCAGGTCGCCAAAAGTGGCATCCTGGAACAGGATGCGGTCGTAGTAATCGGCAGCCAGATCGCTGCGCGTCTGGCTGCCACCGATCATCTTCGGCCACGCCAACGGGTTCAACACGATTCCGATCAGGTCGCGCTGCACGTTGTGCTTGAGGAAGCGCGGCTCGTATTCCTCGAACAACCGTTCCCCATACTGCGCATAGGCAAGTGCGGTGAAGCTGCCGCCGGACACACCGGTGACGAGTTTGACGTTGTCGAGCAGATGGCCCGAGCCCTGGGGCGTGGCCACCGTCGTGCGGCGCAGCTCCTCCAGAATGCCATAAGAGAATGCTGCCGCACGCATGCCGCCGCCCGACATCGCCACCACCAGGCCAAAATCGGGATCGCCGCGTTCCGCCTGCCAGTTCGACAATCGATACCCGTAACTGTGGTCGTACTGTGCCAGCGGTGCATTCGATGGCCGCGTGGCGCAACCCGCCAGCAGTAGCACCACCGCGGCGACGGACACTCCTGCACATAGGGTCGTCATTCTGTAGCCTGCCGCCGACGCACGCGCACCGCCCACCAGGCCGCGCCGCCGTAGAGCAGCAGCAAGGCCGTCATGTTCAGGAACTCAGGACGGATTTCGCTCCACGTGGCGCCCATCTGGTTCAGCTTGACGAACCCGAAGATGCCCGGCGTGGTCGGGACCAGCATGGCCAGCGCGTTGATCGGCACGGGCATTGCTTCGCGCGGAAACACGATCCCGCCCATGAACAGGAACGGCACGGACGTGGGCAGCAGCACCTGGAATGCGCGCTCGCGATCGGCGAACCAGGCGCCCAGTGCGACGCCGAGGCTGGCAATGGTGAGCGCCGTCAACGCCGCAAACGCGACCGCGCCGGCAAAGTTGCCGCCGCGCGGGTAGTCCTG
The DNA here is from genome assembly GCA_963732415.1 of uncultured Gammaproteobacteria bacterium. Classification (GTDB taxonomy): domain Bacteria; phylum Pseudomonadota; class Gammaproteobacteria; order Steroidobacterales; family Steroidobacteraceae; genus RPQJ01. The sequence goes on from CAVSZK010000014.1 coordinate 12,076, forward strand.
GAACCAGAAAGCGAAGCCGATGAAGTAGAGCAGGGCCAGCAGCACGAACAAGGCGAAGCCAACGATGGTACCGAGCAGCGCGCCGGGCCCAACCGCTTGCGAGCCGAACAGCACTCCAGTCCGTCCTTCGAGCCAGGTGCCGACGAGGGCGCCGATGGCCATCAGCATCACCTGCTGGACGATCAGGATGCTCACCGCCGCAACCACGTAGCTGCCGTAGCCGCGAGCCAGGTTGTAGAGTGGCTGGTCGATGAACGTCGGCCCGGCGCGCGCTGATTGCAGCATGGCGGCGGCCGGAGCGCCCTGGCGCGCCAGGCGCGCACCGCTGACTTCGCCCGCCACGCCCTGCACCACCGCACCCACGCTGCCGAGCACTGCCTTGTCCTGGACGGGATAGGCACCCGTGCCAAACACTGTGACGGCGGTCGGCGTGCCGCGCGCCGCGTCGCGTGAGAAGTTCTCAGGAACCACCACGATGCCGGCGATCTGCCCGCCGGCGAGCGCGCCACGTGCCTCGTCGATGGCCGAGGCGTGGCCGCCGATGCGCACCGACGATACCGCAGACAGCCGCGACACGATGTCGCGCGACATCGGGCTGGCATCGAGGTCGACCACGACCAGTGGCACGTTGCGCACCGACTGCGTGCCGTAGGGCAAGGGATAGAAGAACGAGTAGATCGGCACCGCGGCCACGAACATGATCACCAGGCCGCGGTCGCGCAGCGCAGAGCCGACCGTGGCTGCGAGCGCCTGCCACAGCGTCATCGGGCGCCCCAGCGGGCCGGTTGGCGCACCGCACGGCCGAGCAGCGGCAGTCCGACCAGCAAGGGCACGGCAATGAATGCCAGCAGCGGCACCATGCCCTGAGCCCATGCCCCGGCACTGGCACCACCCAACCATTGGCCCTGCTGCACCGGCAGGTAGTGGGTGTAGGGCAACAGGCCGCCCCACCACTGCGCGACCTCACCCATCGAAGAACGCGGATAGGAAAAGCCGCTGAAAGCCAGGCCGGTCGCGACGTAGAAGCCGGTCACGCTCAGTGCCCTGCGCAGGTTGAGCGTGAGGCCGACCAGCATGACCGCGACCGCAACTGACACGATCATCAGCACCGCGATCGCCACCACCCACAGCACCAGGCTGCCGGCCGGCGGCCAACCGCGCCAACCGGCAAACGTGATCACGAGGCCCACCGACAACAGCAGGTAGATCAGCCCCAGCGGCGCGAGCTTGCCGATCAGGGCACGCGGCAGGCTGCCGCCTGCGCTGGCGAGCCAGGCATCGACGGTGCGGTCGCGGAACTCTCGGCCGAGTGCCGAGACGGCAGCAATGACGCAGAACAGGTGCAGCGCCACAGGCAGCAGCATGCCCGCGAAGTAGGCTTCGTAAGACAGGCTGGGGTTGAACAGTGTGCGCAGGTCAGCCCGTACGCCGTTGAGACGCATTTCAGCCTGGGCGAAACCGCCGCCGAAGTGGGCCTCGCTGGCGACCAGGCGCTCGACCGCCATCGAGGTGACGGCCGCGCGGACGTCGCCGCCAATGGTGCCGGCGACGAGCGAGAACTGCGCGTTGTCGTACAGCACCACCGGCTGTGGCGCATGGCGCAACCGGTCGCGCTCCCAATTGGCCGGAATGTGCACGATGCCGTAGACGGCCCCTCTGCGCACCACCGATCTGGCGGCCTCGAGGCTCGGCGGTTGCGCCGTCACGGCGAGCCCGCGCATTGACGCCAGTCGGCGGACCAGTTCGCGCGAGCCGCTGCTGTGGTCCTGATCGACGACCGCGATGGGCAGGCCCGTCGGGATTCCGCTCGAGAACATCCACAGCAGAAGCACGAGCGTCGCCACCGGGAACCACAGCAGCAACGCCAGGTCCCACGGCTGCCCGCCCAGGTGCTGAAGCTCGCGCGCCACCACGGCACGCAGGCTGGTGGTTGCCATCGTCAGCGCGGCGCGACCAGCACCGACATGCCGGGTCGCAGGCCTGCGACGGGCGCCTGCGGTCGGGCCCGGACCTCGAAGGTGCGCACGTCGTAGCCGCTCGACTGGCGGGTGGCGCGCCACGTGGCGTAATCACCGCGCGGGCTGATGGTGTCGATCACGAAGCGAACCGGCTGGTTGCCAAGCGCGGGCACCTTGCCGTCAAGCGGGGCGCCGATCTTGATGCCGGCGAAATCGTCTTCGCGGATGTTGAAGACGACCCAGATATCGCCCAGGTCGACCAGCGTCAGGATCGGAAAGCCCGCGCCGGCGAGTTCGCCCGGGTGCAGCACGACCTTGTCGACCTCGGCCGCGAGCGGTGATTTGAGGACTAGATCGATCGCCGCCGCATCAACCTCGGCGACGCCGCCTGCAGCCTGTCGCGCGACTGCGCCGGCGGCCAGCCTCTCCTGTGGCCGCGCGCCGCTGAGCGCGGCGTCGTACTGCGCTTTGGCCGCGAGCGCTGTTTCGAGCGCGACCTTGTAGTTCGTCTGCGCCTCGTCATTACGTTGCAACGAGACCAGGCCTTCCTCATAGAGTGCGTTCAAGCGGCGGTAGGTCTTGTCGGCCAGTTCGGCGGCGGCGGCTGCCTTGTCCCACATCGCCCTGGCAACGCGGACATCTTCGTTCCGCGCACCGACCTCGACCAAATCGCGCTTTGCATCGGCAGCGTCCCGCGCAGCGCCGGCCTGCGCGAGCCTGGCGCGCACCTCCGGGCTGTCGAGCGTGACGAGCACCTCTCCAGCCTGCACGGCCTGGCCCTCGTGCACGGTAAGAGTTGCGATGCGGGCCGAAATTTTTGGTGCGACGTTGATCGTTCGCGCCTCGACCTGGCCCTGCAAAGGCACGGCCGCCGGATGGTAGGCTAACCAGAGGCCCCAGCCGATGAAGACCAATACGCCGAGCAGGATCAGGGCCCGGGCTGAGCGCGCAGCAGTGCCTTGCCGATTTATGGTCATGGCTAGAGTCGCACCTCTGCGCGCTGCATGAATTCATGGAAACGTCCCAGCTGGCCCGACGCTTCGAGCAAGGCACCGAGCGCGATCACGAACTCGTACGCTATTTGCGCCCGTCCGGTCTCGACACGAATCAGGCTGCTGCGCGCCTCGTTGACGTCGATCGCCACCGACTGGCCCTCCTCGAAGGACCGCTCGCGCAAACGCAAGTTCTCACGCGCCAGGTCCACCGACGAATCGAACAACAGAAACTGCTCGCGGGCCTGGCCGAGACGAAGCCACGCGGTTTCAACGGCATCCTGGATGCCGTTGACCATCTCGGCCTCGAGTGCGTCCACCTGCGCCTTCTGCGCCCGTGCCGCACCTACTTTGCTGGCACGGTCTTCGCGGCTAAATAGCTTGATGTTGATTCCGATACCGGCGATCCAGTCGGGCTCGATCGGCGTCAGGTAATTGGTGATCAGGTTGTACTGACCAAACGCAAACACCTGCGGCAGGTAGTCTGACTTGGCGACCGCGAGGCCCTGATCGACGGCCTGACCCTTGGACTTGATCAGCGCCAGCGTCGGATTCGCGAGCTCAGCGTCGCGCAGCCAGACGGCCAGTGGTTCGACGGGCGAGGTAACGACGAACAGTGGCGTGATTGACTGCGGTGTATTGGTACTGCGAAGTAGACGGGCCAGCGAGGCTTCGGCTGATTCCCGCTCCCGCTGCGCCTTGACCAGTTCGCGCGCCACTTCGTCCCGCGCCACCTGTGCAGACAGTCGCTCGACGGCACTGATTTGCCCTTGCGCCTCAAAACTGCGCGAGCGGGCAAGCTGACGATCGGCCTGCTCGAGCTGATTCTGGCGCAGGCCCTCGACGACAGCAGCCAGGCGCAGACCGAAATAGCGAGCAATCAGCTGGAAATCGAGCCGCTCCTCAGTCTCCTGTAACTCAGCATGGGCGCCCGCAAGCTCGGCCTCGCGCAATTTCTGGGCCGCCCCGATTTTGCCGCCGGTAAAAATCGGCCAGGTCATCAGAACCGAGCTGCGCGGGCCGTCGAAGTCGTAGTCGTAGGCGTTGACGCCGATCGGCAGTGCACTCAGGTCGAAGGTCTTGCGGCCGTAGACCTGGGTCGCATTCAGCGTGAGCTCGGGATATCCCAGGGTCTCGACCGCCTTGACCTCGAACTCCTGCCGGCTGACGTTGGCTTTGGCAGCCCTGAGCTTGTCGGACTCGGCATGCAGCGCGGCGTACGCATCGTCGAAACTAAGGTCTTCGCTGCCGTGCGCCGCCCGTGCCCAGCCACCGAGCATGCTGGACGCAACGACCAGCGCCAGAACGCCCCGCAACCTGCGGATGCGCGCTAGCGGCGGAGGAACTGACGGCGCACTCAAGGCAAGCCTCCGTTTGGGTCGTAAATCGACCGCTCTCAATGACCAGCGATCATGAACGTCATGGACATGTCCAGGAAGACGCCGGCAAATGTCATGCAGATGCCGCCGATGAACAACGCCAGCGTCCTGGCGTAGTACCGATCGGCTTCGCCGCGCGGGTAGCCGTGATTCAGAATCCGGAAGACCGCCCAGATCAGGCAGACCGTGCCGAACAGCACGCAAGCGCCGATGAAATAGGCGAGCGCCATCCCCATCGGATT
>CAVSZK010000015.1:0-290074 GCA_963732415.1 uncultured Gammaproteobacteria bacterium
GAGAACATGGACTTTGATAACCCGGTGACCGTCCAGTTCAACTACCGCAGCGGAAGCATTCTGCTCCCGGAGGTCAAGCTTGTCGAGCCCCTGCGCGCCGAGGCCGAACATTTCAGCGATTGCATCCGCACCGGCCGGGCGCCTCTGACCGGCCTGAGTCACGCCCGGACCGTGGTCTCCATCCTCGAGCAGGCCCATTCCGTCAAACCCGCCCTCTGACCTCCGAGAACCTTCGCCGTCCATGCCCGAACCCAGAATCCTCCAGTCAGGAATCGTCAACGTCTCCTTCGGGGAGAACGTCACGCTCGTCCAGCCCCTCAACCTTTACGGTTGCGCCATCGGGGACGACACGTTCATCGGGCCCTTCGTGGAGATTCAACGCGACGTGGTCATCGGCCGCCGATGCCGCATCCAGTCCCACGCCTTCATCTGCGAACTGGTCACAATCGGGGACGACTGCTTTGTGTCCCACGGCGCCATGTTCATCAACGATCTCTTTGCGGAGGGCGGGCCCGCGAAGGGCCGCAAGGACTTGTGGCGCTCCACCCGGATTGGCAACCATGTCAGCATCGGCACTCACGCGAGCATTCTCCCCGTCACCATCTGCGACGACGTCGTCATCGGCGCCGGAGCCGTCGTGACCAAAGACATCACCCAGCCCGGAATTTACGTCGGCAATCCCGCCCGCCTGCTGCGCCCTCTTCCTGCATCAGAAGTCACCGCAGGCTGAACACGAAACCCGGCACTCAGTCATCAGCGACTCCCAACCAAGAACCAAGGTCGAAGAAACCCCTCCCCACATCTTATGAAGATTCCCTCGTTGACCTCTACTCCCAATACCTCGGCCTCAAGCCGGAGATCGACGCCGCAATCGCCTCTGTCATCGCCGACTCCGCCTATGTCCGCGGTCCGCATGTCGACCGTTTCGAGCAGGCCTGGGCGCAGACCCAGGGCATGAAGCATTGCGTATCCTGCGCCAACGGCACTGATGCCATCTACATCGCCATGCGCGGCCTGGGTATCAAGCCAGGGGGGACGAGGTCATCACCACAGCCCATTCGTGGATCTCGACCTCCGAGACGATCACGCAGGCGGGCGGGCGGGTCGTTTTCTGCTCCGACACCGATGAGAATACGTTCACCATGGACCCCGCGCTGATCGAATCCCGCATCACACCGCGCACCGTTGGAATCATTCCCGTCCACCTCTATGGACAGCCGGCGGACATGGACCCCATCATGGCCCTCGCCCGGAAGCACAACCTCTGGGTCATCGAGGATTGCGCCCAGGCGCACTTGGCGCGATACAAAGGAAAACTCGTGGGCACGTTTGGCAACGCAGCCACGTTCTCCTTTTACCCCGGAAAAAACCTGGGCGCCTACGGCGATGCCGGCTGCGCCGTGACCCACGATGACCGGCTCGCCGACTGGATGGCGACCTATGCCCGTCATGGCGGCAAAGGCGAGCACGTCATGGAAGGCATCAACAGCCGCCTCGATGGCCTGCAGGCAGCCATCCTCAACGTCAAGCTGCCCCACCTCCAGGCTTGGACCGAGGCGCGTCGCGGCGTCGCTGCCCGTTACGACCGGCTCTTGGCTGGCGTCGAAGGCGTTGTCACTCCGCCTGTGGCGCCCGATCGCGACCACGTCTACCACCTCTACGTCATTCGCGTCGAGAACCGTGACACCCTCAAAAAGCAACTGGCCGGGGCCGGCATCGCCACCTCCCTCAATTACCCCAAGGCTCTGCCCTTCTACCCCGCCTACGCTTATCTCGGGCACAGCCCGGCTGATTTCCCGGTCGCCCACGCCCACCAATCCCGCATCCTCTCCCTCCCCATCTACCCCGAAATGACCGATGCCATGATCGACTATGTCGTGGAACAGGTCGCGGCGGGCATGTCCGCCGCCATGGTGAGCGTGTAACACTAAAAAGTCGCCGGGGCAAACCAGGCACCCACCCTCCTGTAATTACTATTAAAAATCTTGCGTCACCCAACTGATTCGCTATAGTTAATGCTGGAAAATCTAAGAAATGCTTATGTTTAGCAATACTTTATGTTTTCGCATTGGTAAGCTCTCCGAGAATACTGAGGGCTCTCGGCATGCTTCGGGAATGGTTCATCACGGAGGTCCTGCCTGGAGGAGCGGACTCGCGGGAATTTGTGGCCTCTGGTTGTCTGTGTTCCCTTCGCTGTCCCAAGCTGCGGTTGTCCCCGCCATCTCCCCGACCCGGGCGGATGTGGACGCGGCTTACACGGCTTGCGTCGACGGCGACACGCTTAGCATTCCTGCCGGCGCCGCGACGTGGACAAGCGGCCTGGCGATCACCAAGCGCATCCGCGTGCAAGGGCAGGGTAGCGGCCGGGTCATTGCCCGGAGCACAGACACGGTAACAGTTGGCACCGGCACGAAGACATTTGTGCTCATCCCCCTCCCGGCATCCAGCACGCCCGCCTTTATGGCCGGGCAGGTGTTGCGGGTCGAGCGCACGGGCAACCCCCATTCGGACGGAAATCCGACCGGAACGCGGGCTTCCATGACCGGCACGGTGACGAACTACACCGGGTCAACGCTCACGCTCAATGTCACCTCCACCACGGGATTCGGCACGCATCCGCTCTGGATTGTTTCGACGGCGGCGACCACAACGATCACCCAGGGGTTCTCAGGCGACCTGCTTTCCATCACTGAAAACACCACTGGGAGCATCGAAGTCGGCGGCATCCGCTTTGTCAACGGGAGCGGAGGCAAAGTCATCAGAATATACATCACGTCATCAGGCCGCGCGTGCCTGATCCACGACTGCTATTTTGAACAGGTTGGCGACGCCACCTCCATTTATGCCAATACGAATCGCGGTGTGATATGGGAACTCGTCCTTTCCCTCATTCCCCTACACCAATCACCGACTGGCCGTCCACCACGTCTGTGACACCCTGCAAAGCTCATCGGGAGGCACCTCCCACGATGGGATCAGCGGACACGACGGGTGAGAGCAATCTTTACGTCGAAGACTGCGACTTTCACGCCTACGGGGTTTCCACGGATTTTGATTCCAATTCCCGGCAGGTCATGAGGCGTTGCACGTTTAACAACGCAGGGCTTGCACCCACGGCGCGGACACCAGCACGTGGGAGCGAGAGACACACGGAGGTCTACGACAGTGAATTCGTTTTTAATGGCTACGGCAACGGACAGACGATGAATATGAACTGGTTGTTCTATCTCCGTGGCGGCGTCCTCATCATGACGGACAACGTGATGCCCTCGATAGATTCGCAGGACTATGGCGGCAAGCTGGAAATCAACATGACCATCATGAACTTGCAGCGTAGTTCCGGGCCTAATCCTTGCTGGGGGGCCGGTATTCCGGGCATCCAATACCCGTGCCGAGACAGGTGGCAGACGGGGCTATATCGACGGGAGCGAGGGGAGCGACAGCGTCACTTTCAAGGGAGAACTCGATCCATGCTATTATTGGAACAACACAGGAGGTTATGGGGTTGGTATTTCGGATTACGGCAGCGGGACCTGCTCGGACCCCGATTCGGGGTCAAGTTACATTGTCGCAGGCCGAGACTACTACAACGATGGCACCGCGAAGCCCGGATATGTAAAATACACCTATCCGCATCCGCTGAGGATTGCCGGGCGCTGGCACCCCGCCCGCACAACCGAAAAACCTCAGAGTGATCGCAACCCCGTGAAGCTGCCGCGTGAACCTCGGAGATTGATGCTCTGACTCCCTGGGTTCCGTCTCGTAACAATGCACCGGGTCAAGCGGCGCCCGGCGTGTCGCTTCCCAATTAGAGAAGTATGAGCAAGGTGTCTCCATCAGAGGGTTCCATTGTCGGCACTGCGGACCGCATCCTGGTTACGGGCGCCGCCGGATTCATCGGCGCCCGGGTGGTGGATGCGCTGCTGGAACCGGGGTTTTCGAAACCTCCGCTGCCTCGTGCGCCCCTCGAGCCGAGATTCTCGGTCTGGACCCACGTTGCGGCGAAATTCAGCGTGAAGCCCAACATGAGGCCGCTGGCCGTCACCATCGGCTGCCGGTAGGACTGCAGGGGATCGTTCATCTCAAGGAACCATCGCGAAGAACAGGAATACGGCAAACACGATGAGGTGCACCGCTCCTTGCAGAACGGTTGCCCGGCCGCCCGCGACGGTCATGGACGTCAACAGCAACGTCAAGGCCAGCAGGACGATCTCCGTCGGCGGTAGGCCAAAGACTAACGGCAGATGCAGCACGATCGACGCGACGACGACCGCTGGGATCGTCAGGCCGATGGTCGCGAGTGCAGAGCCGAGCGCGAGGTTCATGCTGGTCTGCAGTTGACCTCGCATCGCAGCTCGCAGTGCCGAGATCGTTTCCGGGAGAAGTACCATCAAGGCAATTATGATGCCGACTACAGCGTGCGGCATCCCGGCCGAATCCACGGCGCGTTCGATCGCCGGTGAAATCACCTTGGCCAGGCCAACGACGGCCACCAGCGACACGACCAGCAGACAGAGGCTCACCAGCGCAGTCCCGGCAGCTGGAGGTGCGGCGTGCTCGTCCTCGGTGTCGCTGCCCTCCGGCAGAAAGTAGTCGCGGTGACGCACGGTCTGCACGAAGACGAATACGCCATAGAGAATGAGTGACGCGACGCCGGCGAACTCAAGCTGGGATTCGGAAAACGTCGGGCCAGCGCTGGCCAACGTGAACTGCGGCAACACCAGCGTGAGGGTGGCGAGGGTGGCGAGCACGGCGACCGCCGGCGTCGTGCCTTCGATGCGGAAACTGACGACGTGATGCCGCAGGCTGCCGGCGAGCAGACACACGCCCAGTACGCCGTTGCAGATGATCATCACGGTTGCGAACACCGTGTCGCGTGCCAGGGTGCTCGATTCGGCGCCGCCTGCGAGCATCATCGAGACGATCAGCGATCCCTCGATGACGGTCACCGCCAAGGCTAGCACGAGCGTGCCGAACGGCTCGCCGACCTTCAGCGCGATGACCTCAGCATGATGCACCGCCGCGAATACGGCTCCGAACAGCAGCAATGCGGCCACAGAGAGCACCACCGCGTTGCTCGGAAGCAACCCGGTGAGTTTCGCGGCAAGCAGCGCGCATGCCGCGACCGGTGGGATCCACGCGGAGGCGGGTACGCGTCCGACGTGGTTGCCTCGATTACTCATGACGTGTTGGCTGGGTCAAACGCGCCAAGGAACCCGCAATTGAACGCCTGCACGCATGGCGTGGCGTCAGGTAAGCAGGCCCCCATCAGCAAGGCACGAGAGTGTGCGCGCATAAGCATCCGCCCTGGAATCTTCGACGGGACTGTCATCCGTGTCGCGATGCCCTACAGGCCTTGTGGCCGCTGGGAACCTCGACTTTGACCCGACGCCCGCCTGGACTGGCCGGAGTGCGTAGGCAATTGACCTGACTTGGCATCGAGCGTGACTTTCATGGATTCGTACTGGCTCGATGGTACATGGGCGCGCGGCAGTTCGTTCTGCATTCGGGGTCGCTGCCCGCGATTTAGACGGCGAATGACCGTTACCGGCGGTAACTCATCGCGGCAACGGACCCATCCGGGTGCGATCCGCCCGGCTACTCGCACCGTTTGAAGACATGGCACGCCATTGGCCGGGCGGCATGCCGAACCAGCGCTCGAAGGCGTTGGTAAAAGCGGCCTGGTCGCGATACCCCAACATCGCGGCAATCTGTCCGAGGCTCGCGCCGGTGTCACGCAGGTAATCCGTCACGAGCTCGCGGCGGGCCCGGTCCAGGATGCCGCGGAAGTCCAGGTTCGCCGCGCGCAGTTCTCGCTGCAAGGTGCGTGGATGGATGCCGAGGATCTCGGCCACGCTCGTCAGCGAACAGCGGCCCGTCGGCAGCAGTTGATGCGCGAGCAGCGTCACCCTGCGTACGCGGTTCTCCTCGGCGTCCCCGAGGTGCAGGCGGACGTACTCGATGGCGACGTCACGGAATTCCGAATTGGCCGTCGGTACCGGACGCGCTAGCGCGTCATCGCGCAACGCAATAGCGTTGACCGGGCAGTCGAACTCGAGGTGCGGACCGAAACGACGCTTCAGGGCTCGCGTGTCGTCGGGCCGCCGGTGGCTGAATCGGACGCGCTCCGAGCGAAAGCCGGGCGAAACGAGCATCTCGAGCAGGCGCTGGCCGATGCTCATCGTGAGTTCGTTGATCTGTCGCTTCGCGTGCAGCCCGGGCAACAGGATCTCGAACGTCAGGTCGCTGCACCCGGAAGCGCCCGGGGCCAGTTGCACCGCACCGCCGTTTGCATGCACGTAGAAGTAGGTCGCGATCGCCCGCAGGCACTCGCCGACCGTCTCAGAGTGCAACGCGATCATCGCCGCCGGACCGGTGATATTGATGTCCTGGTACTCGGACAGCCGCAGTCCGAAGTCGGGACAGTTGAGCTTGCCGGCGCTGTCCTCCAGCAGCCCGATCACCGCCGCGTACGAAATGCGCCGGTCGGGCGTGTCCAGATGGCTCGGCACGATGGCCGCTGCCCGCAGCAGCGCATCCGCGTCGCCACGGAGGTCGGACGTCAGCCGCCGGAATCCGACCAACGCAGACGCCCGGATGGAATCCGCGGTAACACTGGTTCGCGTCGATGGCCGAGGCACGGGATACGCCGGGAATGCTCGAGGTTTGTCGCAAAATACAAAAACTGTGTCGCCGATTCACAATACAGGCCGCCGACCCGGCCGGCAAACTCGCTCTACACAGCAACGGATTTGGGGAGAAGACCATGGCAGCCGCAGTCGAAACAGTGTTCTCGAACGCCGTCGTGTCATCTCTCGGCAAGGTCGGTTTCGACGAAGACAGCTGGGGCGTCGGCGTCTCCGGGGTCGTGGACAACCCGTCACCGTTCCCGCGGATCAACCGCCTGCGCAACTGGTACCTCGACGAGTGCCCGTATACGGTCGACGCCGAACGGGCCGTGCTGGTGACCGATGCGTACCGGAAGTTCGACCGCGAGCCGCAGCTGATCAAGGTCGCGGAGTCGCTAGCGCACGTGTTGCGCAACGTCACGCTGCACATCGTCGACGGGCAGCTGCTGGTAGGCGACAGCGCCGCGCCGCCGAAGGCCTGCCCGATCTACCCCGAGTTCTCGTACTCCTGGATCGTCCAGGAGCTGAAGCAGCTGCCCATGCGCGAGCGGCCGCACAACCGCTACGACTACACCGACGACACTGCCCAGGCGCTGCTGGGCATCGCCGACTACTGGCAGGGCCGGACGCTCTCCGACGCCATGATCGGCCGCATGACACCCGAGGAGATGAAGGGCGACTTCATGGGGATCATGCTGTACTCGACAAGCCTGTACCACGTCGCGGGCGTAGGGCACCTCGTGCCGGATTTCGGACTGCTGCTGAGCAAGGGTTATCGCGGCTTGCGTAACGAAGTGCAGGCCCGGCTCGACGCACTCGACGACAGCGACCCGGAGACCGAGCAGAAGCGTGTTTTCTATCGCGCCCAGCTCATCACGTTGCAGGCGGCGAGCGATTACATCCGTCGTTATGCCGAACTCGCCACGCGTCACGCGCGTTCCTCGAGCGGGGAGCGCCGCCGGGAACTGCTGCAGATCGCCGCCAACTGCGAACTGATCGCCGAGCAGCCGCCGGCCACGTTCTGGCAGGCGTTCCAGCTCGTGCACTTCGGCTGGAGCCTCGCGCAGATCGAGTCGAACGGCCACTCGGTCTCGCTCGGCCGCCTCGACCAGCTGCTCTACCCGTGGTTCCGCCGCGACCTCGAGGCCGGTTCCGCGACGGCTGATTTCATGCAGCAGGTCATCGAGTGCCACGCGGTGATCAACTCGTGCTTCATGAAGCTTCGCGACTGGGTCACGACGCAGGCGAACAGCGGCCGCGGCCTTGGCACGGCGACCGTCACGCTCGGCGGCATCGGCGCCGACGGCAACGACGCGACCAACGAGCTCTCCGGCCGCTTCCTCGACATGATCGCGCACACGCGTCTCGGCAATCCCTGGATCGCCGTGCGCTTCCACGACCAGACACCGGCGTGGTTTGCGAAAAAGACCGTCAAGGCCATGCGCATGGGCACGGGCGAGCCGAAGATCTTCAGCGACCGCATGATCATCCCGACCATGGTCGACCACGGCATCACGCTCGAGGATGCACGCAACTACGTCATCGTCGGTTGCGTGGAACTGAGTGTTCCGGGCAAGGAGTACGGCTGGCACGATTCGGCGTACTTCAGCATCGCGCGCGTGCTCGAGATGGCGCTGAACGACGGCTTCGCGATCGGCCACGAGGCCATGGGTCGCCTCGGCCCGGCGACGGGCCGGTTCGAGGATTTCCGCTCGTTCGAGGAACTGCAGCGGGCCTACGAAGCGCAGATGGCGTACTGGGTCGAAGTGCAGGCCCGCAGCACTGACATCATGGACGTCGTGCATCGCGAGCTGAAGCCGCTGCCCTACCTGTCGCTGCTGGTCGAGGGCTGCACCGAGAAGGGCCGCGACATCAACACCGGCGCGGCGCCGTACAACTTCACCGGCCCGCAGGCGGTCGGCGTCGGCACCGTCGCGGACAGCCTCGCCGTCATCAAGCAGCTCGTGTTCGAGGACAAGAAGGTCTCGGCCGCCGAGCTCATGTTGGCCATCAAGGCCGACTGGCAGGGATTCGACGAGCTGTACGCCCGCGTCAACGGCGACAAGGTGCACCAGTACGGCAACGACGACGCCTACGCCGACGCACTTGCGCGGTATTGCACGGACGTCTACTGCTCTGCGGTCGAAGGGCGTCCGAACCCACGCGGCGGCGTCTACCAGCCGGGCGTGTACACCGTGTCCGCGAACGTGCCGTTCGGTATGGTGCAGTCAGCCACGCCGGACGGTCGCAAGGCGCACGAGCCGCTGTCAGACTGCCTCGGCCCGGTGCACACCGCGGCCGGCTCGCACGATCGCAAGGGTCCCACGGCCGTGATCAACTCGGCGTCCAAGCTGAACCAGCGGCGCATGTCGAACGGCACGCTGCTCAACCTGCGCTTCTCGCCGTCGAGCCTCTCCGGCGATGCGGGCGTGCAGAACCTAGTCTCGCTCGCGAAGACGTACTTCAAGCACGGCATGCACATGCAATGCAACGTCGTGGGGCGCGACCTGCTGCAGGACGCGTATGCGCATCCAGAGAAGTACCGCGGGCTGATGGTGCGCGTGGCGGGCTACAGCGCCATGTGGGCCGACCTGAGTGACGAACTGCGCCGCGACATCATGAGCCGCACAGAGCTGTCGTTCGACTGAGGCGACCGCGATGGGCCAGTCCTACAATCCCGACGTTGCCGGAACCGTCTTCAATATCCAGCGGTTCAGCGTCCACGACGGCCCGGGCATTCGCACGGTCGTCTTCATCAAGGGCTGTTCCCTGCGCTGCATCTGGTGCAGCAACCCGGAGAGCCTGTCGTGCCGCGTACAGCTTGGATTCAATCCCGACCGCTGTATCGGCACCGGCAAGTGCTCTGCCTGTTTCGAGGCCGCGCCCGACGCCGGGGCCTTTGTCCTGCACGACCAGCGTGTCGTCGGATTGACTTCCGAGCGGCCGCAGGACTATCTAGGCTGCGCCGAGGCCTGCCCGACGGGGGCGCTCAAGGCCTGGGGCCGGCACGCCACGGTCGGCGAGGTCATGCGCGAAGTGCTGGCAGACGCCGACTATTACGCGGAGTCCGGCGGTGGCCTGACCTTGTCCGGCGGCGAGGCACTGATCCAGAAGGATTTCGCTGCCGGGCTCCTGAAAGCCGCACGCGCCAACGGCATCAATACCTGCGTCGAGACGGCGCTGAATTACAGGAGCGAGGTTCTCGACGAGGTGTTTCCGCTGGTCGACCTGTTCCTGTGTGATCTCAAGCACATGGATGCCGACGCGCACCGTCGTTACACAGGCGTTTCCAATGAAGCCATCCTGACCAACCTGCGTCGTATCGTGGAATCGGGTGCAGAGGTTGTGATTCGGATTCCGGTCGTTCCGGAGCACAACGGCACGGAGCAGAACCTGCGTGCTACGGCACGCTTCATTACTGACGACCTTGGCGGCCGTGTCAGGCAGGTTCAGCTTCTGCCATTCCGCAAGCTCGGGGAAGAGAAATACGCATCGCTGGACCTGCCGTATCCGATGAAAGGATTCCAGGCCCCGCCGCGCGAGATTTGGGAACCTGCTATTCGGGACTTCGCGTCAATGATGTCTGGATATGGACTGAATGTCGTTGCCGGCGCTGGCTCGTTCTGAACATTCTGACTGGAGTTAGCTGACGCCGTCTCATGCTGGCGTGAAGCTGGAGCGGGTGATGGGAATCGAACCCACGCTAGTAGCTTGGGAAGCTACAGTTCTACCATTGAACTACACCCGCACCGGGCCGTGATTCTATGCAGGTTCGACAGGGTCGGCAAATCGCCTTCCCGACCCCGCCTAGACGTTCAGCAGCCTCTCGATGTGAGTTGCCGCACTGACGGCCAGCGCTGCCAGGTCGTAGCCACCCTCCAGCGTGGATACGATCCTGCCCTGACCGTGACGTTCGGCGACCGCGCAGGCCTGCTCCGTGATCCAGCCGTAGTCGGAGCGTGTCAGACGAAGTTCAGCCATCGGGTCGGCGTCATGCGCGTCGAATCCCGCAGAAATGAACAGCAGCTGCGGCGCGAACGCCTCCAGCGCGGGCAGCCACTGTTTCGTAATGGCCTTGCGGAAATCGTCGCTGCCGCTTCCCGGCGGCAACGGGCAATTGACGATGCGGCCCGGCACCGAGGATGGGTTCATGTCGGGGTACAGCGGAAACTGGTAGCTCGAGCAGAGCAGGACCCGGTCGTCACCCTTGAAGATATCCTCGGTCCCGTTGCCGAGGTGAACGTCGAAATCGAGGATCGCGATGCGCTCGAGTCCGTGCGCCTCCAGCGCATGCGCCGCGCCGACGGCAACGTTGTTGAAGAAGCAGAATCCCATGGCCTTGTCGCGCTCGGCGTGGTGGCCGGGCGGCCGGACATTGCAGAACGCGCGGCGAACGGCACCTGACAGCACCAGGTCCACCGCCAGTACGTTTGCGCCGGCGGCGCGCAGCGCTGCCTCCAGCGTCTCCGGGCACATCGCCGTGTCCGGGTCGAGGTACGCCAGGCCTTCCTCGGGCGACTTCATGCTTATGCGCTCGATATATTCCCGCGGGTGAACGCGGGCCAGCTGCTCGACCGTGGCCCGCGGTGCATCGTGGTGCACGAGGAAGTCATCGAGGCGGCTGGCGAGCAACTGGTCCGCAATGGCACCGATTCGCGCCGGCTGCTCCGGGTGACCCTCGCCCATCAGGTGCAGGCGGCAGGCCGGGTGCGAAATCAAGGCTACAGGCATCGATACCCTCCAATTGCGCTCACCCGCAATGAATGTTCGCAGACACAACGCTAGCATGCATTGTCCAGCCCCCGCTGCCCCGAGGTCGAGTCGTGTCCAGAGCCCGGATCGCTGCCGTTTTCAAGCCGAGTTCGATCGCGCTGGTGGGTGCCAGCGACCGACCCGGCACGCTTGGCGACCTGATCCGGCGGAACCTCGAGGCGACCGGGTTCAAGGGCCGCGTCGAATACGTCAATTCCGTTCACGGGGAAATTGCGGGGCGACAGGCATTCCGCAGCGTCCGGGACCTGCCGCAGCCAACAGACGTCGCGATCATCGTGACGCCCGCGGCGACGATCCCGCAGATAATCACGGACTGCGGTGAGAGCGGCATACATGGTGCGATCATCGTGTCGGCGGGTTTCCGCGACGGCGACGAAGCGGGGCGCGAACTCGAAGCCGAGGTGAAGCGCCGGGCACGTCGCCACGGAGTCCGCTTCCTCGGCCCGAACAGCCTCGGGCTGATCCGTACCGACGTGGCGCTCAACGCCTCCTGCGGCCCGCGACAGCCGCGCCCGGGTCGGCTGGCGCTGGTTTCACAGTCAGGCGCGCTCTGCGCCGCGGTCATCGACTGGGCGCGCGGCCGCCAGGTGGGCTTCTCGACGGTCATCTCGACGGGAATCGGTGCCGACATCACCCTGGGCGAGATACTGAATTTCCTGGTGCAGGACGCCGCGACCGACAGCATCATGCTCTACACAGAGGGCGTCGATGATGCGCGCAGCTTCATGAGCGCGCTGCGCGCGGCGGCGCGAGTGAAACCGGTCGTGGTGATGAAGGCGGGCCGCCACGCCGAACGGCCCGACGTCGCAGCCTTTCACACGGGCTCGATGGTCGGGGCAGATGACGTGTTCGACGCGGCGATGCGTCGCGCAGGCGTGCTGCGGATACGGGATCTCTACGACCTGTTCACGGCGGCCGCAACGCTGGGCGCCGGTGCGCGCGTGCGCGGTCGCCGCCTTGCAATCGTGTCCAATGCCGGCGCTCCCGGTGCGCTTGCCGCGGACCATGCGGGCGATCGCGGGCTTCAGTTGCCGACGCTTGCCGAGGACACGGCGGGACGACTTCAGGCGCTGCGGCCGGTGAGCGACGCGCAGGCGAACCCGGTCTACGTACGCGCCGACTCGGATGCAGAACAGTTTGCCGCGGCTGCACGCATCGTGCTCGACGACCCCGGGGTGGATGCGCTGCTCGCGATTCTCACGCCCTACGCACTGACGGATCCGGACACGCTCGCGACCGAACTTGTGTCGATCGCGGGCGAGCACCGCAAGCCGGTTTTTGCCTGCTGGATGGGGGGAGAGTCCGTGGCGTCGAGCCGCGACATCTTCGCGGCCCACAAGCTCCCAAGCTACTCGACACCCGAGTCGGCGGTAGACGCGATTGCCGCGCTTGCTCTCTATACAGCGAACCAGGAACAGTTGCTGCAGGTGCCGGAGCCCCTTGGGCCGACGTCGGCTCCGGACCGCGCGGCCGCCCAGGCCATAATCGATGCCGCGCTTGATTCGGGCCAGGAGTGGCTGGACCCCGCGGAGTCGAAGAAGGTCCTCGCGGCATTTGGCATCCCGGTTGTGCGCAGCGTGCCCGCCAATTCGCCATCTGAAGCGGTCAAGGCGGCCCGGCGGGCGGGCTTTCCGGTCGCGATGAAGATCCTGTCGCCGGACATTCCTCACAAGACCGACGTCGGGGGCGTTCGACTTGGCCTTGCGGACGCGACCGCTGTCCGCAGCGCCTACGCCGCGATGCTCAGGCAGGTCGCCCGTGCACGACCGGACGCGTCGCTCGAGGGTGTACTGATCGAATCCATGTATAGCCACGGCCAGGGTCGCGAGGTCATGATCGGCGTGGTGCGCGATCCCGTGTTCGGTCCCGCGATCAGCTTCGGGCTCGGGGGGACTCTCGTTGAGGTCGTGCGCGATCGGGCCATCGCCCTTCCGCCGCTCAACACGTTCCTGGCACGTGATCTCATCGGTCGCACTCGAGCGAGCATCGCGCTGCAGCCCTTGCGTGGCGCCCCGGCCGCCGACCAGGACGCCGTCGAGAACATCCTGCTCAGGGTCTCGGAGCTGGTCTGCGAGATGCAGGACATCGGCGCGATCGACCTGAACCCTGTCATCGTCACGGAACAGGGCGCGGTCGTCGTCGATGCACGGCTCGGCGTCCTGCGCAGCCCGCCTGCGGCACTGCCGTACGCGCATGTTGCAATCCATCCGTATCCGAGCGGGCTCGTGCAGCGCATCGAGCTGCAGGGTGGCACGGTCGCAACGATCCGGCCGATCCGCCCGGAAGATGCGGCGATCGAGGCCGCATTCGTGCACGGCCTGTCGGAACAGTCGAGGTTCCTGCGCTTCATGTTCACCGTCCACGATCTGATGCCGGCGCAACTGTCGCGATTCACACAGATCGACTACGACCGGGAAATGGCACTGATTGCAGTGATCGAAACGCCGGCCGGGGAGAAGCAGATCGGTGTCGCCCGTTACATCACGCTCTCGGACGAAGAGACCTGCGAGTTCGCGATCGTGGTCGGCGACGACTGGCAGGGCAAGGGACTCGCGCGCCGGCTGTTCAGCATGCTGATAGACATCGCGCGCGGCCGCCGGCTCAAGGTGATGACCGGAGTGACGCTGCGGGAGAATGGTCGAATGCTCGACCTGGCCCGCGCGAACGGTTTCGGAATCAAGACGGACGAGGACGACTCGTCGCTGATCCAGATGACACTGGACCTGCAGGCCCCGCCGCCTGCGGCAGCGCAATAGCAGGCAGGGTCCAGCGCGCTCAAACAGGACCATTGGCTTGCGGACTTGCTAAATTCGCTACTGGCGGCACGAGGAGCGCACCATGCAGCTGACAGCCAGGAAACTCGAAGTGAAGGACCCGTTCCCGCAGTGGCGATTCCTGCAGCTGCTGCTGGTATTCGTCTTCCTGATGCTGGTCTTTCCGCGGATCGAACGTTCCTGGGTCGCGCACCTGGTCCTGCAGGTCCTGCTACTCGACCTGCTGCTGGTGACGATCTGGGCCACACCACAATGGGGCCACATTCACCGTCTGCTGATCGGGTTCCTGCTGCTCGCGATCGGGGCGTCGATCATCGTTCACCTCCACCTGCCGCAGGAGTGGATCCCCCTGGACTTGACCGCGCAGGCCCTGTTGCGCCTGCCGATCCTCGCGGCCTGCGTGGTCGGGATACTGACGTTCGTGTTCAAGGCCGAGCGGCCGACTCTGGACGGCATCTTCGCGACAGTCGTGGCCTACCTGCTGATCGCGATGATCTTCGGTGAGCTGTACACCATCGCGCTGGTCTGGAACCCGGAGGCGCTGCACCTGACGGCACCGGTGCAACAGATGACGCCGCAGGCGCGCGGAGGTGAGATTCTCTACTTCAGCATCGCAACCATTTCCACGGTCGGTTACGGTGACGTGCTGCCGACGTCGGAATTCACGCGTATGCTGGCCTCAATCGAGGCTGTATTCGGACAGTTCTACGTCGCGGTGATCGTCGCGGTGTTCGTCGGACGGTACGCGGCGCAGGCCCAGGACGAGATCAAGTCGCGCAAGGCGCACGGTGGCCGTGACGATGACCAGCGAGGCCCCGACGCGGCGGGTTGACTCGTCGGCCGGGGCCCGGGCTCAGTGCCCGGGCTTGCCCGCCAGCGTGGTCACGATCACGTACCAGTACTCGAGGCCCGCGTAGAACGACGCGACCGGTATCCGCTCGTTCAGCCCGTGCGAGAACTCGTCGCTGCCCTTGATGAACAGACTGCTTACGCCGTAGGTGGGAATGCCCGCCGCGCGGAAGCGTGACCCATCGGTCGCGTAGGCCGCCATCTCCGGGACGACCGGAACGCCCGGATAGTTCGCGTGAACCGCCGCCGACACGGCGGCGACGACGTCGGGCCTCATCGGCGAAGGATCGCTCGGGCGTGCGGTGCCGACCTGCGTCACCTCGACCTTTTCGCCAGCGACACGCTGCAGAGTGGCCAGGACTTCCTCGACCGGTACGCCGGGGAATACGCGACAGTTCACGGTCGCGGTTGCCGACTGCGGCAGCGCATTCTCCGCGTGCCCGCCCTTCAGCATCGTGGCGACGCAGGTCGTGCGAACCTTTCCGACCTGCTGCGGATTGGCCGATAGAACGTCTGCGGCAGCCGTGTCACGAGGGTCGGCGGCGAACTTCGCCATCGCCTCGCCCAGCGGGCCCGGCGTCACCTTCGCGGATTCCCTGAAGCTCCCTATCGTCCAGTCGTTCCACATCACCGGAAAACGATAGGACTTCAGCGATTCCAATGCGTCGGCGAGTTCGTAGATGGCATTGTCCGCCCGCGGCTGCGAGCTGTGGCCGCCGGGATTGCGCGTGGTGAGATCGAAGCTCGCGTAATACTTCTCGGCGCCCTGCAGGTAATAGACCTCCGGCTTGCCGGTCACGTCGTTCAGCACGCCCTGCCCGCCGTCGCCGTTCAGTGCGAATTCCGCGCCCTTCAGCCGCGTCGCGAGGTCGCCCGCAGTGTCCATCGCCGTCTCCTCGTCGCCGGAGAATGCGATCACCAGATCGCGCGACGGCACGAAGCCCTCGGCCTTGAGCCGCAGGAATGTCGTCGCGAGCAACGCGACTTCCAGCTTGATGTCGGCGGTTCCGCGGCCATAGAAGTAACCGTTCTCCTCGACGAGCGTGAACGGGTCGCGCTGCCAGTCGGCGGGATTCGCCTCTACGACGTCCATGTGCGCGAGGAAGACGATCGGCTTCGCGGCGCGATCGGCGCCACGGTAGCGAACCACCAGGGATACCGTCTCGCCATGCGGGAGGATCTCGATGTCCTCCTCCGCAAAGCCTCCCGCCTTGAACTTTCCAGCCAGGTACTTCGCCATCACCGGCACCTGCCCGCGGCCGGCCACCGTCTGGAAGGCGATCAACGTCTGGAAGATGTCGCGCGCCTCGGCGCGCACGGATTCGGGCGTCTCGGCCCCTGTGCCGGCCGCGTTCGCAGCGCACGCAAGCAGAGTCAGGCAGGCAGCCAGCGCCGACGTCAGGATCCTGGTTGCGCGCATCTTCATCTCCTCCCGCCGCTGCGGCGGCCCTGCGAGCGCTGACTGTAGCCACCGGCGTTGCGCGACTGCGCCGGCCTCGCGGGTCGCGCCGGGCGCGCGGCATGCGTTGAAGCATCGCTGGTGAACTTGATCCCCGAGCGATCCAGCGGCAGCACGTTGATCTTGCGACCGAGTACGCGCTCGATCGCGCGCAGGCGGTCGCGTTCGTCGCTGGAAACCAGCGACAGCGCGTGACCCTCACTGCCGGCGCGGCCGGTGCGGCCGATGCGGTGCACGTAGTCCTCGGGCACGTGCGGCAGTTCGTAGTTGACGACCTGCGGCAACTCACTGATGTCGATGCCGCGGGCCGCGATGTCGGTCGCGACCAGCACCTGCACCTTGTAGTCCTTGAAGTCGGCAAGCGCCTTGGTGCGCGCGTTCTGCGACTTGTTGCCGTGAATGGCCGCGCAATTGATACCGTCTCGCTCGAGTTGTTCGGCGAGCCGGTTGGCACCGTGCTTGGTGCGCGTGAACACCAGCGTCTGCGGGGTTGCGCCCTCGCGCAGCAGGTGGCTCAGCACCGCCCGCTTCTCGCCCTGCTCCACCAGGTGCACACGGTGTTCGACGAGCTCGGCCGGCGCGTTGCGCGGAGCCACTTCGACCGCGAGCGGGTCGTGCAGCAGGCCTTTCGCGAGGGCGCGGATCTCTTCCGAGAAGGTGGCTGAGAAAAGCAGGTTCTGCCGCTTTTTCGGCAGCGCGGAAAGCACGCGTCGGATGTCGCGGATGAAACCCATGTCCAGCATGCGGTCTGCTTCGTCGAGCACCAGGTAGCGGATCTTCGTCACGTCGATCACGCGCTCGTTGATGTGGTCGAGCAGACGGCCGGGTGTGGCGACGACGATGTCCACGCCCTGGCGCAGCGCCTCGACCTGCGGTCGTGGGCTCACGCCGCCGAATACAAGGATCGTGCGCTGGCTCAGGTGGCTCCCGTACTGTTGGAACGCCTCGCCGACCTGGGCGGCCAGTTCGCGCGTAGGCACGAGCACCAGCAGCCGCGGTGCACGCGATCCGCGCGGATTCGGGTGTTCCTCGTCGAGGCGCTGAAGTAATGGCAGCGCAAACGCAGCCGTCTTGCCCGTGCCGGTCTGCGCTGCGGCAAGCAGGTCGCGGCCGGCATGGACCGCGGGAATCGCTTTCAACTGGATGGGCGTGGGGGTCGTGTAGCCGCGTTCCTGCAAGGAACGCAGCAGCGGGGCCGGGAGGCCAAGTGATTCAAAAGACATGCAAATACCATCGCGCTTCCCCCGCCATAGCGGGAACCGGACGAAGCGTCATTGATTCAATGACAGGATCGGGGGCGCGAAAATGCAGACCACGATGAGTCTGCAGGAGGAGCCGCGAGAGGGAGAAAGATCTTTCCCTCCGAAGAGCCTCGTGCGCAGACCGGACTGCGCGGCGGCAAACTTGCGGCGCATGTTGCCTGAAATGGAGGGGACTTTCCTGACTATCGCCTTTTTGCCCACATAATCAGTGGCTTACGGCGTTTCTCCAGTCACAGGGCTGGTGTCTCAGGCGGCCGCCTGCGGCGGCGCGGTCGTCCACCGAAGGCCGCTCAGGTTCCGACGAGCTTCGAAAACCACCCGCCGACCTGGCTCATGACGCCCTCGGCATTCATGCCGACTCGCAGCACGAGCCAAAGCAGCGCGCCGATATACAGGGAGGAAATGCCAGCCACCAGGTAGCCGACGAGCAACAGCACACCATCGCGTTCCGCCATTCCAAGGCACAACAGGATGATGGCGATGGCCGGCAGCGTGTTGGCCAACGGAACGAACGGCAGCGGTGCCATCAGCAGCAACACGACGATCACGATCGTGACGCCGTGCAGCGAGTTCACCAGCGTAGATCCCGTCAGCGCCAGCAGCCGCGGCTTCACCAGGTGCTCGATGCGCGCGGCAGCACTCTGAGCCTGGCCCAGCACGTGCTGCACGGTCGCGCTGGGCAACTGGTGGTCGAGCAGGCGACCCGGCATCCACGGCAGCCTGCCCAGGATGACCGCCACCCCGATCAGCAGCATCGGCAGACCTAGCGCGGTGCTCATGAATGGGAGCGAGACCGGAATCAGGAACGGCATTGCCAGGATGGCGCTGAAAACCAGCAGGCCCTGCTCACCAACGTGGCCCAGCAGTTCCCGAAGCGTAACCATGTGCCCACGCACCGCCGCGGCCGTGGCCGCCAGCGCGTCGGACAATCGTACATCGGGGTTGCGGAACTGGACTGCGGTCATCGTTGTTGCCGGCTATCATTCGGGTCGGGCGCCTGCCCGTCAATCGAACCATGCCCAGAATCGATCCTCACCGCCTCGATCCCGCGCACTATCCGGTCAAGGTCGCGATCCTCGCACGTTACGCGGATGTCGATCCCCTCTGGCACATCAACAACATCGCGATCGCGCAGTACTATGAAGAGGCGCGCGTGGCGGTGGGCGCCCGGATGCTGGGCGGCGTACGAATCCCGACGCCGGCCGGCGAGCGCGTGCTGATCGCGCACCAGTCAATCGACTACGTGCAGGAAGCGGGTTACCCGGGCACGCTCGAGGTCGGGGTAGGCGTGCTCAGGATTGGCACGACTTCGTGGACTTACGGCATGGGCATGTTCCAGGAGGACCGCTGCGTCAGCGTCTCGAGTGCCGTCATGGTACTTGCAGACGAAAATGGTCCGGTGCGCCTGCCTGATGTCTATCGCGCGCGGCTTCAATCGTGGCTGCTTGGCGCCGCAGTCCGCGACGTGTAGCCAGGATCGAATTCGCTGCCAACCAGGGAGAAATGCCGTGTCGCGACTCAGTGAGTTCCTCAAGACCACGCTTGTCGGCGGGCTGTTGTTCCTGGTGCCCCTGGTGCTGATCGGGCTCATGTTGCGCCAAGCGCTGCAGCTTGCCGGTAAGGTCGCCAGGCCGATCGTGGCGTACTTCCCGTATAACCAGATCGCTGGAATCGCGGTGGGCACGATCGTCGCCGCGCTGATGCTGGTCGTGGTCGCATTCCTGGCCGGCCTCGCGGCGCGCACGGGCACCGGCCGGAGACTGACAGGCTGGGTGGAGCAGTCCTTCCTGGCCAGCATGCCCCAGTACCGCGTCGTCACCAGCATGGCCGAAGGCCTGGCGAAGATCGAGAATGGCGACGGCCTCACGCCGGTGATGATGAGCACCGACGGGTCATGGCAACTCGGCTATGCGCTCGAGGAGCTGGGTGACGGCTGGACGGCGGTGTTCATCCCGCAATCGCCGACGCCGATGTCGGGCAATGTAATGTTCGTGCCAGCCGCGAGGATTCGACCGCTGGGAATCGGGATCCACGACGCCATGAAACTGGTAAAGCACATGGGCATGGGTTCGGCGGAGGCCCTGAAGGGCGTCGACTTCGCACCGCCCCGCGAGGCTTGAGCAGTGCTGCGCTACCAGTCCGACGTCGTGGTGATCGGTTCGGGCATCGCGGGTGTGACCGCGGCGCTCGAGCTCCTCGACCGCGGCCGACGCGTGCTGCTGCTCGACCGTGATGTCGAGCAGAACATGGGCGGCCTCGCGAAGGAGAGCTTCGGCGGCATCTGGTTCGCCGGCACACCGCTGCAGCGCCGCTATGGCATCCGCGACGGTGCGGAACAGGGTCTGCGCGACTGGCACGCTTTCGCCGAATTCGGGCCCGGTGACCACTGGCCGCGCGCCTGGGCCGAGGCCTACGTGCAGCGCGCGAACGAGGAGATCTTCGACTGGCTGCGCGGCGCGGGCGTGCAGTTCATGCCGATGCCGCTCTGGGTCGAGCGCGGGCTGTATACACCGGGTAACTCGGTGCCGCGCTGGCACATCGTCTGGGGAACCGGCCACGAACTCGCCATCGTCCTGAATCGCCGGCTGCTCGCACACCCGCGCAGGAATCTGCTCGAAATCAGATTCGAGCACCGCGTCGAGTCACTCACCGTCACCAATGGCCGTGTGACCGGCTGCCGCGGCGAGACGGAAGGCACAGGGCAGCAATTCGAGGCCGCCGGAGAGTCGGTCGTGATCGCCGCTGGCGGCATCAACGGCAACCTGGCACGCGTCAAAGAAAACTGGCACGCGGACTGGGGCCGCCCGCCGGAGACGCTCCTGAACGGCTCGCACAAATACGCGGATGGACGCCTGCACGATGCAGCTGCCGCGATTGGCGCCGGCGTCACGCACCTCGACTGGCAGTGGAACTACGCGGCCGGCGTGCATCACTGGCAGCCGCGCAAGCCCGCGCACGGGCTGTCACTGGTCCCGCCGAAGTCGGCGCTGTGGCTCAACTGGCGCGGCGAGCGCATCGGCCCGATGCCGCTGGTGACGGGATTCGACACGCACGATCTCGTCGCGCAGATCTGCAGGCAGCAACGCGCCTATTCGTGGCAATTACTGAACCGCCGCATTGCGCTCAAGGAACTCGCGATCTCCGGCGGCGAATTCAACCCGGCGTTCCGGGAGAAGAATAAGCTGCACGTGGCCCGCGACATGCTGCGTGGCAATCGCTGGCTGTACGACCAGGTGACGCGCAATTGCCCCGACTTCGTGGTCGCCGAAACGCTGCCGGAACTGGTCGAGAAGATGAATGCGCTGGTGGGCGACGGATCAGTGGACCTCGCGGCTGTCGCGGACGCGGCCACGGCCTACGACTCGCGCATCGACGCGGGTCCACGCTTTCACGACGACGAACAGCTGCGTCGCATCGAGTTCGCGCGTCGCTGGGTCGGCGACCGGCTGCGCACCTGCAAGTTCCAGAAGATCCTCGACCCGAAGGCCGGGCCGCTGCTCGCGATCCGTGAATTCATCATCAGCCGCAAGAGCATGGGCGGCCTGGTAACCGACCTCGACTGCCGCGTGCTCGACGGTTCCGGCGAACCGATACCGGGCCTCTACGCGGCCGGCGAATCCGCAGGCTTCGGCGGCGGCGGCATGAACGGCAAGCGCGGCCTCGAAGGGACATTCCTCGGCGGATGCCTGTTCGGCGGACGAATCGCTGGTCGCACGGCCTGAGTGTAGCGGCTCAGCCGCAGGCGGTCAGCCAAGCGCGGAGAACCTGTCCGCAACCCGCCCCGCCATGTTCTTCGCCTTGAGCCCGAAGAAGATCTTCAGTGCCCCGACCACGACGGCCCAGCTTGCGATCAGGTAGACGATCGAGACGCCGCCGGCGAGAGGGTTCCTGAACACGAGCAGGCCGAAGAGGACAGAGAGCGCGCCCGCCGCATACAGGATCCATTCGCGGCTGGTGGCCTTGCGGACCTTGTAGCCCATGACCAGCAGGAACACGCCGAGCAGCACCGCCTGGATCGCAACCAGGAAGATCAGCGCCACCATGCTCACCGGCGGGTTGAGGAGCGCGTACCCGCCAACCACCAGCCCGAGGATGCCCATCAGAAGCATCACCCACCAGCCGTCCTTTTCACGATGCTGCAGTGCACCCGCGGCGTTGAATGCGCCATCCACAAGGATGGAGGCTGCGAAGAACATCGCGAGCACGAACAAGGCGAGCTTCGGATTTACGAAGGCGAGCACGCCGAAAATCACGCTGGCGACGCCACCGACCACGAAAACCCACCAGGTGCGGCGGCAGAGAACCTGGGCATTCGCACCGAGGCTGTTCATCATCTCGTCGCGGTTTGCCATGTCTTGCTCCCCGGCGCGCGGTCACGCCGTATGATTGGTGTTCCTGTCCCGCCACCGGACTTTATCGGCTTGTCACCCGCGATTCCAGACGACCCGGCTGCCGCCGGCGAGAAGGCGGTCGCTCCGCTGCACCGCCGCGGCGTAAAAAGCTTCGTGGCCCGCGCCGGCCGCATGACTACCGCCCAGGAGCGAGCCTGGCGCGAGTTGTGGCCTCGCTACGGCGTCGAGGACCGGGCTGGAGCCATTGACCTGCCCGGGCTCTTCGGCCGCGTGGCACCGCTTACGCTCGAGATCGGCTTTGGCAACGGCGAGTCGCTGCTCGCGCTCGCCGCCGCGCAGCCTGAGGCGGATTTCCTCGGCATCGAAGTGCACAGGCCTGGCGTCGGCCACCTGATGCTGCGCGCCGAGGCGTTGGCACTCACCAACCTGCGTGCGGCTTGCCGCGATGCAGTAGAAGTACTCGACCAGCAGATTGGCGACGCGGCGCTGGTTGCCGTGCTGCTCTACTTTCCGGATCCGTGGCCGAAAAAGCGGCACCACAAGCGCCGCATCGTGCAGCCGCCGTTCGTGGACCTGGTGGCACGAAAGCTCAAGCCGGGCGGCCGGTTCCGGCTCGCAACGGACTGGCAGAATTACGCGGAGCACATGCTCGAGGTCGTCGGAGCATGCGGAGCGCTGCGGAATGAGTTCGGTTCCGGTTACGCGCCGCGACCGGACAGCAGGCCACTCACCCGGTTCGAGAACCGGGGGCACCGTCTGGGCCACGGTGTCTGGGACTTGTCATTCAGGAAGCCATAGCGCCGCGGATACCGTCCAGCACGAACTGCGAGGCGAGCGCGGCGAGCAGCACGCCCAGCAGGCGGCCGAGCACCGCGCCGCCGGTCACACCGATCACCCGCATCACTGGACCGGTCACCAGCATCAGTCCCAGCGTGATCGCCAGCACCAGCACGATGACGCCAACCTGCGCGAAGAACTGCAGCGAGCCCGGCGGCACGCCAGCGAAAGCGAGCAGGATCGTCGCAATGGCACCGGGTCCGGCGATAAGAGGGAACGCGAGCGGAAACACCGATATATCGCCACGATGGTGGGCCTCGGCATCCTCGCCCGGCGTGATCGACCGCACTCCCGAGGGCCGCGCGAACACCATTTCGATTGCCAGCAGGAACAACAGGATACCGCCGCCCACCTTGAAGGCATCCACGCTGATGCCGAGCACCTTGAGCAGCGCCGTGCCGGCCGCGGCGAACACCAGGCAGACGACGCTGGAGATGGCGATCGCCTTCAGCGACATGCGCCGACGGTAGTTGTTGTCGGCCCCGTCGGTCAGCCCCGCAAGCACGGGCAGCAGCGAAAGTGGCTCCACCACGACCAGCAGCACAACGAAGAATTTGACGAGTTCGTCGAACATTGGCAGTCCGCGCATTCCGCTACTTGAACTCACCTCCCAGCAGGACTACAAGTAAGGTGAGGTCGCACAGAGAATACACGCACAGCGATCGGCAGAGGTTGAGACCATGGCGAAACTCGCACCTGTCATAGGCCAGTGGTACCGGCGCCCGGACGGAGATTCCTTCGAGGTCGTCGCCGTCGACCGCGACGATCGCACCATCGAGATCCAGTACTTCGACGGCACGGTCGAGGAACTCGAGGTCGATGAGTGGGTGGGTGACGATATCGTAGCCGCCGAGCCTCCCGAGGACTGGACCGGCTCGCTGGATGTCGAGCCCGAAGATACCGAGAACGAATACGAAACCGAGCCGGGCAATGCGCGGCCATGGAACGACCCGCTGCAGTTCGTCGACCGCGGCGAAGCGGGTGGATTCTCGGAATTGGAACTTCCCGAGCCCGACGAATACTAGGGAACGGCGGGTCGCCTACCGGCCGAGATCGGCCGGTTCCTCCAGCGGCACGCTTTCTTCCAGCATCACGTAGCCACGATCGACGCGCACCGGCAGCGCGCGCAGGCCGAGCCCGTCGCAGGGTCCCGACACGCAGCGGCCCGTTTCGATTTCGAACAACGCGCCGTGCATCGAGCACAGGATCAACGGCATCTCCGGCGCGAGAAAGGCATGCGGTCTCCAGTTCAGGGGAAATCCGGCGTGCGGACAGTGGTTCACGTAGGCGCGCAGCAGTCCGCCGCGGCGCACGACGAACCCGCGCAGCGGCCAGTCGCCATTTCCCATCGTGAATCCCCTCGCCCCTGGATCCGCCAGTTCGTGCAGCGCGCACACCACCCGCGTGAGGTCCACCACGTCCACGATGCGTTATCCGCCGGTCGCCGGCGGTGGCGGCTGGCTGCGCGACAGCAAAAAGAGCAGCACCAGTGCCGGCAGCCCGAGCGTCGCGGTGTAGACGAAGAATGCCGGGTAACCCACGGCGTCAACGACGAAGCCCGAGGTTCCCATCAGCAGCTTGCCGGGCAACGCGTACATCGATGAGAAGAGCGCGTACTGCGTGGCCGTATAGGACGCGCTGGTCAGGCTGGACAGGTAGGCGATGAGCGCGGTACCGGCTATGCCCATGGCGACGTTGTCGGCGCTGATGACGACCGCCAGGCCCGCGATGCTTGGGCTGCCCGTCCATGCGAAGACCGCGAACATCAGGTTCGCGGCGATGATCATCACGCACCCGAGCGCCAGCGTCCGCATCAGGCCCAGCCTCGCGACGGCGACGCCGCCGACCAGCGTCCCGAACAGCGACATGAACACGCCGAAGCCCTTGGCGACGGCCGCAATTTCCTTCAGCGAGAAGCCGGTGTCCAGGTAGAACGGGTTCGTCATCACGCCCATCGTGAAGTCCGCAAGCCGGTAGCTCGCGATGAAGGCGAGCATCAGTATCCCGAGCCGCGTTCCGTAGCGCGTGAAGAAATCGACGAACGGGCAGACCACCGCGCCGACGAACCAGGCACCGAGCTGCCGCAACGACTGCGGCCAGTGAGCCTTGCGCTCGAGCCAGTCGATCACGCGTGGCTCCAGGTCGAGCGCCTCGCGCGCGACTCGCGGCTGCGGCTCCCGGATCACGAGTGTCGTCACGACACCGATACCCACCAGCACGGCCATCGTCGTGTATGCAACGCTCCAGCCGCGATCGGCTGCGATCCACAGCGCGCCAGCGCTCGCGACCATCAGCGCGACGCGATAGCCGAGCTGGTAGGCTGCCGCCATGGCGCCTTGCATCAACGGCGGAGCGGCCTCGATGCGCCACGCGTCCACGGATATGTCCTGGGTCGCGGAGCAGAAGGCGACCAGCAGTGCCAGTGCCGCGACGATGCCGAGATTGCCGGTCGGGTCCATGTGCGCCATGTTGGCAAGCCCGGCCGCGATGCCCACCTGCGCGACCAGCATCCAGCTGCGGCGGCGGCCCAGCAGCCGGCCGAGGATCGGCAGTTCGAGCCGGTCCACGACCGGTGCCCAGAAAAACTTCACCGAGTAGATGATACCGACCCAGGAAAGCATGCCGATGGTCGCCCGCTCGATGCCCGCCTCGCGCAGCCATGCCGAGAGCGTCGAGAACACCAGCATGAACGGCAGCCCCGCGGAGAAACCCAGGAACAGCATTGCGAGCACGCTGGGATTGCGGTACGCGCGGACGGCCGTGAGCCAGCCACGCCACCATGCGCCGCCGGCGGTCGCCTCCCCCGCAGCCGCGCCCTGCGTGCCGGTGGCCCGGGCGCTCACAGGCCGTAGTCGACTACGAGGGGTGCGTGGTCGGAGAACCGCTGCGCCTTGTAGATACCGGCTCGCGCGACGCTGCCGCGCAGCAGCGGGCTCGTGACCTGGTAGTCGATGCGCCAGCCGACGTTCTTTGACCAGGCCTGCCCGCGGTTGGACCACCACGTGTACTGCTCGGGCCGCGGGTCGACCTCGCGGAATGCATCCACGAAACGCGCCTCGCCGAAGATTTCGTCCATCCAGGCGCGCTCCTCCGGCAGGAAACCGGAGTTCTTCTGGTTGGAACGCCAGTTCTTGAGGTCGATTTCCTTGTGCGCGATGTTCCAGTCGCCGCACAGCACATAGTCGCGCTTCTTGCGCGCCAGCGCACGCAGGTGCGGCATGAACTCGGCCAGGAAGCGGAACTTCGCCTGCTGGCGCTCGTCGCTCGACGAGCCCGATGGCAGGTACACCGATACGACGCTCAGGCCCTTGAACCGGGCCTCGATGTAGCGGCCCTCGGCATCGAACTCCCGCGAGCCGAAACCGGCGACGACCTCGATGGGCTTCTGCTTCGAGTAGATGGCCACACCGCTGTAGCCCTTCTTCTCCGCATCCGCGTAATGGCAGTGATAGCCGGCGGGGTGGAACACCGGGTCTGCGAGCTGGTTTCGCTGGGCCTTTGTTTCCTGGATGCAGACCACGTCGGCATCCTGCCTGGCCATCCACTCGAAGAACCCCTTGCGCTGGGCCGAGCGGATGCCGTTCGCGTTCAGGGTGATGATGCGCATGGCGGCGAAGTATAAAGTAGCGCCATGCACCAGCCTGACTTCATTCGACTCTGCCTCGACCTCGGCGTGCTGCGCTTCGGCGAGTTCACGCTCAAGTCCGGACGTATAAGCCCGTACTTCTTCAACGCGGGACTCTTCAACACCGGTCACGCGATCGCCTCGCTCGGCAGGCACTACGCGCGGGCCGCGGCGTTGTCAGGAGTACCGTTCGACATGCTGTTCGGGCCGGCCTACAAGGGCATCCCGCTGGTGACGACGACCGCGGCCGCGCTCGCCGGGCACGAAGACATGAACCTCCCGTTCGCGTTCAACCGCAAGGAGGCCAAGGACCACGGCGAGGGCGGCGTTATCGTGGGTGCCCCGCTTGCCGGTCGGGTACTGGTCGTGGACGACGTGATCACGGCGGGTACGGCCATCCGCGAGTCGGTCGAGATCATCCGCGCCCATGGCGCAACGCCCGCCGGCGTGCTGATTGCGCTCGACCGTGAGGAGCGCGGCCAGGGCGAGCGTTCCGCAGTCCAGGAGGTGCAGGAGACCTTCGGCCTGCCGGTGGTGAGCGTGCTGCGGCTGCGCGACCTGATGGACCACCTCGAAGCCCAGGGCGATGAATCGACCCTTGCGGCGGTCCGGGCGTATCGCGATCGCTACGGCGTGTAATTGGTCGCGTCATTTGACATAGTTCACAATCCGGACGAGCAGAAATAGGTCCCGCGAGCCCGTCGGAGCAGAATGCCAGCGATGCAAAGGCACATGAGACTGATCACCGTCTTCGTCCTGGCGGCACAGGCGCTGCTCGTCGCTTCGCCGCCGGTAGACGCTGCTGCCAAGAAATCGAATACCAAGACCATCAAGTCCCAGGAAGCGGCCTATCGCTGCAGGGACGCGAATGGTCGCTACACGATCGGGCAGAGCATCCCCCCGGAGTGCATGGAGGCGGACATCGAGGTCCTCGACGTCAATGGCCGCGTGGTGCGCGTCATCCCCGGGCGTGAGGCCCTGGCCGAGATCGAGGCGCAGAAGGCTGCGCACGCTGCAATGGTGGCCGCGGCGAACCGTGACAAGACACTGCTGGCGACGTACCTGTCCGTCGAGGACATCGAGCGCCTGCGCGACCAGCGGCTTGAACTGCTGGTCCAGCAGGGCCGGGTCACGGACCAGTATGTCGCCAACCTGAAAGAACGCGAGTCACGCCTCTCGCTGGACGTGCAGCGATTCCGGCCCTACAGCAGCAAGAACAACGCCCCACCCCTCCCCGATCACATCGCGGAGGACATCGTGAACACGGTCAACGGACTGCAGGTCTACCAGCAGGAACTCGCGAAGAACATGCTGGAGCAGCAGGAGCTGCGCGGCAGCTTTGATGCCGACATCGCGCGCTTCAAGGAACTCAAGGGGCTCAAGTAGTCCCGGAACTGCCGAAGCCCCCGGCTCCGCGGCGGCTCTCCGTGAAACTGTCCACGACCTCGAATTCCACCTGCACCACTGGCACGATCACCATCTGCGCGATGCGCTCACCGGGCGCGATCGTGAAATCAGCCTGTCCGCGGTTCCAGCAGGAGACCATGACCTGCCCCTGGTAGTCGGAGTCGATCAGCCCGACGAGATTGCCGAGCACGATGCCGTGCTTGTGGCCGAGCCCCGAGCGCGGTAGCAGCATCGCCGCAAGTCCCGGGTCGTCGAGGTGAATTGCGATCCCGGTCGGCACGAGCTCGGCCTGGCCCGGGCGCAGCGTGAGCGGTGAGTCGAGACAGGCTCGCAGGTCCAGCCCGGCGGAGCCTCCGGTCGCGTAGTGCGGCAGAGGAAACTCGCCACCGACCCTGGGGTCCAGGACAAGGACCTTCAACGCGCGTGCCTTCGGTGCAGAACTCATCGCGCCACCACGCTGCCGGCCGCCGGCGCATCAACCGCAGCCCCGGCACCATTCCGCACCACTGCCAGTCGCTCGGCAATCACGGCGACCAGGCGTGCCGCCAGTTCCGCCTTGCCGGCACGCGGCAGGTCCCTGCGCCCGCCAGGCCAGTACACGGTCAGCGCATTGTCGTCGCAGTCGAACGCGAGGCCGTCGCCCACCTGGTTTGCCGCAATCATGTCGAGGCGCTTGCCCTCGAGCTTCGCGAGCGCATTGCGCTCGACATTCTGCGTCTCGGCCGCGAATCCGACCACGAACGGACGGGGGCTGAGGGCCGCGACCGTCGCAAGGATGTCTGGCGTGCGCGACATCGCGAGCAGCAGCGAATCGCTGGTCTTCTTGATCTTCTCCGCGGAGACCTGAACCGGACGGTAGTCCGACACCGCCGCCGCGGCGATGAACAGGTCGGTGCCGGGCAGGTCCGCGTTGACCGCCGCCATCATCTGCTCGGCGGTCTCGACGCAGACACGGCGCACGCCCTGCGGCGCCGGGAGATTCACCGGACCGCTCACCAGCACCACGTCAGCGCCGGCGTCACGCGCGGCTTCGGCGACTGCATAGCCCATCTTTCCGGAGCTGCGGTTGGTGATGAAGCGCACCGGGTCGATGCGTTCGCGCGTCGGCCCTGCGGTCAGCAGCACCTTGCGGCCGGCCAGCAGACTGCTGCTGGCAGGTACGACTGGCGCGGCGGCCAGCAGCGATTCAGCCAGTTCGCCTGGCTCGAGCATCCTGCCTGGGCCGGTCTCGCCGCAGGCCTGGTCGCCTTCGCCTGGACCCAGGATCACGATGCCCCGGGAACGCAGCAGTTCGACGTTGGAGCGCGTGGCAGCGTTTGCCCACATCAGTCGGTTCATCGCCGGCGCTACGGAAAGCGGCGCATCGGTTGCCAGGCACAGCGTCGTGAGCAGGTCGTCGGCAAACCCGTGCGCGAGCCGGGCGATGAAATCGGCGGTCGCCGGCGCTACCAGGATTCGGTCCGCCCAGCGAGCGAGTTCTATGTGCCCCATCGCGGCCTCGCCGGCCTCGTCCCAGAGGTCGGTACGCACGGGCCGACCCGACAGCGCCTGGAAAGTAAGCGGCGTGACGAAATGGCACGCACCTTCCGTCATTACGACCTGCACTTCCGCGCCGCCCTCGCGCAGTCGGCGCACTATCTCGGCGCTCTTGTAGGCAGCGATACCGCCCGTGACGCCGAGCAGTACTCTCAACGGTTCTGACCTGCTCATGGGCGCATTATGGGACGGCGCCGGCGGCGGCCGCAAAGGACCCGAACCGCGTTTCGGCACAAAGATCTCAGGCCATAACCAGCCGTTAGCCCTGGCAGGTGGGGCAGAAATAGGTGGATCGCTGGCCCTGGACCAGCTGGCGGATGGCGGCCCCGCAGTGCCGGCATGGCTGGCCCGAGCGCTCGTACACGAACAGGTCCTGGCTGAAATGGCCCGGCGCGCCATCTGCATTCACGTAGTCCCGCAGCGTCGTGCCGCCGTGGCGGATGGCCTCGTGCAGTACCTCACGCACCGCCGCGACCACCCGCTCGAGCTTCCTGCGTGACACGCGTCCCGCCGCGCGGCGCGGGTCGACGCCGGCGCGGAACAGCGATTCGCTCGCGTAGATGTTGCCCACGCCTACGACGATGCGCTGGTCCATCAGGAACTGCTTGATCGCCACCCTGCGCCCGCGCGCCCGCGCCGCGAGATAGTCCGCGTCGAAGTCGCGCTCGAGCGGCTCGGGACCAAGGCCGGCGAGCAGCCTGTGCCGGGCGGGGTCGCCGGTCGCCCATAACAGGCAGCCGAAGCGCCTCGGGTCGTTGAAGCGCAGGCAGCTGCCCGAGTCGAGCAGCAGGTCGTAGTGATCGTGCGCGAGCGGCGGTGTTGCCGCTGGCAATACGCGCAGGCTGCCCGACATGCCGAGGTGCGCGATCAACGAACCGCGCTCGAGATCGATCAGCAGGTACTTGGCTCGCCGCCGGACGTCGAGGACTCGCTGCCCCGTGAGCCGGCCCGGCAGCCCGCGCGGCACAGGCCAGCGCAGTCGTCGCTCACGCAGCACCATGCCGGTGACCGAGCGCCCGGCGAGCGCCGTGCGAATGCCGCGGCGCGTGGTCTCGACTTCTGGCAGCTCGGGCAAGGGTGTGCGCGTGTTTCGAGGTTGAGGCCGGGTGGCCCGCCCTTGTCGGCGGGTACTTCAGGAAGATGCGGATTGTAGGAACGAAAAACCCGCCGGGTGGCGGGTTTTTCACGGGACCAGCAGGCCGGCAGCGCCTTACTTGATCTTGGCTTCCTTGTAGGTCACGTGCTTGCGGACCTTGGGGTCGAATTTCTTGACCTCGAGCTTCTCCGGGTGGAGACGCTTGTTCTTGGTCGTGGTGTAGAAGTGGCCGGTACCGGCTGTCGAAAGCAGCTTGATCTTGTCACGCATGGCTCAGGTACTCCTGACTCAGACCTTGACGCCCTGGGCGCGCAGCTCGGCTACGACAACCTCGAGGCCCTTCTTGTCGATCGTCCGCATGCCGTTGCCGGACACGCGCAGCGTGACCCACCGCTTCTCGGTCTCGAGCCAGAAGCGCTGGGAATGCAGGTTGGGCAGGAAACGACGGCGTGTCCTGTTGTTGGCGTGGGAGACGGTGTTACCGCTCATCGGCCGCTTGCCGGTGACCTGACAGACTTTCGACATGGCTTGATCCTCAGTGCGGGAGCGGTGCCGCTCCCCGCGAAAACGAGCCGCGTTTTATACCAGTGACAGCGGCTGCAGGCAAGGGCGTGGCGCATCGCCTAATGGGCCCGCGGGGCCGGCATGGCTGGGCGTGACGCGTACACCGGCTTGTGGCAAGCACCGGGAGTGTCGCCGTAACATACTGCCTGTAAAAGGTTTTTCTACAGCAAGCCGCGTTCAGCAAATGAAACGCAGGTCCCGTCGCCTACGACGATGTGGTCGAGTACCCGGATGTCGACCAGCGCCAGCGCATCACGCAGGCGGCCGGTGATCATCTCGTCGGCCTGGCTGGGCTCGGCGACGCCGGAGGGGTGGTTGTGGGCGAGGATCACCGCGGCCGCGTTGCGGCTGAGCGCGAGCTTGACCACGTCTCGCGGGTGGACGCTGGCACCGTCGATCGTGCCCCGGAAGACCTCGTCGAAGCAGATGACGCGGTGGCGGTTGTCCAGGAACAGGCAGCAGAACACCTCGTGGTCCCGGTCGCGAAGACGCGCCCTCAGGAACTCGCGCGTGGCGCGCGGATTGCCGAGCGCGGGCCCCATCTGCATCAGTTCGGCATAGTGCCGTCGGGAGAGTTCGAGTGAGGCCTGCAGCAGCGCGTACTTGGCACTGCCGAGGCCACGCACACGGCACAGCGCCTGTCGCTCTGCGGTGAGCAGCCCCCGCAGCGACCTGAACTCGCCGAGCAGTCCCCGCGCCATGTCGAGCGCGGAACTCCCGGGCGTCCCCGTCTGCAGCAGTATTGCGAGGAGTTCCGCCTCCGACAGCGCCGCGGCGCCGCGCTTCAGCAGTTTCTCGCGGGGACGCTCCGCCTCTGGCCAGTCCTGCAGCGACATCAGTGTCGATCCTCCGCGGCCATGCTGGCCCCGGAGCATGCGCGATGCACTTCGAGAATCGAATGCAAGCCTGCGGATTCGTGTGCCCGGACTGGACGAACCCGTCCAGGGACCTCGCGGCGGCCTGGTTGCGGCCGTTACTTTCCGGCGAAGTGGGCGACCAGCGCCTCGGCCACGATCGGGTGCACGAACTCGCGCACATCGCCGCCAAAACCGGCTATTTCCCGGATCAGCGTCGAGGAGACGAAGTTGAACTGCTCCGTCGGCGTGAGGAACACGGTCTCAACCTGATCGGAGAGGTGGCGGTTCATCGTGGCGAGCTGGAACTCGAACTCGAAGTCGGAGACGGCCCGCAGCCCGCGCACGATGACATTCAGGCTGTGCACGCGCGCGAACTCGACCG
The DNA here is from genome assembly GCA_963732415.1 of uncultured Gammaproteobacteria bacterium. Lineage (GTDB taxonomy): Bacteria > Pseudomonadota > Gammaproteobacteria > Steroidobacterales > Steroidobacteraceae > RPQJ01. The sequence goes on from CAVSZK010000015.1 coordinate 32,403, forward strand.
TGAGCCCCGAGTAGCCGGCAACCTCGACATTCGGCACGTCCGCCAGGACCCGGCGCGCAAGGTCCAGCCGCTGCTCGATCGGCAGCAGTGGCGTCTTGCCCGGGTTGGCTGCGATGGCCACGATCACGTGGTCGAAAAGCCGGCAAGCCCGGCGCACGAGGTCGTTGTGCCCGTTCGTGAAGGGGTCGAAAGTCCCCGGATACATCGCACGGCTGCCCATGTGACCTCGCTATTCGCCGGCGGAAAGGTCGCGACGCGCGAGATGATAGCCCACCTCGCCCGCCCGTTTGCTTCGAAGCAGCGTCCAGCCCGCTGGCAGCACTGGCACACCGGCCGCGGAAGCGTCCTCGAGGTAGGCGAGCCCGCCCGGCCGCAACCAGCCGCGCTCGTCGAGGCGATGGCAGGCATCCGTCAGCGCTCGTTCGGCATAGGGTGGGTCCAGGAACACGATGTCGAAGGCCTGTGGGGCACCTTTGAGGTAGCGGGCCGCGTCCGCGCAAACGACCTGCCCACGGTTGCAGTCGAGTTGGGCGAGGGTCTGCGACAGGTGCCGGCCGACCGCCTCCTCCACGTCCACGAACACCACCTGCGCAGCGCCGCGGGACAACGCCTCGAGCCCGAGCGCGCCGCTGCCTGCATACAGGTCGAGGCAGCGCGAACCACCGATATCCTGCTGCAACCAGTTGAATACCGTTTCCCGCACGCGGTCGGGCGTGGGCCTGATCGCCTCGACCGGCGGAAACTGGATCTTCCGGCCCCGCCACCCGCCGCCGATGATGCGCAGCGTGCGCCCTGGCCCCGCCTTCGCGGCGGTGGATCGAGCTTTGTTCGGTTTTCCTGTCTTCATGAACGAGCGTACGCGGTCGCATTCGCCTCACGCCGTGACCGGACGTGATCTTACCCGCGGCCAGCGCTCGCCACCCGACCCATCCGCTACAATCACGGCCCCGCACGGATCCTGGCCATGGCACTGTTCAGCTTCAAGACGAAAAAGCCCGATGACGCCGCACCCGAGAAGGTGGCGAAGCAGCCAGGCTTCATCGCGCGCCTGCGCTCGAAGCTGAACCGCGGCGACTCCTGGCTCACCTACGATCTCGCCAACCTGCTGCCGGGCGGCCGAATCGACGACGCCGTGCTCGACGAACTCGAGACGAGACTCATCTCGGCCGACGTCGGCATCGAGACCACCGAGAAGATCCTGGGCGGCCTGCGTCGACAGGTGTCGCGTAACGAACTCGGCAACCTCGATGCGCTGATCGGCGCGCTGCGCGAGTCCATGCTCGCGATCGTGACGCCGGTCGGCCGGCCGCTTGCGGTCGACGTGAGCAAGCACCCGTTCGTGATCCTGGTCGTCGGCGTCAACGGCTCGGGCAAGACCACGACCATCGGCAAGCTCGCGCGTCGCCTCGCCGACGAGGGCCACAAGGTGATGCTCGCGGCCGGCGACACTTTTCGAGCTGCGGCGATCGAGCAGCTCCAGGTCTGGGGCGAACGCGATGGCGTGCCAGTGATCGCGCAGGCGGCGGGTGCAGATCCGGCCGCCGTGATCTTCGACGCAATGCAGGCTGCGCAGGCTCGCGGCACTGGCGTGCTGATCGCCGACACGGCGGGGCGGCTGCACACGCAGAGCAACCTGATGGACGAACTCCGCAAGGTGAAGCGCGTGCTCGGCCGGCTCGACCCCGACGCCCCGCACGAAGTGTTGCTGGTGCTCGACGCGGGCCAGGGCCAGAACGCCCTCGCGCAGGCGCGGCAGTTCAACGAGGCGATGGGCGTGACGGGACTGGTGCTCACCAAGCTCGACGGCACGGCCAAGGGCGGCATCGTGTTCGCCATCGCCGACGGTCTCGGCATCCCCGTGCGCTACATCGGGATCGGCGAATCGGCCGAAGATTTCGGCGTTTTCGACCCGGAGTCCTTCGTCGACGCCGTCCTGTCCCCGGCCCGCGCCGGCCGCGAGTCCGCATGATCCGTTTCGAGAACGTCTGGAAGCGCTACGCGAACGGGCGCGAGGCGATATCGAACCTGTCGCTCTCCGTCGAACGCGGCGAGATGGTGTTCCTGACCGGACACTCCGGCGCAGGCAAGAGCACGCTGCTCAAGCTCGTCGCGGTGATCGAGCGCCCGACCCGCGGGATGCTGATGGTGAACGGCCAGAACACCGCGACCATGCCGCGCTCGAAGATCCCGGCATTCCGGCGCGACATCGGCATCGTGTTCCAGGACCACAAGCTGCTGATGGACCGTCCGGTTTACGACAACGTCGGACTGCCGCTGGTCATCGCCGGACAGCCGGAAAAGGAAATCGACAAGCGTGTGCGTGCCGCGCTCGACCAGGTGGGACTGCTCGGCCGCGAGCGCAACCGGCCGATCGAGCTTTCGACCGGTGAGCAGCAGCGCGTGGGCATTGCTCGCGCAATCGTCGGCAAGCCATCTCTGCTGATCGCCGACGAGCCGACCGGCAACCTCGACCCCGACCTCGCGGTCGAGGTCATGAACATCTTCAGGCGGTTCAACGAGGTCGGCGTCACGGTGGTGATTGCGACCCACGACGTACACCTGATCGAACACTTCGGCGTACGGCGCGTGGTGATCGAGGCCGGCCGTGTCGCGGGCGGCGATGAAGCGCCGCCGCCGCTGCCGTCCATCGTGGTTGCCCGCGGTGAACTCGCATGACGCGCTGGCTCGAACGCCACCTGCAGACAATGGTGGGCTCGCTGGGGCGGCTCTGGCAGCAGCCTTTTGCGGCACTGCTCACGGTGCTGGTCATCGGCATAGCGCTCGCGTTGCCCGCCTGCCTGCACGTGCTGGTGCAGAACGTCCGCGCGGCGAGCGGCGGCTGGAGCAACGCGCTCGACGTCTCCGTCTACATGAAGCAGTCCGCAAGCCTCGGGGACGCGAAGTCCGTCGCCGAGCGCGTGAGGAAGCGCCGCGACGTGGCCGAGGTTACGGTAGTACCAGCCGACGACGCGCTCGCGGAATTCCGTCGCAACTCCGGCTTCGGCGAGGCCCTGGACGCACTCAAGGACAACCCGCTGCCGCATGCGCTCATCGTTCGGCCCGCGGAGGCGTTTCGCAATTCGGGCCAGGTCGAGACGCTGACGGCGGAGCTGAAGCTGCTGCCGGGCGTGGACGTCGTGCAGCTCGACACCGAATGGGTGAGCCGCTTCAACGCGATACTCGACGTGGTGCGTCGGATCGTGCTCCTGGCTGCCGGCCTCTTCGCTCTCGGCATCCTTGTCATCGTCGGCAACACGATCCGCCTCGACATCGAGAACAGGCGCGGGGAGATCGAGGTCACGAAGCTGGTCGGCGGAAGTGATGCCTTCGTGCGACGGCCATTTCTCTACAACGGTGTGTTTTACGGGCTCGGCGGCGGCGCCGTCGCCTGGCTGGTGGTGACGGTGGTGATCCTGATGCTGGGCGATCCGGTGCAGCGCATCGCGGGGCTCTACGGCAGCGGCTTCGCGCTGCACGGTCTCGACGCCGAATCCAGCCTGGTGCTGGTCGCCGGCGGTGCCATGCTCGGCTGGCTCGGTTCATTCATCGTGGCAACCCGCGAATTGCGGGGCATCGAGCCTCAATAGACGACCAGCGCTACCCACGAGCCCGCTACGGCGGCGGTTGGCCGCTCGCAGGCCGGGCTGGCCCGGCGAAGGCCGGTTTGAAGCCTCGGCTATAGCCAATCTAACTAATTGATATAAAGATGGTTTTTTCATTTTTCGCATCGATTCTATCGATGAACTTTCGGGGTATTTAGCACTCTAATATCTGGACTGCTAATATTGGCAGGCGCAATTAGGGAGCACCCTGGAAAGACATGACGACCACCGCACTCACACTCCGTAGCCCCGCTGAACTCGCCCTGACGGGCCCGATCGGCAGCCTGGACGCCTACTTCGACGCGATCGGGCGCATTCCAGTGTTGAGCCGCGAGGCGGAGTCGGCGCTCGCAACGCGCTACCACGCCGACGGCGACGTCGAGGCCGCTCGGCAGTTGGTGCTGTCACACCTGCGGTTCGTGGTTCACATTGCGCGCGGCTATCTCGGCTATGGCCTGCCGATGGGCGACCTGGTCCAGGAAGGCAACGTCGGCCTGATGAAAGCGGTCAAGCGGTTCGATCCGTCGGTGGGCGTGCGCCTCGTGTCGTTCGCCGTGCACTGGATCCGCGCCGAGATCCACGAGTACGTGCTGCGCAACTGGCGACTGGTGAAGGTCGCCACCACCAAGGCGCAGCGCAAGTTGTTTTTCAACCTGCGCAAGTACAAGCGCAACCTGGGCTGGCTCACTGCTGAGGAGACCCGGGCCGTAGCGCACGACCTCGGCGTAAGCACCAGCGAAGTCACCGAGATGGAACGCCGTCTCGCGTCTCGCGACCTGTCCTTCGACCCGGCCAGCGATGCCGACGAGGAAGAGGACACGTGGTCACCCTCGGCCTACCTGCCGGCCCCGGACGCAGACCCTGCACTCGCCGTCGAGCGTGCGGAGTGGGACGAAGACGTGAGCGACAGGGTGGCGGCCGCAATGGCGCAGCTCGACGACCGCAGCCAGGCGATCCTGCGCGCGCGGTGGATGGGCGAGTCCAAGGCCACGCTGCACGACCTGGCCGAGCAGTACGGCGTCTCGGCCGAGCGCATTCGCCAGGTCGAAGCCAACGCGATCAAGAAGCTCCGGAAGCTGGTCGTCGCGGCGTAAGCGATCAAGGGGACATTCTCCGAACAGGAGAATGTCCCCGATTTGTTCTACTTCGCCTTGTTCAACTCGTCCTGGGTCACCGGGACGATCGTGATCTCGACGCGGCGGTTCTGCGCACGCCCTTCTTCCGTGTCGTTCGATGCGATCGGGTAGTCCGGGCCGACTCCAATCGTGACCAGTCGAGCTGCAGGTACGCCGCGGGTCTCCAGGAATGCCTTCACGCTGTCGGCCCGCTGCAGTGACAGGTTCATGTTGTAGGCATGGCTGCCGGTGCTGTCGGTGTGCCCGGCAATCTGGATCACGGTCTTGTTGTACTCGGACAGCGTCTGAGCCAGCTTGTCCAGTACCGGATCAAACTCCGGATTCAACTTTGCGCTGTCGAAAGCGAAGGTAACGTTGCCCGGCATGCTCAGCGTGAGGTTGTCGCCAATCCGCACGACCTCGACACCGGTGCCGGCCATCTGCTTGCGCAGCTGGGCTTCCTGCTTGTCCATGTAGCTGCCGGCGAGGCCGCCAGCGAGCGCGCCGACGCCCGCGCCAATCAGCGCCCCCTTCCAGCCTCCTCCCGCGATCAGGCCGATCGCCGCACCGCCGGCGGCCCCTATGGCCGTGCCCTGGCGGGTCTTCTGCTTCTCGGGATTGGTGCCGAAGTCCTCTACCGAGGCGCAACCCGCAAGTGCGACCGATACCGCGACGATCGACAGGATTCCGACTCTGCTGCTGCGCGTAGTCATGCGTCTACTCCAGGAAATTGCCGCGAGGGCTGCCAGTTAAAGTTGGCTTAGTATCTCACGGGTGATCATTTTCCGACCCACCCCGGCTCGCAACACCCCGGTGCCGCGTGGCGGAGGCCTGGTGTAGCTGCGTCGGTGGAAGCCGTCGGCGTCCTGCGGGAAATGGAGAATGTCCCCTGGTCGCCTTACCAGTAAGATACGGGCCGGTTATGCGCCGAATCGCGCCGCAGGTCAGCCAACCCGGCGGCACTGGCGTACCCCAATCAACCTGACGGAGTTCGTCGTGGCGACACCCACCGCAAGCAGTCAACAGAAGAAATCGTCCCGAGCCCTGGATCCGCTGGACCTCTTCGACGTTCGGGGCCTGCTCAGCGAAGAAGAGCAGATGGTGCAGGATTCGGTGGGACGCATGGTGGACGACAAGGTCCTGCCGGTGATCCGCGAGCACTTCGAGGACCACACCTTCCCGCGAGACTTGATTCCGGAACTGGCTGGGCTCGGCTTGCTCGGCAGCTCGCTCGAGGGCTACGGTTGCGCCGGCATGAACGCCGTCAGCTACGGGCTGATCTGCCAGGAACTCGAGCGCGGCGACTCGGGGCTGCGGAGCTTCGTTTCCGTGCAGTCGAGCCTGTGCATGTACCCCATCCACACGTACGGCAGCGAGGAGCAGAAGCAGCAGTACCTGCCGCGCATGGCGACGGGCGAAGTCCTCGGGTGCTTCGGCCTCACCGAGCCGCACGGCGGCTCCGACCCGGCCAACATGAAGACGCACGCGAAGCGCCGCGGCGGCGACTGGGTGCTTAACGGCGCGAAGATGTGGATCACCAATTCGCCGATCGCCGACCTGTTCGTCATCTGGGCCAAGACCGAGGAAGGCATGCGCGGGTTCCTGGTCGAAAAGGGAACCAAGGGCCTCGCTGCACCCGAGATCGAAAAGAAATTCTCGCTGCGCGCCTCGATCACGGGCGCGATCTTCCTCGAGGACGTGGTGGTGCCGGAGGCGAACATGCTTCCCGGCAGCACGGTTGGCATCAAGGCACCGCTGTCCTGCCTGACCCAGGCCCGCTATGGCATCACCTGGGGCGTGATCGGCGCGGCGCAGGCCTGCCTCGCGCAGGTGCTCGACTATTCACAGTCGAGGGTGCTGTTTGGCCGTCCGCTCGCTGCGACTCAGACTGTGCAGATCCGCCTCGCGGAGATGGCCCGCGGCATAACGACCGCACAGCTCCTCTCGCTGCAGCTCGGCCGACTCAAGGATGAGGGGAAGATGAGCCCTTCGCACGTATCGCTCGCCAAGTGGAACAACTGCCGCATGGCTCTCGACACTGCACGTGACGCACGCGACATCCTCGGTGGCGCCGGCATCAGCGCCGAGTACGTGCCGATACGGCACGCGCTCAATCTCGAGAGCGTCATCACCTATGAGGGGACGGAGACCATTCACCAGCTGACCGTCGGACGCGAGTTGACCGGGATCAGCGCTTTTTGAACGCAGCGCTGTCGAGATCTTTTACGCATTGCGGCTGACGGGCCGACTCCAGCGGGGCTGCAGCAGAAATCAGGCCCGGCACGACACGCACAAGCCTTTGTTTTTACATGACCAAGGGACTGGTGCGGCGCAACATGGCACGGTCATTGCTTCTTCTACACCGTCCTCGTGTGGTAGGTGATGGTAAGGACGATGACGCGGGGAGTGGGAAGAGATCCCGCCGGGGGACGACGGGATAGAAAGATCCAGTACATGGAATAGACCGGACGCAGCAACCAGGGACGCGGGACGCCAGACGCGAGCACAGAAACAGAACAAGGCGTACCCGGAAAATGATGAACCCCGCAACTGCGGGGTTTTTTTTGCCCTGGAATAATGTGATCGGCCTTGCTGCCACCGACAAGCCCGCCGGGATCATCGATGCATGAGTGCCTGCAACGCGCCTGCTCTTGATGCGGTACGCCGCAGGCATGACGAACAGCGCCCCGTCGAGAGGTGGAACGTACCCAACTGGACTCACGGGGAATCTCATGATCGTTCGCATCAGTTTCAGTTACACGAGCAATCCCGGATCGAGAAAACAGATCCTCGCGCCGCGCGCGTTACTGACGCCCTCTGGACTAGCGCCGCGCTTGTAAGCACAATGCGCGCGCGCTTGGCCTCAACCTGCGCGATCGCTCCGCCGCGTCGTCCTCACCCTTTCTCGGGTTCAGTCCAACGGCGCGGCGGGGCGATGTCTACCTCGGCCGAGGCGCACTTCGCCACGCACACCAGAGCGAACCGTCGCCGGATCCAGTGAACATGACGCCAGGGACGAGCCTTCCCGAGATCATCGCGCACCGGGGCAACGCCATCGAGTTCCCCGAAAATACGCTGCAATCGCTTGCATCGGCGGTGGAGCTCGGGATCCGGCACGTCGAATTCGACGTTCAGCTGACCGCCGACAAAGTGCCTGTGGTCCTTCACGATGCAGACCTCCAGCGCGTCGGTGACCGGCCTGATGTCGTGCACGACATGACCTGGGCGCGCCTTTCAGGGACACCGGTCGGCGAGAGCACGCGCTTCGGTCATCGCTTCGCCTACACGTACCCGCCCTCGCTCGCACAGGTGATCGACGCGCTCGACGACTGGGAAGGCGTGACTGCGTACGTGGAGATAAAGCGCGCAAGCCTGCGCCGGTTCGGCCGCGAGACGGTGCTGCAACGTATCGCACGGCTGGTGAAACCCGCGCTCGATCGCTGCGTGGTGATTTCGTTCGACCTGCCGAGCCTGCGGATCATGCGGCAGATGATCGGTGCACGGATCGGCTGGGTAGTTGCCGATTACGGTGATGCGGCCATGAAGGATGCTGCGTCGGTCGGACCGGAATTCCTGTTCGCGAATGTGGACCGGCTCCCGGCCGGGCTCGCGTCGCTGTGGCCTGGACGCTGGGACTGGGCACTCTACGAGGTGCGCGACATCGAGACTGCGCGGAAGTGCCAGTCCATGGGCGCACGCTACGTAGAGACGATGGCCGTGCGCGAGCTGCGCGACGCCTACCAGGAGAGCCAGCGCCAGTGGTGAACCTGGCAGCGCCCGGACTCGTCCTGGCGCTGGACCAGGGCGGGCACGGCAGCCGAGCCGTGATTTTCGACGGCATAGGCAACGAAGTCGCCGCGTCCCACGTGCCGGTCGCAACGCAATACGGCGAGGACGGTTTCGTCGAGCAGGACCCGCTGGAACTCGCACGCTCCCTCGAGCGCGCCGCGCTGGATGCCTGCGAATCGCCCGCCGTCGCGGGTCGACCAATCGAAGCGGCCGGCCTCGCCACGCAGCGCTCTACGATCGTCTGCTGGGAACGGTCCAGTGGGCTGGCACTGACCAACGCGATCTCCTGGCAGGACCGGCGGAACGCCGCCTGGCTGGACCGCCTCGAGGCTCGTGCCGATGAGATTCGCGACCTGACGGGCCTGGTGCTCTCGCCACACTACGGCGCCAGCAAGCTGCGCTGGTGCCTGGACAACGTTCCGGCGGTGCGCCGCGCCGCGGAACGCGGCGACCTCGCATTCGGGCCGCTGTCGAGCTGGCTGCTCCGGTGCCTGGTCGATGAACGCCCGGTGGTCGTGGATCCAGCCAACGCATCGCGGACGCTGCTGTTCGACCCGGCGACGCTGGCATGGTCGCCCGCACTGCTCGATGCCTTCGACATCGACATCGAGTGCCTCCCGACCTGCGTCCCGACCTGCTACGCGTACGGCCACCTGAGCGTGGGCAGCCGCAGCATTCCAGTCACTGCCTGTACTGGCGACCAGTCCGCGGCGGCATTCGCCTGCGGCACGCCCGAAGGCAATGCAGCGCTGGTCAATGTCGGAACCGGCGCTTTCGTGCAACGCGCAGCCTCGGCAGGCGCGCCGCTTCCCAGCGGACTGCTGCGCAGCGTGCTTCGCTCGGATAATTCCGGCGCCGTCTACAGCCACGAGGGCACCGTCAACGGTGCCGGCAGCGCCATCGACTGGCTGCGCGGCATTACGGCACTCGACGTCGATCGCGCACTGGGGTCGCTGGCCGTGCGGCCTGGCGAAGTGGTGCCCCTGTTCATGAACGGCGTGGGCGGACTCGGTGCTCCATTCTGGCTGCCCGCGTTTCCAGTCGAATTCGTCACCGACGGCGATGACCGTCTCCGCCTGGCGGCTGTGGTGGAAAGCATCGCCTTCCTGCTGTGCACGAATCTCGTCGCGATGCAGCGTACCGCGCCACTGGACGGGGCAAGGATCTCGGGCGGAATGGCCCGCTGTGACTATCTCTGCCAGTCACTCGCGGACGTCTGCGGACTTCCGGTCCACCGGGATGCGCAGCGCGAGGCGACCGCGCGCGGCGCGGCCTTCCTGTCTGCCGGCCAGCCCTCCGGATGGCAGGCAGTGCCTGTAGAACGAAGCTTCCAGCCGCGACCAAACGAGCCGTTAGAGGCACGCTACCGTCGCTGGCTTGCGGAGATGGCCCGGCGCGGAGCGATTGCGCCGTAGTTTCGCCCGCGCGAAACGGCTACGCGGACAGTGTCGCGTAGATCTCGCGTTCTATCCAGGTGCCACCGCGACGCGCGTCGTAGTAGCCACAATGGCCGCCCCGTGCCGTACGACTGACCGTCAGCGCCGGTGGGCGCGCAATGCGTTCGAAGTCTTCGACTGGAATGATCGGGTCGTCTGCCGCAGTGATGACGCGCGCTGGTTGACGGATGGTGGCGAGCGCGTCGCCGGTGATGGCATAGCCGTGCAGATATGCTTCGAGCGACGGATAGCCCCCATACTTGCGCGCCAGGTAATCGGTCATGTCCGTCAGGTTGTCCATCGCCTGGATGTCGCTGAGGTCGTAGAGCTGCGGCCAGGCAGCCTGCTTCTGCCTGAGCGACCTGTGCCACTTCCGCACGAAGTAACGGCGATACAGCGGCCAACCGCCCTCGAGCCGCGCGAGCGTGTGCCGCGGGTCCACCACGGGGCACACCGCCACAGTTCGCTCGAGCTCGAGACCCGCAGCGCTCGCCCGGGCCGCGACGCGCAGGAAGAAGTTACCGCCGAGCGAGAACCCGACGAGGCTGAGCCCCAGCCCTGCATTCAGCTGCTGGATGCGCTGCACGGCTCCGACCACCTCCTGTATGCGACAGGAGTGGAAGATCTCCGGATTGAGATGATGGCTGCCGCCATGGTCGCGGAGATTGAGCCGCACCACGTCGAATCCCCGGTCGAGAAGATACTGGGCCAGCGACATCACGTACAGCGACTCGGAACTGCCTTCCCAGCCGTGCAGCAGCACTGCGACGCGCGAGGCCCCGGGGTGCCCGAGCCGTTCACGGGTCGCGTGATGCGCGAGCAGCCGCACTCCGTCTCCGCAGTCGATCAACATCTCGCGCGAGGCTGCCAGCATCCGTCGGCTGCGCCAGACGACGCCCGGACGCCTGAACGGAAGGCTGGGAAACACGGACTGGAGGTGCGGACTCGACAGCCAGGACGGCGGCCTGAACTCACGCCCGGACGCGGCCGCGACACAATCGTGCACTTCGACCGGGTCCGGTGCTCCGGGAGGCACGTCCTCCACCGCCGTACGGGGCAGGTCCGTCACTCGGCGGGCACGACCCTGGTCTCGACCCGGTTGTTCTGGGCCGCGACCGTGTTCCATGCGCCGGCGGTGGTCGTTTCGGTCTGCTCGGGATACTCGACGGCGCTGCGCCTGCCGGCATCGATGGCATCCACGACGATCGCCCCAGCGCTGCGCCTGCGCAGCGTCGCGGCAAAGTTGGCGAAGTCCACCGTCTGCCGCTGGGCTGGAGAAAGCGAGTCGTGGAACGGGTTGCCAACGATGTCGCACTTCCTGAGTGGCAGCATCGGGTCCGCGACACTGAATCCGTCAGCCGGGCTGCCAGTCAGGCAGAAGTCTCCGACGGTGTACTGGAGAACGATCTTCCCGCGGAAGCCCTGGGCCAGCAGCGTGTTTGCAAGCGTGCGCAGGCGCTCGAGGCGCGTGCCGCCGAACGGCACGTCGCCATAAGGCACGTAGTCCACCGGTCCCGGCGAAGGCGGCGGCGCGGGGTTCGGTCCGGGCTGCGGCCCGTCCAGAACTGCCCGATCCGGCGGCGATGCCGCCTCGCCGAAAAATGCCGGTCCAGGCGCAGCCGCGGCGAATGGCGAAACCGCCCGGGCCGGGGCCCTGGCGAGAGCGCTGACCTGTTCCTCGAGACGCGTGACCTGGCGCCCGATCTCGCGGCCGGTCTCGAGTTCCTGCCAGTACATGAACCCGAGCACGACCGCGGGAATCACCGCGAGCAGCGCGGTGAGGAACACCGGCCACCACTGGCGCCGCGGCGGTTCGGCCGGCGGCAATTCGACGACCGCGGCGGGCTGCTTCTGCGCGTTCTCCTTCATTTCCGCGCCGAGTCGGCGCGCGAATGCCTCGAAGGTGGCGAGCACGAAACGACGCTGCTCCGCCAACTGGTCCTTTACGAGCTGCTGGACCGACTGCCTCAGGCCGGCCGAAAACTCGGCCAGGGCTGCCGGCGATACTCCCGGCAACTGCAACGATGCGCCCGCAGGCTCCGACCCAGCCGTCGCTGTCTCGGGAAGTGGCCCCGTATCGGGCCGGGAGGCCGGGGATACGGGCGGCACGGCCGCAGCGACCGGTTGCGGCTGCCGGAACAGGGTCGTCCGGTCCTGCCTGCGGTCCTGCAGCAGGTGAAGCTGGTAGAGCACGCGCGAGACGTCCGCCGGCCGCACGGTCTTCGGAAGCACACCCACGGCACCCAGTGCTCGGGCCTGGCTTACGTACAACTCGCCTTCCTGGGAGGTGTACATCAGCAGAGGGATCGTCGCGGTCTGGGCGTCGTCCTTGATGGCCCGCACGGCCTGGAATCCATCCATGCCCGGCATGAGGTGATCCATGAAGATCACGTCAGGACGATGCTGCTGCAGATACTCCAGCGCCTGCTCGGCGGATTCGGCCGTATCGACGGCCAGCCCGTATTGCTCGAGCATCCGGCCCAGGATCACCCTGGCCGAGCGCGAATCATCCACGATCAGGGCGCGTTTGCCCGTCGACATTCCCATACCCCTCGGAAGACGGCCCCCGGGCCGCGCGTACAGGCTTTCTACCTTGATCCGGCGGTTAAGCCAATCCCGGCAAACGCCTCTGGTGCCCTGCGCTCCCGGGGTTATGCTTCCACCACGAAACCCAAGGACAAAGGAGGCAGCAAATGCCCTACTCGACCTCGGATATCAGAAACCTCGCACTCGTGGGCCAAGCCGGCGCGGGCAAGACTCTGCTGGCCGAAGCCTTGCTCGTGCAATCCGGTGCGATTCGGTCCAAGGGATCGCTTGCGCGCGGCACGACCGTGTGCGATTCGGATCCCCAGGAGAAGGCCCTGCTTCACTCGCTGGACGCGGCGATCTGCGGATTCGAGACCCAGGGGCGACGAGTCAACATCATCGACACGCCGGGGTACCCGGACTTCCTGGGCCGCAGCCTCTGCGCGCTCGAGGCCGTCGAGACGGCAGTCATCGTCGTGAACGCGGCGAACGGCATCGAGCCCATGACGCTGCGAATGATGGAATTCGCCAAGGCGCGCGGGCTTTGCAAGCTCATCGTCGTCAACAAGATCGACAGCCGCGATGCCCGCACCGAACAGGTGCTGGAGGAGATTCGCGAAACTTTCGGCAGGGCTTGCCTGCCGCTCAACCTCCCCGCCGACGGCGGCAATGCGGTGGTGGACTGTTTCTTCCAGGCGTCGGGCAAGACCACGGACTTCTCGTCGGTCGACGCGGCGCACACCGAGATCATCGACCAGGTGGTCGAGGTGGACGAAAAGCTGATGGCGTTGTACCTGGAGCAGGGCGAGGAAATCACCCCTGACCAGCTCCACGACCCGTTCGAGCTGGCCCTGCGCGAGGATCACCTGGTGCCGGTCTGCTTCTGCAGCGCCGAGACCGGCGCCGGCATCCAGGAACTGCTGGACGTGCTGGTGCGCCTGGCGCCGAATCCCGCCGAGGGTAATCCGCCGCCGTTCCTCAAGGGTGAAGGCGACGCGGCGGTACGCGTCAAGATCGAACCGGATCCGGACAGGCACGTCGTCGCACACGTATTCAAGGTCACGATCGACCCGTTCGTGGGCAAGCTGGGCATTTTCAGGGTTCACCAGGGCACGGTGAAGGCCGGCGCCCCGCTGCTGGTTGGCGACGCGCGCAAGCCCATCAAGATCGCCCATCTTTTTCAGCTGCAGGGCAAGGAGCACATCGAGGTTCCGCAGGCGATTCCTGGTGACATCTGCGCCGTGCCGAAGATAGACGAACTGCACTTCGACGCGGTGCTGCACGACTCGCACGACGAGGACCACTTCCACCTCAAGTCCGTGTCGTTCCCGCCCCCGATGCTCGGCCTGGCCATCCACGCCGAGAAGCGCGGCGACGAGCAGAAACTCTCCGAGTCTCTGCACCGACTGGTGGCCGAAGACCCCTGCGTGCGGGTCGAGCATCACACAGCCCAGAACGAGACCGTGCTCTATGGCCTTGGTGACTTGCACCTGCGTGTGATGCTGCAGCGCATGACCGAACGCTTCGGCGTCGGGGTCACGACAGCGCCGCCCAGCATTCCCTACCGCGAGACGATCACGCGACCGGCGGAGGGGCACAGCCGCCACAAGAAGCAGACGGGCGGTGCCGGGCAGTTCGGTGAGGTGTACCTGCGCGTGGAGCCGCTGCCGCGCGGTGCCGGCTTCGAGTTCGTGGACGACGTCGTCGGCGGCGCGATCCCCGGGCAGTTCATCCCGGCCGTCGAGAAGGGTGTTCGGCAGGTGCTCATCGACGGCGCGATTGCGGGATTCGAGCTGCAGGACGTGCGCGTCAGCGTCTACGACGGCAAGCACCACGCAGTGGACTCCAAGGAAGTCGCGTTCGTCGCCGCGGGCAAGAAGGCTTTCGTCAGCGCGATCAAGGAGGCGGGGCCGATCGTGCTCGAGCCGATCGTAAAGGTCGCGATCAGCACGCCGTCGGACTCGATTGGCGACGTGACCAGCGACCTGTCGACACGCCGCGGCCGGATCAGCGGCCAGGACACGCTGCCGGGCGGGCGCTCGCAGATCTCGGCACTGGTGCCGCTGGCGGAACTGCAGGACTATCTCTCGCGGCTCAAGGCGATCACCGGTGGCGAAGGCACATACACCATGGACATGAGCCACTACGACCCGGTGCCCGCGCGCAGGCAGCAGGAACTGGCCGCCGCCTTCAAGCCGCAGGAAGAAGCGGACTAGCCGGCGCGGCGGCTGGCCGCGCCGTCGTCGCCCGGGCGACCGATGAACGAGACGATCAGGTTCGACAGTCTCCCGGCGCGACTGGTCGTCGAGCACGGCAGTGTCCATCCGGGAAAGGTAACGCTCTACTCGATCATGAGGAACGAGCGTTTCTTCCTCGACGCGTTCTTCGACCATTACCGCAGCCTCGGCGTCGAGCAGTTCCTGGTGCTCGACGACGGCTCTGCTGACGGCTCGATCGAGTTCTTCCGCGCGCAGCCGGACTGCGTGTTGTTCTCTTCGGAGCTCAAGTACGGCATGAACATCGCCGTCGAGATGCCGGACGGCCGCGTGCGGCGCGACCGGGCCGGCGTGCTCTTCAAGAGAGTCATCGGCGAGACATTCTGCCGCGGCGAATTCGGCCTCTATGCCGACGCGGACGAGTTCCTGCTGCTGCCGGGCGCAATCCCTGACCTTTCCACGCTCTACCGAAAGCTGGCCGAGCGTTCGATCGACGCGGTCGTGGCTTCGCTGGTCGAGTTCTATCCGGAGTCGGTCCGCGACCTGCAGGGATCACCCCAGCCACGCACGTTCGCCGACCTGGCCGGGCTCTATCCGTACTTTGACGCAGTGCCGCTGGTCAAATTCCGCGGCGGCCTTGCGCCGAAGCGCATCAACGGCAGCGCGTCGAGGCGGCTTTTCGCGGACTACGGGATCACGCTGCCCGCCGAGCCGCTGCCACTGGTGCCGCGCTGGCTGAACCGGATGCTGCCGAGGCGCCCGGGCAAATCCGCGACCATGAAGACACCGATCGTCCGCTGGCGCCCGGGCGTCTGGATCTCGGACACCCACCGCAGCAACGTTCGACCGTCGGACGCCGTGCTGCTCGCATTCGCACACTTCAAGTTCAACCACCGGCTGGCGCAGAAAACCGAGGAGGCAATTCGCCTTCGCTCCTACGCCGGGAAGAGCGAGAAATACGAACTCTACGCGGACCTGATGACGCGGATGCTGGCTTCCGGCGCCTCGTTCGCCGGGCCCGACTCGAGACGCTACGCCGGCACGCCGGACCTGGAGAAAGCCGGGCTGCTCGACTGGCGACTGGAGTAGGCGTTCCGGCGCCCGCCTCCGCCGCGGGCATCAGAACTGGTAACCGAACTCGCTGATCTCGCGTTCGCAGGCCTTTGCCACGAAATTACGCGCGTGCCCGCTGTAGAACTCCTGGTACGGTCGGCGGTCCCTGCGCGTGTTGCGCTTGGCATCCGGTAACTCGAGCCCGCCCGGAAGCCCGAGCCGCTCGACTATGCGGCCGAGTTCGGCATCGAGGTCCTCGAAGCGATACACCGCGTCGACCGCGATACGGCCGTCGATAGCGTATGTGTCGAAGTTCGAAAGTATGTTCCTGCGCTGCATCTCGAGCAGGTAGCGATCGAAGTCCGGCAGCCGCTTCTTGCTGCGGTTCTGCCAGAAATACTGCGAGATCGCACGGTCCCAGGGATTGCGCTCAAAGCAGAACTTGAAGTACGAGTTCCAGGTCTGCTCGCCGACCTTCTCGCGCAGTTCACTGGCCGGCATGTGGTTCCAGAACCGCTCCTGCGGGCCGTGCCGCCAGCAGCGAATCCTGTCGAGCAGCGAGGTGCCCACCGGCTCGAGGTTGTTTGCCGGCCCCTGGTAACCGAGCGTTGCACGCTTCGGCTCGTCGCGATGGCCGATCTTCGACAGGATGTCGTTGCCGTCGCAGTAGCGCGACAGCGCGATCTCGGTGCTGGTGCCGGCCGTCTTCTTGGTCTTGAGGAAGATGAACCGGTAGCGGTGATTGACGATCATCGTGCCCGCCCTCGGGTTGCGGCCAGCCGCAGCAGATGGCCTGCCTTCATGCCCGGGCTCCGCGAGACGCGTGGAACGCACGCGCGAGGGGCTTGTAGAGCACGCCGCGCTTCACGGCCGCCAGCGCCCTCGCCAGGATCCTGCGCTGCGGGGCCGGGATTCGGGAGCGCAGCGCTGCCACGTCCGCATCCAGCGTCGCGCCATACTGCGCCATCTGGCGAGGGTACACGGCGTCGCGCACGTGTCGATAGAGTTTTTCGTCCTCCACGTGGTGCGCACGGATCATTTCCACGGTACGCGGATCGCCGAGGATCTGCTTCCGGATCGAGCTCGAAGCCGCCACGTTCCTGGCTCGGTAGGCGACGTCGAACGCCGGGTCCCCGACCCAGCGCGTCAGCATCACCAGCGATTCGTCGAATCGCTCCTGCAGCCCGACGAACCCGACATGGCGCTCGACCACGTCGATCGCGCGAGCCGCGTCGGCGCCGACCGGCCAGGACCCGCGGGTCCTCAGCAGGAACCGTGACTGGTAGTTGGCGTGCTTCTCGAGCCAGGGCTCGAAATCCGAGGTTTCGTCCTTGTTGCGCCGGTACTGGTAGTGCGACACGCAACGTTCGACCGGGTCGCGCAGGAACAGGAAATAGCGAATCGAGTCGCAGGCGGAAGCGAGGTCGCCGAGCGGAACCACACCGTGTCCTGCGACGCTGCGCAGCCCGCGATAGAAGCGGCGGGCGAATCGCAGGTCGTCCTGCGTAGCCACGCCTTCCGCCTGCAGGTCGCAATGCCTTCCCGGAAACGACTGCCGCAGGATGTCGCACATCGTCTGGCCGCCCGTCTTCATCACGTGCGCGTAGGCGATCAGGTCGGCGCGCCGCGTCACGACGGATCCCGGTCGTCGTCCGGCCCCGCGGGCGAAACGCGAATTTCGAGCCCCAGCGCGCGGCGCAGCCGCCGCCACGGGCCGCGCCAGGGCAGGTCGCGGCGGCCGGAGTTCGCATGCGGCCAGGGTCGAGCGGGAACGGGCGCCTGGAGGAACGTGCACAGACGGTCCCAGCCCCGTTCGCGGGTAGGATCGAACTCGAGAAACTGGTCAGGCCTGGAGGAAAAGAACTCCCGCACGGCCTGGTTGTGCGCGCGATACGCGGCGAGCCACGCCTGCCGGCTCTGCTCGTCCCGTGACGGGTCGGCGTGTGGCCCGAACATCCACGCCCGCATCGGGCGGATGCGCCGGTTGCGGTAGAAACCAGTGCAGCTCCTGATCCAGGACTCCTCGTCGCGCACGGTCAGTATGTAGCGCGCGTCCGGGTACATCGCGTGAATCTCCCGCCAGATCCGGAAGTACGGATTGTCGGTAAACGCGTCGAACATCCCGAACGTCGGCAGGCGGAAGTCGCCCGCGTCGATCTGCCGGACCAGCGTCGCACCGTCGTCGGCGCCGGGGTAGCTATCCGGCGTGTCGCCGTTGACGGTGTGGTAACCGAGAATGCGCAGCGCCTCGTAGAGGGAGGTCGTACCGGTCTTGTAGAAACCGATCCCGAACACCTTGCCGTCGTACTGCGTCATGCCGCTCGCTTCCGCTGCTTAGCCTGCGCCAGCCGGACGAGCTCGTCGGCGAGCGACGTGAGCCTGCGGTGCGCCTTGACGCGCTGTTCCGGCGTGAGCGTTGCGTCGAGTGCAGCCAGCAGTTCTATCGCCTCCGTACGCCGGCGCTCGATTGCCGCGCGGTACTGCGGCGTCCATAGCTCGTCGGGGCGCGCGACCAGGATTGTCATCCGCCGCGAGAACTCCTCGCCCGAGCCACGGACGGCCAGCGCTGCCGCCAGCGCCTCCCGCCAGGCGCGGCGATTGTCGCGCCATTCCGCCATGAACGAACCAGCGCCGGCCGCCTGCGTGTCGACCAGCGCCCTCTGGCGGGCGTCGAGTCGACCGGTGAACCGCTCCAGCGTGCGCCGTACTCGTTTCTGCCTGCGCTCAACCTGCTGCGCGGGCGTGTACTCGCCATACTCCTGCCATTCCTCCTCGTCCCGCTGCTCGAGATTCGCGAGCAACTCGACGACCTGCTCGTCGGTGAGCGTACGCGCGATGCCGATCGCAACGGGCGCCAGCCCGCTGCCGATTTCCTGCCAGAACACGTCTACCTGCCGTATCACTTTCTGCCACACGACGGCGTCGGCACTGGTCTCGACGGATCCAGCCAACCCATTGAGGAAAGTCGCGTAACGCTCCAGCTCGGATGCGCGGTGTCGGTCGAGGCTCCCGGCCAGCAAGCTGTCGAGCTGCCTGGACTGCGCGTCATCGAGCGTGACCAGCCCGCCCACGTAGTAGGCAACGAGAGTGTCGAGGCGCGGGTAGACGATCCCGAGTCCGCAGCCGCCGAGCGCGAGCAGCACGACAATGACCACGCTGCGCGACACGCGCGCGTTCCATCGTCGAATCGTTGCTGCTGCTGGGCGCATTGCCGGTGACTCTAGGCGGGGTCCGCCGGCATGCCAAGCGGCTCGACCAGGTCGGCCCCCTGGTTGCGCGCGTCGTTCACCCGGCGGCTCACCGGCCGAGCCTCGAGCCCGCCGTTCGCCCAGGGAGCGAGCAGCCCATCCGGCGCGCCAGCCGCACCGCCTGCGGGCTGCAGCCACTCGTCGTGTTGCGCCCGGGCAATGATCACGGGCATACGATGGTGGACATGTTCGAGTTCCGGGGCGGCCGGCACCGTGACGATGCAGCACGACTCGAGTTGATCGCCGCTCGCCGGGTCATGCCATGACTCCCACAGGCCGGCCATGCCGAATGGTTCGTGGTCCGCAAAGCTGATGAAAAAAGGCTGTTTCACGCTGCCGCTGTATTGCCACTCGTACCAGCCGTCGGCGAGTACCAGGCAGCGGCGGCGCCTGTAGGCGCTGCGAAATGACGGCTTCTCACCCAGCGTCTCAGCTCGGGCGTTGATCATGCGCGCGCCGATCGACTTTTCCCTGGCCCAGGACGGCACGAGGCCCCAGTGCAGCATGGCGAGCGAGCGATGTCCGGGCTGATCGACCCGGACCGCCGCGACGAACTGCGTCGGTGCGATGTTGTAACGAGGCTCCACCGGCGTCGAGCCAGCGACGCCGAACAGACGCGCCACCGCCTCGTGCGGAGAGTAGAAGGCAAATCGGCCGCACATGGGAGACGCCTACTCCCGCGTCCCGATGCCCCTCTCCAGCAGCCAGACGCTGGTCACGAAGAGCACGACGGCCGCTAGGAGCATGATGGCAAAGGCGAGGCCGACGTCCACGTCCGATACCCCGAGAAACCCGAACCTGAACGAGTTCACCATGTACAGGATCGGGTTTGCGCGCGAGGCGTGCTGCGCCCACTCCGGAAGCATCGCGATCGAGTAGAACACACCGCCCAGATACGTGAGCGGCGTCAGGATGAATGTCGGTATGAACGTGATCTGGTCGAAGTTCTTCGCAAATATGGCGTTGATCAGGCCACACAGCGAGAACACCAGCGCGGTCAGCAGCACGGCGGCACAGACCAGCAGGATGTGCTCCACGTGCAGCCGGGTAAAGAACAGCGCGATCACCGTCACGACCAGCCCGACCAGCAGGCCGCGCATCATGCCGCCAGCCACGTAGCCCAGCACGATCAGCCAGTTCGGCAGCGGCGACACGAGCAGTTCCTCGATGTGGCGACCGAACTTCGCGCCGAAGAACGACGAGACGACGTTGCCGTAGCTGTTGGTGATCACGGACATCATGATCAGCCCGGGCGCGATGTACTGCATGTAGCTGAAACCGCCCATTTCGCCGATGCGACGCCCTACCAGGCTGCCGAAAATGACGAAGTACAGCGTCGCGGTTATCGCCGGCGGCACCAACGTCTGTCCCCAGATCCGGACGATGCGACTGAATTCGCGAATGACAATGGTGCGAAACCCGACCCAGCGTCGTTCCGCGGTGCTTGCGCCGCCGCTCGCTGCTGCCTGGCTCATGCGCCCACCGCCGGCCTGGCGAGGCCGGTCCCGGCATCCCTGCCCTCGACCAGGCGCATGAAGAGTTCTTCGAGGCGGTTGGCCTTGTTGCGCATGCTGACGACTTCTATTCCCAGTGCAGTCAGCGCGGCGAACAGGTCGTTCAGGTTCTGCTCCTTGCTCACCTCGGCCTCGAGCGAACCGTCGCTGGTCACCTTGAGCGCATAGCCCGGAAGCTCGGGCGGACGTTCCACCGGCCGGCGAAGGTTCAGCACGAACACTTCGTTGTGCAGCTTGCGCAGCACGGTCGCCATGCGATCGTTCTCGATGATCCGGCCCTCGTCGATGATCGCGATGTTCCTGCAGAGGTGCTCGGCCTCCTCCAGGTAATGCGTGGTCAGGATGATGGTCGTTCCGTCCTCGTTGATCTGCCGGAGGAACTCCCACATCGAGCGGCGTACTTCGATATCGACACCGGCAGTGGGCTCGTCGAGGATCAGCAGCCTGGGCTCGTGGACCAGCGCCCGCGCGATCATCAGCCTGCGCTTCATGCCACCGGACAGCGTCCTCGAGATCGAGTCCCGCTTGTCCCAGAGCTGCAGCTTGTGCAGCCAGTGCTCCACGCGATCCTTCGCCACGCTGCGCGGCATTCCATAGAAGCCGGCCTGGTTGACGAGAATGGTCGAGACCTTTTCGAACTGGTTGAAGTTGATCTCCTGCGGAACCAGCCCGAGGCAGGCCTTTGCCGCCTCGAGATCCGTGTCGATGTCGTGTCCGAAAACCAGCGCCTTGCCGGCGGTCTTGGTGACCAGTGAAGACACGATGCCGATGGCCGTGGTCTTGCCGGCGCCGTTCGGCCCCAGCAGCGCGAAAAAATCTCCCTGCTCGACGTCGAGGTCGATTCCCTTGAGCGCCTGTACGCCAGTCTTGTAGGTCTTGGCGAGCTGCCGCAGCGAGAGGGCTTTCATGGGTGGCGAGGGCAGGACAGGGGGGGTGCGCAGCGTAACGGCCTGTCACGCCAGCGGCAACAAGACCTGGACTGGCAAGTCGAGGCTGCGACGGGCACTGCCGGACCGAAACCCGATCCCTTCGGCGCCGGCATTACCCGTCCATCAGACAGATTCCCGCGCAATGCGCCCGCTGCAGCGCGCTGCCTGATCCGGCCTCGGCGGCGGCCCGCAGCATCGACCAGAACTGCGAGTGCGCAGGCCAACGGACTCGGACCACACGGGGATCCGTAGCGAGCCACGCAATCCGGGTTGGGCAGGTCCCATTCAACTCGAGTTCCGCGTCCGACGACAGTCCGAATGCGATTCTCGCGATGAGCGGCGCGCTCTCGGCCAGTCGCCACGCGGTAAAGAGCGCGCCGTGTGCAAATGCCGTGCAACCGGCAAACCGCATGCCCTTCGATCCGACGCTGCCAGGCCGATCTTCCACCCGGTCCATCTCGGCGAGGAATTCGGTGCCGGGTACCGAATCTCCGACCGGAATACGCAATTCAAAAAGGGCGAAGGGGCAGGCTGCCATTCGCTCCCTTACTTCCGGTTCCGCACCGGCGATCTGGCCCCGCACGTCGTCGGTCCAGCCGAAAAGCGGGTCGCGGCTGGACTCCGGTCGCAGCCCGAGTTCCAGGTACTGGCGGTTCAGGTCCGCCAGGTCGCGCCGCGCAGAGCGGCTGAAAATGCCCTCCTGGACGGGGGCGCCAGGACTCCAGCCCTGCCCGTTGCTTGGCGTTCGCGTCATGAGTTGACCCTCCAAATATGGTCCAAACGGACCATATTTGGTTATAGACTGTCATATATGGTTCTGTAGGACCATATATGGCGAAAATAACCAGATTTGGGGAGACCGCCATGCGTATCACTGACTGTCGCTACGATCGCGACCGGCTGAGGCTCGCCGTTGCCTACCGACTCATCACCCACGAGGCGCGCACTCACACGATCCGTCACTGCACCGGCCTGTCCGGGGACCGCATCCGCAAGCTGTATCGGCACTATGCGCTCAATTCACCTGGGGCCGCGGTTCGCCGGCGCAGGGGGAAATCGCCCCGCCAGATGTCCTATTTCCGGCGCTCGGTGGAACACGAACTGCAGGCGGCGACGCTTGCGACCCTGCTGGCGAATTGCGGCCTGCTGCGACACGCCCAGCGCCTGCCGGCCCCCAGGATCGAGGACGTCGCCTGCTTCTGCGACGTCTACGAGGCCTTTCTCTGCATCTGCCCCTTGTCGCTGATTTCATTCGAGCACGCGTGGTTTCTCGGACAGGCGCTGGGCCGGCAGGATGAATTCGTGCTGGCTCGCTGCCCGGACTGCTGCGCAATCTGGATCCGCGACACGCTCGAGCTGCTGCCCTGCAACTGTGCGAGCTGCAGGCACTCGGCATGGCACGACTCGACCGGGCCCGAATCGCACCGCGCAGATTGCTAGACTCGCGGCTTTCCGGAACGAGATTGCCCGTGCGACCGCCCAACGTCTTCGCCGGTCCTTACGTGGATCGCGCCGCCCGACTGCGCAAGGATCCGGCCGGCATCGCCGCGGCCCTCGCCGATCCGCAGGCCCGGCTCCTGCCTGTCTGGGAATCGCGCAATCTCGTGCAGCGCACTTCACAGGGATGGACCGCAGGCTACATGAGCGTTGCGGATAGACAACCCATCCACGGCCGGCCCGAGGACTGGATCCTGCTGGGACATTTCCAGGGAAGACCGTGTTTCGCCTGCGAGGCATGCCACGACGAAAGTCCGGCGACGACGGACGGCTCGTCATATGAGGACCTGCGCCGCGCGGCCGGTTTGCTGCCGGACGACGAGGCAGGGTTGCTGGCCTACGCGCGCGCGATGGTCTGGTGGCGCCAGCGCAGCAGGCACTGCGGAGCCTGCGGTTCACCGACATTGGTCGCCAGCGCCGGCCACATGGCCCGATGCAGCAACGAGGCCTGTGGCGCGGAACAGTTCCCACGGACCGACCCGGCCATCATCGTGCTGGTGACCGACGGCGATCGTGCCCTGCTCGGACGGCAGGCTGCCTGGCCGGCGGGACGCTATTCGACGATCGCCGGGTTCGTCGAGCCCGGCGAAAGCCTCGAGGACGCAGTTGCACGCGAGGTGCTCGAGGAAACCGGTGTCGCCGTGCAGGACTCGAGCTACCACTCCTCGCAACCCTGGCCGTTTCCATCCTCGCTGATGATCGGGTTCACCGCCACCGCGTCACCTGCTGCCGCGGCGCAACCCGACGACGAACTCGAAGACGTTCGCTGGTTCACGCGCGAGGACATCGCGAGCGGCTTTCCGGGCCTGCCCCTGCCGCAGTCGGTGTCATTCCGGCTCATCGAGGACTGGTACGACGCGGGCGCAGACCTTCCGCTTCGCAGGACTCCCGGCGTAAAGCTGTGGGGCCGGCCGGACCGCTGAACGCGCCGCCACGTTCGTGTCACCGGAAATCCCCTTCGTGCTTGCGGCCGCGTTCGGCGCCGGCGTGGTCGATGCAATGGCCGGCGGCGGCGGCCTGATCCAGTTGCCCGCGCTGTTCGCGGCATTTCCGACGACAGCGCAGGCAACGCTGCTTGGCACCGGCAAGCTCGCCGGGCTCGCGGGCACTACGAGCGCAGCGGCTCGCTACCTGCGCCACGTGCGGCTCGACCGCGCGCTGGTACTTGCAGCGGCCGCAGCCGCGTTCGTTGCGGCGCTTGGCGGCGCGTGGATCGCCACGCAGGTACCACCGCTGCGGTTCCGGGCCATGGTCCCCCTGCTGCTCTCGGTGGTACTTGTATACACGCTGCTTCACCGGGACTTCGGCCGCGAGCACCGGCCACGCCGAAGCGGCAGGCACGGACGGCTACTGGCCGCGGCCGGGGCCGGAGTGATCGGCCTCTACGACGGGTTTTTCGGCCCGGGGACCGGCAGCTTCCTGATGTTCCTGTTCGTACGCGTGTTTGGCATGGACTTCCTGCACGCGTCAGCTTCGGCCAAGGTGGTCAATGCCGCCGCCAACCTAGCGGCCATCCTGCTGTTCGGCCTGACCGGCGAGATTTTCTGGCTGCTCGGGCTCGCGATGGCCGCTTGCAACGTTGCCGGCGCACTGCTCGGGACTCACCTGGCAATCAGGCACGGCAGCGGATTCGTGCGCGTCATCTTCATCCTCGTGGTCGGCAGCCTGATTGCAAAGACCGCGTGGGACGCGTTTGCGCGCTGATCCCGATTTGTGCGCCGGGGCCGGATACGGCACGATCATCGCCGCCGGCCGCAGGGCCCAGCACGCGAACCACCCATGGACCTGTCGATCGAAGCACTGCTCAGTATCGCGCTCGGGATCGGGCTGGCCGCGGCCGCCGGTTTCCGCATATTCGTGCCACTGCTGGTGGCGGGTATCGCCGCACGCGCAGGTATCCTGCCGCTCACGGACAGCTTCCAGTGGCTCGCCAGCACGCCGGCGCTGCTGATGCTCGCGACTGCCGCAGTTTTCGAGGTGTTGGCCTACTACATTCCTGGCGTGGACCACGTGCTGGACGTGATCGCCGGTCCGGCGGCGATCGGTGCCGGCGTGGTCGCCAGCGCGTCGGTCATGGCAGACATCCCGCCGGCGGTAATGTGGCCGGTGGCGATCATTGCCGGCGGTGGCGTCGCAGGCCTGACCAAGGGCACCACGGCGTTGCTGCGCGCGAAGTCCGGACTGATGACGGCGGGACTGGCCAACCCGGTGGTGGCCACGATCGAGACCGTGGGCTCGACCGGTATCGCGATCCTGGCGGTGGCGGTTCCCCTGCTCTGTCTCGCGGGGATCGCCGCGCTGCTGTACTGGGCTACCAGGAAGGCGGGGCGACTGCTGTTCGGTCGCGGTCGCAAGCCGGGGGCAGCCGGAGCCTGACACCGCCGCGTGAACGCATTGCAGCGATTGCGCTCCGCATACAATGCCCATCATGTGCCTGCTCGTGCTCGCCTGGATGACGCACCCGCGCTACCGCCTGGTGGTGGCGGCGAACCGTGACGAGTTCCACGACCGCCCGGCAGCACCGCTCGCGTGGTGGAGCGAGGCGCCCGTGCTTGCCGGGCGCGACCTGGAGGCCGGCGGCACCTGGATGGGCATCGCACGCACCGGCCGCTTTGCGGCGTTGACGAATTTCCGCGACCTGGAACAGGTCACTGCACCGGGCGCGCCGTCGCGCGGGGCGCTGGTGCCTCGATTCATTTCAGGCAACGACAGACCCGCCGATTTCTTCCAGCGACTGGGCAAGTCCGCAGCGGAATTCGCGGGATTCAACGTGATAGCAGCCGGGTCGCGCAGCCTCCACTACTTCTCGAACCGTGCTGCCGGCGTCCCGCGTGAACTGGCCCCCGGCATCTATGGCTTGTCCAACCACGAGCTGGATTCACCATGGCCGAAGCTCACGCGGGCGCGTGATCGGCTGGCCGCGGAGATCTGCCGCAGCAGCGAACCGGACGTCGCGGCGTTGTTCGAATTGCTTGCGGATCGCGAGCCGGCGGATGAACCGGCGCTGCCCGACACCGGGTTGCCGGCGGACATGGAACGCGCGACGTCGGCGCCGTTCGTCCTGCATCCGCGATACGGTACCCGCTGCTCCACCGTACTGCTCGCGGGCCACGACGGACGGGTCATGGCAACGGAACGGCGTTTCGACGCCGCCGGCCGGATTACCGGCGCTACCCGCATCGAATTCGCCAGCGACGAGCCGCGTCGATGACCGCGTCCGCCGCCGGGGGCATCCAGTGCCGCCGCTCGCTTCGCGCCTGCGCGTGGCTGGTGATGCTGTTCGCAGCAGCGACGGCCGGCGCCGCCGACACGATCCGCCTTGAGATCGACGGCGTGGATCGCGAGATGAGGGACAACGTCCGCGCCTACCTGTCGCTGGACAGGTACCTGCAACGCACGGACCTGACCGACACCCAGGTTCGCCGGCTTGCGGATCGTGCGGTGGACGAGGCGGCCGACGCGCTGCGCCCTTTCGGTTATTACGATCCCAAGGTGAACAGCCGCACGACGCGTGACGGCAATACGTGGATCGTCCGGCTGCGCATCAAGCCCGGCGAGCCGGTGCAGATGCGCGAGGTCGACGTTCGTATCATCGGTGCCGGCGAGGACGATGGCGGCATTCGTCAGGTCGTCGACGGCAACCAGCTCAGGCCGGGTACGCGGCTCGACCATCGCACGTACGAAAGGCTCAAGACCGATCTCGTCCGGACGGCGCTCGAGCAGGGCTATCTAGACGCGAGGCTGGCGCGGCACGAACTGGACGTGGACCCGCCGCAGCACGTGGCCGACGCCACGCTGGTGCTCGACACCGGCGGTCGCTACCGCTTCGGCAAGGTGACGATCGAGCAGGACGCGATCAATCCCGAACTGCTGGCCGGATTCGTCCGCTTCTCGGAGGGGAAGCCCTTTTCCGGCGAACTGGTTCACAGCACGCAGTACGCACTCGAGGACAGCTTCTTCTTTTCGACCGTCACCGTGACGCCTGGCGAGCGTGACCCGGAAACACTCACGGTACCGGTCACGATCCGGGCCAAACGCATCAAGCGCGACCGCTATGCCGCAAGCGCCGGGTTCGGCACGGACACCGGGCCCCGCGGCCAGTTCGCCTGGGACCGCAGGTTGGTCAACGACGCCGGTCATCGCTGGCGGCTGCAGACCACGCTGTCGAAAATCCTGCAGGACGCCACGGCCACCTACATCATCCCGATCGGCGACCCTTCACTCGAGAAGCTCGAATTCTCCGCTGGCTACATCAACCAGACGCTCGGCGGCCTCGAGAGCGAACGCTATGAGATCGCAGGCAGTGTGAACCACACCCTCGGCCAATGGCAACGCGTGCTGTTCCTGCAGTTGAGCCAGGAACTCACCAGGTTCCCCGACAGCGATGACACGCGTTCGCTGCTGCTGATCCCGGGCATCAGCTTCGCCACGCAGCCACCCAATTTCCTCACCGGCTGGGTGCACGAGGCTGCGTACTACTTCGAGCTGTCCGGCAGCCCGTCGTCTCTCGGTTCGGACGCTTCCTACGTGCGCTTCTATGCGCGCGGCGAGAGAGTCTGGCCGATCGTCCAGGGTCCGTGGTACCTGCGCCTGCGTGGCGAGATCGGCACCAGCTGGGTTAATGACTTCTCGCAACTGCCGGGATCGCAGCGCTTCTTCGCCGGTGGGGACCGCAGCGTACGGGGCTTCGCCCTCGACTCGCTGAGCCCGCAGGACCCCAACGCCCCGCCGGGCAGCGGCAGCAAGGGCGTGGGTGGCAAGCACAAGCTGGTCGGCAGCATCGAACTCGAACGCGACCTGCCGCACGACCTGCGCGGCGCAGTGTTCTTCGACACGGGTAACGCCTTCGACGACTGGAACACCCCACTTGAATATTCGGTCGGCATGGGCGTGCGACTCAAGCTGCCGATGCTGCTGATCGGCGTGGACATCGCGCAGGCGCTGTCGGAGCCGGGCAAGAAACCGCGGCTCCACCTCAACATCACGCAGGTGCTGTGATGAAGCGGCGCCATTTCGTGATCGCTGCTTTACTGATCGTGCTGGCTGGCGTGCCCGCAGTGCTGCTGCACCGGCTGCTCTACACCCAGCAGGGCCTCGAGTACGTACTCTCGAAACTGCAGCTGATCGACAGCGCGCGCATCGAGGTGAGCGGCGCCGAGGGCACGCTCGCGGGACCGCTGCAGTTCGGCCACGTGGTCATCGATCACGACGCGGTACGCATCGAGGCAGACGGAGTGCGCGGCATTCCGAGGGTGGCGGGCCTGCTTGCGGGGCGCCTCGTGCTCGACCAGGCGAGCATCGACAGCGTCGAGGTGACGATAAAGGAGCGCGGACCGCAGCCCGAGTCGGAGATCCATTTCCTGCCGGCCCGCCTCAGC
This sequence comes from uncultured Gammaproteobacteria bacterium, assembly GCA_963732415.1. Classification (GTDB taxonomy): domain Bacteria; phylum Pseudomonadota; class Gammaproteobacteria; order Steroidobacterales; family Steroidobacteraceae; genus RPQJ01. The sequence goes on from CAVSZK010000015.1 coordinate 60,706, forward strand.
ATACTGGCGAACGACGTGACCGTGCGGCAGGTCGGCGTTCGCCTCAAGGACGGTACGCGGCTGCACATCGCCTCGGTGCGCGGAGACGTGCGCGTGACGCGCTGGCGGATAGACGTCTCGCCATTTGCAATCGAGGACGAGGCCGGCCGGCTCGACGGCGAGGTATACCTGCGCGGCACCAGCCCACTGGGCCTGCGCGGCAATGTCGCCGGGCACTGGCTGCTGCCGGACGGGAAGCAATATCGCTTTGCCGCCGCGACCTACGGCAAGCTCGATCGGATGGCGATCGACGCCGTGCTGGTTGCGCCCGCCAGCCTTTCGTTCTCGGGCACCCTGCTCGACGTGAACGCCGAACTGCACGCGGTCGGCACGCTGCGCGCAATCGATTTCGACGGTTCGCCCTGGCTTTCACCAGGACAGGTGCCGTCGGTGAGCGGTTCGATCGCGGTGGATGCAAGCGCCAGCGGCATCGGGGTCGACGGAACGCTCACTTCGCCCACCGTGGGCGCCGAGATGATCCGGGTCCACGGATCGGTACGATACGCCGGGGAAACGCTAGACGTGGTGTCGATGCGAGCCTGGATGCCGAGGACCGGGGCATCCGTTTCCGCCTCGGGCACCATCGAGTTCGCGGAGCGCGCGCCGCGGCTCGCCATCGCCGGCGAGTGGACCAAACTGCGCTGGCCGCTTACCGGGGACCCCCAGGTCACGAGTCCTTCGGGGTCTGTCCGGCTGGAAGGCGCCATGCCATACCAGTTCGAACTCACCGCGGTGGCACAAGGCCTGGCGCTGCCGGTCGCCGATTTCTCTGCTTCTGGCCAGGTGGACCGCGAGCAACTCGCGGTCGATCGCATCGAGGGTAACTTCCTGCGCGGCCGGCTCATAGGGTCCGGACGCCTGTCGTTCGGCGACGACCAGGCCTGGCACGCGATCGTCGAAGGGCGCGGGCTCGATCTTTCGGGCGTACGCGAGGACCTTGGCGGTCTCATCGATGTGGATGGCCGCATCGAGGGCCGCGGCTTTTCCGCCGACGGTCCCTGGACGGCGCGCCTGTCGAAACTCTCCGGCGAGCTCCGCGGGCGAAAACTCACCGGCAGCGGTGCGGTCACCTACCTCAAGGGCACATACGATCTCAAGGGCGTACGAATCGCAAATGCCGGCTCTCACGTCGACATCGACGGCCGCTACGGCGAGGTCATGGACCTCCGCTGGGACGCGAAACTCGAGTCACTCGCTTTGCTGCATCCCTCGCTCGGCGGACAGCTCAAGTCCAGCGGCACCCTGCGCGGCACACTGTCGCAACCCGAGGTGAAAGGCGATCTCGATGCCCGGCAGCTGACTGCAGAGGGCATCGAAGCGGAATCGATACAGGCAAGCGTGGACGTCGACCTCTCGGACCGTCACGAATCGAGCGTCCTGGTCCGTGCAGGCGGCGTGGTGGCCGGCAGCCTCAAGCTCAACTCCGCGCGCCTGGAAGCATCGGGCCTGGCAAGCGGGCATCGCATGTCGCTGGTGCTCGACTCGCCCGGCAGCGAGAGCGGTCGCGTGCCCGGTTTCGAGGCGACGCTGGCGGCCACGGGCAGCGCGGATGTCGAGCAACGCTCCTGGTCCGGGACACTGGAGGCGGCGTCGTTCGACTTCACCGATGGCAGCGCGCGCCTCGCGAGTCCCGTGACACTGCAACTCGGTCCGGAGCTGGTGGACGCAACACCGCTCTGCCTCGTCACCGGGGACGCTCGCCTGTGCGTTGAGGGCGAATGGCACCGCGAAGAGGACACGTGGCGCGTGCTCTACAGCGCCCAGGACTGGCCGCTCAGGCGCCTGCTCACGACGCTGCTCGGCCGGCGCGAATTCGACGGGATGCTGCAGGCGAGTGGATGGGCCGAGCAGCAGGCCGGCCACAACTGGATTGGCGGACTCGCAGTCGTCATCGACAAGCCGACGCTCGAGATCCGCCGCAACCGATACCGCTCCGACACTGTCGAGATCGGCGGCGGTCGGCTGGACGTGTACGCCGACGAGGACATCTTGCGCGCCCAGGCGCAGCTCGACATGGCGGCCAACACCCGGCTGACGGGCCAGGCGTCGGCGGAACGTCACAGCGGAGTGCCCCTTTCGCAGTCGCCACTCACGGGCGAAATTCGCGCCGAGTCTGCCGCACTGACGACGTTGCCGCTGTTCGTCCCGGAAATCGACCGTGCGGACGGGCTGATGGAGGCAGCCGTACGCCTCGGCGGCACGCTCGGCGATCCGACGGCCGACGGCGACTTTCACATTCGCGACGGCCGCCTGGACCTGTACCGAACCAACCTGTCGCTCACCGACGCCAGCCTGGACGGAAAATTCGTCGGGGATACAGTCACTTTCGAGGGCCGGGCGACGACGCGTACGGGCCCGGTCTCGCTGGATGGTCGTTTCGCCTGGCCGGATGGCGTGATGACCGGAAGCATGCGACTTACGGGCAAGGACCTGCTCGTGGCCGATACGCCCGCCTACCGTGTCCACGCTTCGCCGGACCTGCTGATCAGGACCGACGCGGACGGTTACCTCGTCACCGGACAGATCGTGATTCCGTCGGCGAGGATTTCCCCCCGCGACCTGGGCACGTCGGTAAGCACGTCGCCCGACGAACGCATCGTGGGCGCAGAGGCGGCCGAAGCACCTTCGGTAATGAGCAGGGTCCGTGCGCAGGTGACGATGACGCTGGGCGACGACGTTCGGGTCGAGACCTATGGGCTCAAGGCTCACCTCGGCGGCGAGGTCGCCGTGACCATGGCCCCGGGCGAGGAAGCCCGCGGAACCGGTTCGATCCGCGTTCTCGATGGTGAATACAAGACATTCGGCGTCTACGTGAAGATCATCAAGGGAGAGCTGACCTACGCCGACGCGCCGCTCAATCTACCGATGCTGGAACTGGTTGCAAAGCGGGAGATCAAGGACGCGGACGTGGTCGTCACCGTTAACGTGCGCGGCCGCATCGACAATCCGTACGTGACGATCACGTCCGAACCGGCCATGACGAGCACCGAGGCGCTGTCCTACCTGCTGACCGGGCGCTCACTGAACACGCTGCAGTCGGGAGAGGCTACCTCGGTGAACCAGGCGGCAGAGAGCCTGGCCGTGAGCGGCGGCGGGCTGCTGCTCGGCAACGTCGGCAAGCGGCTCGGGCTCGACGAGGTGTCGGTCGAGCGCACCAACGCGGACGACACCGAGGTGGTTCTCGGCAAGTTCCTGTCGCCGAAGCTGTTCGTGAGCTATGGCGTCTCGGTGGCCGAGGCGATCAACACGATCAAGCTTCGCTACACGCTGAACTCCCGCTGGGCACTGAAGGCCGAGGCCGGCCTCGACCAGAGCGCGGACGTGGAATTCAAGATCGAGCGTTGAGTCCGCCTGTGCGGCTGTGCGGCTATCCAGCAGCGCTGCTTGACAGCCTTTGCATAATTATGCACATTAGCGGGGTTTTTATTCAAAGAAGCAGCCTGCGCCATCATGGCCACCCACCTCGACGCCCAGAACATGAGACGGGACGCGATCGTCCGCATCCTGCGGCAGACCGCCGTCGGCCGGCAGGCGGAACTCGTCCGCCTGCTGCGTCGCGAAGGCTTCGAGGCCACGCAGTCGAGCGTCAGTCGCGACCTGCGCGAGATCGGTGTCGTGAAGGGCGCTGACCGCTACCTGCTGCCTGCCTCGGAGGACGCGCTGACGCCCAGCCACTTCGAGGACGTGCGCACGTTCGTGAAAGGCTACCGCGGGGCCGGCGGCGCACTGACCGTGCTGAAGACCACCGCCGGGACGGCGCAGGGCGTCGCACTTGCGATCGACAAGGCGCACTGGCCGGAAATCGTCGGCACGATCGCCGGGGACGACACCATCTTCATTGCCACGGTGGACTCGCGCGCGCAGCGGCGGCTGCACCAGCACCTTCGCACCACTTTCGGACGCTGAGAATCCCATGACCCACACTCCCACGGGCGCAAAGCCCATCCTGCTCGCGTTCTCCGGCGGCCTCGACACCTCGTTCTGCGTGCCCTGGCTGGCCGAGACCCACGGGCGCCCGGTCGTGACGCTGACGGTGGACACCGGCGGCATCGATGCCGCGGCCGCGGCCATGCTCGAGGACCGGTCCCGGGCACTGGGCGCCGTGGCCCATCACCTGGTGGACGCGCGGCGCGCCTATTTCGACCAGGTGATCCGCTTCCTGGTCATGGGCAACGTGCGGCGCGGCGGGCTATACCCGCTGTGCGTCGGCGCGGAGCGCGTGCTTCAGGCGCAGACCGTTGCCCACTGGGCGCGCAAGCTCGGCACCGACGTGGTCGCGCATGGCTCGACCGCGGCCGGCAACGACCAGGTGCGGTTCGAGGTCGCGCTCCGGACGCTCGCACCCGAACTGGAGATTCTCGCCCCGGTGCGCGACCACGCGTTCAAGCGCCCGGAGCAGCTGGAATACCTCGAGTCGCGCAAGCTCCCCGTGCCATCGTTCGGCGCGGCCTACTCGGTGAACCGCGGCCTGTGGGGCACGACGATCGGCGGCAAGGAAACACTCGTCTCGGACGGATGCATCCCGGATTCGGCCTGGGTGATGACCCGCGACGCGTTCACCAGCCCGCAGCCGCCCGAAAAGCATGCGATCGGGTTCGAGGCTGGCATCCCCTGCTCTCTCGATGGCGAGGCGCTGGATCCCGTGACCCTGATCGAGCGAGCAGAAGCCATCGGCGCCAGGTTCGGGGTTGGTCGCGGCATCCACCTCGGCGACACCATCATAGGGTTCAAGGGTCGAGTCGCGTTCGAGGCGCCGGCTGCCGAGGTGCTGCTCACCGCACACCGGGAACTCGAGAAGCTGGTGCTGTCCGCGCGACAGGCGCGTATGAAGGACTCGCTCGCCACGCCATACGGCGACCTTGTCCACGAGGGGCAGCACCTCGACCCGGTGTGCCGCGACATCGAGGCGTTCATGGTCTCCTCGCAGCAGCGCGTGACCGGCGAGGTGCGCATTCTGTTCAGGCCCGGCGTCGTATTTGTCGAGGGCGTCTCGTCGCCGTACTCGCTGATGAAGGCGTCGAAGGGTGCCTATGGCGAGTCGGCCGGAGAATGGACCGCCGCCGAGGCGCATGGTTTCTCGAAGATGCTGGCGCTGCCCGGCATCTTCTATACCCGGGCCGGGCGGCAGCAGGGAGCGGACTGATGGCCGGGCACACTCGCACCGTCGTGGTCGACAAGATCGCCTCGATCGCGCAGGCCTGCGGCCTGAGCCACGAGATCCGTGTCGCCACCAGCGACATTCCCTGCGAGGAAGGGGTCGTGCTGGTGGTGGAGATCCTGAACAGCAAGTCGACCTACAACCAGGTCGAGCTCACCAGCGGCCGCATGGCCAAGATGTCGCGCGGCGACGTGATGGTCGGCGCGCTCGGCCACCGGCAGGCGCTGTTCGGCTACTCGGGCCACATCCCCGAAAAGGTCGAGGCAGGTGACGTCCTGCAGGTTCTGAACATCGGCGGCGTGCTCGGCGTGTGCGACTCGGTGAACCCCGACAAGGGAAAGCCATTCGACTGCCGCGTGATCGGCTGCGTGCTGCAGTTCCCGTTCCTCGGCGAACGCATCGGCGTGCCGGCCAGGGCCGGCCACCGGCGTCTCGACCTGCAGGCCACGCTCGACACGCACGGGGTGCCCGTCGTGGCACTGGCGGGCACCTGCATGGAGGCCGGCAAGACCGCCGCGGCGTGCGCGATCGTCAGCCGCATGCGCCATCGCGGCCTGGCGGTGCACGCATTCAAGGCGACCGGCGTATCGCTGCGTCGGGACATCCTTGCGATGGAAGACTCGGGCGCACGTCGCAGCATGATCTTCACCGACCTCGGAATCGTGACCACCACGGCCGCGTCGGGACCCGCGCTGACACGCACGATGATGACGGAAATGACGCAGGGCCGACCCGACGTGGTGGTGTTCGAACTGGGTGACGGACTGCTGGGCGCCTATGGGGTCGAGGCAATCCTCGCGGCGCCGGACATCCGCGGCGCGCTCTCCGCCGTGATCCTCTCGGCCAACGATCCGGTGGCGGCCTGGGGCGGCGTTAAGCTGCTGCGCGAGCGCTTCGACATCGAGCCCTGCGCGGTGACGGGGCCAGCCACCGACAACGCGGTCGGCGTCAAGATCATCGAGGAACAGATGAGCGTGCGGGCAGTGAACGCGATGACCTCGGGCGCCGTACTCGGAGATCACATCATCGACAGCCTGGGTCTCGTCGCACGGGCCTCCGGAGCGGTGCCGGAATGACGGTACGCGTTCCCACGGTAGTACTCGGCGGCACCGGCTACGTGGCGGGCGAGCTTCTGCGACTCATCGCCGCGCACCCGTACCTCGACGTCGCGGCCGTCGCATCCGACAGCCAGCCCGACGAGCCGGTCGCGCAGTTCTTCCGCCACCTGCAACCGGTGCTGCCGCACCTGCGCTTCGTCGGACACGACGAGGTGCTCGAATACGTCGCCGCCAACCCTGTGACTGCAGTGTTCTCCGCCGCGCCGCACGGCGTGTCGGCCGCGCTGGTCGACCGGTTGCTCTCCGCAGCGGCGCAGGCGGGCACGCAGCCGCGCGTCGTCGACATCTCGGCCGACTTCCGCTATCCGACCGCGGAAGCGTACGAGGCCGTGTACAAGCACCCGCACGGCGCCCCGGCGCGAATTGCGGAATTCACCTGCGCAGTGCCCGAGCACCTGAATGCGCTGCACACGCCGCACGTCGCACATCCCGGGTGTTTCGCCACCGCCGTGCTGCTCGCGAGCGTTCCGCTGCTCGCGCTGGGCCTGGCCGATCGGCGCGTCTTCGTCACGGGCGTGACAGGCAGCACTGGCTCGGGACGCCAGCCGACCGCGGGGACTCACCATCCGCAACGGCACGCGGACATGTACGCGTACAACGCCCTCGCACACCGCCATGAGCCGGAGATCACCGCACTCGCGCTGGCGGCTACCGGCGTCGAGGCCGAGTTCAACTTCGTGCCGCACTCCGGGCCGTTTGCCCGCGGCATCTACGTGACGGTGCAGGCGGTCGCGCGCGAAGCACTCACGACGCACGAACTCGTCGCGGCGCTCCGGGACTACTACGAACAGTCGGTATTCGTGCGAGTCGGCGGCGAGCCACCCCGCATCAAGGACGTAGTAGCCAGCAACTTCGCGGAAATCTCCGGCGTTGCCCGGGGCCAGAACGTCGTCGTGACCTGCGCGATCGACAACCTGACGAAGGGTGCAGCCGGCGGTGCGGTCCAGTGGATGAATCGCATGCTTGGCCACGAGGAGACGGCCGGGCTGATGGCGCCTGCGGCCGGGTGGACGTGACGCGATGAGGCCCGCAACCGAGTCATCCAGTGCTCCACCTGCGTGGACGCCGCCTTCGGACCATCTCGCGCCGGTCTACACGCAGTGGCCGCTCACCATCGCGGGCGGCTCCGGCGTTTACCTCCACACGCATGACGGACGCCGGATCCTCGACCTGTACGGCGGCCACGCGGTTGCGGCGCTCGGCTACTCACACCCGCGCTGGCTCGATGCGCTCGCGCGGCAGGCGAAGTCGCTGCTGTTCCAGAGCAATGCCGTCCCGCTCGAGGTACGCGAACGGGCCGCGACGCGACTGGCGCGGTTCGCGGACCTCGGGCTCGACACGGTGTTCTTCGGCAACACCGGCGCGGAAGCGAATGAGAACGCGCTCAAGCTCGCGCTTCGGATCACCGGCCGCCGCAAGATCGTGGCCGTCGAAGGCGGTTTCCACGGCCGGACCGCGGCGGCGGGCGCCGTCACCTGGGGTGCCGCGAAGAAGTGGTACGGATTTCCGCAAGCGCCATTCGACGTGGTGTTTGTCGCGCGCGGCGACCTGGATGCCATCGCGCGCGTCGTCGGTACCGACACGGCGGCGGTCATAGTCGAGCCAGTGCAGGGCGTTGCAGGCGCGGTGGACCTCGGCGCGCCGTTCCTCGCGGCGTTGCGCGGCAAGTGCAGCGAGAGCTGTGCGCTGCTGATCTTCGACGAAGTGCAGTGCGGAATGGGCCGCACCGGGTTCCCATTTGCAGCGAACATGCACGGCGTCGCACCCGACATGATCACGACCGCCAAGGCGCTCGGAGCGGGGTTTCCCTGTTCCGCGCTGCTGATGGCCGACCACGTTGCCGCGCACCTGGCGACCGACGACCTTGGCACGACCTTCGGGGGCGGCCCGATGGCATGCGCGCTCATCGAAGCGGTCGTGGACATCATCGAGACCGAGGGCCTCCTCGACAATGTGCGCCGCCGATCGGCGGAACTGCGCGAGACCTGCGTCGTCGGTCCGGTGCAGTCCGTCCAGGGCGCGGGCCTTCTCGCCGGACTGCGAACCCGCCGGCCTGCGAGAGACGTGCAGCGCGAACTTCTCGAGCGCGACATCCTCACCGGCACAAGTGCCGATCCGCACGTCGTGCGCGTGCTCGCACCATACGTGATCGAGGAGCGACACGTGGCCCAGCTCCGCAACGCTCTTGCTTCGCTGCCGGCCTGATGCCGCCCCGACCCCTTGCCCAGGCCAGCGCAATGAAGCAATTTCTCGACCTCGCCGAATTCAGCCGCGACCAGGTGGACGACCTGGTCGGCCTGGCGCGTCACCTCCAGGAGCACCCGGAGCCGCGCGCCCTTGCGGGAAAAATCCTCGGCCTGCTGTTCATGAATCCGTCGCTCAGGACGCTCGCGTCATTCCAGGCCGGCATGATGCGGCTCGGAGGAACCTCGTTCGTCGTGACTCCCGGCCAGGGTACCTGGCAGTTCGAGACGCGCCTCGGCGCGGTGATGAACGGCGGCGCAGCGGAGCATGTGCGCGAAGCGATACCGGTGCTCTCTTCCTACTGTGATGCGCTGGGCATCCGTTCGTTTGCCGAGGGCAAGGACCTGGCGGCCGACCTCGCGGAAACGCTGTTCCTGGCGATGGCCGGACTCTGCGACAAGCCTCTGGTGAACATGGAATCAGCCGTCAACCATCCCTGCCAGGCGCTGGCCGACTGGAAGACCATGGACGATCTCGCCGTACCACGCACCGGCAGGTTCGTGCTCTCCTGGGTGCACCATCCGCGCGCGCTGCCGCTCGCTGTTCCCGCCGCGACCGTGCAGATGGCCGCGCTGCGCGGCATGGACGTGGTTGTGCTGCGCCCCGAGGGCTACGCATTGCCAGACGCCATAATGAGCAAGGCGCGTTCGGCGGCGGCCGCCTCGGGCGGGACCGTGAGCGAAACGACCGACCGTGATGCCGCGCTGGCCGGCGCCAGCGTGCTCTACGCCAAGGAATGGGGATCGGCCGCCTGCTACGGCGATGCCGAGTCCGAGGCACGGCGGCGCGAGCCTCTATCGGGATGGCAGGTCCGCGAGGACTGGTTCGGGCCCGCGCGCGCAAACTGCCACTTCATGCATTGCCTGCCCGTGCGGCGTAACGTCGCCGTCGCGGACGAGGTCCTCGACGGGCCACGCAGCCGCGTGGTCATGGAAGCCGCCAACCGCATGACTGTGCAGATGGCGGTGCTTTACAGGTTGCTCAAGGGGTATTCGGAATGATCGGACACAAGGGCGAACAGGCCGTGACCGTGCGCGCGCTGCGCGGCGCAGCGCCGTACATCCACATGTACAAGGGCAAGGTCTTCGTCATCAAGACCGGCGGCGGCGCATTCCGCGACGGCGCAGCCATGCGCAGCTTCATGGAGCAGGTCGCGATCCTGCACCACCTCGGAATCCGCGTGGTGCTGGTGCACGGCGGCGGCCCGCAGCTCGACACGCTCACGAAGAAGCTCGGCGTCGAGACGCGCATGGTGCAGGGGCGCCGCGTCACTGACGGCGGCGCGATCGACGTCGCGTGCATGGTGCTGAACGGACTCATCAACACCCGCCTGCTCGGCCTGTGCCGCGAGTTCGGCATAGACGCGATCGGCCTCTCCGGCGTGGACGCCGGACTTGTCAAGGCGCACAAGCGCGCGCCCGTGACGCTCGCCAGCGGCGAGGTGGTCGACTACGGCATGGTCGGCGACATCGACAGCGTGGACGGCTCGGTAATCACGCGGCTGCTGGATTCGGGGTTCCTGCCGGTCGTGAGCCCGCTCTCATGCGACGCCACGGGTCACCTGCTCAACATCAATGCCGACACCGTGGCTGCCGCGATCGGCGGTGCGATGGACGCCGAGAAGCTCATCCTCTGCACCGGCGCACCCGGCATCCTCGAGCGGCTCGACGATCCGCAATCGCTGATTTCCTACACGGACGTGGCAGGTCTGCGGCGCTTGCGCGAGGAAGGGGCGCTCGCAGACGGCATGCTGCCGAAATCGAGCGCGATAGAGAGCGCAATCCGCGGCGGCGTGCGTCGCGTTCACGTGATCTCGTATGCCGCACCGGACGCCCTGCTCGCGGAGATCTTCACCAACGAGGGCACCGGCACGCTGGTAGTCGCGGACACCAAGGCGCTGTCCCCCGCGGAGCAGGGAGCGGGCTGATGACCAGGCTCTGGGACAAGGGCGGTCCACTCGACGAGCGGGTGCTGCGTTACACGGCGGGCGAGGACCACGCGCTAGACAACCGGCTGGTCGCCTACGACGTGCAGGCATCGATCGCGCACGCGGAGGCGCTGCACGACTGCGGCCTGCTCGACGATGCGTCGCTCGCGGCGATCCGCGACGGACTCACTGCCATCGGCGCGGCGCACGCGCAGGGCGAGTGGACCGTTACGCTCGAGCTCGAGGATGGCCAGACGGCGCTCGAGACCCTGCTCACCCGGCGCATCGGCGAGGCGGGCGCGCGTCTGCACGCGGGCCGCTCGCGCAACGACCAGGTGCTAACGGCGCTCAGGCTCTACCTGCGCGACGCAGTCGAATCGCTGGTGGAAGACGCGCATCGGGTCGCCGCGTCGCTCGAGTCGCTGGCCAGCGAACAGGGCAACATCGTGCTCCCGGGCTACACGCACATGCAGCAGGCGATGCCGAGCTCGGTCGCACTCTGGGCCCGCGGGTTCGCCGCCGAGATCCAGGACGACGCCGACGGGCTGCGCCACGCGCACCGACGGATCCTGAAGAACCCGCTCGGGTCGGCCGCTGGCTACGGCACCCCGAACCTGCCGCTGGGCCGCGCGGCTACCACGACCCGGCTCGGATTTCCGGTGACGCATGAGCCCGTGACTGCCGTCCAGCTCTCGCGCGGCAAGGCCGAGGCAGAGGTGCTGTTCCAGGTGACACTGCTCATGCAGGACCTCGGACGCCTTGCGTCGGACCTGCTGCTTTTCTACACGCGCGAATTCGGCTTCGTCGCGCTCCCGGATGCGTTCACGACCGGCTCCTCGATCATGCCGCAGAAGCGCAACCCGGACGTGTTTGAACTGGTGCGCGGCCGGACCGCAACGGCCCACGCCTGCCTCGTCGAGGTGCTCGGCATCACCGCCAAGCTGCCGTCGGGCTACCAGCGTGACCTCCAGCTCATAAAGGCGCCACTGTTCCGCTCGCTCGATATCTGCCACGAGACGCTCGACATCATGGCAGCAGCCATCCCGCAGCTTCGCTTCCAGCCGGACCGGATCCGACTGGATCCAGACATCCACGCGGCCGCGGAGGCGAACGAGCTGGTGGCAAAGGAAGGGATACCGTTCCGCGAGGCCTACCGGCGGATCGGCTCCAGGCTGCGCGGGGAGTGACCGGGGTGAGGCAACTCAGGCACTATCCTCCGCGGAGACTTGACGCGCGGCAGCCGTAGCGAGGTCACGTGCAGGGCGTTCATCTGGACAGGTTTGCAGCATGACCCCCAGGGAAATCGGCCTGATCGTCGTCGCGTGCATCTTCGGCAGTGCGTTGGCGGGGCTCTGGCTGCGCAAGCTCCTGCCCGCTCATCACGTGGGCGACGACGCCAAGGATATCGTCAAGCTTGGCCTCAGCCTCATCGGCACGCTCGCCGCGCTGGTGATGGGACTGCTCGTCTCGTCCGCCAGCGCGTCGTTCAACACCGTCAGCAACGAGCTGACGACCGTGACCGTCAAGGTCCTGCAGCTCGATCATCTCCTCTATCAGTACGGGCCCGAGGCCAACGAGGTCCGAGGGCTCCTTGCAAAGAATTTCGGCGCCACGGTGGACTTCATCTTTTCCCCCGACCCGGCGAAGCGCGAGTCAATGATCCATCCGAATGCCGCATCCAGGCAGGATGAAGTCCAGGCGGGCATCCGGCGTCTCTCCGCCGGGACCGACGAGCAGCGCGAGCTGCGATCGAGGGCGCTCGACCTCGCGTACGATGCGGGCGCGGAGCGTTGGTATCTCGTCCTGCAGCATGCAAGCACCATCTCGACTCCTTTGCTCGCGGTGCTGGTATTCTGGCTGTGTGTCATCTTCTTCGGCTGGGGACTCTTCGCTCCGCGCCACGCACTGATGATGTCGGCGCTGTTCACGTTTGCCGCGTGTGCCACGCTGGCGATATTCCTCGTCCTCGAGCTGGACAGTCCGTTCGAAGGGTGGGTCAGGGTGTCCGATGCACCGATGCGCATGGCGCTGGCGCAGCTCGACCGGTAACAGCGTCGACCGGTAGCATCGCGGGGCCTGCGGGCCCGAGCCCCGCGCGGCGTTGACATTCGCGCCGGCGCGGTCATCCTTGCGGACGATTGCCGTCATCCGGGATGCACATGTCGCTGTTCGCAGAACTCAGGCGCCGTAACGTCTTTCGCGTCGCGATGTTCTACGCGGTCGCCGCCTGGGTCCTGCTGCAGGTCGGCGACCTGCTGTTCGGCGCGCTCGGTGTCCCGCCCTGGGGCCTCAAGCTGCTGCTCGGAATGCTGCTGCTAGGCTTCCCGATGGCGCTGGTGTTCGCCTGGGTCTACGAACTCACGCCCGATGGCCTGAAACGTGAGCGCGAGGTCGAGCCCGGGGACTCGGTCACGCACCAGACCGCGGGCAAGCTGAATGCATTGATCGCGGTGCTGCTGGTGGTGGCCATTGGGCTCGTCGTCGTCGACCGGCTCATCCCACGCGGCTCGTCGACGGCGCCCGGAGCTAGCGGCGCGGAAGCAACCGCGCCGGCTGCTGGCAAAGAAGACGCGACCGCTGTCGCGCCGCAGCATGCGGCCGAGGCATCGATCGCCGTTCTGCCATTCGTCAACATGAGCGAGGACAAGTCAAACGAGTACTTCTCCGACGGCCTGACCGAGGAACTGTTGAACGTGCTGGCCAACGTGCCGGGCCTGCGCGTAATCGCGCGCACTTCGTCGTTCTCGTACAAGGGCAAGGAGGTCAAGATCGCCGATGTCGCGCGCGACCTGAACGTGGACAACGTGCTCGAAGGCAGCGTGCGAAAGTCCGGCAACCGCGTGCGCATCACCACGCAGCTGATCCGGTCGTCCGACAGTTCGCATCTCTGGTCGCAGACCTACGACCGCAACCTGGACGACATCTTCGCGGTGCAGGACGAAATCTCCAACGAGGTGGTGGACGCGCTGAAGCTGCGGCTGCTGAAGCCTTCGGCCGCGACGGAGTCCGGCGGTACGCACGTGCCCGCAGCGTATGAAGCGTACCTGCGTGGACGGGCCGCCCGGCACGAGGGCGAAGGGGAAGCCACGCTTCGCGAAGCGCTTGCGGCGTTCGACGAAGCGATCCGGCTCGATCCCGCTTACGCGCGCGCCTACGCGGGCAAGGCTGACGCCCTCGCGACGTCGGCGTCCAACGCCTACCTTCCTTTCGATAGCGGCTTTCGGGACGCCCGGCAGAACGCCGAGCGTGCGCTCGCGCTCGTGCCTGACCTGCCCGAGGCGCTGCTCGTGCTGTCGTTCATCCAGTTGAACGTGGACGCCGACCTGCAGGCGGCGACTGCATCCGCCGAGCGTGCGCTCGAGCTGAGCCCCGGCAGCTACGACGCGCAGTTCTACTATTCCGGCCTTGCGGCGAGCCTCGGCGGGCGCGAACGAGCCATTGCTGCTGCACGGAAGACCGTCGAGCTTGATCCGATTGCTCCCAGCGCTTATGTCGGCCTCTCGAACGTGCTGTATTTTGCACACCAGTACGAGGATTCGGAGCGTGCGGTGCGCCATGCGATGTCGCTGGCGCCGAGCCGTCCGGGAAATCACTACTACCTCGGACTGGTCCTGCTCATGCAAGGCCGCAACGACGAGGCGCTGGCCGCATGCAACCAGGAAAGCATCGGCTGGCAACGAATGACCTGCCGCGGGCTCGCCTACGCCCGGATGGGCAAGACGGACCTCGCCCGATCGGAAATCCTTGCCCTGCATAAGGACAGCGGCGATGCCGCTTCATACCAGTTCGCGCAGGTGAACGCGTTGCTGGGCGACCACGACGAAGCCTTCCGGTGGTTTGCGGTCGGGCGGCGCATCCACGATCCGGGCTTGATGGGCCAGGTGTACGTCGACCCGATGATCGACGGGCTTCGCTCCGACCCGCGCTACGACGCTTTGATCCAGGAACTGGGCTTCAAGAGCGGAACCTAGTATTCCGTTTGCTGGTCTCGCCGGACACTTGCCCCGAGCCGGAAGTCAGAGCCGTCCAGTCGCGCGAATCAATTCGGGTCCACATTCACTCCGCGTCAGGCTGTACATCGGGCCTCGCGGCCGCGAACGCAGGGCTCGCCTCGAGATGCGCGGCAACCGCGGCAAGGCGCGGGTAAGGCTCGAGGTCGAGCTGCACGCGCCTTGCATTGAACACCTGCGGCAGCAGGAACACGTCGGCCAGCGTGACGGCGGATCCGTGGCAATGGCGGCCATCCGTGGAGTACCGACCAATCAACTGCTCAAGCGCCTGGAATCCGCCGGCGATCCAGTGCTGCGCCCAGCGGTTCACCGCCTCGTCGGGCTGGCTCAACTCGCCGCGCAGGTACTGCAGCACGCGCAGGTTATTGAGCGGATGAATGTCGCAGGCAACCGCGAGCGCCATCGCACGGATCTGCGCCCGCTCGGCAGCGTTGCCGGGAAGCAGGCGCGGATCGGGATGGATCTCCTCCAGGTACTCGCAGATCGCGAACGACTGAGCAATTAGCCGGCCATCGTGATCGAGTGCCGGAACCAGGCCCTGCGGGTTCAACGCCAGGTAGTCAGGTGCGTGCTGTTCACCGCCGCCACGAAGCAGGTGCTTCGGCACCGACTCGTAGGCCAGTCCCTTCAGGTTGAGCGCGATGCGCACGCGAAATGCAGCCGAACTGCGCCAGTACGTGTAGAGCTTCAGGGCCATGCATGCCTCCGCGCGGTCAGACAATGGTCGTGCGCAGCGTATCGAGTCCTTCGATGCCGCCAACAAGGCTGTCGCCGCGCACCACCGGACCCACGCCCGCCGGTGTCCCGGTGAAGACCAGGTCGCCGGGCTTCAATTCGAACAGCGCGGAGAGCTCGCTCACGATCTCCGGCACGTTCCAGATCATTTCGCAGAGGTCGGCGCGCTGCCGCGATTCGCCATTCACCTCGATCCAGATCGCTCCGCGCGACAGGTGCCCGACGTCAGCGACGCGACGTATCGCGCTCACCGGCGCCGAGTGGTCGAATCCCTTTGAGACGTCCCAGGGCTGGCCTTTCTCGCGGGCAGCGAACTGCAGGTCCCGCCGAGTGAGGTCGTTGCCGACCGCGTAGCCGAACACGTGCGCCAGTGCGTTTGCGACCGGGATGTCGCGGCCACCCTCGCCAATCGCGACGACGAGTTCGATCTCGTGGTGCAGGTTGGAGGTGCGCGGCGGGTACGGAACAGAGGCTCCGTTCGCGGTAACTGCGTCTGCCGGCTTGGAGAAGAAGAACGGCGGCTCGCGCTCCGGGTCCATGCCCATCTCGCGCGCGTGGGCGGCATAGTTGCGCCCGACGCAGTAGATCCGGTGCACGGGGAAGCGGGTATCCGTTCCATCGATCTCGACGGTCGGCGCCATCGACGGTGCGAATTCGTATTTCATGCAGTACTCCCCGGCCGGCTCCGCATCCGGCCGTCGTGAACCAGTGCTGGCAGGAACACCTCCTGGACCAGGATCGGCGCCATGGACAGCCGGTAAACGGCACGGCGCGCCCACGCCGGGCAATCGAGGCCGCCGGCCGCGACGGCGAGATCTTCATCCATCGCGATCTCGCGGTACTCCAGCGGCTGGCGACTCACGTCCTCCTGGCCGAGCAGCGACTCGCCGAGCGCGACGTTGCCGAGTTCCGCGAGCCACGGGTGCTGGCGGACGGTAGAGTCCGGAAACAGGGACTGCGCGAAGATCCAGCGCGTGTCGCCACAGGCGAACTCGATTTCGCGTACGACGCAGTCGGTGTCGGCAACGCCCATCCGACGCGCGAGCGTGGCGGAAAGCGGCGAACGCTCGACGCGCAGCAGTCGAAACCGAGCGGCGTGTCCGCAGGCATGTCGTACCCGCGCCGTCAGCAGCCCGGGCTCGGCAAGCCAGGGATGCAGTCCGGCCGGCGCTCGGTCCAGGCATTCGTCGAGACACATCCACGTGCCCCCGGCGCCCGGAGGCGCGCTCGCTGGGTCCTGGGCGCGGCCGGTCATCGACCTGTCAGAACGCGTCCGCTGCGAGCGCCATCGTCGATCCACTGCCTGCGCGAATGGCCGCGGCATAGCCGGTGCAACGCGGCAGGACCTGCTCGGCATAGAACCGTGCCATCACCACCTGCGCGACGAGGAAAGCCTTGTCGCCACCAGTCGCCAGCCCGCCTTCGGCGACCAGCGCGCCGCGCGCGAGCTGCCACCCGCCGATGACCGTGCCGAGCAGCATCAGGTAGTTGAACGCAACTGCGCTCACGAGTTCCGGGTCACGCTTCGCGCCGGTGAGAATGTACGTCGAGCTCTCGACGAGTTCGTCGAGCGCGCGCGCCAGCGCGCTGCGCACGACCGCGAATTCCTCGCCAGCGTTCGCGAGCGGGGCGTCGACCGTCCGCATGTCGGAGACGAACGCAGACACCGTTGCGCCGCCGTCGCGCAGCAGCTTGCGGCCGACGAGGTCGATGGCCTGGATCCCGTTCGTGCCCTCGTAGATCGGCGCGATGCGCGCGTCCCGGTAGAACTGGGCGACGCCCGTCTCCTCGACGTAGCCCATTCCGCCGTGGACCTGGATGCCGTGCGAAGTGACCTCGAGCGAGGCTTCGGTGGTCCAGGCCTTGGCGATCGGCGTAAGCAGGTCGGCGCGCGCGTCGTACATCGCGGCGGCCTCGGGGTCGGCACCGTGTGCCGCGCGGTCCAGGCAGGAGGCGGTGTAGTAGCAGATGGCACGGCTCGCCTGCGTAAGCGCGCGCATCGCGAGCAGCATGCGACGCACGTCGGGGTGACGGATGATCGCGACCTTGCCCTTCTCGCCCGGCGCGCGACCCTGCGTGCGGTCCCGGGCCCAGGCCACGGCCGCCTGGTAGGAGCGGTCCGCGAGTCCGACGCCCTGGATGCCGACGCCCAGCCGCATGTAGTTCATCATCGTGAACATCGCCGCCAGGCCCTCGTTCGGCTTGCCGACCAGGAAGCCCTCGGCGCCGCCCTTGTCACCGAAGGACAGTACGCAGGTGGGGCTCGCGTGGATGCCCATCTTGTGCTCGACCGAGACGCAGTAGTTGTCGTTGCGCTCACCAATGCTGCCGTCGTCGTTCACCTTGTACTTGGGCACCAGGAACAGCGATATGCCCTTGGTCCCTGGGGGCGCGTCCGGCAGGCGCGCGAGCACCAGGTGCACGATGTTCTCCGCCATGGCATGGTCGCCCCAGGTGATGAAGATCTTCTGGCCGGCGATCAGGTATCGGTCGCCCTTCGGCTCGGCGCGGGTCGTGAGGCTCGACAGGTCGGATCCCGCCTGCGCCTCGGTCAGGCACATCGAGCCGGACCATTGGCCGGACACCAGTTTTTCCAGGAACTGCGCCTTGAGTTCCTCGGTACCGTGGCGATCCATGGCCAGGATTGCGCCCTGCGAAAGTTCCGGGCACAGCGCGAACGCCACGTTCGACGCCGCCCACATCTCGTCGCAGGCAACCGCCAGCGTCTTCGGCAGGCCCTGGCCGCCGAATTCAGGGTTGCTCGCGATGCCAGGCCAGCCTCCCTCGCAGAACCTGGCGTAGGCGTCGGTGAACTCCGCCGGCACCTCGACACCGTCGCCGACGACTTTCACGCCCTGCCGGTCACCGATCACATTGGTCGGTGCCAGCACTCCAGTGGCAAATTTCGCCGCCTCTTCGAGCACCGCCTCGACCATGTCGCCGTCCACCGACTGGAAATCGGGCAGCGCGCCCACCTCGGCGAAGTCCGCCAGGTGCTCGATCGTGAATCTCATCTGCTTCAGGGGGGCGAGGTAGTCGGCCATCTGGGCGCTCCAGTCATTGATTTTGCTGTGCAGCAATTCTGCCCTGTCGTGGCTTCCGCCGCCATCGGCAAGGACCTCGAGGGCTGGGCTGGGCCGGCGGGTACAATTGCGGTTGAATGGCTTCCCGACCCGCCCGGCCTGAGCCGGGCCCGACCTGGACGACCCCGGAATGAGCATCTGGTTCAAGCCTTTTACGCTGGACGAAATCCAGGGCTACTCGCGCGGCAGCATGGTCGAACACCTCGACCTGCGTTTCACGGAGATCGGGCCCGACTTCCTGCGCGGCACGCTGCCCGTGGATTCACGCACGATCCAGCCCTTCGGCCTGCTGCACGGCGGCGCCTCCGCTGCGCTGGCGGAGACCCTTGGCAGCGTTGCAGCGACCCACTGCGTGGACATGAACCGTTTCTACTGCGTCGGACTCGAGATCAACTCGAACCACATCCGGTCGGCGCGCGCTGGGCTGGTAACGGGAACGGCTCGCCCGATCCACCTCGGGTCGCGTTCACAGGTCTGGGAAATCCGCAGCGAGGACGACAAGCAGCGGCTGGTATGCATTTCGCGCCTGACGGTCATGGTGCTGGAAGGCGCGGCGCAGGCGATGGCCGGCGGAGCGCGCCCGTGACTACCCGGAATTTCGTCGCAGCCGCTGCAGCCGTGGCCAGCCTCGGAGCGCTCGCTGCCGGATGCGGCTACAAGGGCCCGCTGACACTGCCCGAGAAGACCGGCCCGGTGGTCATTCGACCGGCAGCGCCGGCCACGCCCCCGCAGGCCGCCCCGGCCAGTGCGTCGCCCGGTGCAGCGGCGAAGCGGCGCGCAGGACCCGATGGCCGCCCCGGTTTCGCCGGCGCCGCCCGCACCCGAGGACGACGACGCCAGGAAGCCGGCACCGGCCGCATCACCAGGGTCGGTGCCTGCGACGCCGCCCGCATCGAAGCCCGAGGGATCGTCGACAGGTGGCTGAAACTCCCACGCTGGTGCTGGTGGACGGCTCCTCGTACCTGTACCGGGCCTTCCACGCGTTGCCGCCGCTCTCCAATTCGAAGGGCGAGCCGACCGGAGCAGTGCTCGGCGTGCTGAACATGCTGGCGAAGCTCGAGAAGGAGTACTCGCCGGCACTGGTCGGCGTGGTCTTCGACGCGCCCGGCCGAACGTTCCGCGACGAACTGTTCGCCGAGTACAAGGCGCAGCGTGCACCGATGCCTGACGACCTGCGCTCGCAGGTCGCGCCATTGATCGAGGCGGTGCAGGCTCTCGGCCTGCCGCTGCTGCGCATCGAGGGTGTAGAGGCCGACGACGTGATCGGTACGCTGGCGCGGCGTGCGGCCGGCGAAGGTATCGACGTAGTGATCTCCACCGGCGACAAGGACATGGCGCAGCTGGTCGATGGGCGCATCAGGCTGGTGAACACCATGACCGGCTCGTCGCTCGACCGGGAGGGTGTCAAGGTCAAGTTCGACGTGTACCCCGAGCAGATCGTGGACTACCTCGCACTGATGGGCGACGCCTCGGACAACATTCCGGGCGTACCGAAGGTGGGCCCGAAGACGGCCGCGAAGTGGCTGAACGAATACACGACGGCGGAAAACCTGCTCGCGCACCAGGACGATATCGCCGGCAAGGTGGGCGAGAGCCTGCGCGCCCACACCGACGATCTCGCGCTGTCGCGGAAGCTCGCCACGATCGACTGCGATCTCGATCTCCCGCTTTCGCATCGCGACCTCGTGCGCGCGGCGCCGGACGTCGAGAAGCTGCGCGAGCTGTACTCGCGCCTCGAACTCAGGTCGCTGCTGAAGCAACTATCCGGCGGCCAGGCTGTCGGCGCGCCTGACTCGGAATTGTCTGCCGCGCGGGCGCATGCTGCGGCCGAGACTGGCGAGAGCCTGTCGCCGTACCGGCGCGCGACCGGAGAGGATGCCCATCCGCCGACCGGTCCCGGCCGCCGCGAGTACGAGCTGATCCTCGACCAGGCGGCCTTCGAGCGCTGGATGCGGCAGCTCGAGGCGGCGGAACTGGTCGCATTCGACACGGAGACTACTTCGCTTGACTACATGCAGGCGGAGATCGTCGGCGTCTCGTTCTGCGTGGAGCCCGGTCGCGCCGCTTATGTGCCACTCGCCCACACGAGCCCCGGTACGCCGGACCAGCTCGATCGCAGCGAGGTGCTCGGTCGACTGAAGCCCCTGCTCGAGGACCCCGAGCGCGCGAAGCTCGGCCACCATCTCAAGTACGACGCCCACGTACTGCGCAACCACGGCATCGAGCTGCGGGGAATGAAGTACGACTCGATGCTCGAGTCATACGTGCTCGACAGCACCGCGACCCGGCACGACATGGACTCAGTGGCCCGGCACTACCTCGGCATCGAGACCATCAGCTACGAGGACGTCGCGGGCAAAGGCGCGAAGCAGCTGCCGTTCGCCGAAGTGCCGGTCGAGACCGCGGGTGAGTATTCCGCGGAGGATGCCGACGTCACGCTGCGGCTACACCAGGCGCTGTGGCCGCGAATTGAAGCGATTCCCTCGCTGCGCAGGGTCTACGAGGAGATCGAGCAGCCGCTGGTGCCGGTGCTGCTCGACATGGAACACACCGGCGTGCTGATCGACACCGCGATGCTCAAGCAGCAGAGCCACGAACTGTCGAAGAAGCTGCTCGAGCTCCAGGCCAGGGCTCACGCGGCAGCGGGAGGACCGTTCAACGTCGATTCGCCGAAGCAGTTGCAGGAAGTGCTGTTCGGCAAGCTCGGCCTGCCGGCGCGCCGCAAGACAGCGAAGGGCCAGCCTTCAACCGCGGAGGACGTGCTCGAGGAACTGGCCGACGAGTACGAACTTCCGCGCATCGTGCTCGACTACCGCGGCATGGCGAAGCTGCGCTCCACCTACACCGACAAGCTGCCGGGCCAGGTGGACCCGCGCACCGGGCGCGTGCACACCTCGTATCACCAGGCGGTCGCCGCGACCGGACGACTGTCCTCGACCGACCCGAACCTGCAGAACATTCCCATCCGCACGCCGGAGGGACGCCGGATCCGGCAGGCGTTCGTGGCGCCGCCCGGCCATGTGCTGGTTGCCGCCGACTATTCGCAGATCGAGCTGCGAATCATGGCGCACCTCTCCGGCGACGAGGGCCTGCTGAAGGCGTTCGCCGAGGACCGCGACATTCACCAGGCCACGGCCGCCGAGGTCTTCGGCGTCGCGGCAGACGAAGTCACGCCCGACCAGCGCCGCGCCGCCAAGGCCATCAACTTCGGCCTGATCTACGGCATGTCCGCATTCGGGCTCGCCCGCCAGCTCGGCATAGAGCGCGGGGCCGCGCAGCAGTACGTGGACCTCTATTTCCACCGCTACCCGGGCGTGAAGCGCTACATGGACGAGACCCGCGCGATCGCCCGCGAGCAGGGCTACGTTGAGACCGTCGCCGGCCGGCGCCTGTACCTGCGGG
Source organism: uncultured Gammaproteobacteria bacterium (assembly GCA_963732415.1). GTDB lineage: Bacteria > Pseudomonadota > Gammaproteobacteria > Steroidobacterales > Steroidobacteraceae > RPQJ01. Next base: position 82,422 of record CAVSZK010000015.1, read on the forward strand.
AGATCCGCTCGAAGAACCAGCAGCTCCGGCAGTACGCCGAGCGCAGCGCCATCAACGCGCCGATGCAGGGAACGGCCGCCGACATCATCAAGCGCGCGATGATCGACGTGCACGACTGGCTGCGGGGCGACCCGACGGCCCGGCTGGTGATGCAGGTGCACGACGAACTGGTACTCGAGGTCGCCCGGAATGACGTCGCTCGGGTGGAAAATGGCCTGCGCGAGCGCATGTCAGCGGCAGCGAACCTCAAGGTACCGCTGAAGGTCGAGGTCGGTCGCGGCTCGAACTGGGACGAAGCGCACTGAGGCCAGGACCCGCTGCGGCCCCCGGGCCAAGCGGGCCAACTGGCCCGCTGCCGCGTCCGGCCCTGCGGCATTCGGCATGAGCATTTGCCCGACTTGCCTGCCGGGAGGGGCGGGGCCTAGCATCATCTGGTTCTGACAGGAATCGCGGCACGTCGTGGTGCGAGTCTGCGTCTCGATGCGTTGCCGCCCCAACGTTTCGGCAAGGGGGCTCTATGAAACTCATGCATGCAGCCGTGGCAGCGATCGCCCTCGTGGCATCGCCGGCATATGCGGCAGACGATGGTTTCTATGCCGGCGCCGGCGTTGGTGTCGGCCAGGCGTCGATACCGAAGTCGAAGGCGACCGACTCGTTCATTTACGCGTTCGATTACCTTGGTCTTCCGCTCGAAACCTGGTCGGCCAGGACGGATGAGAGCGCCGTGATGTGGAGCGCTTTCGCCGGCTACCGGTTCATCAAGTACCTTGCGGTCGAGGCCGGATACCTCGACACCGGCACTGCGTCCTACAAAGGCACCGGCAGCACGCTGGTCTTCGACCCTGACATCAACGACTACGTGGCCGTTGCCGTGAACGGCAAGATCGACTGGCATGCGACAGGCTGGCCGGTGAGCGCACTGGGCATCTGGCCCATCGGCGACAGCTGGGAGGTCTTCGGCCGGGTCGGCGCCTTCATCGGCGACGTCAAGGCGGACCTTCGGGTTTCCAGCGACGGCGCCATTGGCAAGGACCACACCAGCGGGAACTCGACCGAGTTCCTCTACGGGGTGGGCGTGGACGCCAGGTTCTCGACCAACTGGGCCGCCCGCTTCGAATGGCTGGCCATCCCGAGCCTGGGAAGCAGCGACACCGGCTCCGGGGACTGGAACGGACTCCAGTTCTCGCTGCTCTACCGGTTCTGAGGGTAGTTCGCCGGCCATACTCACCGCGCGGCGGCGCGGATACGGGCCCACCCCCCTCGGAGGGTGGGCTCGTCGCTTTTGTAGTGTGCGACTCTCCGGCCGCTGTCACTGCGGTGATGGCCCCGAATGCACAGAACTTTCGAGGCGGTTGTCACAAATTTGTCGTTGTATTTTCACAACCACGAAACTTTAATTGAACTAAGCTGTCTCTATTAGCCGGGAATAGTGCGGTAACCAGATTTTCCACGAGTTGCTTTTTTGCATTGCTGCGGTGTAGCATTTACCCACTGACCTGCTTAGGCGTCCCCCGCCGAAGCTGCAGAGACATCAGTCACCTACCTCAAGGACGTTACAAATGAAAACCAAGATTGCTCTTATTGCTGCGATGACGCTGGCCGCCGGCTCGGCCGTCGCGGCCGACAGTGGCTTCTACGTCGGCGCGGGCATCGGCTACGGCAAGATCAACGTCAACGAAAACAAGTTGACGAACAACATCAACGGTTTCGTGAACCCGTATTACGACGTCAGCAAGTCGAGCGTCAGCCAGGGCTCGGCGCCCTACAGCCTGACCGTCGGCTACAAGTGGATGAAGTACTTCGCCACCGAGATTTCCTACATCGACCTGGGCAACGCCAACTACCGCGCGACGCTGGACTGCGTTGCCCTGGAATGCGCTGGCGCGGCGACCGACACTGGCAGCGCCAAGGTTCAGTGGGATGCAAAGGGCTGGCCGGTGTCGGCGCTCGGCATCTGGCCCATCGACGACAGCTGGTCGGTGTTCGGTCGCCTCGGCGTGTTCATTGGTGACGTAAAGGCCACCGCGAAGCTCGTCGACTCCGCAAACGGCGATCTGCTCTGCGGACCGAACACCTGCGCCAGGGCCCACGCTTCCGACAGCTCGACGCAGTTCATCGGCGGCGTCGGCACGGACTACAACTTCATGGACACCTGGACCGCCCGCCTCGAGTGGCAGGCCATGCCCAGCCTCGGCAACGACGACACGGGTTCGGGCAACTGGAACAACATCCAGTTCTCGGTCCTCTACAACTTCTGATCCGAGCTTGATTGCCGCGTCGCCCCGGGCGGCGTGACAGGACGGGCCCACCCTTGCGGGTGGGCCCGTTTTTATTTTAAAAACAGTCAGTTGCGAGGCGAGATTTTTTGTTGCTCGGGCCGTGAACTTTGGCCATCCGGGCCGGTCTTTATCCTTGAGCGACATTGTGACGCTCGGTGCCCCGCCTACCTCCCTGGGCGCTGCACCCGCCCGGTCAATCCCCCAATGCCGGGTCAACTTCCCCGGTTGGATCCGCTGGTCCAACCGGGGTTTCTTTTTGTGCCCCCTGTGCCGCCGCCCGGCCGTCTAGCATGCGTTCGAGCGCTCGCCGCGCCTCGTCCACCCCGTCGCCACTGAGCGACGAGAAGAGCTGGACGCCGACGCCTTCACCCACCTCGCGGCGCACACCAGACAGTGCCTGTCGCGCCGCCCCACGGCCAAGCTTGTCGGCCTTGGTGAGCAGTATGTGCACCGGCACCTTCCTCGAAATCGCGAGTTCGAGCATGTCGCAATCGTTCTGCGTCAACGGGTGGCGCACGTCCATCACGACGATGGACCCAAGCAGCGACTTACGGCCCTGGAAATAACCGGACACCAGCTGGCCCCAGTGCCGGCGCATGTCGCCCGGCACGGCGGCGAACCCGTAGCCCGGCAGGTCCACCAGGCGGCGGCCGGGCTGGAGTTCGAAGAAGTTGATCAGGCGGGTCGCGCCCGGCGCCTTGCTGGTGCGCGCGAGGCCCTTGCGGCGAGTGATCGAATTGATGGCACTCGACTTGCCGGCGTTCGACCGCCCCGCGACCGAGACTTCCGCCCCGGTGTCGGGCGGAAACTGTCCCAGCTTGTCGGCGCTGGTGACGAACCTGACCAGGGGATACGTGGACATGAGCAGAGCCGCTGCGGTGCGCCGGTGGGACCGTAGTGTACAATTTGCGGCTCGTTTGCCCCTGGTTCGGAGTGGTTAAATGACCGCGAAACTCGTCGCCGCCCTCACGCTGGCGGTCACCCTGGTCTGGACGGTGCCCTCGTTTGCAGCGGGTACGAAGGAGGCCGGCCAGGCCAAGGCCGCAACCTGCAGCGCCTGCCACGGCATGGACGGCAACAGCGTCAATCCCGAGTGGCCCAACCTCGCCGGCCAGCACGAGACATACATCCTGAAGCAGTTGAATGCGTTCCACGGCGGCAAGCGGCAGAACCCGCTTATGTCGCCGATGGCGGCCATCCTGAGCGAACAGGACATGGCCGACCTCGCGGCGTACTTCTCGTCGCAGACGATTCGCGGCGGCGAGACCGACCCCTCGAAGCTCAAGCTCGGGCAACGCGTCTATCGCTCCGGCAACGTCGAGGGCAGGGTCATGGCCTGCGCCGGCTGCCACGGCCCGACCGGCCGCGGCAACGCGCCGGCCGCCTTCCCGTCGCTCCAGGGACAGCAGGCGACCTACGTGGCCATCCAGCTCCGGGCATACAAGGCCGGCACGCGTGACACCGATCCCAACCAGATGATGCGCGACATGGCGGCGGCACTGTCGGACGAGGAAATCGACGCGGTGGCTTCCTATGTCCAGGGCCTGCGGTGAACCAGCGGCGCCCTTCACTGTCTGAGCCAATCATGAAAACCAACATCGCCCGTATCGCCCGGCCGCTGATTGCCGCCGGAATACTGCTGCTCGCCGCGCGCGGCGCCTCGGCCATCGAAATCACCGAAGGCCAGCAGTACAAGCTGCTGAAGCCCGCCCAGCTGACCGACGTCGCACCCGGCAAGGTGCAGGTCGTCGAGGTCTTCTGGTACGCGTGCTCCCACTGTTTCGCGATCGAGCCCAAGGTCGAGGCCTGGAACTCCAAGGGCAAGCCGGCCTACGTCGAGTCGGTGCAGATGCCGGCGACCTGGAACGAGCTGCTGAAAACCCATGCGCGCGTGTTCTACACGGCCGAGCTGCTGGGCAAGCTCAAGCAGCTGAACGGCGACATCTTTCGCGAGATAAACGTCAAGGGCAACCGCATGGACACGCCCGAGAAGATCGAGGCTTTCTTCGTGTCGCACGGCGTGTCGAAGGCCGATTTCCAGAAGGCGTTCTCGTCGTTCGCGGTCGAATCGAAGCTTCGCCAGGCGGAGGAAATGAACAAGCGCTACAAGATCACCGCCACGCCGACCTGGGTGGTCGGCGGGAAATACGTCACCGACGTCTCGATGGCCGGCTCCGAGGACGCGCTGTTCGAAGTGCTGAACGCGCTCGCTGCGAAGGCAAAGCAGTAATACCTGGCTCTCCTGGAAATACGCTGCCCGAAGGGCCGCCCGGCGTCGCCGCGCGGCCCTTTTCGTTTCGCGACCCGCCTGCCTCCCGCGACCCCGTTGTGCTAAAAGGGCGCGCTACCCGAAGGTTCCCGCCCGATGCTCCGACTCCTGATCCCGACCGGCACCGGATACTCGTGGGTGGAACACGCGCCACCGGCGCCGTTCCCCGACGAGTTCCTGTGGGCGGACCTGTTCGAGCCCACGCCCGAGGAGGAGAGAGCTGTCGAGTCGCTGCTCACGGTCGACGTTCCGACGCGCGACGAAATGAAGGAGATCGAGACCTCGAACCGCCTCTACGAGGAAGGCAACGCCCTGTACATGACGGCCACCGTCGGCAGCAAGCTCGACTCGCTGACGCCCGAGTCGAGCGCGATCACCTTCATCCTGGCCAACGGCAGGCTGATCACCAATCGCTACGTGGACCCGACGCCGGTCCGACGCTTCATGCACTACGTGGAGCGCTCACCCGCCGCCTGCACGTCGTCCGCGACACTGCTCGCAGGGCTGCTGGAGTCGTTCGTCGAGCGCATCGCCGACCTGCTCGAACGGATCCAGGCCGAGCTCGACAGCGTTTCGCACACGATATTCCGGCGCAGCAACGGTAGCCCACCGCAGAAAGGGGCGCCCAGCAACAGCGACCTGCAGGCCATGATCGAGAAGATCGGCGCGAACGGCGACCTGGTGTCGAAGGCGCGAGAGAGCCTGGTGAGCTTCCAGCGCCTGCTGATGTACGTGCAGCAGGCGTCGAGCGTATCGCTGTCGCAGGACCAGCGCGGACGGTTCAAGTCAACGATGCGCGACGTGCAGTCGCTGTCGGACCATGCGACCTTCCTCGGCAACAAGATCCAGTTCCTGCTCGACGCAGTTCTCGGGCTGATCAACCTCGAGCAGAACAACATCATCAAGATCTTCTCGGTGGCCGCCGTCATGATGATGCCGCCGACGCTCGTGGCGAGCGTCTACGGCATGAATTTCCACTTCATGCCGGAGCTCGACAAGCCCTGGGGCTACCCGCTGGCGCTCTTCGCCATGGTGGTGTCCGCTGTCGTGCCCTACCTGTATTTCCGCCGCAGGGGCTGGCTGTAAGCGCCCCGTGTCGCCGACCGCGTTCCTGACGATCTCCGCGACCGTGCTGGTCGCGGCGGTGACGCCGGGCCCGGCTGCGACGGCGATCGTCGCACGCGCCGTCGCCGACGGCCTGCGCCCGGCACTGGCGCTTGCCGCAGGCGTGCTCACCGGCGACCTGGTCTTTCTTGCCCTGGCAGCAGCCGGCATGGCCGCAGCCTCACATTCGATGGGCGAGTTCTTCGCCGTGCTCAGGTGGGTCGGTGCAGCCTACCTCGCATGGCAGGGCCTGGCCCTGTGGCGGGCGAGGCCGCGTATTCAGTCGGTGGGCCGTGCGGCGCACCAAGGGCACTTCTGGCGCAATTATGGCGCGGGACTGCTGCTGATGATGGGCCACGTGCAGGCCATCCTTTTCTATGCGGCGCTGCTGCCCGGCGTGGTGGATTTCAGCAGTCTCACGCTCGCGGACCTGGCGCTGGTCGCCTTGATGCTGGTGGTGATCATCGGCGGCGTGAACGCCGGCTATGCATTCCTCGCCGCCCGCGCCCGCCGGTTCTTCGGCGACGAACGCGCGATGCGCACGGTCAACCGGGTGGCGGGGACCCTGATGTTTGCCGCAGCCGCGCTGGTCGCGACGCGGGTGTAGGATTGCACCATGGCAAAGCCCTCAATCAACAACATGGCCGTGTTCTGCGACTTCGAGAACGTCGCACTCGGCGTGCGCGACGCGAAGTACGCGAAGTTCGACATCGGCAAGGTGCTCGAGAAGCTGCTGCTCAAGGGCAGCATCGTGGTCAAGAAGGCCTACTGCGACTGGGAACGCTACAAGGAATTCAAGGCGCCGATGCACGAGGCCTCGTTCGAGCTTATCGAGATCCCGCACGTGCGCATGTCCGGCAAGAACTCCGCCGATATCCGCATGGTCGTCGACGCGCTCGACCTCTGCTACACGAAGGCGCACGTGGACACCTTCGTAGTGGTCAGTGGTGATTCGGATTTCTCGCCGCTGGTGAGCAAGCTGCGCGAGAACAACAAGATCGTGATCGGCGTGGGAGTGAAGAGCTCGACGTCCGACCTGCTGATCGCCAACTGCGACGAGTTCATCTACTACGACGACCTGGTGCGAAAGGAAGAGCAGCGCAGCCGTCGCCGCAGGGCGCCGGCCAAGCAGGCGGCGCCGCGCCAGGTGGCCAGCAGCCCTGCTACCGGAGCGAACGCGACCACGGGCACAGATACGCACGGCGCCGCCGAACCGCCCGCGTCGCGCGCCAACCCGGCGAGTTCGGAAGACGAGCGGAAGCAGGAAGCATTCGACCTCGTGCTCGCCACGATCGAGGCGCTCGCCGAGGACCGCGAGGAGGACGAAAAGATCTGGGGCTCGATGATCAAGCAGGCCCTGAAGCGCCAGCGGCCCGGGTTCAACGAGACCTATCACGGCTTCCGCAGCTTCAGCCAGCTGCTCGAGGAAGCGCAGGCCAGGAAGCTGATCGACCTGGAAAAGGACGAGAAATCAGGCGGCTACCTGGTCCGGTCCGTGACCGGCTGACGGCGTATCATGGGTCTCCACGGGACGGGAGACCCGATTTGACGCACTCAACGCGTTCCGCACAGCCGGCCGATTCCCTGCGCCAGCTGGTCGTGCCGTTTGCGGTACCGGACCGCCGCAGGGCGCTCTGGCAGGTAGCCAACACTCTGCCGCCCTTCGTCGCACTCTGGGTACTGATGGCCGCGACCTTCGGCGCCAGCGGCGGCTGGTCGATGCTGCTGCTCCTGCCGGTCGCCGGCCTGTACGTGCGACTGTTCATCATCCAGCACGATTGCGGCCACGGGTCGTTCCTGCCCGGCACGCGGATGAACCGGGCGCTGGGCGCAGTACTCGGGCTCATCACGCTGTTTCCGTTCGCGTACTGGCGCAAGACGCATGCGATCCACCACGGCACGTCCGGCAACCTGGACCGGCGCGGACTCGGCGACATCCAGACGCTCACCGTGCGCGAGTACCGAGCCTTGTCGGCACCCTCGCGCCTCACCTATCGCCTCTACCGAAGCATGCCCGTGCTGCTCTGCGTCGGTCCGCTGTACCAGATGTTGATCAAGCACCGCGTGCCGTTCGACCTGCCGCTCGCCTGGCGACGGGAGTGGGCGAGCGCGCTGTGGAACAACCTCGCGCTGGTGGTTGCCGCGGTCGCGCTGTGCTGGATCTTCGGCTGGAAGGCCGTGCTGTCCGTGCAGCTGTCGCTGATGGTGGTGGCCGGCGCGGCGGGCGTCTGGCTCTTCTACGTCCAGCACCAGTTCGAGCGAACGTACTGGGAACGCCAGGGACAATGGAACGCGCAAGCGGCGGCGATGGCCGGAAGCTCGTTCTACGACCTGCCACGCGTCGCGCACTGGTTCACCGGCAACATCGGCTACCACCACATCCACCACCTTTCGAGCCGCGTGCCAAATTACCGGCTGCGCGAGTGCTTCGAATCCGATCCGCGCCTGCGTGCCGCGCCGCGCTTGACCCTCCGGGGCAGCCTGGCCTGCGCCCGGCTCAAGCTGTGGGACGAGGATTCATCGCGGATGGTGAGGTTTCCCCGCGGAGCCGGAGCCGCATAGCGAATTCCGGCTGCGGTCCTGGATGGCGCGCCCGACAGGATTCGAACCTGTGACCCCTGCCTTCGGAGGGCAGTACTCTATCCAGCTGAGCTACGGGCGCATCCGGGGCGCGGATGATAGACCGGCTGCGGAAAGGGCGTCCATCGCCTCACCGAAAACCGCCCCGGATCATGGGCTTGGGACCGGCGCGCGGCCGATTCGTGGTGGCGCGGGCCCGCGCCGCGCAAGGTATACTTCGCGGCCTCGTTTTCGGCGCCTTTTCCGGGGATCCACAGTGAGTGCTTCGCACGACCGCAAGTTCTTCGACACCTTCCTGCTGATACTCGGCATCCTCGTCGGTATCACTATCGCGCTGGTCGTCTTGGCCCGCATCATCGCGGACAATACCTCGGTGGCGAACCGGCAGGACGACCCGGTCTTCCAGCAACAGGTCGAGGCGAGGATCCGCCCGTTGGCGCGCAATGCCGTGGCCGGGCAGGACAACGCTGCGCTCGCGGCCCCCATGGCGGCTCCGGTCGCTGCAGTCGATCTCGAGGGTGAGGCCGCGTACAACCAGGCCTGCGTGGCCTGCCACGGGGCCGGCATCGCCGGCGCGCCGAAATTCGGCGACAAGGCGGCCTGGGCGGCGCGCATCGCACAGGGCAATGACACGCTTCACCAGCACGCCTTGCAGGGCTTCCAGGGCAAGAATGGAGTCATGCCGGCGAAGGGCGGTCGCGCCGACTTCACCGACCAGTCGGTGATGAACGCAGTCGACTACATGGTCGCCGCGGCGCAGTAGCCGCGCGCGACCCGGCAACCTGCTCCTGGCTATTCCTCCGACTGCCTGAAGTCCACGCCCAGCGAACGCAGCTTCCTGTACAGGTGCGTGCGCTCCATGCCGACCCGTTTCGCAAGCAACCCCACCTTCCCGCCACACAACTGCAGTTGCTGTGTCAGGTACGCGCGCTCGAAGTGCTCGCGCGCCTCGCGCAACGGCATGGACAGCAGGTCCTGCTTGACCAGCGGCTCGTCGACCGTGATCTGCGAGGCGATCTCGTGCTCGATTTCGCCGAGGCCGATTTCCGGCGGCCCGCCCTGGATCAGCAGGCGGTGCACGAGGTTCTTCAGCTCGCGGATGTTCCCCGGCCACGGGTAGTTGCGCAGGCGGTTCTGGGCCGCAACGCTGAAGCGGCGGAAGCCGAGGCGATCGTCGTCGACCAGCCTGTCCACATAATGGCGCAGCAGTTCCGGCACGTCCTCCGCGTAGTCGCGCAGTGGCGGAATCCGCAGCACCAGCACGTTCAGGTGCGACAGCAGGTCCACTCGGAACGGCTCCGTACCCTGCGACTCGAAGCCCGGCTGGGCAGACGAAATGAGGCGCGCCTCGAAGCGCACCGGCGTGCTGCCGCCTACACGATTGAAGCTGCCGGAGTCGATGGCAGAGAACAGCAATCGCTGCGCAGCCGGCCCGAGGTCGCCGAGTTCATTGACAAACAGCACGCCGCGTTCTGCCTGCTCCAGGAGTCCCTTGCGAACCAAACCGTCCGATTCCGAGCCGTAGAGCGCCGCCTCGGCGCCGTCGCCGTTCAGCGCGCCGGCCACGGCCGTCACGAACGGGCGGTCGGCACGTGGACCGAGTGAGTGCATGTAGCGGGCGAATGCCTCGCGCCCCGTGCCGGGCTCGCCGACGATCAGCACCGGCGCTTCGTGCGGCGCAAGCTGCTTCACGTGATCGCGCAGCTCGCGCATCAGGCGACTGCGTCCGGCCGGCGCGATCAGCGGCGGCACGATGTTGCGTGCCGCCTGCCGGCGCCGGCCACCTTCCTCGAGCGCGCTGCGGACAGTGCGCAGCAGCTTGGCCAGCGACAGGGGCTTTTCGACGTAGTCGAGCGCGCCGAGCCGTGTAGCCTCGACGGCCGTCTCCACCGTCCCATGGCCCGACATCATCACGACCGGAAGCGCGGCACCGAACGTCTGCTGCCACTCGCGCAGCAGCGTAATTCCGTCCATGTCCGGCATCCAGATGTCGAGCAGCACAAGATCCGGCTGCTGGGCGGCGCAGGCGGACCTTGCCTCGGCAGCCGTGCCCGCGACTCCGACGCTATAGCCTTCCTCGGTGAGGATCTCCTGCACCAGCTCGCGGATGTCCGCCTCATCGTCCACGATCAGGATCCGCGCGTTAGTCATGCAGTCTCTCTCCTTGGCTCGGGCCGGCGCTGTTCGCGCGTCGCCTCACCACGCGTTGATTCATTGACAGGCAGGCCGACGCGCACCCGCGCACCGCCCTCATGGCGATTGTCGGCCTCGATCGTGCCACCGTGCTCCTCGACAATCTTGCGTACGATGGCCAGGCCGAGTCCTGTGCCGCGTGCCTTGGTCGTGACATAGGGATCGAAGACCTGGCCGATCAACTCGCGGGGGAACCCGGGGCCGTTGTCCTCGACCACGAACTCGGCGACCTCGACTTCATCGCGGACTGCCAGGTGAGTCTCGAGCCTCACCTCGCCGTCAGGGTGTCCCTCGAGCGCCTCGACGGCATTCGTGAGCAGGTTGTGGAGCAACTGCCGCAGGCGACCCCTGTCGGCCACCAGGGTCGTGAGTGCCGGATCGAGGGTGACCCGCAACCGGACGCCCCTGCCGGCAACCTGGGCGCGATACAGGTCGGTCACCTCGGTGACCAGCTTGTTCAGGCTGACGTTGGCCATCTCGAATCGCGGCGCGCGAGCGTACTCGCTGAAAGCATTCACCATTTCCTTCATCGCCTCGACCTGCTGCACGATCGTCTCCGTGCCACGATCGAGCAACTGCGCGTCCTTCTCGTTCATGGACGGCATCAGCTTGAGCCGCATGCGCTCGGCCGACAGGCGAATCGGCGTCAGCGGATTCTTGATCTCGTGCGCGAGCCTTCGCGCAACTTCGCCCCAGGCGGCCTCGCGCTGCGCCTGCAGCATCGTCGTGATGTCATCGAACACCAGCACGTAACCGCCCGGCTGGTCGCCTTCGGCGGGCAGCGGCGTGCATGCGCACATGACGATCCGGCGACCGGTGCCTGCCTTGAACGTGAGCTGCTCTCGCCACTCGACGTCACCCGCGGCCAGCCGCGCGCGGCAGGACTCCACGAACTGCCGCAACAAGCCGTCGCTTGTACCAGCTTCGCCGAGTTCGGCCAGCGCAAGACCGACGCAGGGTTCCAGGTCTTCGCCGAGAATCATGCCGGCGGCGCGGTTTGCCGTGCGCACCCTCAGGTCTGGCTCCAGCGATACCACGCCGGTGGAAAGGCGCGCGAGGATCACGGCCAGGTTGGCTCGCTCGGTTTCGGCAGCCTGCTGCGCGCGCACCTGGTCCTCACGCGCGCGGCGCAGTCGCTTGGTCATGTCATTGAATGAATGCACCAGGAAGCCCATCTCGTCGTGCGAGGTGAGCGGCAGGCGCGTGTCGAGGTCGCCCTCCGCAACGGCGCGAGTACCCTTCACAAGGTCCTGGATCGGCTGCACCAGCTTCTGCGCCGTGAAGATCGCCCCGTACCAGGCTGCGAGCAGCGACAGCAGCAGCACCACGGTCAGCGTCAGGATGAAGCTCGCCTTGAGCGGCCTGCGCATGTAGTCCTTCTCGCCGAACTGCTTGTACGCCGCCTGCACGGTGTCGGCCAGCGCGCCGAGCCGCTCCGCCACCGGGTAGATGGCCTGCACCACCAGCCGTTGCCGGCCAGGCACCGCGCTGCCCATCGGCACGGCCGTGCGCACCAGGTAGCCACCTTCGGGCTGTGGTTCGAGGCTCACGAATGGCCTGCCCTGCCTCACCTGCAGCAGCACTTCGCCCGCGACCTCGTCCGGGACCAGTTCCGTCGACAAGCCCTTGCCTACCGCGATCACCGTCCCGGAATCGGTTGCCACCACGATGTCCAGCGCGCCGACCTGCTGACGGAAAGTCTCGAGCACACCGGGCATGGGCCCCCCATAAGCCGCAAGCTCGTCGGCCACCATCTGGGTGTCGCTGAGGTGCTCGCGCATCCGGGTCTCGAGCGCCGAGCGACTGAGCACCAGCGCGTCGTCGAGGCTCTGCCGGATCTCGACATTGAACCAGCTGTCGATGCCCTTGCTCAGGAACTGCACCGCGAAGAAGTACACCAGCAGGATCGGCAGGGTCGCGAGTACGCCGAAGGTCCATACCATGCGCGCCTTGAGCCGGGACCCGATCACGTGGCCGCGGAAGTCGCGCACCAGCTGCGCGAGCTTGGTCGCGAGCAGTGCCACCAGAAGCACCAGGCCGGCGATGTTGATTCCGAGAATCCACGGATGCAGGCGGCTGAACTGTTCGGAATTCTGCGCCGTCTGCGCCATGAACAGGATCGCCGCGAGCCACAGCAGGCCGCCAAGGCCGATCAGGCCCGCCGAAAATGCGCGTTTCAGGGGCGAAGCGGCCATTCGTACCACTCGCTCTTGACGCTCCAGTCGTCGGTCCAGAACAGGATCCACCTGAGCGCGTCCGAACCGGTGTTGAGGTCGATCAGCGCCCGGACCCCGACGTTGTACTGCCGGCCAGGTTCGACGAGCGCGGCGTCCATCACGGGCAGCCCGCGGACCTCGCTGATTCGATCCAGCGCCGCCTGCAGCGTGCCGAAGTCCTGCTGCTCGCCGGTGTTCAGCTTTCGTACCAGGTATCGCTGGCTGAGCGCGTGATAACTGAGTTCGTACCTCTGGACGAGTTCGGCAACGGTCGCATCCAGCATGAAGTTACGGACGCGCGTGAGCACGATCTCGTAATCCAGCCGCATCGTAAGACCCGCCTCGATGGCCTGCAGCGCCTCGTCGGGCAGTCGGAGTTCGATACGCGTGTCAAGTTCGTAGACGTCCTGGTCCAGGCTGAGCGATGCGCTGCGCACCGCGACGCTCATCCCTTCGGGGGCTGCCGCCGCAACCGCCGTTGCCAGAATGCACACCAGCACCACGACTCCGCGCCGCAGGAATTGCTGCGCACGGCGATGTGACGGTCTCTGGCTGTTGCTCATTTCCAACGTCAGGGGCGCTTGACCAGGCAAGCATAATAGAAGCCGTCCATATCGGCTTCCCCGACTTGCACCCGGTACCCGGGGCCGGCTCCGACCGGCCGGGATGGCCAGCCTGGGCTGCGGCCGGGGGTTTCGTCGGTTGCGTCGGGCGTACTCGCTAGGAAGGCCGAGACGACATGCTCGTTCTCGGCCCTGAGTACCGAGCAGGTGGTGTACAGCAGGGTTCCCCCCGGCCTGAGCAGGCGCCAGGCCGACCGCAGCAGCTCTCCCTGCTTGCGCGCCAGCACCGGCACGTCCCGCGCACGCCTCAGCACCTTGATGTCCGGATGACGGCGGATGACGCCGGTGGCGGAACAGGGCACGTCGAGCAGGATCCGGTCGAAGGGCTTGCCGTCCCACCAGGGCTCGGCCTGCGCCAGGTCGCCGGCCTGGACCCGGGCGTCGAGCCCCAGGCGCCCAAGGTTGTCGCGTATCCGCTCGAGCCGGGTCTCTGCGACATCGAGAGCGGTGACCTCGGCCCGCCCACCGACCCGCTCCAGCATGTGGCAGGTCTTGCCGCCCGGGGCTGCGCAGGCGTCCAGGATGCGCTCACCCGGCTGCGGTGCGAGGAGTTCCACGGCGAGCTGGGCTGCGGCGTCCTGCACCGACACACGGCCCTCGGCAAAGCCCGGCACCGAGCGCACGTCGGCTGGGGGGTCGATCCTCAATGCGTCCGGCGCGAACGGGTGCCTGTGGACGGTCCAGCCCGAGGCTTCGAACTCTGCTGCACAGGCATCAACCTCCGCACGCATGCGATTCACCCTGAGCCACATCGGCGGATGGGTGTTGTTCGCCTCCAGGATGGTCTGGCAGGCTCCGGGCCAATCGCGGCCCAGCGCTTCGACGAACCAGCGGGAATGCGCCGTGCGAACCGCGAGGTCACGGTCCACCGCGGCGAGAACCTGCTCGCGCTCGCGCTGGAATCGCCGCAGCACCGCATTGACGAATCCGCTGGCCCGCGTCTGCCCCATCAGCTTCGCGGCCCCGACCGTTTCGGCGACGGCCGCATGTTCCGCGACCTCGCCCGACAGCAGCTGGAACAGGCCGACCTCGAGCAGTGCGCGCAATTCCGGCGCAATTCCTTCCAGCGGGCGATTACAGAGCCGGGCGAGGATCTCGATCAGGCGGAAATGCCACCGCACCGTCCCGTAGCAGAGCGACCGCTTGAGCCCGCGTGCCGAGCCCTCGTCAATGTCGCTCGACAGGAGATCGTCGAGCGAGCGGCCGCGATCGATGACCTGGGACACCAGGCGTGCCGCAGCCGCACGAGTCTCCGCCGCACTCGGCTGCATGGCCATCAGCCCAGCCGCTCGCCCGCGAGCGGATTCGCGTTCAGGAACTCCGCAGCCGACATGGCATTGCGGCCTGCGAGTTGCAGGCGAACCACCTCCAGGCATCCCGTGCCGGTGGTCACCACCAACCGGCCCTGGCCGGCATCGATCACCTGGCCCGGCGCGTACTGGCCCTGCTCGGATCCGGGCACGGCGGGAGGTTCTTCGGCCAGCGCCGCCTCCCAGATGCGAAGCTGCCTGCCCTGCCAGCGCGTCTCGGCCACCGGCCACGGGTTGAAGGCCCGCACCTGCCGCGCAATCAGGGTCGCAGGCCCGGCCCAGTCGATCATGGCCTCCTCCTTGCGGATCTTGGCCGCATAGGTCGCACCTTCAGCTGGCTGTGGCACAGGCGAAAGGTCGCCGGCCGCCAGGGCAGCGACAGCCTCGACGATCGCCTCCGCGCCCAGCGTCGCGAGACGGTCGTGCAGGCTGCCTCCGTTCTCGTCCGGCGCGATATCTGCCTGGCGCACCAGCAACATCGGACCCGTATCGAGGCCGGCGTCCATTTTCATGATGGTGATGCCGGTGGATACGTCCCCGGCGAGGATGGCGCGCTGTATTGGCGCGGCGCCGCGCCAGCGGGGCAGCAGCGAGGCGTGAATGTTGAGGCAGCCGAGCCTCGGCAACTCCAGCACCGTCTGCGGAAGAATCAGCCCATATGCGACCACGACCATGAGGTCCGACGCGAACGACGAGAGCACTGCAACGGCTTCTTCTGACCGCAAGGTCGGTGGCTGCTCGACTCGCAGGCCGAGTGCCAGCGCACGGCGCTTGACGGGCCCGATACCGAGCGTGCGTCCGCGGCCCGCAGGACGGTCGGGTTGCGCGTAGACGGCCACGATTTCGTGGCCGGCGGCGTGCAGCGCCTCGAGCGCCGGGACAGAAAATTCCGGCGTGCCGGCGAATACGATGCGCAGCCGGATGGTCATTGGGTCGTATTGGGCGCGGCCCGCTGCACGCGGGCCGGCAGTCCTAGATTACCGGGACGGAGGTGCGCTCACGGCGACTTCCGGCGGTGCTGTTCTCGCGACGCTCCTTTTCCAGCTTCTTCCGGATACGCGTTCGCTTCAGGTCGGAAAGGTAGTCGACGAACAACTTGCCCTCGAGGTGGTCCATTTCGTGCTGGATGCATATTGCCAGCAGGCCCGCGGCTTCCATCTCGAATGGCTTGCCATCGCGGCCCAGCGCGCGGACCACGACGCGCGACGAGCGGGTGGTCAGCGTATCGAAAATACCGGGCACGGAGAGACAGCCTTCCTCGGCCTCGACGTTACCCTCCCGCTCGAGGATCTCCGGGTTAACGAACGCGAACGGTTGGTTCTGGTCCTGGGTTACATCGGCAACCAGCACGCGCCGGTGGACGTCCACCTGGGTCGCGGCCAGGCCCACGCCCGGTGCCGCGTACATGGTTTCCAGCATGTCGTCGATGAGCTTGCGCACGCCGTCGTCCACAATCGCGACCGGCTGGGCCACGGTGCGCAGGCGCGGGTCCGGGAATTCAAGAATGTTGAGCTTAGCCATTGTTTGAGAAATGCTGCTAAAGTTATGTCCGGCCTCGATTTAACAACTGCTGGACCGCCGCTGGACCCCATGTCGCCGTCCAGCGGATTGGTGCGACTGAGACGTGGTCGACAGCGGCCCGATGCCCTGCCGGATTATAAGGCGACGGTCGCGACCCTGACACCCGATGGAGATAAGGGATGGATCGAATGCTGCGCGTCGGCTCAAACGCACCCACAGGCCGGACCCACTGGGCCCGAGCCGTAACCGTTTCGCTCGCTGTCGCAGGCACCAGCCTGGCGCTGTGGGCGGCGGTCCCGACCCCGGCCACGGCGCAGCAGGCCTCGGGCCAGTCGATGTCCGTGCCACTGGCGCCCAACGCCCCGGACACCTATGTCGTGAAGAAAGGCGACACACTCTGGGACATTTCCGGCGTATTCCTCACGTACCCCTGGTACTGGCCCGAAATCTGGTACGTGAACCCGCAGATCGAGAATCCGCACTGGATCTACCCGGGCGACGTGCTGCGGCTGATCTACGTGGACGGCAAGCCCAGGATCACCGTCGGCACTGCAGGCGATGTTCGCCTGTCGCCGCAGGTGCGCACCGACCCGTTGGCGCAGGCCATCCGGACGGTCCCGTACGACATCCTGATGAATTTCGTGCAGCGCCCGAGCCTGCTCACGAGGAAACAGGTCAACAACGCTCCGTACGTGGTCGGTTTCCGTGACGGGCACATCGTTGGCGCAAACACCAACGAAGTCTATGCGATCGGCCTCAAGAAGCCGGCGGTGGGCACCGAGTTCACGGTCGTCCACCCGGGCACGGAACTTCGCGATCCCGACGACGGCGACCTGCTCGGCTACATCGGTCACTATGCGGCGACGGCGCGGGTGATCACGACCACCGACGCAAAGCGCCAGGAGCCGCTGACGCACCTCACCGTCCTCGACAGTGGCCGGGAAATCCAGCAGGGCGACATTGTCCTGCCCGCCGTCTCGACCTTCGGCGACGACCTGGTCCTGAGCGCTCCGACGGACACCAATCTGAACGGGCAGGTGCTCGCGGTCGTGGACGGGCTGGCCGTGGCCGGCCGGTACCAGGTGCTGGCGATCAACCGCGGCAAGCGCGACGGTCTCAAGCCCGGCAACGTGGTGGCCATCTTCGCGCGCGGACTGGAGGTCGCCGACTTCTACAGCCGTGGGCGTGACTGGACCAGGTTCACCGCGAACTACAACACGATCACGCTGCCGAACGAGCGCAGCGGGTCGATGCTGATCTTCACGGTGGAAGACCGCATGAGCTACGGCCTGGTGGTCGAATCCATCGCGCCGATGCGCATCGGCGACTTCATCAAGCACCCCGAATTCGGCCACAGGGAGAGCGGCAAGGAAGACTTCATGCGCTGAACCGTCAGCGCAGATCTGCGCGAACACGCCAGATTGGCGAAGAGCCTGCCGGGAGCGATCCCGTCAGGCTCTTTGCACATGGACGACCCGAAACCGTGGCTCACACTGGCCCGCGCGCCGGGCCTGCACGCGGGGATCCTGCGCCGGGCCGCTGCAGAAGACATCCAGCCACAGATGCTGCCGTGCGAGTCGCCCGCCGCGCTCGGGGCGCTGGGACTCGGCAATACAGCAGTCCGGGCGCTGCGCAACGCCTCGGCCGAGGGGCTCGCGGCGGACGAGCGCTGGCTCTCAGGGCCGGGTCGGCAGCTGGTGACCTGGGGCTCGCCGGCGTATCCCGCGCTTCTCGCCGAAATCCCGGACGCCCCGCTGGTGCTGTTCGTCGAGGGAGACTCCACCGCGCTGTCGCTGCCCCAGTTCGCGATCGTCGGCAGCCGCAATCCGACGCCAATCGGGCGCGACACGGCGGCGCAGTTCGCCAGGCACCTGTCACTGGCAGGACTCGCAATCACAAGCGGGCTTGCGCTCGGCATAGACGCCGCAGCGCATCGCGGGGCGCTTGCGGACGGCGGCTGCACGATTGCCGTGCTCGGCTGCGGACTGGACCGCATCTACCCACCCGAGAACGCCGGGCTCGCGCAGCAGATCATCGCCCGCGGAGCGCTCGTGTCCGACCTGCCCAGCGGCGCACCCCCGCTCAAGCAGCACTTCCCTCGCCGCAACCGGCTGATCAGCGGCCTGTCGGTAGGGACGCTGGTGGTCGAGGCTGCGCTGCAAAGCGGATCACTGATCACTGCGCGACTCGCGGCCGAGCAGGGACGCGAGGTGTTCGCGATCCCCGGCTCGATCCACAGCCCCCTGTCGCGGGGCTGCCACCGGCTCATCCGCCAGGGCGCGAAGCTGGTCGAAACGGCAGACGACATATTCACGGAACTGGGCGCGCTGCTCGCGGCGCTGCGCCCGGCGAGTCGCGCAGAAGAGCCTGACCCGCATGAGGATTCCGGCCACGCGTTGGACAAGGACTTCGAAATCCTGTTAGATGCGCTCGGCTTCGAACCGGCCGCCGTCGACGCTCTCGTCACTCGGACCGGGTTCGAGGCTGGCGCGGTCTCTTCGATGCTGCTAATCCTCGAACTAGAGGGACGGATCGCACAGCAGCCCGGTGGAATTTTCTGCCGGCGCCTGCCAAGGTAAAGGGAATGAAGGAAGGCGTCCTCGACATCCTCATCTATCTCTTCGAGAACTACTTCGACGGCGAGCTGGATGAAGGCGAAGAGCCCGACCGCGACACGTTGAAGCAGGAACTCGAGCACGCCGGCTTTCCGTCCGGCGAAATCGAGCGAGCGCTGTGCTGGCTGGAGGACCTCGCTGGCGACCCGACCCGGGTCGGGCCCGCGCCTACGGCACGGGCGATCCGCGTGTTCGACGTGCTCGAACAGGCGCGGCTCGACACCGACTGCCGCGGGTTCCTGGTGCACCTGGAGCAGGTCGGGATTCTCTCACCGACCCAGCGCGAGTTGGTGATCGAGAAGCTGATGGCGCTCGACGGCGACGACATCGACATCGAGCGCCTGAAGTGGGTCGTGCTGATGGTGCTCTTCACGCAGCCGGGCCAGGAAACCGCGTTCTCCCGCATGGAGGACCTGGTGTTCGAGGAGCATTACGGTGCGGTCCACTGAAGCCGCCCGGGGCGGGGTCGGGACTGATGCCGCGGCCCCCCGCGGCATGATCGTTTCTGGGCCAAGGGAAAATCGCTGACAGGCAATGAGCAGGAATCTCGTCATCGTCGAGTCGCCGGCCAAGGCGAAGACCATCAAGAAGTACCTGGGCAAGGACTTCGAAGTGATGGCTTCGTACGGCCACGTTCGCGACCTGGTTCCGAAGGAAGGCGCGGTGGACCCCACGCGGCAATTCGCCATGCGCTGGGAGCTGATCGACAAGAACCGCAAACACGTCGACGCCATCGCGCGCGCCGTCAAGAAAGCCGATGCCCTCTATCTCTCGACCGACCCCGACCGCGAGGGAGAGGCGATTTCCTGGCACCTCTACGAGCTGCTGAAGGAGAAGGGTGCACTCGAAGGCAAGGTCGTGCACCGCAGCGTTTTCTACGAGATCACACAGGGCGCCGTGCAGGACGCCATCGACCAGCCCCGCGAGATCGCCGAGGAACTGGTCAAGGCCTACCTTGCAAGACGAGCGTTGGATTATCTTGTTGGATTCAATCTCTCGCCGCTGCTGTGGAAGAAGGCGGGGCTGTCTGGCGCGTCCGCCGGCCGCGTACAGAGTCCTGCGCTCAGGATGATCTGCGAGCGCGAAGAGGAGATCGCGGCCTTCAAGCCGCGCGAGTACTGGACGGTTGATGCCGACGCCGAGAAAAGCGGACAGCCGTTCAACGCGCGCCTGATCGAGTTCGCCGGCCAGAAGGTGGAGCAGTTCACGATCACCAGCGCCGACCGCGCCGACGAAGTCCGCCGCGCGCTCGAGCAGTCCGCGGGCGGCGCGCTCACCGTCGCATCGGTCGAGAAGAAGCAGCGCAAGCGCAACCCCTCGCCACCGTTCACCACCTCGACGCTGCAGCAGGAAGCCGCGCGCAAGCTCGGCTTCGGCGCCCAGCGGACCATGCGCACGGCGCAGAGGCTCTACGAGGGCGTGGATTTCGGCGAAGGCCCGGTGGGCCTCATCACCTACATGCGCACCGACTCGGTGACCCTCGGCGTCGAGGCGGTACGCGAGATTCGCAGCGTGATCGGCCGCCTGTACGGAGCCGAGGCGTTGCCGGACGCGCCGCGCATGTACAAGACGAAGTCGAAGAATGCGCAGGAAGCGCACGAGGCCATACGCCCGACCTCGGCCGCGCACACACCGGAACAGCTCGCGGGCAGGCTCGACCCCGACCAGCACCGGCTGTACACCCTGGTCTGGCGGCGCGCGGTCGCGAGCCAGATGGAGGCTGCGGTGTTCGATACCGTTGCCGTGGACCTCACGGCAGGCAAGGGCCACACGCTGCGCGCCAACGGTTCGACGCTCGTGAAGCCCGGCTTCCTGGCCGTGTATCGCGAGAGCTTCGACGACGTCACGCTCGACGACGAGGACGACAAGCGGCTGCCGGCATTCGAGGCAGGCGACCAGGTCAAACTGCTCGCGATCAAGCCGGAGCAGCACTTCACCGAACCCCCGCCACGCTACTCGGAGGCGAGCCTGGTGAAGGCGCTCGAGGAATACGGCATTGGCCGGCCTTCGACGTATGCGAGCATCATCCAGACGCTGCTCTACAAGAAGTACTGCGAACTGCTGAACAAGCGCTTCGTGCCGACCGACCTCGGCAAGATCGTCAGCCGATTCCTCACCGGGAATTTCGAGCGCTACGTCGATTTCAACTTCACCGCCGGGATGGAGGACGAGCTCGACAACATCGCGAGCGGCGAAGAGGAGTGGGTGCCCGTGCTCGAGCGCTTCTGGACAGGCCTCAAGAAACAGATCGACGACGTGGAGGCCAACGTCACGCGCTCCGACGTGGCCATGGCGCGCGACATCGGCGTCGATCCTGTGTCGGGGCGACCGGTCAGCGTGCGTTACGGGAAGTACGGCGCCTTCGTGCAGCTCGGCACGCGCGACGACGTGGAGAAGCCCAGGTTCGCCAGCCTGCGCCCCGGGCAGCACATGGACGACGTCACGCTGGCCGATGCGATGGAACTGTTCAAGCTGCCGCGCACACTCGGTGAGTGGGACGATGGCTACCCGATCAAGGTCGCCGTCGGCCGCTTCGGGCCTTATGCCCAGTACGGGACGAAGAAATACGTCTCGCTGAAGAAGGAGGACGACCCGTACACGATCACTCTGGAGCGCGCGATTCAGCTGGTTCGCGAGAAGATCGAGGTCGAGGCCGCGCGGGTGATCCGGGACTTCCCCGAAGCGGGTATCCAGGTGCTGAACGGGCGCTACGGCCCGTACATCACCGACGGCAGCAAGAACGGCAAGATCCCGAAAGACCGTGACCCGAAGTCGCTGGCCCTCGAGGAGTGCCAGGCCATCCTCGCCGCGGCGCCGGAGCGCAAGGGTCGCTGGGGAAAGAAAACGGCAAAGACCTCGGGCGCGAAGGCGGCAACGACCGGAGACGCTGAGTCCGCGGGAAGCGCGGGCGCTAAGCCCGTGAAGAAGAAGACCGCGCCGAAGAAGAAAGCCGCTGCGAAGAAGAAGCCGGTGGCGAAGAAGAAATCCTGATTTCCATGCGCTGGTCCGTCACGGTGACCGGCGGGTTACATGACGGGTGACCCCATGAATGACGAGACACCCTCCACCGCCGCCGTCATCACCTACCTCCGCTCGCTGCACGACAAGATCACGACGGCGCTCGAGGCAGCCGACGGCGGCGCGACATTCCGTCGTGACTCCTGGCAGCGGCCCGAGGGTGGCGGAGGCGAGAGCCGTGTGCTTCGCGACGGCGCGGTGTTCGAGCAGGCGGGGATCAATTTCTCGCACGTGATGGGCGGCAAGCTGCCCGCCTCCGCCACTGCGCAGCGGCCGGAGCTCGCAGGCGCGAGTTTCGAGGCGACCGGTGTGTCGCTGGTGATCCACCCGCGCAACCCTTACGTGCCGACCTCGCACGCGAACGTGCGTTTCTTCATCGCCATGAAAGACGGCGAACCCGCTGCCTGGTGGTTCGGTGGCGGGTTTGATCTCACGCCCTACTACCCGTTCGAGGAAGACGTGCTGCACTGGCATCGCGCGTCGAAGGCCGCGTGCGACCCGTTCGGCGCCGACGTCTACTCAAGGTACAAGAGCTGGTGCGACCGCTACTTCTACCTGAAGCATCGCGGCGAGACGCGCGGTGTAGGCGGCTTGTTCTTCGATGACCTGAACGAGTGGGGCTTCGAGAAATCATTCGCGTTCATGCAGGCGGTTGGCGATGCCTACGCGCCTGCCTACCTGCCGATCGTCGCGAAGCGGAAAGACACGCGCTACGGGGAGCGGGAGCGCAATTTCCAGCTGTACCGCCGGGGGCGTTATGTTGAATTCAACCTGGTCTACGACCGGGGCACGCTGTTCGGTCTGCAGACCGGCGGCCGGACCGAGTCGATCCTGATGTCGCTGCCGCCGCTGGTGCGGTGGGAGTACGACTACAAGCCGGAGCCTGGGACGCCGGAAGCACGCTTGTACGAGGAGTTCCTGCGGCCGAGGGATTGGCTGGGGAAATTGCCGGCGGCGTAGCAGGCCCCGCGCTACATCTGCGAGTCGCTGGGCAACGGATCCATGGCCCGCCCTTCCGGGCACAGCACCGGGCTGCCGCGCGAACTTGCATGGTAGTCGAGCCGACGCTCTCCGGCCTGGATCTGGACGCGGTAGCCGGGCACCAGGGCATCCGTATACGCCATACCCTCCTCCGGGCAGCCGACCGAACCATTCTGCCAGGTGACTGCCCGCGCCTCGATGACCACCAGCTTGCCGCGTTCGACTCCGGTCACCCGTGCAGCGTCGGCAAGCGCCGCCTGTGTCACGGATTGCAGGTTCACGACTGCCACGACGGCCTCCTTTGGCGGCGGCGTTTGCGATGCGACCGGAGCACAGGCGGCAAGCAGGACCGCGGCCGCCGCGAGTCCCGACCTGTTTCGCGAGTGAACTCCGTCGCCAGGGCGCGGATCTAGTAACCTGTTCCTCATCGGACGTCCTCCGGTCTGCTGCCAAACGCTCAATGAACTACCGCCACGCATTCCACGCCGGCAATTTCGCAGACGTGCTGAAGCACGTGGTGCTGATAATGCTCGTCGGACACCTGAAGAAGAAGGCCACGCCGTTTTTCTTCCTCGACACGCACGCGGGCCGCGGAACCTATGACCTGAGCGAGGCCGAGGCCCAGCGCAGCGGCGAGTACCGCAACGGCATCGCGCGCCTGCTGGAACTGCGCGAGGCGGCGCTACCGGCCGAGGTCGCCGACTACGTCCGGCTGGTTCGCGAGTCGGCGGGCAAGGGTAGCAGCGCGATTACCGCGTATCCGGGATCTCCGGTCATCGTGTCCCGGCTGAAGCGGGCCACCGACCGGATGGTGCTGGTGGAGAAGCTGCCGAAGGAGGCCGATGGGCTGCGCGCCGCGCTCGGGCGGCAGCGCCTGGTTTCCGTCATCGAGGGCGACGGCTATGCCGCGCTGAAAGCCCAGCTGCCGCCGCGTGAAAACCGCGGCCTGGTGCTGATCGATCCGCCCTATGAGTCGGACCTGGAGTTCGACAATGTGCTTGCGGCCCTCGAGCTGGCCCATGAGCGCTGGCCGACAGGAACGTACTGCATCTGGTATCCGTTAACCGACCGCGCCGGCCCCACCCGCTTCCACCGCGGGCTCGAGCGCTCGGGGATACGCAAGATACTCGACGTGTCGCTGCGGATCCTGCCGCCCGATGCGCAGGTTGGCATGAGCGGCGCGGGGCTCACGATCGTGAATCCGCCGTGGATGCTGGACGACAGTCTCCGGACGCTGATGCCGCAACTGCATTGCCTGTTGTCGCCGGAGGGGCTCGGCGGAAGCAACGTGGAGTGGGTCGTTCCAGAGTAATTGTCGCCGTCAGCGCAGCTTCGTGCACTCTGCGTGCCGGAAGCACCCGACCGCATGGTCATTCACCAGCCCGGTCGCCTGCATGTGGGCATAGATGATCGTCGAGCCCACGAACCTGAAGCCGCGCTTCTTCAGATCCTTGCTCAACGCGTCCGACTCTGCGCTGGTCGCCGGAACCTGCTTCATGGACGTCCACTTGTTCACTATCGGCTTGCCGCCGACGAACGACCAGATGTGCCTGGCCAACCCCCCGACTTCGTCCTGGAGCTTCAGTGCAGCCTTCGCGTTCCCGATCGCCGACTCGATCTTGAGCCGGTTGCGAACGATCGCTGGATTCTGCAACAGGCGCTCGACCTTGCGCCCGTCGAAGCGCGCGACCTTCTCGATCTCGAAGCCCGCAAACGCCTCACGGTAACCCTGGCGCTTCCGCAGGATCGTGGACCAGGAGAGACCCGCCTGCGCGCCCTCGAGGACCAGGAATTCGAACTGGGTGCGATCGTCACGGACCGGCATGCCCCACTCTTCGTCGTGGTAGCGCACGTAGGCTTCGCTCATGCCGCCGAATGTCCACTGGCATCGAGGCCGGTCGTCCGGCGCAAAAGGGTGCTTGTCGGCCAAGGCCAGCTCCTCGAAAAGTGAAAATAGGTGCCTGGCACCTATTTTCGGGAAAATGGAGAATGTCCCCTACTCCCACTGGATGGCTTCGCGGACCAGCTCGGCGACCTGGCCGAGGTCTGCCGCAGGCGCGTGCCCGATCACCGCAATGCTTCCCGGGCCGGCCGGGACGATCGTGCCAGCGTAGCCGTCCTCGTCAAAGTCCACCGGCGCAGGCACCTTCTCCTCCCGCAGCACCATCACCGTCATCGGTCCGACCCCAGTCTGGACGACGAGGTGTGGCACTTTCCCGCCGCGGAACGGACAGGTGCTCGCGTAGCTCACGGTACCGACCCCGGGCCGCAGGCGCACGCCAGCCCTCTCCAGCACGGCCGCGACCTCGGCAGGATCGGCCTCGTGCGAAGTCGCAACCATCGCTTCCGGCTCGTGGCCCATGTGCTTCACGACGTCCTGCGCCAGCGAGGCGCGCGGGCCGCTGACCCACAGCAGCGACCCGATCAGGACGCCACCAGCGATGCTTGCGGCCAGCGCCATCCACCGCCGGGGCCCGATCCCGGGCAAGCGGGCAGCGGGACCGGCCCGTCCGGCGCGACCATTGCCATCCGCGCCCCGGTCGAAGGAAACGGCAGCGGAGCCTTCACGCACGGAGTCCGGCACGGGCACCTGTAGCGCAGCGAGGATCCGCTCGTCCAGCGCGAGGGTCCGGCGCAGCGACTCAGCACATGCGGCACAGGCGTCGCGATGCGCGACTGCCGCAGCGCCAAGGTGGCGCGGGTCGGCGCCGGCCTCCTGCCTGAATTCGAGGCAATCCATGTTCAATCCTCCTCGTCCCCGGCCTCGCCCAGCACCTTGCGCAGCTTCTGCCTCGCCCGGAACAGCCGTGTCAGCACGGCGCCCTGCGTCAGGCCAAGCTCGGTCGCGATCTCCTCGGTCGAGTGCCCCAGCAGCACCTGCATCACCAGCGGCTCACGGTAATCATCGTCCAGCGCGAAGATCGCCCTGCGCACGTTCAGCACCTCCTGGTCCACGGCCACGCCCAGCTCCACTGATTCGCTGCCCACCAGTTCGTCGACCTGCACCGTTTCAAACCTCTTGCGCTCATACAGCCGAGCGTGCTCGCGGCGCACGATCGTCAGCAGCCAGGGCTTCGCCGCGGCCCCCTGCGCCAGCGCCTCGCGCGACCGCCAGGCCCTGAGCAATGCCTCCTGAACCACGTCCTCCGCCACCTCGCGATCCCGCGCCAGCCAGAAGGCAAAGCGGAACAGGTCCGGCCGCAGCTCATTGCAGAGCTGCGCGAATGCGGCTTCCCCTCGCTTTCCGGCAAACGGCGCGTTCATGTATAAAGACCGGACAATTGACGGCGTTGTTTCAGCCCGGCCATGGCAGCCGGCCGCCGATCCGACCGTGGAATCGGCAGGCCCGCACCATATCCCTGGTGCCGCGCCGGGGCAAACAGCGCCCGTACGGCCCGGAGTTCGCAGATGACCGATCACCAGACCCCGTCGCAGTTCCCGCGGGTACGCATGCGGCGAATGCGCCGCGACGAGTTCTCACGCCGGCTGATGCGGGAAACCACGCTGACTGCCAGCGATTTCATCTATCCGGTCTTCGTGATGGAGGGATCGAGCCAGCGCGTCCCGGTGCCCTCGATGCCGGGCGTGGACCGCGTGACGGTGGACGAACTGGTGCGCGATGCCGAGGACGCGGCAAGGCTCGGGATCCCGGCGATTGCGTTGTTTCCGGTGACCCCGCCCGAGGCCAAGTCGCTGGACGGTCGCGAGGCGTGGAATCCCGAGGGCCTGGCCCAGCGCGCGGTGCGCGCCCTGAAGAAGGCGGTACCTACGATCGGAGTCGTAACCGACGTCGCGCTCGACCCGTTCACGACCCACGGCCAGGACGGCATCATCGACGAGACCGGCTACGTGATGAACGACGTTACGGTCGAGGCGCTGGTGAAGCAGGCGGTTTCGCACGCCGCCGCCGGCGCCGACGTCGTGGCGCCCTCCGACATGATGGACGGACGCATCGGCGCCGTCCGCGATGCGCTCGAGTCTGCCGGTCACATCCACACGCGCATCCTCGCCTACTCTGCCAAGTACGCCTCGAGCTTCTACGGCCCGTTCCGCGACGCCGTGGGCTCGGCCGGCAACCTCGGCAAGGGAAACAAGCACAACTACCAGATGGATCCGGCGAATTCCGACGAGGCGCTGCGCGAAGTCGCGCTCGACCTCGACGAGGGCGCCGACATGGTGATGATCAAGCCGGGAATGCCTTACCTCGACATCGTGCGGAGGGTGAAAGACCGTTTCGGCGTGCCGACGTATGTCTACCAGGTGAGCGGCGAGTACGCGATGCTGATGGCGGCGGCACAGAACGGCTGGCTCGACGAGCGCGCCGTCGTGCTCGAGGCGCTCACTTCGATGAAGCGCGCCGGCGCCGACGGGATCCTGACTTACTTCGCCCGGAGAGCCGCGCAGTGGATGCGGGAATAGCGGTTGGTCCACCAGTTGCCCAGCTCCACCACATCCGCTGATTCGCCCCGCGCCGGGCCGTCCATGTACGGCCTCTTCGGCTATCCCGTTCACCACAGCTGGTCGCCGTTCATCCATGGCATGTTCGCGAAGCAGTCTGGGCAGGACATGGTCTACCGGCTGTTCGAGTCGCCGCCGGAGCGATTCCGCAGCGAGGTGCTGACCTTCCTGGGCGGCGAGGGCCGCGGCGCGAACGTCACGCTGCCACACAAGCAGGCCGCGACGGAACTCGTCAATGAACTCACGCCGCGCGCGCAGATGGCCGATGCGATCAATACCATCGTCCGCCGCGACGGCCGGCTGCTCGGCGACAACACCGACGGCGCAGGGTTGCTGACGGACCTGACCACGAACCTCGGCCTCGAGTGGTCGGCACCGCGGATCCTGCTGCTTGGCGCGGGCGGCGCCGCGCGCGGCGCCATCGGGTCGCTGCTGACACTGAAACCCGTCGAGCTCGTGGTCGCCAACCGGACGTCGGCGAAGGCCGACGAACTCGCGGCTGCATTCGAAGACCTCGGACCCGTGAGCGGCTGCGAGTTCTCGCAGCTCCCGAACCGTAGCTTCGATCTCATCGTGAACGCGACCTCGGCGAGCCTGCGCGGCGAAGTGCCGCTGATCCCGATTGGCGTCGTGGGCCCGGGGACTACGTGCTACGACATGGCCTACGGCCTGGGCGACACCGCCTTCGTTGCCTGGGCGAAGCGGCTCGGCGCAGGGCATGCCGAGCAGGGCTGGGGCATGCTGGTCGAACAGGCGGCCGAGGCATTCGAATTGTGGCGGGGCGTGCGCCCGCACACGGCCCCGGTGCTGCAGGTACTGCGCACGCGGGCCTCAAGGGCTACTGGTAGTCCTTCTTCAGGTTGACGTACCACGAGGCCACGATCGGCACCCGCGCGACCTCGACGGGTGTGAGCTCGCGCATGCGCCGGGCCGGGTTGCCGACATAGAGTCCGCCGGACTCGAGACGCTTGCCCGGCGTCACGACCGCACCCGCGCCGATGGTCACGTCGTCCTCGACCACGACGCCATCGAGTACGATCGCCCCGATGCCAATCAGCACCCGGTTGCCGATCGTGCAGCCGTGCACCGCAACCTTGTGTGCGATCACGACGTCGTCGCCGATGATCAGCGGCCACCCGTCGTCGTTGCCGGGATACGGGCGGGAGACGTGCAGCACGCTGCCATCCTGCACATTGCTGCGCGCACCGATCCGGATCCGGTTCACGTCGCCCCGCACCACGGCCATCGGCCAGATCGAGACGTCCTGGCCAAGCTCGACGTCGCCGATTACCAGGGCCGTTGGGTCCACGTACACGCCGGCGCTGAGCTTCGGGTGCACTCCAAGATAGGGCTGTACGGACATGCGGCCGGGCTCACGGAAATGGGACGTGTAGTCTAGACGCTGGGGGCCCCCGCCCGGCAATCTTGCAGCTCGGCGGCTCACATGCCGTCCAGGAGTACGAATAATGATCATCGCCCTGCTGCTGTTCGTTGCACTCGTCGTCGTTGCGTCGGTCTATTTCGTGCGCATCTACAATGGGCTCGTCGCCCTGCGCGCGAACGTTCGCAAGGCCTGGGCGAACATCGACGTGCTGCTAACGCAGAGGCACGACGAACTGCCGAAGCTCGTCGAGACCTGCAAGCGCTACATGTCCTACGAGCGCGAGACGCTCGAGCGGGTCATGCAGGCCCGCGCGTCAGTGTTCCAGGCGCAGGGAAAGCAGGACGTTGCTGCGGTGGGTGCCGCGGAACAGCAGCTGCGCGAGGGGCTGGGCCGCCTGTTCGCGGTCGCGGAGAACTACCCGGACCTCAAGGCCGACCAGAGCTTCCGCCACCTGCAGGGCCGCATCACCGAACTCGAGGAAAGCATTGCGGACCGGCGCGAGCTGTACAACGAGGCCGTGAACCTGAACAACATCCGTATCCAGACCTTCCCCGACCTCATCGTCGCCGGCCTGTTCGATTTCAAGCCGGCATCGCTGCTCGAATTCACCGAGGAGCAGAAGCGCGACGTGGACCTGGGCAGGCTCTTTGACTGACCCTTCCGATGCCTGGTTCTGGTTCCTGACGCTCGCGTTCGCCGCGGTGGGCGGCGGCTGGCTGTCGCTGCGCTGGCTCAGGATTGCGCGTGCGATCGAAGATACGCCGACCTCGCGCATTCGATCGGCGGCCCAGGGCTACGTCGAACTGGCCGGGCGCTGCCGTACGCTGGACGGCACACGGAACCTGGCTCCGCTCACCCAGCGACCCTGCGTCTGGTGGCAATTCCGGATACAGAGCAAGGCGGAGTCCAGTTCGCGCGGAAACCGGCGCCGGTCGTGGACCACCATCAACTCCGGCCGCTCTGAATTGCCGTTCCTGCTCGACGACGGCACCGGCCAGTGCATCGTGCAGCCGACCGGTGCCGAAGTACTCACCGGCGAATCCACGACCTGGTACGGCAGCACGCCCTGGCCGGCGCAGCCCGCTGGCGCCGGCCTGCTGCGCTCGCAGCAGCACGAGTACCGCTACGTCGAGGAGCGCATCTACGAACACGAGCAGGTCAGCCTGCTCGGCCAGTTCCGGTCGCACACTGCGGCTGGAAGCACGGACACGCAGGCCGAAATCGCGGCACTGCTGGCCGAATGGAAGCAGGACCAGGGGGCGCTAATGGAGCGATTCGACGCGGACCGCGATGGCCGCGTCAGCGTGGGCGAGTGGGAACGCGCCCGCGAAGAGGCGAAGCGCACGGTAGTCGAGCGCCGGGCCGAACGCCCGGCCACGCCGTCGCTGCACGTGCTGGACCGGCCGGATGGCGGGCAGCTGTTCCTGATCGCCGCGTTTCCGGAACGGGAAGTCGCCAGGCGCTACCGGCGGCGCGCGATGCTCGCGTTCGCCGGATTCGTCGCCGCGACCTGCGTGCTGGGCTGGCTGCTGCAAGGATCCTCGCACTGAGGGCTAGAATAGCGCCTGGTTCATGAGGATCGGACGGGCGCGATGATCAATCCCCTGCTGCAGCAATTCGAGCTTCCCCGCTTTTCGGCCATCGAGCCCGCACACGTCGAACCCGCGATCCGGCACCTGCTGGACGACAATCGCCGCGAGCTTGCCGCGCTGCTCGACGGCGGCGCGGAAGGATGGGACGGCCTGGTCGCGCCGATCGAGCGCATGCACCACAGGCTCTCCTGCGCCTGGTCGCCGATCGGCCACCTGAATGGCGTGATGAACAGCGACGAGCTGCGGGCTGCCTACAACGCCTGCCTGCCGCTGCTCAGTGCCTACCACACGGAACTCGCGCAGAACGAGCGACTGTGTGCGGCCTACCAGCGCGTGGCGGATCTCGAGGGGAACCGGCTCGACACTGCCCAGAAGACGCTGGTCGATCACGCGCTGCGCGACTTCCGCCTCTCCGGCGTCTCGCTGCCCGAAGACCGCAAGCGGCGCTTCGGCGAGGTCATGGAGCGGCTCGCGACCGTGCAGTCGAAGTTCGACGAAAACGTGCTCGACGCGACCAACGCCTGGTCGCGACGGATCGACGACGCAGCCGAACTCGCGGGCCTGCCGGACACCACCGTGCGGCGCGCGCTCAAGGCCGCGGAGGATGCCGGTCACGACGGATGGCTGCTCCCGCTCGATGCGCCGAACTACCAGGCCGTGATGACCCACGCGGAACAGGCGGGGTTACGACGCGAATTCTACGAGGCGTGGACGACGCGTGCCTCCGACCAGGGCCCGCACGCCGGGCGCTGGGACAACACGCCGCTGATGGCGGAGATCCTGGAACTGCGGCACGAGGCGGCAAACCTCGTCGGCTACGCCGACTACGCGCAGTACTCGCTCGCGACAAAGATGGCGCAACAGACAGACGAGGTACTCGACTTCCTGCGCGAGCTCGCTCGCGTGAGCCGCCCGGCAGCGGAACGGGAGTTCGCGGAACTCGAGCGCTACGCCGGCCGCAAGCTCGAATCCTGGGACGTGGCGTTCTATTCGGAGCGGATGAAGCGCGAGCGGCTCGACGTGTCCGAGGAGGAGCTGCGCCCGTACTTTCCGCTGCCACGCGTGATCGCGGGGCTGTTCACGGTCGTCACCAGGCTCTACGGCGTGCGCATGGTCGCGCGCGAGGACGTGGAGTTGTATCACCCCGACGTGCGCTACTTCGATGTCGTGGATCGTGATGGGACACCGCGCGGCGGCTTCTACCTCGACCTGTATGCCCGCCCGAAAAAGCGCGGTGGTGCATGGATGGACGACTGCGTGGGCCGTATCAGGCTGGGCGAGGCGAACGCACTGCCGGTCGCATACCTGGTATGCAATTTCACGCCGCCGGTGGCCGAGCGTCCGTCATTGCTGACGCACGACGACGTGCTGACGCTGTTCCACGAGTTCGGGCACGGCCTGCACCACATGCTGACGCGCGTCGACTACCCTGGTGTCGCCGGCATCAACGGCGTGCCCTGGGATGCGGTCGAGCTGCCCAGCCAGTTCATGGAGAATTTCGCCTGGCGCAGGGAAGTACTGCCGCTGATCTCCTCCCACGTCGAGACCGGCGAGGCCCTGCCGGCCGAGACGCTCGCGAAGCTGCAGGCGACGCGCACTTACCAGGCCGGCATGCACACGGCCCGCCAGCTTGAGTTCGCGTTGTTCGATTTCCGCCTGCACGCGGAGTTCACGCCGGGATCGCCGCCCCGGATTGCCGAGACGCTCGAGGACGTGCGGCGTGAAGTCTCCGTCCTCCGGCCGCCAGCGTTCAATCGCTTCCCGAACAGTTTCCAGCACATTTTCTCCGGCGGATATGCAGCCGGGTACTACAGCTACAAGTGGGCAGAGGTGCTGTCCGCGGACGCGTTCGGCGCTTTTGAGGAAAAAGGCGTGTTCGATCGCGCCACGGCGCGGCGATTCCTGCACTCGATCCTCGAGCGTGGCGGAAGTCGCGATGCCATGGAGGCGTTCGTGGAGTTCCGCGGCCGCAAGCCAGAGATCGAACCGCTGCTGCGACAGATGGGCCTGGCCGCCTGACGAGCCACCTGTCACGACCAGCACGAGGGACGGCCATGCTCATTGCAACCTGGAACGTCAATTCGCTGCGCGTGCGGCTCCCGCAACTCAAGGCCTGGCTGGCAGAAAATCCAGTGGACGTCATCGCGCTGCAGGAAACCAAGCTTCCGGACGCGGACTTCCCGCTGGATGAAATTCGCGATCTGGGCATGCACGCCGTATTCAGCGGCCAGCGCACGTACAACGGTGTCGCCATCCTGTCGAAGCAGGAACCGACCGACGTTGTCTCCGGCATACCCGGGTTCGAGGACGAACAGAGGCGCGTGCTCGCCGCGACGGTATCGGGCGTACGCGTGATCGACGTCTACGTTCCGAATGGGCAGACGGTCGACTCTGAGAAGTTCCAGTACAAGCTGCGCTGGCTCGAAGCGTTGCGCACCTACCTGATCGACCAACTCGCGCAACATCCGCGGCTCGCCGTGCTCGGCGACTACAACATCGCGCCGGAGGACCGCGACGTGCACGACCCGAAGGCATGGCAGGGCTCGGTGCACGTGAGCGAGCCCGAGCGAGCCGCCCTGCGCTCACTCGCCGAGACCGGGCTGGTGGACTGCTTTCGGCTGTTCGACCAGCCCGAGAAGTCTTATTCGTGGTGGGACTACCGGATGATGGCTTTCCGACGCAACGCAGGTCTCAGAATCGACCTGATCCTGGCGAGCACGGAACTGGCGAAAAAGTGCGGGGAAAGTCGCATCGACAAGACTCCGCGGCGCAACGAGCGGCCCTCGGACCACACTCCGGTACTCGCCGCTTTTGACATATAGGCCCTGCCGCCGCAGTGTCGGATTTCTTTACTGTGGCGTTCCCGGCTCGAAGGGCTACACTCGCGCGAACTGGCCATTGCGCGCACTGAACGGCGCCCCTGAAAAAAGAAATCGAACATGCGATACCGGCGCAGCGACTTCGACGTGACGAACACCGTGCAGGTGAGTTCCGTTGCGTCAGTGCGGCGCGCGGTCGAGGAGATCTTCTCCCAGGCCTGGCCTTCCGGCCAAGTCGATCGTGTCTCCGCGGCATTCGGCGATTTCGAGCGGCTGTTCACCGGGCAGTTCCCCGGTTACTTCGGCTGCGACACCGTCTATCACGACCTGCAGCACTCGCTCGACGACACGCTGGCGATGGCGAGGCTGCTCGCCGGCTATGACCGCTCGCACACGGTCGACCAGCGCCTCGGGCCGGAACGCGCGGCGATGGGAATCGTCACCGCCCTGTTCCACGATGCGGGCTACATCCGCCAGACAGACGATACGCAGCACCGTAACGGCGCCGAGTTCACTCGCACGCACGTCGGACGAAGCGCGCAGTTCCTCGCCAGGTACCTGCCGACGATCGGCATGGCGGAATGGGTGCCGGTGGCGACGCAGATCGTTCATTTCACGGGATACGAGCTGCCGTTCGACCAGATACGCCTCGACGAACCGCGCGACCGCAAGGTCGGCCACCTGCTCGGCACCGCGGACATGATCGCGCAGATGTCCGATCGCTGTTACCTGGAAAAGTGCCGCGACCGTCTCTATCCCGAATTCGTGCTCGGCGGTGTTGCACTTTCGAGCAGCGAGGAAGGCGGACTCAAGGTCGTCTATGGCTCAGGCCTCGATATCCTCAGGCACACGCCCGAGTTCGCGGCGGAGACGATGCGTACGCGCCTGGACGGTGAGTTCGGCGGCGCCTACCGCTACGTCGAGCCGCTGTTCGGCGGCCGCAATCCCTACATGGAAGCGATCGACGGCAACCTCGCGTACCTGAAGCAGGTGCTGCACACCAAGCGGTGGTCGATGCTGCGCCGCGAACCACCGTGCTTCACCTGGGAAAAGAATCCGCTGCAGAACATGCGGACGCTGGTCATCGACCGCCTGAAGGCTACCGTCGCCGCCGCATAGGCGCATAGGGGACATTCTCCTTTTTCCCGAAGCGGAAAAAGGAGAATGTCCCCTACACCAGTTCGTCGAGCAATGCCGCGTGGTCGCTGCCCACCTTGAGCAGCGCGCGGTGCGCAGGTTTCACGAACCCGGACGCAACCGCGCGATCAAGGTACGCGACGAGGTCGTCGTAATATCCGTCCACGTTCAGCAACCCGTTCGGCTTCACGTCCAGTCCGAGCTGCGACCAGCTCAGCGCCTCGAACAGTTCGTCCAGAGTGCCGATTCCGCCCGGCAACGTCAGGAAAGCATTCGCGAGGACCCCCATCCGGACCTTGCGCTCCGTCAAACTGCCGACGATCTCGAGCTCAGTGAGTCCGTCGTGCCCGACTTCCCACTCATACAGGAATCGCGGAATCACGCCGACGACGCGTCCGCCGGCCGCAAGCGCGGCGTCTGCCAGCACACCCATCAGCCCCACGCGTCCACCGCCGTAGACCAGCGTCCATCCGCGGCGCGCGACCTCCAGCCCCACCGCGCGCGCGGCGGCCGTGAACGCCGGCTCCGCACCGACGGACGATCCGCAGAAGACGGCGATCGCAGTCAAGGCCTCAGCGCCTGGACGAAGTCCGCGGGATCCTCGCCGCGCTCCAGCACTTCGACCAGAGCGGAGCCCACCACCACGCCGTCCACATGTCCGGTCATCCGTGCTACCTGCTCCCGGCTGCGTATGCCAAACCCGGCGCAGACCGGCACCGGCGACACCGCCCGCACGCGATCCATGTAGGCGAGCACCTCGTCCGGCACCGCGACGCTCTTGCCCGTCGTGCCGGTCATTGTTACCGCGTACACGAAACCCTGGCTCGCCTCGCACAGCATCGCGATCCTCGCGACCGGGGTCACCGGCGTGACCATCTGCACCAGCGCCAGGCCCGTGCGGTCGAGCGCAGAACGGATCTCCTCGCTCTCCTCGTACGGCAGGTCAGGAATGATGAATCCTGCGACACCCGAGGACGCTGCCGCCTCCGGCAAGCGCTCGAGCCCGTAGGCCAGCAATGGATTGAGGTAGCTCATCAGCAGCAGCGGCGCCACTGGGCGCGGCTGCATCGCGCGCAGTTCCTCGAGCAGCCACGGCAAGGTGAATCCACCCTGCAGGGCGACTTGGCTCGCGCGCTGGATCGTCATGCCGTCGGCCATCGGGTCCGAGAATGGCACGCCAATCTCGACCACGTCCGCGGCGCCGCCGATTGCGGCCAGGTTTCGCCTGAACCCGGCGCGATCGGGGAACCCGCCGGTCATGAAGCCGACGATGGCCGGACTGCCGGAGGCTGCCCTGGCGCGGATCGCAGCGCTGATCGTGTCACGGGGCTTGCTCATTACAGCACCCCCTTCAGCAGCGTCCGCTGCAGCGTCGGCATGTCCTTGTCGCCGCGCCCCGACAGGCCGATCAGGATGCGGCAGCCGGGATTGGCCTTCGCATGCCTCTTTGCACCCGCGAAGGCGTGCGCGCTCTCGATCGCGGGCAGGATACCCTCGGCCTGGCAGCACTCGGCCAGCGCCTCGAGCGACTCGCCGTCCTCCGCAGCCTCATACGTCACGCGGCCGATCGTCGCGAGCAGCGCGTGCTCGGGCCCGACGCCCGGATAGTCGAGTCCCGCGGACACCGAATGCGTTTCCTGCACCTGCCCGTGTTCGTCCTGCAGCAGCAGCGAGTAGCAGCCCTGCAGCACGCCCGGCCGCCCGTAAGCCAGCGACGCGGCGTTCTGGCCGAGCCCGGTACCGGTGCCGCCGGCCTCGAAGCCCAGCAGCTTGACGCCGAGGTCGCGGACGAACGGATGAAACAGGCCGATCGCGTTCGAGCCGCCACCCACGCAGGCGACTGTGACATCAGGCAGCGCGCCTGCCTGTTCGAGCATCTGCGCGCGCGCCTCCACGCCGATCACCGACTGGAACTCTCGCACCATGTACGGATACGGGTGCGGCCCGACGGCCGAGCCCAGCAGGTAGTACGTGCCGTCCGGATCGGACACCCAGTCGCGCAGCGCCTCGTCGATCGCCGCGCGCAGCGTCTGGTCACCGCCGGTGACCGGCACGACCTCCGCACCGAGCAACTTCATGCGTCCGACGTTCGGGGCCTGCCGCTCCATGTCCACGGCGCCCATGTACACGACACAGGGAAGGCCAAGGCGCGCGCAGGCGGCGGCGGACGCAACTCCGTGCTGCCCGGCGCCAGTCTCGGCGACGATGCGCTTCGCGCCGAGTCGCTTCGCGAGCAGCGCCTGGCCGATGGCGTTGTTGATCTTGTGCGCGCCGGTGTGCGCGAGATCCTCGCGCTTGAGCCACACCTCCGCGCCCCAGCGGCGCGACAGTTCGCGCGCGAAGGTGAGCGGCGTCGGGCGACCCACCCAGGTGCGAAGCTCCAACTCGAGTTCGGCGCGAAATGCAGGATCGGGAAGGATGCTGCTCACGCCTTCCTGCAGGCGATCGAGCGCCGGCACCAGCGTCTCCGGAACGTAGCGACCGCCGAACGGGCCGTAGCGGCCGCGTCGGTCGGGAAACGCGCCCGCGAGCGCCTGCGCGAGCAGTGCCTCGCGGTCGACTTTCAATGCCTCGATTCTCATCAGCGACTCTCCTCGACGACCGGGGCCTGGTCCGCCGTGCGGGCGGCCCCAATGAACTCACGAATCCTGGAAAGGTCCTTCACGCCGCGGGCCGACTCGACGCCCGAACTCACGTCTACGCCGAATGGACGGACCGCTCGCACCGCGTCTGCGACGTTTGCAGCGTCCAGTCCGCCCGCCAGCACCAGCTGCGTCCGTCGCGCCAGAAGCGCAGCGTGCGACCAGTCCGCCTTCTCGCCTGCCCCGCTCCGCGCTCCTTCCAGCAGCAGGCGCGCCGGCAATGGCTGCGGCAGGTTCGTATCGCCGCGCACGACCGGCAGCACCTCCTGTCCGGGCGGCAGCCGCAGCGCAGTGAGGTCGCCGGCATCCAGTTGTACGCGGTCCGGTCGGATTGCTTCGACGACCAAATCAACCAGCGCCTGCGACGGGTGCAGGAACACCGCGACGCGCTCGACGCACGGCGGCACCGCACTTTGCAGCATGCGCGCCTCGTCCACGGACAGGTTGCGCGGCGACTCCGCGTGGAACACGAATCCCACGGCATTCGCGCCTGCTGCCACGGCGGCCTCGACCGCCTCGCGTGACTTGAGGCCGCAGATCTTGATCCAGAGCCTTTCCATGCTCGCCTCAGCTGCGCGCCGCGCGGCCGGCGGCGAGCAGTTCGCGCACCGCCTGCTTCGGATCGCCGCGCTTCATCAGGCTGGTGCCCACCAGCGCAAGCCGGTAGCCGAGCGATACGACGCGGACGGCGTCCTCCGGCACCAGCACACCGCTCTCGGCAACGCATGGCCAGCCTGGTGGCATCCTGTCGCGCAACTCCGCAAAGCGTCCGAAATCGATGTCCAGCGTCTCGAGGTCGCGGCAGTTGAGGCCCATCAGCACCTGCTCCTCGCGACCCTCGCGCTGCCGCGCGACCTCGTTCGCGACATGCAGGTCGCCCGCGCTGAACGCCTCGAGCAGCACGAACAATCCGAGCTCCGCCGCACAATCCATCATCGCGACCAGGCGCTCCCGCGGGACCATGCGCACGATCAGCAGCACGCCCGAAGCCCCGTAGGCACGCGCCTCGAGCACCTGGTAGGGATCCACCAGGAAATCCTTGCGCATCGCCGGCACGCCGTAGGGTTGCAGCACGTCAGCCGCGAGCCGGAGATGATCAAGATCACCGTCGAATCGCTCGGGCTCGGTGAGGATTGAGCAGATCGCGGCGCCGCCCTCGGCGTACGCTTCGAGCCGCTGCACCGGATTGACGGTGCTCGCGGACAGGTCGCCCATCGACGGCGAGCGCAGCTTGAGTTCTGCGATCAGGTCGAAACCATCTTTCTCCAGCCTCAATCGCGGCGGTGCCTCGACTCCCAGTGCCGCGGCACGCAGCGCGGCCTCCGGCACCCGCTCGCGAGCCTCGGCGACGCGGCGGATGCTCGAGCGGACCATGTCAGAGAGGAGACCCATTTGGACGTCTGCCCCGTGGTCAACGGCCGGCGATCGGCAATGTAACGTGGTTCACGCAACGTCCCCGGATCCGCGGCTGAATGCGGCCAGCCGCTCGAGCAGCCGCGCGGCATCGCCACGGTCGATCGCGGAGTGTGCGACCGCGATGCCTTCGGCGCAGGATGCAACGATTCCCGCGACCTCCAGCGCGAGCGCGGCATTCAGCGCCAGCGCATCGCGGTGCGCGCCACGGTCGCGTCCCTCGAAGACCGCGCGCAGCGCCGCCGCATTCTCGGCCGCATTGCCGCCGGCGAGATCCGCGGTCGTGCAACGAGGCACGCCCAGCTCCAGGGGGTCGCGCTGCTGCCTGGACACATGGCCCGGCCGCACGTCGAAAAGTTCGTATGGCCCGACCGGAGTCGCCTCGTCCCAGCCGGCCGTGCCGTGCACCACGAACACGCGCTCGATCGGCATGCCTGCAAGAGACTCGGCCATCAACTCGGCGGCCTCGAGACTGTAGGCGCCGATCAGCGCGAAGGGCGGCCCGGCCGGGTTGGTCAACGGACCGAGCAGGTTGAATACCGTGCGCACGCCGAGCTCCCGGCGCACCGGGGCGATCTCCTTCATGGCCGGGTGGTAGTGCGGGGCGAACAGGAACGTGAACCCTGTCGTGGCCAGGCAATCGCCAGCCGCGCGCTCGTCGAGTGGCAGCCCGAGCCCAAGCGCCTCGAGCAGGTCGGCGCTGCCCGCGCGACTCGACACCGACCGGTTGCCGTGCTTCACGACACGGACACCCATCGCGGCAACCAACAGCGCCGCGCCCGTCGAAATATTGAAGCTGCCCGATGCATCGCCACCGGTGCCGACGATGTCGATCGCAGGCGATCCCGGAGGAAGGTCTGGACGACGTGCAAGGCGGCGCATCGCGCCCGCGAAGCCGCGCACTTCGCCGGGTGTCACGCCTTTCGAGCGCAGTGCCGCAAGCAGCGCACCCGCCATTGCCGGGGCGACCGTGCCCCGGGTCAGCCCCACCAGCAGCTCGCCGGCTTCCGCCTCGGCGAGTTCATGGCCGTCGAGCAGTCGCTCGAGCGTGTCGCGCAGCTCAGCCACCGGACACCGCCGCAGTGTCGCGCCGGCGCCCGCCATGCGTGGCGAGGAAATTGCCCATGATGGTCGGCCCATCCGGGGTCAGGATGCTCTCCGGGTGGAACTGCACACCGTCCATGGCGAGTTCCCGGTGCCGGACGCCCATGATCTCGCCCTCCGCCGTGCTTGCAGAAACCTCGAGCACCGCTGGCAGCGTGTCGGGCTTCGCGATCAGCGAGTGATAGCGACCGGCCTCGAAGGGCTGCGGCACGCCAGCGAAGATCCCGCGACCGTCGTGCTCGACCATCGAGACCTTGCCGTGCATCAGCCGGCCCGCCCGCACGATGTCGCCGCCAAGTGCCTCGACCATGGACTGGTGACCCAGGCATACGCCGAGCACCGGGATGCGTCCGGCGAAGGCCTTGATCATCTCGATCGAGACGCCGGCATCGCGCGGCGTGCCCGGACCCGGTGAAATGCAAAGGTGCGTGGGCTTCAGGGCCTCGGCCTCGACCACGGTGATCGCGTCGTTGCGGTGAACCAGCACTTCGGCGCCGAGCACCAGGAAGGCCTGCACCAGGTTGTAGGTGAAGCTGTCGTAGTTGTCCACGAGCAGCAGGCGCGACGGACTCATCACAGTCCCTCCCGGGCAAGTTCCAGCGCGCCCCTGAGTGCCGCGCTCTTGGCAAACACCTCGCGGTACTCGCTGATCGGCACACTGTCCGCGACGATGCCCGCGCCCGCCTGGAAACTGTAGGTGTCGCCGTGGAAAACCATGGTACGGATCGCAATCGCCTGGTCCATGTCGCCGCCGTGCCCGAAATACCCGACCGTACCGCCGTAGAATCCGCGGCGTACCGGCTCGAGCTCGTCGATGATCTCCATCGCGCGCACCTTCGGGGCGCCGACCAGTGTGCCTGCGGGAAAGGCCGCAGCGAACAGGTCGAATGCGTCGCGCCCGGGCGCCAGCTCGCCGCGCGTGCCGCTCACGATGTGCATCACATGGCTGTAGCGCTCGATCGAGCGGAAAGGCTCGACGCGCACCGTTCCGGCTGTTGCGACGCGACCGAGGTCGTTGCGCGCGAGGTCCACCAGCATCACGTGCTCGGCGTTCTCCTTCGGGTCGGCGAGCAGCTCCGCCTCAAGCGCGGCGTCCTCCGCGGGATCCGCGCCGCGCGGGCGGGTGCCGGCGATCGGTCGCATCTCGGCCTGGCGGCCGTTCAACTTCACCAGAGCCTCGGGCGAGGAGCCGACCACCACGCGGTCGCCGAGTTCGCAGTAGTACATGTAGGGCGACGGATTCAGCAGCCGCAGCGCGCGATAGGCCTCGAAGGGGTCGAGGTCGCAGCGGCCCGAAAACCGCACCGACAGCACCAGCTGGTAGACATCGCCTGCGGCGATGTATTCCTTGGTCCGCGCCACGCGCGCGAGAAAATCGTCCTCGGACAGGCTGGCCTCGGGCGGGCTGAATTTCGCAGCCCAGGCTGGCCCCGGCAGGCCGCCTCGCAGCGCGCGAATGACCTCACGGCGCAGGCTCTGCCGCTCGTGCTCGGAACCTGCGTGCAGCAGCGCGGCGCGGCGCGTCAGGTGGTCGAATACCAGCAGTGAACGCGGCGCGACGTAGTGCGCGTCCGGACAATCGTCGTCGGCGCGCGCGATCGACGGCAGGCGCTCGAAATAGCGCACCAGGTCGTAGCTCGCCACACCGACCAGGCCGCCGAGCAGAGGAAATCCCCGGTCGGCCACTTCCGCGTGCGGCGCAGCGGCAAGCGCGCGGCGCAGCGCGGCGAGCAGGTCCGCCTGGTTTTCCGGACGGGACAGCAGTTCCTGCCCCAGCCGCAGGCCCGAGGCATCGAGCCTGAACTCGAGGCAGTCACCGAAACCGATGAAGGAATAGCGGGCGAGGCGCTCGCCGCCCTCCACGCTTTCCAGCAGGAAGCGCGGCCGGAATGGCTTCAGCTTCAGGTAGGCCGACACGGGCGTGTCCAGGTCGGCGGCGATGTCGAACATTGCGGTCGTCACTTGCGGTTCCTCTGTCGCGAGGACCCGGGGACGCACAAAAAAACCCATCCCCGGCTGGCTCGCGGAGATGGGTCCTGGATGGCTGCTAACGAGGTGCGCGTCCGGGCCCACTCCTAGGAGTGGCGCCACCACCAGCGGCGGTCGAGCGTATTGTCCGGGCGCGTATTCATGTCGCAGCGCAGTATCCACGGGCGACCGGGGAGCGTCAAGGAAGTGTGCGGCGAGCTCACTTTTCCCGGCCTAGAATCCCGGATCAACGGAAATCACGGACCGGCCACGTGTCGCAAGCAATCATGGGCGGCATCCCGCTCGACCGCATCGCCGAGGTCTTCGCTTCGGAGCAGGACACTTATGCCCGGCAGCACCGGCACTCGCAGCAGCGCGTTGGTGCCGGCATCGCCGGCTTCTACGACGGGGTGCCCATGCACTGGATGCGTGACTGGCCGATGCCGTTCCCGTTCCTGGTCGATGTAGCACGCGGCGCGACGCTACGCGACGTGGACGGCAATGAATACGCCGACTTCTGCCTCGGCGATACCGGCTCGATGTTCGGGCACTCACCGCCCGCCGTGGCGGAAGCCATCGCCCGCCAGGCGAGCCGAGGCCTCACCTGCATGCTGCCGACCGACGACGCGCTCGCCGTCGGGCGACTGCTCGTCGGACGCTTCGGCCTGCCGCAATGGCAGCTTGCAACGACCGCCACCGACGCGAACCGTTTTGCGCTGCGCGTCGCGCGAGCGGTGACCGGTCGGCCGAAAATCCTGGTGTTCAACGGCTGCTACCACGGCACCGTGGACGAGACCTTCGTGCGGCTCGTGGATGGCCAGGCAGTCAACCGCGCGGGACTGCTCGGTCAGGTGACGGACCTCACGCAGCTCGCACGGGTCGTGGAGTTCAACGACCTGCCGGGGCTGGAGGCTGCGCTGGCGCACGGCGATGTGGCCTGCGTAATCACCGAGCCCGTGCTCACCAACTGCTGCATGGTGTTGCCCGAACCCGGCTTCCATGCCGGACTGCGGCGCCTGACGCGTGCCAGCGGGACGCTGCTGCTGATCGACGAGACACACACGATCTCGACCGGTCCCAGCGGGTACACCGGCGCCCACGGACTCGAGCCGGATCTCTTCGTGGTCGGCAAGCCGATCGCGGGTGGCATCCCGGCCAGCGCCTGGGGGTTCACGGACGAGATCGCACGACGACTC
This sequence comes from uncultured Gammaproteobacteria bacterium, assembly GCA_963732415.1. Classification (GTDB taxonomy): domain Bacteria; phylum Pseudomonadota; class Gammaproteobacteria; order Steroidobacterales; family Steroidobacteraceae; genus RPQJ01. The sequence continues at coordinate 124,844 of CAVSZK010000015.1, forward strand.
GACGCGGTACGCTCGGGGATGCCGGCGGGCCATTCAGGGATGGGTACTACGCTCTCCGCCAACGCGCTCTCTCTAGCCGCGATGCGTGCCACGCTCGAGCACGTGATGACCGTCGATGCCTACGTGCACATGGAAAGACTCGCGGCAATGCTCGCGGCCGGACTCGAGGCGTCGATCGCCCGCCACGGCCTGCCCTGGCACGTGGTGCGGGTCGGCGCTCGCGTCGAGTTCGTCTGCGCGCCGGGCCCGCTGCGCAACGGCACCGAGGCGGACGCGGCACATGCGCCGGCGCTCGAGCGCACGATGCATCTCTCGCTGCTCAATCGCGGCTGCCTGATCGCGCCGTTCCACAACATGATGCTGGCGAGCCCCGCCACCGTCGAAGCGCAGGTCGATTTGCTCTGCCGGGCGTTCCACGAAGCGGCGGGACGGCTGGCCGCGAGCGCCTGAAAGCTCAGGTGGGCGGGGGACGCGTCCGCGGCCGGCCTCGGCCGCGCCTCGGAACCGGAAGGATCCGCGCCGCATAGGCTCCGACCGACTCTTGTACCCCGGAACGAAACGGATTGAGCACGGTAACTCCGGCATAGACCGCCGAATGCTGCAGGTCCTCAGTGAGCAGCATCGCACACGCCTGCCTGTTGGCCGCTGCCACGACCAGGCTGTCCCACCAACTGAGCCTGTATCGCGTCTGGATCTGGTATCCCAAGGCCATTACGTCGCCATCGACTGGCTGAGGATTCCAGTCCATCAGCGCGACGACCTGGCCCCAGGCTTCGTGCGTCGTCAGGCTTGGTTTCAGCACCCGGGTGGCGTTGGCGTAGAACTCGTTCAGTATTTGAATACCGGTTCGCCCGGACTGCTCTCTCCACAGGCGCGCCATCCATTCTTTGGCGCCGTGGTGCTTGGCCGGGTCCCTGGTGTCGACCGCATAAAGCAGAACGTTCGCGTCAACGAAGACGAGTCCGGTCATGCAACTCTTCCCGGGTTGCGTACTTCTGGCCAGGTGCACCAAGGGGCCGAGGCTTCAGTGACATGTACTGGCGCATCGCGATCTCGTAGCGGCTCTCCTTCTTCATCTTTTCGCTCAGGATCTCGCCCACGCAACGGGACAAGCTGACGCCGCGCTCGGCCGCAAGCCGTCGCACCCATTCGACCGTGGCCTCGTCCACCGTGATCGTCACGTTCTTCATGGATCGGCACTCCTGTGGAGCCAGGAACCGATATTACACGAACCTAGTGTATTTATTCCAGATCGGCCGGCGAGTTTCGCTGCGCCGTCGCAGCGCGCCTCCTACAGCGCGCCGACCGCCCTCGCCAGCCTGAGCTTCGCCAGCCCCGCATCGAGGCCCGCGTCGTCCCGGTTGCGTAGCGCGCGCACGCGAAGGGTCTCCGCCTCGAGCAGCTGCGTCTGCGTGCCGAGCCCCGCGCCATAGCGTTCGCGCGCGATGCGAAGATTCTCCTCGGCCTGTTCCACGGCGCCCGTCGCAACGACCACACGCTCGCGGGTTTCACCGACATCCAGCCACGTCTGCCGCACCTGCAGCGCAATCAGCGACTCCACATCCGCACGCTGCTGCTCACTGGCGCGTCGCGTCCTGTCCAGCGCCGCGGCACGCTTGCGGGTCTGGCCGCCATCGAACACCGACCACTGCACGCCGATCCCCACCGACGCGAAGTCCTGGTCGTCCAGGAATGTGTTCTCCAGGTAGTTGTAGGCGCCGGTAACGTTGAACTGCGGCAGCGCGCGGGCACGCTCTGCCTTTGCGAGTTGCCCGTATGCGGTCGCCTGTTCTTCCAGTGCCTTCAATTCCGAGCGGCGGTCGACGGCTTCGCGAACGAGTTCATCAGGATCGCCCGGCAACCCCTGTGGAATCGGCAATTGCTCGTCGAGATCGACAGGACGGGACAAGGGCTCACCCAGCCGGCGGTTGTAGGACGCCGCCGCAAGATCGACGGCGTTCGCCGCCTTGAGCCGGCCCTGCCGGGCATCTGCGAGCGAAACCTGCACTGCCAGCAAGTCGTTCTTCGGCACCATCTCGCGCTCGAACATCGCACTCACGTCGCCTTCCATGGACTCGAGCGTCCTGACGTTGCTTTCGGCGACCGCAAGCGCTTTGCGCGCGCGCAGCACACCAACGTAGGCCTCGGCGACTGCGATCTTCACGTCTTCCTGCGCGCCACGGGCCTGCGCGCCTGCGCCCCGACCACGCGCCTCGGCCGCCGCGATGCTGGACGAAATCCGCCCGCTGGTGAAAAGCGGCAAGGTCAGCGTGGCGGCTCCCATCCAGAAGTCGTCGCCGCCGAACAGCTCCGGCGGTGCGATCGGCAGCCCGGTGAAGCCGAAGTCGAACGCCGGAGAGTCGTCGAGCCGCGTGTACGCGCCGCCGACCGCAAGCGTCGGCCATCGCTGTGCCCGCGCCGCACCGGCGTCGAGCTCGGCAGCCTCCGCCTGGCTGCGAACAGCCGCGAGGCCGTTGTCCTGCGCGTCGGCAAGCGCCCAGGCCTCAGCAAGCGTTTCGGCTGCCGCGCCATGCGCGACGGCCAGCGCACCCGCCGCCGCCAACCCGATGCCCCACCAGCCTGCCGGACTCATCCGCACGTCTCCTTACTGCTTCAGCGACTCGATGCCGATGGTGCTCAACACGTACTTCTCGTAGATGGGCGCGACCGATCCGGTCTTCACCTTGCGCAGGAAGTATTTCTCGAACGCCACCTTGGCGACGTGCACCCACTTGCCCTGCTTCGCCCAGGTGACGTTGCGCGGGGGTATCTGCGGCAGCGCCACGAAGGCCGCGCCGGTGTCGCCGAAATCCGCGAGGCAGATGGCGTTCCAGGTGCCGCGTGCGGTGGCCGGCTTGCCGGCGATGTCGGCTGACACGTTCTCGCAGATTGCGCTGACCATCGACTCGATCATGTAGCCGGTCTTCGGGGCACCAGTGCCGACCGGCGTTACCTCCACGGGGGGAATGGCGACGCACACGCCTGCCGAGAAGATGTTGCGGTACTTCTTCGAGCGCTGGTGCTCGTCGATCAGCACGAAGCCACGCGGATTGCACAGCTCCGGCACGGCCGCGACCGGGTCCACGCCCTTGAACGCCGGCAGCACCATCGAGTACTTGAAAGGCAGCTTGTGCTCCTTCTTTACCGAACCGTCGTCGTTGTGCTCGGCGACCGTCATCATGCCGTCCTCGACACCGGTGACCTTGGCGTTCGTGATCCACGTGATGTGTCGCTGGCGCAGCTCCGACTCCATCAGCCCCTTGCTGTCGCCGACACCGCCGAGCCCCATGTGGCCGATGTAGGGCTCCGGCGTGACGTAGGTCATCGGCACGCGGTCGCGGATCCTGCGCCGCCGCAGGTCGGTGTCGAGGATCATCGCAGTCTCGTACGCGGGCCCGAAGCAGCTCGCCCCGGCCGCGGCACCGACGATGATCGGCCCCGGCTCCTTGACGAACTGCTGGTAGCGCTCCCAGGCCTGCAACGAGTGGCCGTGTGTGCAGACCGACTGCGTAAATCCCTTGGGCCCGAGCCCCGGGACTTCCTCGAAGGCGAGCTTGGGTCCGGTGCTGATCACCAGATAGTCGTACGCAAGCGTTGTGCCGTCATCCAGCGTCAGCGTCGAGCCCGGCGCGTCGATCGACTGCACCAGCTTCGGAACGAACGCGATGTCCTTGGCCGCGAGCGGCTTGGCGAGATCGACGCGCGTCTGCGGTGCCGTCCGCCAGCCGACCATCATCCAGGGATTGGATGGCGTGAACTCAAAAAACGGACTGCTGCCGACCAGCGTGACCTGGTGGCCCTTGCCGACCTTCTTCTTCATCTCGTACGCGCAGGCGACGCCGCCGAGGCCCGCGCCCATCACCACTATGTTTGCCACGTCTGCCCCCTCCTCCGCCGTCAGGCGGGCTGCTTTCTGTGTAGATAGCTGAAATAAAGAATCGGGATCAGCACCAGCGTCAGTGCCGTCGAGACCAGGATGCCGAAGATGAGCGATACCGCGAGCCCGTTGAAGATCGGGTCGTCGAGAATGAAGAACGCGCCGATCATGGCGGCCACAGCCGTGAGAGCGATGGGGCGTGCGCGTACCGCCGCAGCACCGATCACGGCGTCAGCCAGGCTGCAGCCACGCGCGATCTCAACGTTGATGAAATCCACCAGCAGGATCGAGTTGCGCACGATGATGCCGGCGAGCGCGATCATTCCGATCATCGAAGTCGCGGTGAACTGCGCACCGAGCAGCGCATGGCCCGGCATCACGCCGATGATCGTGAGCGGAATCGGCGCCATGATCACCAGCGGCACAACGTACGACCGGAACTGCGCGACGACCAGCAGGTAGATCAGCACGAGCCCGACAGAGTAGGCGAGCCCCATGTCGCGGAAGGTCTCGAAGGTTATCTGCCACTCACCGTCCCACTTCAGCGTCGGCGTGTACGGATCGTCCGGCGCGCTGAAGAAGCGCTGCTCGAGTTCGAGGCCGTCCGGAAGGTCCTTGCGCAACGCGCCCACCACCTCGAACATCCCGTAGAGCGGGCTGTCCGTGGCACCTACCGCATCTGCGCTGACCCAGGTGAGCGGCAGCAGGTCCTTGTGGTAGACGGGGCCGTCCCAGGGCTTCTCTTCAACCAGTGCGATCTCGGAGAGCTGGATTCGCGATCCGCTCCTCGACCGCACCTGCAGCGCCAGCACGTCGGAGATCCGGGCCTTGTCGGGTACGTCGAGCTCCAGCCTGACCGGGATCGGATCGGTCTCGTGCCCGGCCTTGATATAGGTCGCATCGAGGCCGCCGAGACCGGCGGCCAGCACCCTGACCGCCTCGGCCTGGTCGACACCGAGCAGCGCCGCCTTCTGGCGGTCGATCGCCACGACCAGCCGCGTGCCCGGGGACACGAGACTGTCGTCTACGTCCACGATGTCGGACTCGGCGTCGAATTTCTCGCGCACGTGTCGCGTCAGCCGCTGCTGGACGTCGCGAAACGGCCCGTAGATCTCCGCCACCAGTGGCGCCTGGACCGGCGGCCCGGGCGGCACCTCGACGACCTTCACGGCCGCGCCGTGGCTGCGCCCGATCTCGGCCAGTGCCGGCCGGATCGCGAGCGCGATCTCATGGCTCTTTCGGTCGCGGTGGTGCTTGTCGACCAGGTTCACCTGGATGTCGCCGAGCTCGGGCCCGCTGCGCAGGTAGTACTGGCGCACGAGGCCGTTGAAATTAATCGGCGCGGACGTGCCCGCGTAGACCTGGTAATCGGTGACCTCGGGCAGTTCGGCGATCCTCGCCGCGAGTTCGTCCAGGACCCTTGCGGTCTCCTCGAGCGCCGTGCCCTCGGGCATGTCGACGACGACCTGGAACTCCGACTTGTTGTCGAAGGGCAGCATCTTCATCACCACCCACTGCACGACCACCAGCGACACGGCAATCGCGATCGCGGCCAGCGTCCCGAGGTAAAGCCGGTGGCGGTTGCGCCGGGCGACGTCACCGCGCAGGAACGGCGACATGAGGCGCTCGAAGAATCGCTGCAGGCGAGTACCGCCGGCCGTATCGGACTGCACCGCGTGCGAATGCGACAGCAGCCGCTTCGACAGCCACGGCGTGAAGCTGAGCGCGATCGCGAGCGAGATCAGCATCCCCATGCTGGCGTTGATCGGAATGGGACTCATGTAAGGTCCCATGAGTCCCGAGACGAATGCCATCGGCAACAGCGCCGCGATCACCGTGAAAGTGGCCAGGATCGTCGGCCCACCAACTTCGTCCACGGCACGTGGAATGATCTCGGCCAGGCCGCCCTGCCCAAAGGCCATGTGGCGATGGATGTTCTCGACGATCACGATGGCATCGTCCACCAGGATGCCTATCGCGAAGATCAGCGCGAACAGCGACACGCGATTGATAGTGAAGCCCCAGGCCCAGGACGCAAACAGCGTCGCCGCCAGCGTGATGATGACAGCGGCCCCGACCACGATGGCCTCGCGCCAGCCGACGGTGAGCCACACGAGCAGGATGACTGACGCCGTCGCGAACGCCAGCTTCTGGATGAGCTTCTGCGCCTTGTCATTGGCGGTCACGCCGTAGTCGCGCGTGACCGTCACCTCGATGCCGTCGGGAATGAACGTGCCACGTAGCTGCTCGACCCGATCGAGCACTGCCCGGGTGACGTCGATGGCGTTTTCACCCGGCTTCTTCGAGATCGCGATCGTGACGGCCGGCGCCGTGCCGGCAAGCTCGATACCCTTCTGCGATGCCGCCGGCCCGACGCCGAAGCTCACGTACTGCTCGGGCTGGTCGGGACCCTCGCTGACAGTCGCGACGTCCTGAAGGTATACGGGTCGCCCATCATGCAGCGCGACCACCAGCCCGGCCACTTCGTCCCGGTTGGCCAGGAACTGGCCCGCCTGCACCGGAGCGTCTGCGCCGCCGGCGACCAGCGATCCCGCCTGCTCGACGACATTGGCTGCCTGCAGCGCGCCGGCGAGTTCGGTCAGCGTCAGGCCATAGCCAGCGAGCCGCTGCGGATCCAGCGTCACATGCACGGTCTCGTCAGGACCCCCGATCGAATAAACGTTGCGGGTGCCGGGCACACGCTGCAGTTCGGGCTCGATCGCGCGAGCAACCTGCCTGAGCTCGTGCGCCCCACGCGCCGGATCCTTGGTCCACAGAGTCAGGCTCAGGATCGGTACGTCGTCGATGCCCTTTGGCTTCACCAGCGGCTGCATGACGCCGAGTCCGGGCGGGCGCCAGTCCTGGTTCGAGTAGATGGCGTTGTAGAGGCGGACGATCGCGTCGGTGCGCTGCTGCCCGACCTCGAACTGCACCGTGACCACGGCCACGCCGGGCCGTGAAACGGAGTAGATGTGCTTCACGCCGGAGATCTCGGCCAGCACCTTCTCCATCGGAGTGGCGACCAGGTTCTCGACTTGCTGGGTGCTGGCACCCGGGAACGGCACGATGACGTTGGCCATCGTTACATTGATCTGTGGCTCTTCCTCGCGCGGCGTGACCAGCACCGCGAACAATCCCAGCAACAACGCGGTCAGCCCGAGCAGCGGCGTGAGTTCGCTGTCCTGGAACAGCTTCGCGACTCGCCCGCTGAAACCGAGCTTCTCAGTCATGCGCAGCCGCCTGCTGGCGGAGACGCGCCGCGGCGGCCGCTGGATTCACGGCAACCTGGTCGCCCGTGGCGAGGCCGGCCAGGATCTCCGTGGAATCGCCACGCGTGCGGCCGAGCCGGACCTGGCGCAGCGACACTCGTCCGTCCGCGGCCACCACGTACACCGCGCGCATCTCGCTGCGTTCGACGATCGCACCACGCGGAACGAGCAGCAGGTCGGATTCGCCGGTGACGAGTCCCAGCTTCACGAACACTCCGGGCGCGAGGCCCGGCACGTCCGGCGGCAGGTCGACACGAACACCGAAGGTGTTTGTTTCGGGCCGGGCGGACGGGTACAGCGTGAGCCCGGTTGCCTCGATGCGCCTGCCATCCACATAGACCACGGCCTTGCCGGCCTTGCGCACCTGCGCAACGACACTCTGCGGGACTTCGGCCACGACCCGGAGCGCGTCGAGCGATGCGACAACCATCAGCGGCGTGCCGGGAGCGACGAATTCGCCGACCTGCGTGAGCTTGCGCGTGACGACGCCGGCATATGGGGCGCGGATCTCAGTGTACGCGACACCTTCCCGCGCAGAGTCGCGGCCGGCTTTCGCGGCATCGAGTCGTGCGACCGCTGCGTCGCGCGCGGTGGTTGCCTCGTCGAAGGTGGCGCGCGCGACGACCTTGCGCTGGTACATGTCCGAGATGCGACGGTAGTTCGCCTGCGCCTCCGCCTCGCGTGCCGTCGCTTCCTTCAGCGCGGCCTGCGCCTGCGTGAGGCCCGCGACCTGCTCCGTGCTGCGGATGCGGACGATGACCGCGCCGGCGGGTACCCGGTCGTCCACGTCGAAGTCGATCGCGGCGATGCGACCGGCGGTCTGCGCCGACAGCGTGGCCTGGTTGACTGCCTCGACCGTGCCGTCGAGCATGCGCTCGGACGGGACCGCCGAAGCCGTGACCGTGAAGGTCGTGAGCGCAGCCGGGGCCGCGGCCGGTTTGTCAGCGGCAGCTTCGGCCACCGTCGTTCCGACTGCCGCAAGCACGCACAGCGACACAAGTATCCGGGTTGCGGTCGCGGCTGGCCTCATGACGCGCTTCCTTTCAGCTAAAGGCGGCGCCGGGCCGTACGCCCAGCTTGCGCAGGATGACAGCCAGCGGGCAGAAGCCCGAAAAGGCTGACTGGAACAGGTTCGCCCCGACGAAGGCTGTGAACCAGAACCAGTAAGGGCTCACGTAGATCCCGAGAAGAAGGCTCACCAGGATCATGGCGCCGGCGAAAGCGAGGACGACTCGATCGATGCTCATGTGGAATCTCCGTTTGTCGGGATCAACGTCGGCCGTCGTCTACGACGCGGCCGGTCTGTGGGTCGATGCGTATCAGCGGCAGTCCGGCCGTCTTCCATGCCTGAAGCCCGCCCGCGAGGTGCGTGACCTCGTGGTGCCCGGCGGCCTGGAGCTTGTGGGCGGCTGTCAGCGAGCGCCGTCCGCCGGCGCAGTGGAGCACGAGTCGCCGCCCGTCAGTCGGGAGCGTTCCCGCGTCGAACGTCGACAGCGGATAGAGCAATGCCCCGTGAATCCGCTCGAACGCGTATTCGTTCGCCTCACGGACGTCGACGAGCAGGATTTCTCCAGCCTTCATCCACGCATTGACCTGCTCGGGCGTGGCATCGATGACCTGGGCATGGTGGGTCATTGCATAGTGCTCCTGGAAAAGGAGGAAGAGGCCGTGTTCACAAGGGGTGGCCCAGCACGTTCAGTGGAACCCTGAGGTAGCTCACGCCGTCCGCTTCCGCCGGTGGCAACATGCCGGCCCGGATGTTCAGCTGCACGGACGGGATCAGCAGGTTCGGCACGTCGAGCGTTGCGTCTCGCGTGCGGCGCATTTCGACGAATTCCTGCTCGTTCACGCCGTCGCGTGCGTGGATGTTCGCGTCTCGCTGTTCGCGGATGGTCGTCTCGAAGCGCGCCTCGCGACCGCCCGGACAGTAGTCGTGGCAGACGAAGACCCCGGTCTCCTCGGGAAGCGCGAACATGCGCTGGATCGAGCGGTACAGCTCGGCGGCATCGCCGCCCGGAAAATCACAACGCGCGGTGCCGCTGTCCGGCATGAACATGGTGTCGCCCACGAACAATGCGTCGCCGAACAGGTACGCGACGCTGTCGTTGGTGTGGCCGGGAGTCGCGATGACGCGCCCCCGCAGCGAGCCCGCTTCGACCGTGTCCCCGTCATCGAGCAGCCGGTCAAACTGGCCGCCGTCAGTGGCGAAATCGTCACCGAGGCCGAAGATCTCCTTGAATGCTGCCTGCACCTTGCGGATGCCCTGGCCGATTGCAACGCCGCCACCGAGCCTGCCCCTCAGGTATGGCGCGGACGAAATGTGGTCGGCGTGTGCGTGAGTCTCGAGGATCCAGTGGACCTCGAGGCCGGCCTTCTCGCAGTGGACCGCGACGAGCTCCGCGGAACGGGTGCCGGTCCGCGCCGAACGCGAGTCATAGTCGAGGACCGGGTCGATGACGACCGCGTCGCGCGTGCGCTCGTCTGAGACGACATAGGTCCACGTGCCCGAGGGCTCGTGGCGGAATGGCGTAACCATGGGTCGCATCGGTCTTGTCCTGGCCCGGTACTGCCGGACATCGTATTAGCTATTGCTAATTTAGTCAATGCTGAATTACAATCCTCGTAACCCAAGCAACGGACCGGTCATGCCGCCCGCCACCCGCCGCCGTCCCGAGACTCCCATGGCAGCCGAAGAGATGAAGGCCCATGCGTCCGATGCCGCGCGCCTTATGAAGGCCCTCGGGAACGAGCAACGACTGCTCATCCTTTGCAACCTGCTGGAGGGACCGATGTCGGTGGGCGAACTCAATGCGCGCGTGGCGCTCAGCCAGTCCGCGCTTTCGCAGCACCTGGCCCTGCTGCGCGAGGGCGGACTCGTGGAAACCCGACGCGATGCGCGGTCCATCCACTACTCGCTGCCCGCCGGCCCGGTGATGAGGGTCATGGCAGTGCTGCAGGACATCTATTGCTCTACGGAGCCACTCGCGGGGCGGATCGCCGGACGCCGCACACGCAGCGCGCCCTGCAAGAGCTGACCCGGCGGATCACGACTTGCTCCTTGCACTTGTCGGAGCACTCGCGATCGGACTCAGCCTCGGATTGCTGGGTTCGGGCGGGTCGATCCTCACGGTTCCGGTCCTTCACTACCTTGTCGGCCAGCCCGACAAGCTTGCGATTGCTGGTTCCCTGCTGGTCGTCGGCCTGATCGCGACCGCAGGTTGCATACCGTACGCGCTGCACCGGCAGGTCGACTGGCGCAACGCGGTGCGGTTCGGGTTGCCCGGCATGGTGGGCGCCTGGATCGGCGCCACGCTGGCGCACTGGGTTCCAGGGGTCGCGCAGCTGGCCCTGTTCGCCGGCGTCATGCTGCTGGCCGCGTGGCGGATGCTGCGAGGCGCGACCGTGGCCGCGACCGATCACGAGCCGCGCGCGTCGGCTGTCATTGGCGGTGGTTTCGGAGTCGGCCTGTTGAGCGGACTCGTCGGTGTCGGCGGTGGCTTCCTGATCGTTCCAGCACTGGTGCTGCTTGCCGGCGTGCCAATGTTGAGCGCGGTCGGCACCAGCCTGGCCGTCATCGCGCTGAATTCCTTCAGCGGCTTTGCCAGGTATGTCGCGGTCCTCGAGCACCAGGGTCTCGCGCTGGACTTACCCATACTGCTCATCATCGCCGGCGTGGGTGTCATCGGCAGCCTGGTCGGCCACCGGATCGGACGAAGACTGCCCCAAGCGGTCGTGCGGCGATTGTTTGGCGGCTTCCTGGTCGTGATGGGCGTGTTCATCGCCACGGACGTGGCGCGGCGGCTGCTCGGCTGAACAGCGTTCCGTCGGGCAGCACGCTCGCGGCGCGAATCAATACAGCAGCTTGATCAGCAGCATGCTGATGATTCCCACGATCAGCGCCGACACGAGACCCAGGCCGAGCGGCTTTAAGCCGATGCTCCTGAGTCCCTTGATGCTGGTGCCGAGGCCGACGCCCGCCATCGCCACGCCGAGGCAGATCGATGACGCGTGCTTGGCGACGTCCAGAAATCCCTGCCAATCTGCCGGCGACAACAGGCCGAACGGCCGCTGGCCGATGTCGCCGATCGTGCGCAACGCACTCATGCAGCCGAACGCGATGACGAACAGGGGAACCATGGTCCACCACGGCGGCGGCGCAGCTCCCTCGGACGAGCGGCGGTGATAGAGGATGGACATCAGCGGTATCACGACCAGCATCGAGAGATTGCGCTCGAGCTTGGTCACGGTCGCGACGTTCAATGCCTCGGGCGCGTTGTAGTAGTCCTGGTACACCAACCCGGCGCCTGCCACCTGCGAGGTATCGTGCACGGCGGAGCCGAGGAACAGCCCGGCCTGGAACGGATCGCCGTCGAACAGCCAGTGCGCCACGAACGGATAAGCCAGCATCGCGAACAGGCCGAAGATGGTGATGCAGGCAACCGCGTAGCTCGTCTCCTCCTCCTTCGCCCCGATGGTGGGTGACACCGCGACGATGGCCGTGTTGCCGCAAATTCCAGTCCCGACCGCGATCAGCGTCGCGAGCCGATCCGCCAGGCCAAGGCGCCGGCCGAGGAATGTCACGATGAATATCGCCGCGGGAATCGTCACCAGGATGACGGGCAGCGACTTCAGTCCGATGGACCCGACCTCGACGATGCTCAACTTGAGGCCGAGCAGCACGATGCCGATTCGAAGCACCCGCTTCAGGGAAAAATCGATGCCTGGTTTCAAGGCTGCCGGCAGCTTGAAAAAGTTGCCAAGCGCGAGGCCGAGCAGGATCGCGACCATGATCCCGCTGATCGCGCCCGGACCGAGGCCCAGCGACAGCGCGAGCCAGTCGGCAATGAAGTTGCCGAGGATCGCGATCGCCAATGCGAGCAGCAGGCCTGGAACGACATTCATTGCGAGGCGACTGCGCTCATGACTGCACGAAGCGTGACGATGGCACCGGGGATTTCTCGACCGCTACTCCGACCCCTCCAGCTCGGCGAGCCGCTTCTCTAGCGCGGTTAGCTTGGCGCGCGTGCGTTTCAACACCGCCGCCTGGACGTCGAACTCCTCGCGCGTTACCAGGTCGAGCTTCGCAAGCCCGCCGGCCAGGACGCCCTTGAAGTTCTGCTCCAGGTCGCGGCGCAGCGCGGCGACGCTTTCGGGTACTGATCCGGCGAGACGCTGGGCGAGGTCGTCGATTAGTCGGGGGTCGAAGGCCATGTGAGGAACGGCATGTGGCTGCGGACAGGCATAGTTTAGAAGGAAGCGGGCAGCTCGTGAGCAGTAACAGCCCCATGGCCGCGAGCCCCGCCGCCCGGCGCTCCTTCGCGAGGCGTACTCCACGGCACCCGCCCCACGATGGTGCACACGCCCCCCAGCGTCCCCCGCCCATCACGCGATATGCGGCCGGGCCCAGCCCGGCCGGGGAGTGGCACGCTTCCTGCATCGAGGTCCCGGCAGCCACTCGCCATCGCTGGAGGACCGTCACCGATGAAGCTCATTACCGCGATCATCAAGCCGTACAAGCTCGATGAAGTGCGGCAGGCCATCGCCGATATCGGGGTGCGGGGCGTGACCGTCACGGAAGTGCAGGGCTTCGGCCGGCAGCGTGGTCACACCGAGCTCTATCGCGGCGCCGAGTACAGCGTCGATTTCCTGCCCAAGACCAGGCTCGAGATCGCCGTGGACGACGATGTCGTGGAACAGGTGATCGAGGCGGTCTGCAACGTGGCCCGCACCGGGAAGATCGGCGACGGGAAGATATTCCTGACCACACTCGACCAGGCCGTGCGCATACGCACGGGCGAAACTGGAGCCGAGGCTGTCTGAGCCGAGGCCACCCGCATGGAATTTCATTCAGATAGACCGACCGACAGGAGAACGCCAGTGAACACGTTGACTGCCGCGCGGAGCCGCCCATGGGCCATCGCGCTAGCCCTGGGCGCCATGCTCGCGCCCACGCTCGGATTCGCGGACGACCCGGTGCCCGACAAGGGCGACACGGCCTGGATGATGACGTCCACGATGCTGGTGATCCTGATGACGATCCCGGGCCTCGCTCTCTTCTACGGCGGCATGGTCCGCTCGAAGAACGTGCTGTCGCTGCTGATGCAGGTATTCATGATCTTCTGCCTGGTGGCGATCCTGTGGGCGGTGTACGGCTACAGCGTCGCGTTCACGCAAGGCAACGCCTTCTTCGGCGGGTTCGATCGCCTGTTCATGCGGGGACTCACCCCGGAGTCACTGGCGGCGACCTTCAGCAAGGGTGTCTACATCCCGGAGTACGTGTACTTCGTATTCCAGATGACCTTTGCGTGCATCACGCCCGCGCTGATCGTCGGCGCCTTCGCCGAGCGCATCAAGTTCGGCGCCGTGCTGATGTTCGTGGTGCTGTGGTTCACGTTCTCTTACCTGCCGATCGCGCACATGGTGTGGTTCTGGGCTGGCCCGGACGCCTACACCGACGCGGCCGCCGGTGACGCGGCCACTGCGACTGCAGGATTCCTGTTCAAGCTGGGTGCGCTCGACTTCGCTGGCGGCACGGTGGTGCACATCAACGCCGGCATCGCAGGCCTGGTGGGCGCGCTGATGCTCGGCAAGCGCGTCGGTTACGGCAGCGCGTCGATGGCGCCGCACAACGTCCCGATGGTGATGATCGGCACCTCGCTGCTGTGGGTGGGCTGGCTCGGCTTCAACGTGGGCTCGAACCTCGAGGCTTCGGCGTTTGCCGGCCAGGTGTTCGCGAACACGGTGCTCGCGACGGCCGCCGCCGCGCTGGCCTGGTCGTCGGCCGAGTGGATCCGCCGTGGCACGCCGACCATGCTTGGTGCGGCATCCGGCGCCGTCGCCGGCCTGGTCGCCATCACGCCGGCCTGCGGCTGGGTTGGCCCGATGGGCGCCATCGCAATCGGCCTCCTTGCCGGCCTGGTGTGCCTCTGGGCCGTGGCGAGCCTGAAGCACAAGCTAGGCTACGACGACTCCCTGGACGTGTTCGGCGTGCACTGCGTAGGGGGCATCCTCGGCGCGCTGTTGACAGCCGTGTTCTGCGCGCCCGCTCTCGGCGGCACCGGCGTGTACGACTACGTGGCGAACGCGGTCGCCGACTACTCCATCCTTGCGCAGTTGAAGACCCAGGCCATAGCGGTCGTGTTGAGCCTGGTCTGGTCGGGCGTGGTCGCCGCGGTATCGTTCAAGATCGTGGACGCCGTGGTCGGGCTGCGGGTCGCGGAGGACCAGGAACGCGAAGGACTCGACACCGTGTCGCACGGCGAGCGCGCGTACAGCTGAGGCAGCTTCCCGGCGCGCGGGCGCCGGGAAGCGACGAGCAAGGGGCGGCCGGGATCGAACCGGCCGCCCTTTTTCATGGGCTGGGTGGCCGACATTGACGCCGGCCACCCCGGTGCTTCACATAATGGCCGTCGCGACCCCTTGGCGAGGGCCATGGCTCGCGATGCGAGCCGCCTCACGCTGTTCCCTGCAGCCGGCCTGATACACTTGCGCGCGATCATGGAGACACCCAGCATGAAACAGGTTGCAGTGGTCCTGGCAGGGATTCTGCTCGCGGGCGCCGCCGGCGCGGGCGACGTCTATGTCACCAAGGACGCGAAGGGCAATACGGTCTACACGGACACGCCACAGACGCTTCCGGCGGAGAAGGTCACCGTTCAGGGCCAGGGCAGCAGCCAGCCCGCAGCGGCGCAGCAGGGCTCGTCCGATATGCAGCAATACAAGGCGCCGGACCAGGCTTACGAAAAGTCACAGGCGCAGCAGGCTGAGGCCAAGAAGGCTGCGGAAGACTCGGCTGCGGACCGCGCCAAGCGCTGCGCAGACGCCAGGCAGCAGTACCAGAACATGATGAATTCGCACAGGCTCTACGAAGAGGGCCCGAACGGCGAGCGCACGTACCTCACCAGCGAGCAGATCGACAAGACACGTGCGAACGCAAAGGAAGTCATGGACCAGTTCTGCTCGGGCCAGTGACGTGATGCAAGCCGTCGGCTTCATCGGCCTCGGCGCCATGGGCCGGGGCATGGCCCGCAATCTGCACAAGGCCGGCCTGCTCAAGTCCATCTGGAACCGCAGCCCGGACGTCGCCGCGGAACTTGCAAAGAGCCTGGAAACAGACGCTGCCAGCAGCCCCGCCGACCTGGCTGCAGCATGCGACGTGGTCGTACTCTGCGTCGCGGCGGACGCAGACGTGCTGGAGATGGTGGATGCGATGCTGCCGGGCCTGCGATCGGGCTCGATCGTCATCGACTGCTCGACCGTGAGCTCGGAAACCGCCCGAACCGCGGCAGCCCGCCTGGCCACCCGTGGCGCCGGGTTCCTCGATGCGCCGGTGAGCGGCGGGGTCGAGGGCGCGCGGGATGGCACACTCGCGATCATGGTTGGCGGCTCGCCCGAGACCTTCGCGCAAGCCGAACCCGTGCTCGCGGCCATGGGGCGAACCGTCACGCACTTCGGGCCGAATGGCGCCGGGCAGGCGGCGAAGGCTACCAACCAGATCATGTGCGCCGGCATCATCCAGGCGGTCGCGGAGGCCATGGCATTCGCAAAGGCGGAGGCGCTGCCGCTCGAGAAGCTGATCGACACCCTCGGCAAGGGGGCCGGCTCGAGCTGGTACTTCGTGAATCGCGCGCCGAACATGGTCAGGGGCGCCTATCCGGCCGGATTTCGTGTGCGGCTGCACGACAAGGACCTGCGTATCTGCCGCGACATGGCGGCACGCCATGGCGTCGAGCTGCCGGTGGTCGAGACGACGCTTGAGCACTATCGCCGGTTGATCGAGCAGGGTCACGGCGACGAGGACATCTCGACCATTTTCCGCTTCAAGGACGAGCTGTTCGCGCAGGACCCCGCGGGCACCGACAAGTGACCGACGGCAGCGAACCGGCGACCGGGCCCGCGAGCCAGGCCGCACGACTCGCCGACAGCACCTATGCGCGCCTCGGCGGACTGCTTCTACTGGCGCTGCTCGGGTACACCGTATGGCGTATCGTCGAGCCGCTCTGGCAACCGCTGGTGTGGGCCGCGCTGCTCGGCTCGCTGCTCGCGCCGCTCAATTTCCGGCTCGCCATTCGCCTGGGCGGCCGGCCGCGACTCGCAAGCGGCGTCACTACGCTGCTCACGGTGCTGCTGTTCCTGCTGCCGGTCGCGATCATCGCGGGCACGGTCACTACCCAGGCCGCGCAGCTGCTCAGCAGGCTGAATGAGCAGGCTCCGCAGATCACCAGCGGCTCGCTGGACCTGGCGAACATCCCGCTGCTGTCCCGTCCGCTCGAATGGATCGGCAGCCACACCTCGGTCACCGTCGAACAGGTGCAGGGCTGGATCATCGCAGAGGCGAAGAAGGTGCTTCAGTCGCTGGCATCATCGGGCGGCGACTTCGTCCTTGGTGCGCTCGGTACCGCGGTCAGCTTCGGGCTGATGCTGTTCGTGCTGTTCTTCGTGCTGCGGGACGGCCCTGCGCTCGCCCAGAAGGTCGTGCGCATGCTGCCGATCGAGGTACGGCGCCGCTCCCGCCTCTGGCTCCACCTGGTCGAGGTGACACGCGCGGTATTCATGGGCATCGGGCTCACCGCGCTGGTGCAGGGCATCCTGGTCGGCATTGGCTTCTGGATCGCCGGTCTGCCGAGCCCACTGGTATTCGGCGTGCTCGGCGCACTGTGCGCGCTGATCCCGCTGGTCGGTACGGCGATCGTCTGGGTGCCTGGCGTCGCATTTCTCGCGCTCCACGCTGATTACGGACATGCGATGTTCCTCGCCGCGTGGAGCATCATCGTCGTGGGATCGGTGGACAACTTCCTGCGGCCAATGCTGATTTCAGGCCGCGCTGAAGTGCCTACCCTCGCGGTCTTCATCGGCGTGGTGGGCGGACTGTCGGCCTTTGGTTTCATCGGCCTGTTCATCGGCCCCATCGTGCTCGGCCTGCTCGTCGCATTGTTCCGATTCGAGAACGAGGAGCGCGAGGCCGCGAGCGGCGCCACCTGACAGCAAACGCACTGGAGTCCGGCTTGTCGAACCCGATACGCATTGCAACCCGTCGCAGCACACTTGCGCTATGGCAGGCCGAACACGTCATGGCGCTGATTCGCGCCGCGCATCCCCAGGTCCCGGTCGAACTGGTCCCCATGAGCACACAGGGAGACCGCGTGCTGGACCGCGCGCTTGCGGAGGTCGGCGGCAAGGGCCTGTTCGTTAAGGAACTCGAAGTCGCGATGCAGGATGGCCGCGCGGACATCGCCGTGCACTCGATGAAGGACGTGCCGAGCGAGTTGCCGGCGGGCTTCCGGATAGTGGCCGCGCTGCCCCGCGCCAATCCGCACGACGCGTTCATCTCGCTGAAATATAGGCGATTCGCAGACTTGCCGCCCGGCGCGCGGGTCGGCACGTCGAGCCCGCGGAGGCAAGCGCAGCTTCGCGCCGCACGGCCCGATCTGGTGCTCGAACTGCTGCGCGGCAACGTCGAAACGCGGCTGCGACGCCTCGAGGAAGGCCGTCTCGACGCGATCCTGCTCGCCTGCGCCGGTCTGGAGAGGCTGGGCCTGGGTGAGCGGATCACCGAGGCGCTCGATGCCGATTTCTGCGTGCCCGCCGTCGGCCAGGGCGTGATCGGCATCGAGTGCCGTGACGACGACGCGCGCAGCGCGGACCTGCTGGCCGCGCTGCACCACGACGAGTCTTACGTGCGACTTTCCGCAGAGCGGGCATTCGCCCGCGCACTCGGTGGGAGCTGCCATTCGCCGATCGCGGCGCACGCAACGCTGGCCGCGGGAGAGCTCACGCTGCGCGGGTTCGTCGGTGCCCCCGACGGCAGCGAGGTCTACCGCGACGGCAATTCCGGCCCCGCGGCAGACGCCGAGGGCATCGGGCTCGCGCTGGCCGGTCGCATGCAGGCCGCCGGTGCCGGCCCGCTGCTCGATCGTTTGCGCAGCGAGGCGGTCCCACCACCGTGACGGGCTCGCTTGCGGGCCTCACCGTCATCGTGACGCGGCCCGCGCGCCAGGCAGCACGTTTCATCCGCTTGCTCGGCGAACATCGCGCTACTGCCATCGCATTCCCCACGCTCGCGATCGAGGCGGTGAAAATCGATGAGCCGCAGCGACCAGCGCTCGACAACTTCGAATGGGTCATCTACACGAGTGCGAACGCCGTCGAGCACTCGCTTCCGCAACTTGGGCGACCCGGCAAATCCCGCGTCGGCGCAATCGGCCGCGCCACCGCGCGATCGCTCGCGGAGGCGGGCATCGCCGTGCATGCCGTGCCGGCATCCGGCTTCGATTCCGAGGGCCTGCTGGCGCACCCCGATATGTCGGAGCCTCGGGGCCGCCGCATCCTGATCGTCAAGGGCGTCGGCGGACGCGATGTGCTGCGCGCCGGGCTGGCGGCCCGGGGCGCCGAAGTGTCCACTGCAGATGTGTACAGGCGTGCCCGTCCTGAGCCGTCCGGACAGGCACTCGACGAACTCTCCCGGGCAGCCGGGTCCGGCAGGGTTGTCGCCACGGTCACCAGCTCGGAGGTGCTCGAGTCGCTGCTGTCGATGGCGCCCGAGGCACACTACCCATGGTTGCGCGACGCCACGTTGCTCGTACCGGGCGATCGGGTCGCTGCGGAGGCACGGCGGCTCCGGTGGCGCGGTCCACTGGTCGTATCCGGAAGCGCGGAGGACGAAGCAATGCTCGCCGCGCTCGAGTCCTGGGCAGCAGGGAGCGGTGTTATCACGCCTGCGTGATACGATCCGGGCAAGTATCCGGCGCAACAGCGCGAAGCCGATGTCCGCTGAAATCGAATCCCTTTCCAGTGACATGAATTCCCGCCGACCGGGCGGCAGCGGGACCAACCCCATGGTGCTCGCCCTGGCAGTGCTCGCACTGCTGGGCGCGATCTATGCGCACTGGCGCGTCGGGCAGTTCGACAACCGCATCGACCGCGTTCGCGGCCAGGTGGTCGAGCTGCGCGCCTCCCAGGACCGTCTGTCGGGCCAGTTGTCGACGCTGGACACGCGCATGGAGACTTCGCAGCGGGCGCTGCGCGCGGAACTTCGCAACCTTCACGAGCTGCCTGCGCAGATTTCCGTCCTCGGGCGCGGCGTCGAGGAGCTGAGAGCCCGTACCGAGGCGCCGCAGCGTGCCTGGGCGCGTGCAGAAGCCATGTACCTGCTCGACCTGGCCGAGCGCCAGGTCTATCTCGACCGCGACGTACGAACGGCCATCGCGGCAATGGAAGCCGCGGATGCGCGGCTCGCGTCCTTCAACGACCCGGCAACCGCCGAGGTCCGCCGCCTGCTGGCGCAGGACCTCACGGCGCTGCGCGCGGTTCCGCTGCCGGACCTTGCGGGCGTACTCGTGCGGATCGCGACGCTCGAGGATTCAGTGCCAACCCTCGCGGTACTCGGCGTGCCCGTCACCCGCGGCCCGGGTGCCGACCGGGAACCGGAGCCGACCGGCGCCTTCCGCCGTGCGATGCATCGGATCGGCCAGGCGCTCAGCAGCCTGGTGGTATTGAAGCGAGTGGACCCATCTACGTCGCGGCTGGTCACACAACAGGAACAGTCGCTGCGCCGCCAGCACCTGGAGCTGCTGCTGTTCGCGGCGCGTGTCGCAGCCATGCAACCGGACGGCGCGGCATACGCACAGTCGCTCGAGGCATCGGCCGCCTGGCTCACGCAGTTCTTCGATTCGTCCTCGGACGGGGTCGCCGCGGCACTGGCTGAAATCGAGGCGCTGCGCGGCATCAACGTGGAGCCCGAACAGCCGAAGATCGGCGCCGCGGCCCGCCAGCTTCAGCGCCTGATGGTCCCGGACGCGGGCGCGCCATGAAGGGTGCCACGTTCGTGGCGCTGGCGCTGGTCGGCGGCGGATTGCTCGCGCAGTTCCTGCTCACCGACCCCGGTTACGTCGCCATCCGCTTCGGCCGCACGCTCGCCGAAACCACGCTTCCGGTGTTCCTGCTGTTGCTCGCCGCGGCACACCTCACGGTACGCGGCATCGCCGGTGCAGTGGGGGCACGCCGGCGCCTCACCGCACTGCGTGTAGAGCGCCGGCGCCGACGCGCACGTGAAGACACGCAGCGCGGCCTGCTCGATCTCGCGGCGGGCAACTGGCGCAGGGCCGAGGAGCTGCTGACGCGGACCGCGGCCGACGCGGACTCGCCGGCTGCCAACTATCTCGTCGCGGCACGTGCCGCGGACCTGCAGGACGCCGTCGATCGGCGCGACGCATGGCTTGCCCTGGCACAGGAGAATGCACCTGGGGAGCGGGCGGCGGCGCTCGTTACGCTGGCCGAGATGCAGATCAGGCGCGGACAGGACGAGGCGGCCGTGCAGACGCTCGAACAACTCGACGCATCGGGCGACTTGAATTCCCGCGGCCTCGAACTGCTTGCGCGCCTCTACCCCAGGCTTGGTCGTGGCGACCGGCTGCTGGCGCTTGGCCCGCGCCTGAAGAGCGCCAAGGAACTGCCCGAGTCGCAGGTCAGCGAGCTCCTCGCGCAGGTACAACTGGAGGAGGTCCGCGCCGCGGGCGAATCGGGGGACCAGTCACGGCTGGAGAAAGCGTGGTCCGAGCTGCCGCGGGGCGTGCGCAAGCTGCCGAAGTCCATCGTGGCCTACGCGCGGGCGGCCATGGCCTGCCGCGATCACCCGACAGCGGAAAAAGTCCTGCGCGAACTGATCGACCAGCAGCCGGACGCGGCGGCTATCCGTCTCTATGGCGACGTCGTGCTCCCTGATCCGCTTACACCGCTGGACCGTGCGGAAGGCTGGTTGCGCAAGAGGCCCGAGGACCCGGAACTGCTGGCCAGCTGCGCGCGTCTCTGCCTGCGCGCCCAGCTGGTGGGCAAAGCGCGCAGCTACCTCGAGGCCAGCCTCGCGCGACGGCCCAACTCGGAGAACAGCCTGATCCTCGCCGACTTGCTGGAGCAGATCGGCGAGCCGGCGAACAGCGCGGAGTGCCTGCGCAAGGCGGTCGCCCTGTCCGTTGGCCGCCGGCCGAACGTGCCGCGAGTACGGCTCAAGCGGTACTGAACACGCTTCAGGGCTGCCCGGCGAGGGCACCCAGCTTGGCGAGCGTATCCGGGGCGTAATCGAACGAATCGAAATGCAGCTGCTCGCGAGGCAGTCCAGCCGCCGCCGATCGCGCGCGGATGGCCTCGATCATCGCGGGCGGGCCGCTGGCATACACGTCGAAGCCCGAAAGCCCGGGATGGTCGGCCAGCATTGCCTCGTGCACGAGACCGGCGCCCAGGTCCGCCGCCGGCGCGACTGCGTCCGACAGCACCGGGTAATAGCGGAAGCCGGGCCGCTCCTTTTCGAGCGCGCGCAGCCACTGGTGCTCGTAGAGGCCGTCCAGGTCGCGAGCACCCCAGTACAGGTGTACCTGTCGCCGGTCGCCGGTGGCGACCAGCTGCCGCAGCATGGCCCTGAGCGGCGCATATCCGGTACCGCCGCCCACCATCAGCGCCGGCCTCGGGGATTCGCCCCGCAACCAGAATTGTCCGAGCGGGCCTTCGATGCGCAGCAGCGCACCCGGCCGGAGGCTCTCGAAGAGTTGCGCCGTGAACCCACTGGTCGACGCGCGACGGACATGCAGCTCGAGCAGCCTGCCATCCGCCGGCGCACTCGCGATCGAGAAGCTGCGGCGACGACCTTCCGACAGCATGATGTCCAGGTACTGCCCGGCCCGGTAATGCAGTTCCTCGACCGCGGGCAATCGCAGGAATACCGCCATCACGTCCGGGGCGAGTCGTTCCTTGCGCTCGATGCGGCACGGCAGGCTCTTCACTTCGACATCCGGTGCCGACCGCACCTCGCGGGCCTCCACCTGCAGGTCCGTGATCGCGCGTGCCTGGCACAGCAGCGCGAGCCCCGTGCCCGCCTCCTCCGCGGTAATGCCGACGGGCCGCTCGCCCGGGTACGCGATCTCGCCGCTCACGATCCGCGCGATGCAGGACGCGCAGTGGCCTCCCTTGCAACTGTGCGGCAGGTTGAGTCCCGCGCGCAGTGCCCCGGCGAGCACGGTTTCGCCACTCTCGACGGTGAAATCCTGGCCTGACGGGATTAGCGTGACCTGCGGCATGCGCGCAGGATGCCACGAAGAACGCCGCCGCGCGGAGCCGGCGGCCGCGGGTATCCTAGGCGACATGGACCAGAGGTTCCTCATCGCGGGGTGCGGTTACGTCGGCCGGCGGCTGGCGGAGCGCCTGTCGGGGTCGTGGCAGGTCGTCGCCATTGCCAGGTCGCCCGGCACACTCGCGGAACTCCGGGCGACCGGCGTCGAGGCCATTTTCGCCGACTTCGACGTGATCGCGGCGTCGCCGCTTCCGGACATGCTCGCCGACGGCGCGGCTGTGGCCTACCTTGCGCCGCCGCCTGGAGCCGGCATCACCGACCCGCGGCTGGAGCGATTCCTCGAGTCGCTCGGCGACGCGCGGCCACTGGTCCTGCTGTACATGAGCACCACCGGCGTCTACGGTGGCACCGGCGGTGCCACGGTCGACGAGCACAGCCAGGCAGCACCAGCGAACGACCGCTCGCGCCGCAGGCTCGCGGCGGAACGTGCCGCGCAGTCCTGGAGCAGAGACCGTCAAGTACGCTGTGTCGTGCTGCGCGTGCCAGGGATCTACGGGCCGGACCGCCTGCCCCTCGAGCGACTCGGCCGCGGCGAACCTGTAGTCCGGCCGGAAGATTCCGGTCCCGGCAACCGCATCCACGTGGACGACCTGGTCTCGGCCTGCGTAGCGGCCGTCGAGACTCCAGCAAGCGGCGTTTTCAACGTGGGTGACGGCGACCACGCGAGTACGACCGAATTCCTGTTGAAGACAGCGTCACTCGCCGGATTGACGCCACCGCGTCTCGTGTCTCTGGCCGAAGCACGGGGCCAGGTGAGTCCGGGGATGCTCGAGTTCCTGGTCGAGTCGCGGCGTGTCGACACCACGCGCATGCGCGACGAACTCGGCGTAATTCCGCGCTACGCGGACCTCGAGTCCGGGATCGCGGCCAGTCTCCGGGAAATGCGCGCGCAGGTGCGCTGAGCCTCGGATATCCTTAGGTCCATGCGGCTCGCCTTCACGAAGATGCATGGTCTCGGAAACGACTTCATCGTGTTCGACGCACCGGGCCCGCACGACGTTCCCTCGCCCGAAACGCTGCGCCACCTCGCAGACCGCCGCAACGGCATCGGCTTCGACCAGGCATTGATGCTGGAACCGCCGCGGCGCGAGGGCACCGACGTCTACTACCGGATCTTCAATGCCGACGGCTCGGAAGTTGAACAGTGCGGCAATGGCGCGCGCTGCATCGCGCGCCTGGTCGCGACGCGCGCCTCGCGCCAGGACCAGCCGCTGCTGATGGACAGCCCGGGCGGCGTGGTCGAGGCCCGGTTGCGACGCGACGGCCTGGTCTCCGTCGCAATGGGTGTGCCCGATTTTTCGCCGGCATCGCTGCCCTTCATCGCAGAGCGCGAGGAATCGAGCTACCGCATCGACCTGCCCGGCGGGCCGGTCGAATTCGGGGCGGTTTCGATTGGCAATCCGCACGCGGTGATCCGGGTGCGCTCCGTGGACGAAGCTCCGGTGGACAGCGTGGGACCCGCGATGGAGAATCACCCGCGCTTTCCGCGACGGGTGAATGTCGGATTCCTCGAGATCGTCGCGCCCGACCATGTGCGTCTGCGCGTGTTCGAGCGTGGCGCCGGCGAGACGCGGGCCTGCGGCACCGGGGCCTGCGCGGCCGTTGCCGTCGCTCGAAGGCATGGGCCGCTGGCCGAGGAAGTCCGTGTCGACCTCCCGGGCGGGCGGCTCACGGTGCAATGGCCGGGACCGGACCGGTCGATATGGCTGACCGGACCGGCGGAAACAGCATTCGAAGGCCACGTGGACGTCCCGGACGCCGCGCAAGGGAGATCAAATTGAGCAAGCAACTCGTTCGCGGAACCCAGCCGGAATCCATTGCGGAGGAACAGGTCGGCGAATACCTGGTCGCGCACCCGGAGTTCTTCGAGCGTCACCCGGGCGTGCTCGCGAGGCTTCGTCTCCCGCACCAGCGCGGCAGCGCGGCCGTGTCGCTTGTCGAGCGGCAGGTGCTGGTACTCCGCGACAAGCACGGCGCGCTCGAACAGAAGCTCCATGAGCTGATCGAAAACGGCCGCGCCAACGACGCCATCGCCGACCGGATGCACCGATTGACGCGGCGGCTGCTGCGCGCACGTGACCTGGAGACCACGCTCGCCGGGCTCGAGACCTCGCTCAGGGAGGAATTCGGAGCCTCGCGCTGGCTCGTGCTGCTGACGGACGCTTCGCTGCCGGGCCTGTCGGGCCACCAGAACCCGCACGTGCGCGTGGTGCCGCGGGGCAGCGCCGAACTCAAGGTCTTCGAGACCTTCTTCGAGTCGGGGCGGCCGCGCAGCGGCCAGATCCGCGACTCGCAGCGCGACTACCTGTTCGGCAACGATGCCGGTCCGGTGGGCTCGACCGTGCTGGTCCCATTGGGTGATCGGGCATCGCTCGGCCTGCTGGCGATCGCGAGCCACGACACCGAGCGGTACCTGCCGACCATGAGCACGGACTTCCTGGTCCGCATCGGCGAGATCGTCACCGAGGCGATCACCTCCCGCGCCGCATGAGCGAGGCGCTCGCAGGCGACGTGAACCGTTTCCTGCGGAGCCTTCGCGACGAGCGGCGGTTGTCGCCGCACACCGAGTCCGCGTATGCGCGCGACCTCGCGTCATTGATCGAATATTGCGACGCGCAGCGAATCCCTGACTGGAACGGCCTCGACCCACAGCACGTGCGAAATTTCGCGGCGCAGTGTCACCGCCGCGGGTTGGCGCCGCGCAGCATTCAGCGCCGCCTGTCGGCCGCGCGCAGCCTGTTCCGCTACCTGAGCCGCGAAGGAAAACTCAGGCGCGATCCAGCCGCCGACGTTCAGGCGCCGAAGGCGCGCAGGCGCCTCCCGGTAACGCTCGATGCCGACACGATGGCTCGACTGCTTGAGTTCCGCGCCGACGATCGCCTAGGCCTTCGCGACAAGGCGATCATGGAACTGCTTTATTCGTCAGGCCTGCGGCTGTCGGAACTGCTCGGACTCGACCTCGCGGACCTGGATCTCCGCGACCGCACGGTGCGGGTGCTGGGCAAGGGCCGCAAGACGCGCATCGTGCCTGTTGGCAAGCACGCGGCCACGGCGTTGTCGCGCTGGCTCGGCGAGCGGACCGGCTTCGCGGCCGTCGGAGAGACCGCGGTCTTCGTCGGGGTCAATGGCCGGCGGCTCGGCCCGCGCATCGTGCAGCGGCGCATCGCGCAGTGGGCACGGCTGCAGGGCCTGCCCGAGCACGTGCACCCGCACATGTTCCGCCACTCGTTCGCCTCGCACCTGCTCGAGTCCTCCGGCGACCTGAGAGCGGTCCAGGAACTGCTCGGACACGCCAACATCAGCACCACGCAGGTGTACACGCACCTTGATTTCCAGCACCTGGCCCGGATATACGACGCAACCCACCCCCGCGCGCGACGCAAGCCGGCCAGCGGTGCTTCGCGCGATCCGTTGGATCCAGAAAAAGGCTGATCACCGAATGAGCGAGCAAGCGCCAGGCTTCGACCCCCACGGCACCACGATCCTCTGTGTCAGGCGCGACGGGCTGCTGGCAATGGGGGGCGACGGCCAGGTGACGGTCGGCAACACGGTAATGAAGGGCAATGCCCGCAAGGTGCGCCGGCTGCACGAAGGACAGGTCATCGCGGGGTTCGCCGGCGGCACCGCCGACGCATTCACGCTGTTCGAACGCTTCGAAGGCAAGCTGCAGCAGTTCGGAAACCTGACGCGCGCAGCGATCGAACTGGCCAAGGACTGGCGCAGCGATCGCAGCCTGCGGCGTCTCGAGGCCCTGCTCTGTGTCGCAGACGCCGAGCACTCGTTCGTGATCTCGGGCAATGGCGACGTGATCGAGCCAGAGCACGACCTGATGGCGGTCGGCTCCGGCGGCCCGTTCGCGCACGCTGCCGCGGTCGCGCTGTTGGCCAACACCAGTCTCGATGCACGCACCATCGTCGAGAAGGCGCTCGGGATCGCGGCGGACATCTGTATCTACACCAACCGCAACTTCACGATCGAGACGCTCGGGAAAGCAGCCGGCACGTAGCGAAAACGCTTTCCCCATCCTCCGCCAACGCAGCCGCCACGTGTAACGCCACATGTCCTCCATGACACCCCGCGAAATCGTCCAGGAACTCGACAAGCACATCGTCGGGCAGGGTGCCGCCAAGCGCGCCGTCGCCATCGCACTCCGGAACCGCTGGCGACGCATGCAGGTCGACGAGCGCCTGCGCGCGGAGATCACGCCGAAGAACATACTGATGATCGGTCCCACCGGCGTCGGCAAGACCGAGATCGCAAGACGCCTCGCCCGGCTCGCGGGTGCGCCGTTCGTCAAGGTCGAGGCAACCAAGTTCACCGAGGTTGGTTACGTCGGTCGCGAGGTCGACTCGATCGTGAAGGACCTCGTGGACGTGGCGGTCAAGATGACGCGCGAGTCAGAGGTCGAGAAAGTCAGGCACCGCGCCATGGACGCAGCCGAGGAACGCGTCCTCGACGTGCTGCTGCCCAGGCCCAGGGCCGCCGGATTCGGCAGCGAACCCGCGCCGGATCGCGATGGCGACACACGCCAGCGCTTCCGCAAGATGCTGCGCGAAGGCGCGCTCGACGACCGCGACATTGAGATCGAGCTGCGCGCGGTGCCGATGGGCGTCGAGATCATGGCGCCTCCCGGCATGGAGGAACTGTCGCAGCAGCTTCAGGGCATGTTCTCGAACCTCGGCGGCGACCGTACACGAACCCGCAAGGTCAAGGTGCGCGAGGCCTTCAAGCTGCTGACCGACGAAGAAGCCGCGAAGCTCGTCAACGAGGAAGAACTGAAGGTCCAGGCGCTGCACAACGCGGAGCAGAACGGCATCGTGTTCATCGACGAGATCGACAAGATCGCGCGCCGGCAGGAAACGTCCGGCGCCGACGTCTCGCGCGAGGGCGTGCAACGCGACCTGCTGCCGCTGGTCGAGGGCTGCACGGTCAACACCAAGTACGGCATGGTGAAGACTGACCACATGCTGTTCATCGCGTCGGGCGCTTTCCACATGTCGAAGCCCTCGGACCTGATCCCGGAGCTGCAGGGGCGGCTGCCGATACGAGTCGAACTCAACGCGCTCGGTGTCGAGGATTTCGTGCGCATCCTCACCGAGCCGGACGCATCGCTGTGCCGCCAGTACGCCGCCCTGCTCGAGACCGAGGGTGTCCGCGTCGAATTCACGCCGGACGGCGTACGCAGGCTCGCGGAAGTGGCCTGCGACGTGAACCAGCGCACCGAGAACATCGGTGCGCGTAGGCTGCACACGGTGATGGAGCGGCTGCTCGAGGGGCTGTCCTTCGAGGCGTCGGACCGCTCCGGAGCGACCGTGGTCGTCGACGCGGAATTCGTCGACCAGAATGTCGGCGAACTTTCACGCGACCAGGATCTCGCACGCTACATCCTCTAGCCGCAAACCTCCCATGAACGACCCACGCCCGACGGACATCAAGCTGCGCACCCGCTCGCGAGTGCTCGAAGTTGCCTTTGACGACGGCGAGCGCCACGAACTGCCGTTCGAGTACCTGCGCGTGTATTCCCCGTCGGCTGAAGTGCTCGGTCACGGCCCGGGCCAGGAGACGCTGCAGCTCGGCAAGCACGAGGTCGGAGTCAAGGCGGTGGAGCCGGTGGGCAACTACGCGGTCCGCATCGTGTTCGACGACGGCCACGATTCGGGGCTCTACACCTGGGGCTACCTGCAGGAACTCGGCCGCACGCACGCCGAGAGGTGGCAGCGATACCTGGAGCGGGTCGCGCAGCTCGGGCTTCCATACCCGACGCCGGCGCCACCGAAGCGTCCTGGCTGAACTGGCGGCGATGTGCCGCTGCATGCTGCCCGGGGTACCGGGGACCTGAGCTTGGGCATCTGCGTCTGGGGGGGATGAGTTCCCCGGGGGACGCCATGAACCCTTCCCTGGGGGCTCGCGCGCCGCGTCCCTGCGGCGCGACGCCCCCGCGGAACTCATCCCCCCCAGACGCAGATACCCTGTTCGCGAGTCCCTGCGACCGCACCGCGGTACTCTGCGGACAGCTTCGGACTCCACCGCGTAGAATGGCGGGCTCATGAGCGAAACAGACCCCAAGACGCCGGCCCCGGGTGCACCAGGCTCCGTGGACTTCGGCTACCGGCAGGTACCGGCTGCCGAGAAGGCGGTCCGTGTCCGCGAAGTATTCGACTCGGTCGCGGACAAGTACGACCTGATGAACGACCTGATGTCTGCCGGCGTCCATCGCCTGTGGAAGCGGTTCGCGCTGTCGCAGACCGGGCTCAGGCCGGGCCAGTCGGCGCTCGACGTCGCCGGTGGCACCGGTGACATCTCGGCCGGCATGGCCGCGCAGGTCGGCGAGGACGGTTTGGTCGTGCTCTCGGACATCAACGCCGCAATGCTGGGGGTGGGCCGCGATCGCCTGCTCGACCGCGGCCTGATACGCAACGTGCGATTCGCGCTCGCCAATGCCGAGTGCCTGCCGTTCGCCGACGAGAGCTTCGACTGCGTGACCATCGCGTTCGGGCTGCGAAACGTGACGGACAAGGCGGCGGCGCTTGCATCCATGCGTCGCGTGCTCAAGCCCGGCGGCCGCCTGCTGGTGCTGGAGTTCTCCAAGCCGATGCTGCCCGGCCTGAAGAAGCTGTACGACGTATATTCGTTCAGCGTGCTGCCGTGGCTCGGTCGACGCGTCGCCGGTGACTCGGACAGCTACCAGTATCTCGCCGAGTCGATCCGGCGATTTCCCGACCAGCAGGGCCTGCTCGCGATGATGCGCGAGGCTGGGCTCGAGGACTGCCGCCACCACAACCTGAGCGGCGGAATCGTCGCGCTGCATCGCGGCTTCCGATACTGACATGCTGCTCGAGCGCCTCGAGGAAGCCCTGAACCGAAACGTCGCTGATTCGCGCAAGGCGCAGGCGCTGTGTCGGCAGCTCGATGGGCGTGTCGTCTCGCTCGCCGTGACCGGCACGCCGCTCGAGTTCTTTGCAAGCGCGCGGGATGGTCGACTGTCGCTCTCGCCGAAGAATGAGGGCGCCGCGGCCGACGCCTCGCTGTCGGGATCACCGATCTCGCTTCTCTCGCTCGCCGGTCCGCGCGCAGAGGGCGCGCTGCGTGGCGGCGGCGTTCGCATCGAGGGCGACGCCGAGGTCGCACAGAAGTTCCGCGACCTGCTTCGCCACGCGCAGCCCGACGTCGAGGAAGAACTCGCCCGTGTCGTCGGCGACGTTGCCGCGCGAAACCTGGCGAACCTCGCGCGCGGATTCCTCGATTTCGGCCTCAAGGCTGGCCGTTCGCTCGCCGGCAACGTTTCCGAGTACCTGCAGGAGGAAGGCCGCGACCTGCCGACAAACACCGAGGCTGAGGAGTTCCTGGCCGGCGTGGATCGCCTGCGCGACGACGTCGAACGCTTCGAAGCCCGGCTCGCGCGACTCGAATCCCGTGGCGAGAAGGATGGCGCGAAGCGCCGCCGGCTGGACCGCTAACGGCGCGCCGCACCGCGCAGCTCACACCCACAGGCCACCGGTCACTTCCCAATGCGACTTCGAGTCATCGGCCGCCTGCTCCAGATCCAGCGCGTCCTGGTACGCCACGGGCTGGACGAGATCGTTCTTGCGACCCACCTCTTCCGGCCCCTTAGATACGTTTTCTATCTTTCGCCGGCGACGTGGTTCGAGCGCAGGCGCGGAGGCTCGCGTGGGGAGCGCATCCGGCTTGCGCTGGAGGAACTCGGGCCGATCTTCGTGAAGTTCGGCCAGGCACTGTCGACCCGTCGCGACCTGCTGCCGCCGGACATCGCCGACGAACTCGAGAAGCTGCAGGACCGGGTTCCGCCGTTCCCGGGTGCGGAGGCCCGCGCGATCGCAGAGCGCGCCTACGGCCGGCCGCTCAGCGAAGTTTTCGAGAGTTTTGACGAGCAGCCGCTCGCCGCCGCGTCAGTGGCACAGGTGCACGTAGCCCGGCTGCGCAGCGGCGAGGACGTCGTATTCAAGGTGATCCGTCCGGGCGTGCGAGAGAGGATCGAACGCGACATCGAGGTCATGTACGTGCTGGCGCGCCTGGCCCTGACCTACTCATCAGAAGGCCACCGACTGCGGCCCGTCGAGGTGGTGCGCGAGTACGAGAAAACCATCTACGACGAGCTGGACCTGATGCGCGAAGCGGGGAACGCGGCGCAGCTAAAGCGTAATTTCGAGGGGTCGGAGCTGCTGTACGTCCCGGCGATCTACTGGGACTACTGCCGTCCCGAAGTCATGGTGATGGAACGCATCCATGGCGTACTGGTGAGCGACCACGAGGAACTGCGCCGCCGCGGCACCAACATCGAGCGCCTGGCGGAGAACGGCGTGGAGATTTTTTTCACGCAGGTGCTGCGACACAACTTCTTCCACGCCGACATGCACCCGGGCAACATCTTCGTCCAGGTGGATGACCCGGAGCATCCGAAATATGCGGCCGTCGACTTCGGCATCGTGGGATCGCTCGACGCGCGCGACCAGCACTACATAGCCGAGAATTTCCTGGCGTTCTTCGATCGCGACTACAACCGCGTGGCAAGGCTGCATGTGGAGTCGGGCTGGGTGCCGCCGGACACGCGCGTGGACGAGCTCGAGGCCGCGGTACGCACCGTCTGCGAGCCGATCTTCCAGAAGCCGATCTCGGAAATTTCGTTCGCGCAGGTCCTGCTGCGCCTGTTCGAGACTGCACGTCGCTTCCAGATGAAAGTGCAGCCGCAACTGATCCTGCTGCAGAAGACGATGCTGCAGATCGAGGGACTGGGTCGGGAACTCTATCCGCAGCTCGACCTGTGGAAGACCGCTCAGCCGGTCTTCAAGAGCTGGGCTGCCGACCGGCTGAGCGGCCGCAGCGTCGCCGAGCAGCTGCGCAGGCAGTTGCCGGAACTCGGCGAGGCACTGCGCATGCTGCCCCAGGTGCTGCAGCAGTTCGTACAGCAGGCGTCCGACGGCAATTTCCGCCTGAAGGTCGAGCAACCCGGCATCGAGCAGTTGCGCGAAGAGATCAGGGCGAGCGCACGACGACGCGACGCGACCATCGTCGCGGCCGCGACGCTGCTCGGCGGGCTCATATGGTTCGCGAATGGGGTTTCGCCCTGGCCCGGCGTGGCGCTCTGTGCAGTGGGACTGCTGGGAAGCTTCCTGGCGCGCCGCGCCTGAAGACCGGCTCTAGCCGGTCGCCGCCGGCTTCAACTCGATCCAGGTCGCGCGCGCACGAGCGCAGAGCTCGCCTTCCTGGTCGAAGATCGCCGTCCCGGCGTAGTGCTTGCGACCTTCAGCGCCCAGCTTCCAGCCAATGACCGTGCACGACTCGCCCACGCGAACGCAGCGATCGACGTGCGCGTGCATCTCGCCAAGCACCATGGTGCGGCGACCCGCGCAGAGCGCGAAATAGCCGGGGCAGTCGAGCGCCGCCCAGTGGAACTCGACCGCGACCTTGCCGTCGCCGGCGTCGAGGTCGTCGGCCGGCAGCCACGGCGCAGCGACGATGCCGGTCTCCAGCATGCCGGGAAATATCCTGAGTCCATCGCCGCGCCGGCGGTGAGGTCCGCACACGAAGCAGTCCGGAAACACGTGATGATTGAACCCTGGATAGTGCTGCGATGCCCAGACGGCCTGAACGTATGGCGGCGGCATCGGCACCTCGAGTTCGAGTTTCGAGGGCCTGCCGAGTGCGATCGGCCCGGAAGCGGAGGCGAGTTCCCAATCGCCGCTCTCGAGCAGCGAGACGCCGAGCGCTTCGTCCAGCGGGGGTGGGGCCAGCAGCCGCACGCACATGTCGACGCCCGCCGCGACGACGAACGCCCCGCAGGCATAGCCGCCGTTCGCGGAGCCGGGTGGCCCGTTGTAGCGGCGATCGATACTCAGTGTCATCACGCATCCTCAGGTCGGGATTCCGAGGGGGCTGCGCAGTTCCAGCACTCGGAGAACTGGGCCTCGATTCGCTCGCCGCAGCGCGCGCAGGTCCACGTATCGCCGGTCGGCTGCGACTTGAGCGCCACTTCAATCAAGCCGCGCGCGCGCAGTTCCTGACCGGATTCGCGGACCCACAGCTCAGGCCAGCACTCGACGAACGGAATCTCGCCGATCACGCCTGACAGCCGGTCGTTCCTGACGATGCAGGCGATTCCCTCGCATTCGAGCAGGTTGCGCAGGTGCGCGATCTCGATTGCCGATTCCGCAGTATGTACCTTGCGCATGGCGTGCGTCGCAGCGGGTCAACCCCGCCAGAACCGATCCATCTCGAGGTAGGTGAACGACACCGACCAGCCGATCAGCACGAAGCCGGCAAGACTCTCCATTCCGGTCACGAAGCGGATGTTGCCGACCGGCGTGAGATCACCCAGTCCAAGCGTCGTGTAACAGGTCGCCGAGAAGTACACGTAATCGAACAGACCGACGGCGTGCGACGCCATCAGCTGCCCGTGCGCCGGATCGTGTGCCAGCGCGAAGTACCCCAGGCCGAAGATCCATATCTCGGTGACGTGGATCACGAGGATCGTGAAGATCATGACCAGGATGCGCGGCCTTGGCCTGATGCGAATGTGCTTCAGCCGCCCGGTCAGTTGAGCAAGCCCCTCGTAATGGATCAGCACACAGATGACTACCAGCGCCAGCGTCGCCGCGCTGACCACGGCGAGAGATTGATAGTCCATCTGGCTCATTTCGCAGACCGCCCTGTCGCCTCCGATCGGCCGAAATGCCCGCTTGCGCGGGATGCGTTGCTGCCCTGCGTATCCACTGGCGAAGGTTGGTCCACCGCGAGCACGAAGCGCGTGTAGATTTCCGGAAGGCGTTCGAGCAACTGCGCCTTGCCGAGCATCTCACTCGACGCAACTGCTGCGCGCAGCACCGGCAGGCTGAGCGCCTCGAGCGCAGCGGACGATACGGGCCAGTAGCTCAGGTGCCAGGGCTCGAAGCCCGCGCCGCAGCCGGCAGAGGCGTAGGGGCGGTGAAAACCGAATCGCGCAATGTTTGCATCGAGCCATTCGCCCAGTCTGCCGAATACGCCGTCCGCCGCATATTCAGCCGGCACCAGCTGCACCTTGTACCCGTCCGGCATGGCGGCCGCGTCGATAACGTCCACGTCGGAGCCCCAGTGGTGGCGGCTGCCGCCGGGAATTGCCGACCAGCAGAGAATAGCGTCCACCCTGCGCGCATCGTCGAGCGTCGCCGGATCGATCACCAGGCCGCGACGGTCGAGCAGTGGCTGCTCGCCACTCCATTTGCGGTTCCACAGGAATACCTGCCGATCGAAGTCCCGGAAGCTGGACGCCGCAACAAGGTCGATGCCGGTCGCCGCAGCGGCGTCCCGCATTGCGAGGAAAGACGTGACGACCCCCGCATGCAGCGCGCAGCGTGGATGGTCCAGCTCCACTATGTGTGTCCTGGCGCGGCCGGTCAGTTCGAGTTCATTCATGCGCGACGCCCCCGGATCCCAAGCATACCGGACTCCCGGGCCATGCCGGCCCCGCCAGCCACTGTCGGACAATTTTCCAGTTCTCCAGGACCCTTGCGCGGCGGCGAGGGTCGCCCCGGGGCCGCACCGAGTCTATGATGTACCAGGCACAAGATTCTTGGAAAACAAGGCCACGCTGGCGCCGGCCAGCAGGAAGTCCAGGCGGTAAATGCGCGGGGTGAGTCTCAGGCAGCGTTACGTTCTCACGATCATCCTGATCGGCGTGCTGCTGACGGCGGCATTCACGGCCACGGTCGCCATGTCCGCGGGTCAGGTCCCGCTGGTGATCGCCGCGGGGCTTATCCTGTCACTGCTCGCGGGCTGGATTGCCAGCAAGTTCATCGCACGCATCGACCGCGCGATCACGTCCCTTGTGCGCAGCGCGGAGCGCATCGGCGACGGAAACCACGCGGAGCCGGTCGTGTCGAGCGGCGTGCGTGAGATCGCGACTATCGAGGACGCCCTCGAAACCATGCGTAAGGCGCTCAACAGCACGACGATTTCCCGTGACTACCTGGGCATCCTGCTGAACAGCATGAGCGACGCCGTGCTCGTGATGGCGCCGGACGGACACGTCCGCACCGCAAATCGCGCAGCAGAAACCCTGCTCGGACACGAGCCCGGGCAGCTCGCTGGCCTGAAGCTCGCTTCGCTGATCGCCGAGGATCACCGCGCGGCCTTCGATACGGCACGTTTTGTCGCGGCGCCCGGCGAGACTGTGGTGAGTACGGCAAGGGGCCAGACGATTCCGGTGTCGGTGACGGCGTCCGCGATCTCGAGCGATGACCCCCGTTTCCAGGGAGACATCTTCGTGCTGCGCGACGTCACCGATCGCAAGCGCGCGGAGCGACGCATCCGCTACCTGGCGCGATTCGACGCGCTTACGAAGATGCCCAACCGGATGCAGTTCCAGCACCTGCTGCAACAGGCGATCGCGCGTTCGCTGCGGCAGGGTCGATCAATCGCACTGCTGTACCTGGACCTGGACAACTTCAAGGAAATCAACGACACGTTCGGCCACGATGCTGGCGACCGCGTGCTCGAAACCCTGAGCGAGCGCCTCACCCGCATCCTGCCCCAGGAATCCGTGGTTGGGCGACTCGCCGGGGACGAGTTCTCCGTCTTCGCGGAAATCACTAACGGCAAGGGAGACAGGCACGAACAGGCCGCATCGCTCGCCCGACTGCTGCTCACCGAAGTTGCGCGACCACAGCACGTGGGCGGACACGAACTCGAGGTGACCACGAGCATCGGCATTGCGACGTGCCCCGAAGATGGCGACAACGTCATCGACCTGATCCGTAATGCTGATGCGGCCATGTACCACGCAAAGCGCGCTGGCCGTAACTGCCACGTTTTCTATGCCCCGGAGATGAATGCTGCGGCTGTCGAGCGACTGCTGCTCAAGGGCAAGCTCAAGCGGGCGTTGATCCGCAACGAGTTCCTGGTGCGTTACCAGCCCAAGATTGACCTTTCGAGCGGCCAGGTGATCGGTGCGGAGGCGCTGCTGCGCTGGCTGCTTCCGGGTCACGGCGAGATCGCGCCCGCACAGTTCATTCCGCTTGCCGAGGAATCGCATCTTATCCGCGACATCGGCGCATGGGTGCTGAACCAGGTGTGCAGTGATTATGCGGCCTGGCAGCGGCGCGTGAATGATCCCGGCCTGGTTGCGATCAACCTGTCGCTGAAAGAGCTGAACCAGGCCAGCTTCATCCCGAAATGCCGTTCCGTCTTCGAGAAGCACGGCGTGTCACCAAGTTGCGTGGAACTCGAGATCACCGAGACCACGCTGATGATGGATGCCGCACGCACGCTGCCTTTGCTCGACGAGTTGCGCGCCATGGGCGTGCACCTTTCCATCGACGACTTCGGCACCGGCTATTCAAGCTTGAGTGCCCTGCAGCAGTTCCCGATCGGGACTCTCAAGATCGACCAGTCGTTCGTTCGCAACGCGGCCACCGATCCCGACGACGCGACAATCGTGCGCACGATCATCCAGATGGGCCACAGCCTTGGCCTGCAGGTGCTGGCCGAGGGCATCGAGACCGAGGAGCAGCGGGCGTTCCTGCTGAATAGCGGCTGCCAGTTTGGACAGGGCCGGCTGTTCGGGGACCCGATGACAGCCGACGACTTCCTCGACACCATGCTGAGGCAGGCGACAGGCCAGCATCCGGTGCTCAGGCTTCCGGCCTGAGCAACCAGGCCACGCGGAGCGTGGCCTGCACTGCGCGCCTCCCGGGGCGTGGTACTCTTTTTCCACCATGACAAAACCCAGGCTTATCTATTTCGACGCTCCGGTCAGTCGCGGCGAGGAGTGTCGCCTCGCACTGCACCTCGCCGGCATCGACTTCGACGACGTGCGTATCAATCCCACCGCATGGCCCGCGATGAAGGAGCAGACGCCTTACGGCGCACTGCCCGTCCTCGAGCTGCCAGCGCGACCCGCGCTTGCCCACACCAACGCGATCCTGGTGCTGATCGGACGCCGGCACGGGCTTCACCCGTCGGACGACTTCGAGGCGGCACGCCACGAAGGGATGATGCAGCACGTGGAGACCCTGCGCGCCGTCGTTTCGCCGACGCTACGCATGCCGGAGGCCGAGAAGAAAACCGCGCGCGAGGCGCTGGTGGCGGACTTCCTGCCCAACTGGGCGAAGGCAGCCGAGAAAAACATCCCGGGCACCCCGTTCTTCGGCGGCGACAAGCTGCAGGTCGTGGATCTCAAGCTGCACATGGCCGTGCGCTGGTTCATCGGCGGCAAGGTTGATCACATTCCCGCCACGATTTTTGCCGACTACCCGAGGCTCGTTGGCGTGCACGACGCGGTTCGTGACCACCCAGGCGTAATGGCCTGGTACGGGAAGCCTTGAACACCGAGGTACCGAGCCGTGACGCGAGTCGTTGATCCAGGAGGTCCCGTGCGCAGACTTTTCCGACCGGTGATTCTCGTCGCGTGCGCGGTCCTGGCCGTGCCTGCGACGGCGACCGCTGGAGGCAAGGTCAAGTGCAGACTCAGTTTTCAGATGTCAGGCTGGTCGATCTTCTACAAGGAGTCCAGCGGCACCGGGACGATCAAGTGCTCGAACGGCCAGTCGATGGCCGTGAAGCTGCGTGCCAAGGGCGGCGGGCTGACGGTCGGCAAGTCGACGATCGACGACGGTCATGGTGATTTTTCCGGCGTCAGCAACATCACCGAACTGCTCGGTACGTACGCGTCGGCGGAAGCCCACGCAGGTGCCGTGGAATCAGCGAAGGCCCAGGTGGTCACCAAGGGCGAGGTGTCGCTCGCCCTGAGCGGCACTGGGACCGGCTGGGACGTCGGGGTCGCCGTGGGCAACTTCATCATTTCCCGAAGGTAGGCCCTTGGCCAGCGTAACGGCGCTCGCGAACTCCGGGAGTCGGAAAAAAAGCCGGCCCTAGGAATGCGACGGCGCAGGCCCCTCAGCGCCCGATCCGGGGCCCAAATGGGAAGACCAGTTCTCGGATCAGCCGGGTGATCCTACCGGGCCGGGATAGGTCACCTCTTCAAGCCGACCCGTGTCGACGTCGTAGATGAACCCACGCACGGTCACGGCATCGGGGCCCGTGGCAGGCAGCCATGGGTGATGCACGATGCTGGAGATGCCGCGGCGCACGTCCCACTCCAGGCGTTCAATGTTGCCGGCATTGCGGGCCGAGTCCAGCGGCTCCAACGGGCCGCGAAACGCATGGAACGCAAGTGGGCTTGCTGAAGACTTCGCGGGACTCGCGAACTCTCGTCCGGTTACTGCGCTGAGCAGTTCTGCGGTTTTCCGATCCCCTTCCAGGCCGGCCTTGAGCAGGTCGTCCGTAAAAGCCAGCATGCCGCAGCGTGTGTGATGGATCAGCACGATTTCATTGGTATTGAGCAGATGATGCGAAATGATCAGGCACCGAATCGCGTCTTCGGTAACGACTCCGCCGGCGTTACGGATAATGTGCGCCTCGCCGGTCTGCAGCCCCAACAAGTCCTCGACGTCCAGGCGGGCGTCCATGCAGGCGACAACCGCTACGCGCTTCGAAGGTTGAATGGGCTGCTCACCTGGATGCGCTGCGACGTGCACCGCCTCGCCGCGGACATAACGCGAGTTGTTCTCCAGAAGCTGGTCGGTGGTCGTTGCGGTCATGTTCACTCCTCTTGGGAAACGTCACGATGTCCTGTGTCGAGGAGCGTACTGGTGAATTGCGAGGGCCGAAAATAGCCATGGGTTATGCTGTTATCACTGGAAGAGCCAGCGCACCGAGGCTTTTGATTGAGGCGACCGCCGATCAATGCCCGTGTTCGGCCGCGAGCGAAAGATGCTCGGGCGCAGGTCGCCCCGTGGCGACGGTCCCGCCGCGAACGCTCACCTCGACGGTGTGCTCCCTGCGGTCATCGACGAGCGGGACTGCGGCATCAGGACGAACCGTGCCATCGACGACGACGGTTACGCCACTCGCTGGATTCTCACCTGTTGCCGGCACTTGCGTGACTACGATGTGGTACCGCGTGTCGCGGCAGCGGTAACGAATGGTGAAGGACGTCCAGTGCGCCGGCAGGCAGGGCTCGAAACGCAGCTTGTCGACTTCGAGCCGCAGTCCAAGCAGCGACTCCAGGATGAGGCGGTACATCCAGCCCGCCGAGCCCGTATACCAGGTCCAGCCACCTCGCCCGATGTGCGACGACGCGGCGTAGACGTCCGCGGCGACGACGTATGGCTCGACCTTGTATCTCTGGGCGTCGCTGCTCGACAGCGCGCGGTTCGCAGGGTTGATCATCGTGAACAGCTCCCAGGCGCGCCGGTTGTCGCCCAGAGCAGCGAACGCCATCGATGCCCAGATTGCAGCGTGGGTGTATTGGCCGCCGTTCTCACGCACACCAGGCACATAGCCACGGATGTAGCCAGGATCGAGCTCCGAATGGTCGAAGGCCGGGTCGAGCAGCTGGACGAGCCCGTCGGAGCGCCTGACGAGGTGCTCGTCCACGGCGTCCATCGCCTGTCGAGATCGTCCGACATCGCCCGCGCCGGAAAGCACCGACCAGCTCTGCGCGACGGAGTCTATCCTGCACTCGGGGTTCGTCGCGGAGCCGAGTGGCGTCCCGTCGTCGAAGTAAGCGCGGCGGTACCACCCGCCGTCCCACCCATGCAATTCAATGCTCTCGCGCAGTCGCTTGCCGACGGCATCGCACTCCTCTGCGAAGGCCGCGTCGTCGCGCTTGCGTGCGAGCCTTGCGAACTGGCGAAGGACCTCGCACAGGAAGAAGGCCAGCCAGACGCTTTCACCCTTGCCGTGGATGCCGACCATGTTCATGCCGTCGTTCCAGTCCCCGGAGCCGATCAGCGGCAGGCCATGCTCGCCGAACCTGAATCCATGACGAACGGCGCGCACGCAATGCTCGTAGATCGAGGCGGATTCGCCTGAACGGCCGGGCAGATCGTAGTAGGACTCGTCCTCCGGGTTGACAGCGCGGCCTTCGAGAAACGGAGTCATTTCATCAAGGACTCCGGTGTCCCCGGTCGCGAACACGTAGCGACACGTCGCCAGCGGCAGCCAGAGATAATCGTCCGAGCAGCGCGTGCGTACACCACGACCCATTGGCGGATGCCACCAATGCTGGACGTCACCCTCAACGAACTGCCGGCTCGCGCATGCCAGAAGGTGCGCGCGCACCAGCCGCGGCTCGGTATGGATCAGCGCCATGACGTCCTGCAGCTGATCGCGGAAGCCGAACGCGCCGCCGGACTGGTAATACCCGCTGCGCGCCCACAATCGGCAGGCGAGGGTCTGGTAGACGAGCCAGCCGTTGGCCATGACGTTGACCGATTCGTCGGGCGTTTCGACCTGCACTGCGCCGAGCGTCCGCTTCCAGTATTCCCACACCGATTCGAGCGAGCGTCGCACCGCCGCGGACCCGCGGAACCCGTTCACCAGTGCGCGGGCATCGTCGATGCCCCGGCCGACGCCCATGCGAAAGACCAGCTGTCGCTCCTGTCCCGGGGCAAGTTCGAAGCCGACCTGGATCGCCGCGCAGGGATCGAGCGCGGCGCCGACTCTGCCGGACAGTCGTGTGCGCGCCATCGCCGCAGGCTGCTGCAGAGAACCATTGCGGCCAAGGAACTCGGTGCGGTCGCCGGTCAGGCTGCGGCTCGCCTCATCTACGTCGAAAAACGCGATTCGATCCGGAAACTCGGAGTTGAACGGATTGCGCGCGAAAAGCGCTCCGGTCGTCGGGTCGACTTCGGTCGTCACGTGCATCGCCGACTTCGCGCGCAGGTCGCCCAGGACCCATTCCACGTATCCGGTCGCGGATAGCCGGCGCGCCCGGGTCGAGTCGTTGCGAACCTTGAGCACCGAGAACTTGACCGCGGCGTCCAGGGCGACGTGGACTGTCATCTCGGAGTGGATCCCGGCGGTGTCCTGCTCGAAGACGCTGTAGCCGAAGCCATGCCGACTGACATAAGTGCCCTCGCCGGGAGCCGGCAGAGGCGACGGCGACCAGAAGCGTCCGGTCTCCTCGTCGCGCAGGTAAAACGCCTCCCCGCTGGCATCCGTGACGGGATCGTTGTGCCACGGACTCAGGCGGAACTCATGGGCGTTTTCGCTCC
This sequence comes from uncultured Gammaproteobacteria bacterium, assembly GCA_963732415.1. GTDB lineage: Bacteria > Pseudomonadota > Gammaproteobacteria > Steroidobacterales > Steroidobacteraceae > RPQJ01. The sequence goes on from CAVSZK010000015.1 coordinate 165,158, forward strand.
ACGTGTATCCGACGCCATTCTCGGAGATTACCGTTCCAAAGTTCGCGTTCGCGAGCACGTTGACCCAGGGGGCCGGCGTCGTTTGCCCGGGCGCCAGCGTGATGACGTATTCACGCCCGTCACTCGTGAATCCGCCGACGTCGTTCGTGAGGACCAGGTCGGCACGGGGGCCGATCATGGCCACGGGTGCCGGGGAGGCGCGCGTGGCAACACCCTGCAGGGCCGGGATCTTCACTTCCGGGGGACGCTGACGCTTGAGTTGCTCCGAGATGCTACCGCGGCCATCGACGATGATGAGGCGCGCAACGGACTGCAGCAGCAGCCGGTCTTCCAGCGAAATCTGGTCCGCGGGTCGCACGAAAATGCCACCTGGACGGTCGATCACGTTGGTTTCAACGCCATTCGCGATCAGGCCCATGATTTCATCGTGGAGCTGCTGGCGGTAGCCGGACCGGTCCTCGGTCCAGATGACGAGGTCAACGACGAGGCCTTTCATGCGCCAGTAGGATCGGGCCTGAAGCAGCTGCCGGACGAGGCCAATGTTGGCCAGGTCCGCGATCTGCAACAGCAGGATCGGCAGGTCGCCGGAAATCGCATAGCCCCACAATCCGGACTGACCGCGGCGGTTCCTCATGATGACGCTGGCGTCCGCGCGCATCGATGCATTGGCAAAGATCATCGAACCGGCCAGGCGTTCGTACTCCTGTGCCTCGGCCTCCGAAATGCCGGACTGCTGCAGCACTACCTGGTTGTGCGTCCACGCAAGGTCGAAAACCCGGTTGGCGAGGTGCCGATCCTGGTAGCGATCGATAAGGTGCTCCGCCGTGTCGCGCGAAGCCGTCGCCCCTGTAACAAGGTCGATCGTGGCTGTCTGGTCAGGATCGAGGATGACCTCCTGGCGCAGGGCGACGATCGGGTCCAGCACCGGACCCTGGCTGCCGGTGAGCGGGTCGAACACGACGAGTGCGCGCGGACTGGCAAGGGACCGCCCGCGGCCGATGAACTGCGCACGATCGGTCTCGAAGGACATGTCGCCTGTGTCCACGCCCGATACCGACATCAGGTGAAACATCCAGCCCGGCCGTTCCTCCTGCGCGCGGGGCCGGCGCGTGCATAGCACGGCTTTCTTCGACCGCAGGATCTCGGTCTGGACGAACAGCTTGCTGAACGCTGGGTGCAGCGCATCCGCCGCCGGCGGTGCCAGGGCGACTTCGACGTAACTGGTTATTTCGAGCGTCCGGCGCTGGCCGGACCGGTTGATGAGCCGGATGCGGCGCAGCTCGATGTCGTCCTCGGGCGAGACGACGATCTCCGTCCGGGTCTCGATCAGCGAATCCTCGACGCGGTCCCGGCGATGAAATTCCGCACGTCCCTCGGTGAATATCGCTTCGTAGCTCTCGGGCTTCTTCTGTGTCGGTTGCGAGGCATTCGACCAGAACACACCACTGGCGGTGTCGCGGATGTAGCAGAAGCTGCCCGAGTGGTCGCGGGTCGGGTCTTCCTGCCAGCGGGTGATCGCGACGTCCTTCCAGCGGCTGTATCCGCCGCCGGCCGCGGTGACGAGCACGTGGTAACGGCCGTTCGACAACAGCTGCACTTCGGGCGCCGGCGTGTCCGGGCGGCTGATGACCCGAATCGGCAATGCAGCAGTTTCGGCCGCCGCGTGCGCCAGCGGCAGCGCTGCAGGGTGCGCGAGGAATGCCGCGGATCGCGGGATCCGCTCGTGCAGGAGCATCATCGTGGCCTGGAACTGGGGGTCCGACGCAAATCGCTTCTGTAGCGGGTGGTCGAGCAACAGGTCCGCGAAGGACAGCAGGCTCATTCCCTGGTGGTGGGCCATGTATGACCGGACGATCGCCCTGGCCTGGCCGCGTGGTATCCGGGACGGTGTGTAGTCTACGGCCTCGTGCATGCCGTATTGCCCGAGTACTCCCTCCGTGGCGAGCCGTTGCAGGTTCTCGCATGCGGCTTCGGGCTCGATCATCAGCGCAAGCGCCGATGCGTACGGGGCGATGACCATGTCGTCCACCAGCCCGCGCTGCAATCCCAGGCCCGGCACGCCGAAAGCGCGGTACTGGTAATTACGGTGCGCGTCGACCATGTTGTAGCCGGATTCGGACATTCCCCAGGGAATGTCGCACTGGTGGCCGTACTCGATCTGGCGCCGAACTGCCGACCGACTGGTCTGGCCGAGCAGGGTATCCGGAAAGTCGGGCATGACAAGAAGCGGCATCAGGTACTCGAACATCGAGCCGCTCCAGGAGACGAGCACCGGGTTCCCGCCGGCGAGCGTGAGCGACCGTCCCAGCGCGAACCAGTTCTCCTGCGGCAGCTGCCCCTGCGCGATGGCCACGAAACTGCTGAGCCTCGCCTCCGACGCGAGCAGGTCGTAATGGCTCGCGTCGCGGCGCCGTTCGGTCACGTTGTATCCAATCGTCAGCAAGCGACGACGCGCGTCGTACAGGAAGTCGAAGTCCGGAATCGCGAACTCGTTGGCCTGCCGGGCCAGGTCCTCGATGCTGCTGATTCGCTGCCGCGCGAGCGCGCTACCCGCGGCAATGGAACCCCTAAGCGCGAGCAGCCACGCGCGCCTCGCATCGTCGCACTCTGCGGCGAGCGCCTGCGCGATGACCGGCTGCACCTGTACCTCGAGTCCTGCGATTTCGCGCAGGGTCGGTAGCCGTGCGTTCGGCATCAGCCCCTCCAATCCTGACGGGGGGGCGGTCAACGATGTCCACGGCGCGAGCAGCGCCACCTCGTCGCGGGCGGCCCGACACTGGTCGAGCAGTGCGCGGGCCCAGTCCTGTTGCGATTCGGTGTCGGCCGCCCCGGCGACCGCTGCAGCACCGCTCGACGCAGCCTTGTCTGCCAGTTTGGCCAGCCGGTCCAGGCGTCGCCGCGCGTCGCCCAGCGTGGTGACTCCTGCTGCGATTGCCGCATCGAGTTCACGGCGCAGCTCCGTATGCGGCGCCGCCATGTCACCGGCCCGGGATTCACTCGCGACGCCTAGCGTGTCGGCCAGGCCGTCAAACACCCGTCGCGGCAGGATCGGCTGGTCGGCCAGGGCCAGCAGTCCGACTCGCAGTGTCAGCAGGTGAGCCGCGAGATTTCCGCTATCGACCGTCGAGACGTAAATCGGCAGCAGCGGCTTGAGATTCTGCGTGTCGTACCAGTTGTAGAAGTGACCCCGGTACCGTTCGAGGGAAGCCATGCTGCGAAGCGCCCTGGCGGTGCGGTCGAGAAGTCGTCCGCTCGAAAGGTAGCCGAAGTCATGGGCGACCAGGTTCGCGAGCAATGCCAGCCCCAGGTTGGTCGGCGACGTGCGATGCGCCACGGTCGGGCCCGGATGCGTCTGCACATTGTCCGGCGGGAGCCAGTTGTCCTCGGGTCCGACGAACGTATCGAAAAACGCCCAGGTCCGCCGTGCGAGTGAGCGGAGAAAGACTTCCTGCTCGTCCGTCAGTCGGGGTCGTGGCTGTATCAGCGGCCGGCTCAACCACCAGGTCACTGCGGGTGCGGCCAGCCACAGCAGCAGGATCGGCGCCGCCAGCATGAGCGCCGACGGCCGCATCAGGGCCAGGCATGTGGCGGTTGCGAGCGCGATCACCGGTGTCGTCCACATCGACCGGAGTGATCCGGGCAAGCCCGCTTCGCCGTCGTTGGCTGGATCGCCCGACGGGCTCCATTCGAGCTGCCGCCGGCGCGACACCAGCATTCGCCAGGTCGTGCGCAGCGCAGCATCGGCGCCGGCGAAGGCTTCGTGCGGCAGGCAGGCCAGCGCAAGACCCGCCTGCGTCAACTGCGTGGCGGCCGACCACGCGGTCCCGGCCAGGTGCTGGCGCACCGTCGCGTCCCGTGGCTTGCGCAGAAATTGCAGCATCGATTGCAGTAGCGACGGCACCAGGACGATGGCGACGGCGACCAGAGTCCAGGCCAGCGCGGATGGCAGCACGATCCAGGCGACCAGCAGCAAAAGCAGCAGCGCTATCGGAACCAGGCTGCGCCGCAGGTTGTCGGCAATTTTCCACAGCGACAGGGCGGACAGCGGATTGCGGTGCCGCTGCCCCCCGGCGCCCGGCACCCACGGCAGCAGCCAGCTTGCGATCTGCCAGTCGCCTCGCATCCATCGGTGGCGGCGGGCGGCGTCCGCCGCATACGTCGACGGGTAATCCTCGAATAGTTCGACGTCACTCAACAGGCCCGAGCGTGCGTAACAGCCTTCCAGCAGGTCGTGGCTCAGTATCCGGCTGTCGGGAAACCTGCCGCCCATAGACTGCTCGAAAGCGTCCACGTCGTAGATGCCCTTGCCGATGAACGAGCCTTCGTCGAACAGGTCCTGGTATACATCGGACACCGTCCTTGTATATGGATCGATGCCCGCCTCGCCGCTGTGCATGCGCGCGTACCTGGAACGGTTCGTTCCAGGCAGGCTCGGGCTGACCCGCGGTTGCAGGATCCCATAGCCGCCGCGCACGCGCCCGAGCCTGTCGTCGAAACAAGGTCGGTTGAGCGCATGGGCCATGGTGCCGACCATCTGTCGCGCGGCATCTCGCGGCAGCTGCGTGTCGGTGTCGAGCGTAATCACGTAGCGGGTGCCTGCAAGCACGTCCAGGTTGCCGACGACCAGCGAGAACCGCTCGGAGGCGCTCGCCCGACCCGATTCTCGAAGCAGCCAGTTCAGATCGGCGAGCTTGCCGCGCTTGCGCTCGAACCCCATCCAGGCCCGCTCGCCCGGATTCCATCGCCGAGGGCGATGAAAGAGAAAGAATGCATCGCCTCCATAAAGCGTATTCAGCGCCTCGATCCGCCTGGAAGCGTGATCGAGCAGCGCACCGTCCTCAGGCATCGACTCCGTGGCCGCGTCCCGGAAGTCCGTCAAAAGGCCGAACCGCAGGTTCTCGTCGCGGTTGGCGAGAAACCGGACCTCGAGCATCTCGACGAGGTCGTCGACGTTGCCGATGCTGTTGATCATCGTTGGGATGACTACCAGCGTACTCGACGATGCGGGGATGCCGTCCGAGAAGTCCATGCGAGGTATCGCGCTCGGTTTTACGAGCATGGTCGCGAGCCAGTTGACCAGTGCGACCGCGAGCTGGCTGGTCGCAAGCACCGCGATTGCGGTGACGAGTTCAAGCCGCCATCCTGCGAGGCCGTCGGCCTGCGCGATCGAAAACAAATAGCCACTGATCGCCGCGGTGATTACAGCGATGGTTCCGAGATACGCGAATAGCGGAAAGCGACGTACCGCGGTGCGCACAACTTCGTTCACAGGGCGACGGAACCGCGCAGCTCGCTCCAGTTCGCGCAGGCCCCGATCGACCAGGTAATAGCCTACGTGCGCGCGCCGCGAGCGCTCGTCGTCGTCTGCAACAGTGCGGATCGCCGCGTCGCGGGCAAGGCCGAGCGCGCCTTCTGCAACCTGTCGTTCCGTCTGGTCGCTGCGCCGGGCGATCCGCTCGATCACCAGGCGGTAGCTGTTGCGGGTTGCGAAGTCCATCCCCGCGTACGCGGCGGCCGGGTCCTCGCACAGCACCCGCTCAACGACGCTCAGGGACTCGACGAAGCTGCGCCAGTCCATGGATGCGAGGAAGCGCAGGCTGTCGATAGAGTTGCCGATGGTGACCTGGTCGGCAGACTTGATCTGGTTGCCCGCCTGCACCAGTTGCTCGGTCGTCAGGCCATCCTCGGCCAGTCGCTGCTCGATCCAGGTCAATGCAAGGGCCAGCGCCCCGCTCTGGCGCTGCAGGCCGCGCACGAACTCGGACACGAACGGCGCGGACATCGGCGGATTCGAACGTGCCATGTCCGCGATTACCAGGATCAGGCTTTTCGGATCCGTATTGACGGCCGTGATCATCCTGCCCGACCAGCCATCCGCGAGATCGCGGTCGACGCGTGCAGCAGCAACACGCAACGCCACCCGGCGGACATTCTCGATCAGGGCGAGTCGCAGCATGATCGGGATCGCCCAGAGCTCCCCGAGGTTCAGCGTGGTGACACTCTCGTATGCGGCCAGGAACCGACTCAGGCCATGCAGGCCGATTCGGCCATCCCCATGCGCGACCGTCTCGAGCGCGATGTCATAGACGCGCGGGAAGCCAGCCGAAGGCCCATGTGCGAGGCGCGGGAGTTGCCGACTGTAGTTCCTCGGCAAGTGCCGCTTTGCGGCGCGGATCTGCTCCTCGATCAGGTAGAAATTGTCGAGCAACCATTCGCCGGCGGGCGACACGCGGCGGTCGGTCGTGACCGCCTCGGTCAGCTGGTCGAATACCCCGTGCAGTACTTCTTCGTTGTCGGCCAGCCGCGGCAGCAGCTGGTCAGGCGCCCGCCCACGCGCAAGGGTGTGCGATCCAGCGAGATACCGACCGTGTTGCTCCATCTGGTCGTCGCTGAAGAGCTCCGATCGCAGGGGCGGTTCCTGAGGTGAGACATCGAACGCCAGGCGCCGCCGCCCCAGCCGATCCGTCACGCGTCGGGTGCGAGCGAAGAGACTGCCACCTGCAAACTTCAATGGGGAAAACTCCTGGAGCCCGATGGCGGGCAGCGCCGGTCAACCGTGGGTCCGGTCAAGGGGGCTCGTGCACTTCTGGCGTGAGAATGGCCGGCGGTGACACTGCCGCGTGCCGAGGAAGGCCTAGTATGCGGTCTTAGGGCCGCTTCCGTGCGATGAGATTCACGGGTGGCGTGGACGCTCGATCTCTTCCGCGACGATGGACATGACTCGCGGCGCCAGCACCAGGCCGACGTGCGTCTCGCTGACTTCGACGTGGCGCACGCGCGGCGACCATTGATCAATGCAGGCTTGCCACGCGACGATGCCGTCGCGCTTGGAGTAGATCGCCGTCACCGGCACGCGCAGCGGCGTCGCGTAGCGGTCCGCAACGGCGCGTTCGATCTCCAGCAAGTCGTGACCCTGCGATCGATAACGTTCGGCGGTCGCTGTGTACCGGGGACCGCCGATCACCGGGCTGCCGAGCGTGACGACCTGGCGGATCTCCGGCGCGTGCTCGCGGGCATATTCACGGGCGATGTAGCCGCCCAGGCTCCAGCCCACGAGAACCACGGGCTCCCCGTGTGCCGCGATCGCCTCCTCGACGACGCGCGTCAGCTTTGCACGGAACTCCCTGACGTCGCCGGTATTGACCCCCAGTCCCCAGTCGCGGGCGCGATGGCCTCGACGACGCAGGAAGGATTCCACGATTCGCATCGACCTCGGCCCGGCCCCGAAACCCGGCAGCAGGATGACCGTACGCGGCTGCGCGGCACGCCCGGACTTCATCGCGAGCCACCGCGGGGCCCATCGCAGGGCGTCGATGGGCAGCCGCAGCTCCCGTAGTGCGTCGAGCCTGCCCGGCGGGGTGATGGGTTCGTAGTCGATGGGCATCCGCTGGGATACTGCGAATTGCGCCTGAGCGTCAAGCCCTCCGACTCCTTGACACGAGCGGCCGCCTGCCCTTCCCATCAACCCCAATGACAGGCCCGACCTTCCTGCTGCGCGGTGCGGCTCCTGCTGCGGGCGGCATGCGTCTGTTTGCGCTGCTCATGTTCCTGTATTTCGCGCAGGGGCTTCCCTCCGGGCTACTGGCCAAAGCACTGCCGCCGTTGCTTCGCGAGCAGGGTGTGTCGCTGTCGATGATCGGCTTCACCAGCCTGCTTGCCCTGCCATGGGCGCTCAAATTCCTCTGGGCGCCCTTCGTGGATCGCTACGGTTCACGCAAGCAGTGGCTGCTGGCCCTGAACTTCCTGACGATGATGCTGATGCTGGTGGTGGCGTCACGCGACTTCGCCGCCTGGGTCGACGTCCTGCCGCTGTTCCTGGTGCTGCTGCTTTTCCTCAATTTCATAGCCGCCACGCAGGACATCGCCACTGACGGCTATGCGGTCAGCACGCTTAAGCCCGAGTGGCGAGGCCTCGGCAACAGCATCCAGGTCGTCGGCTACAAGCTCGGCATGCTGACGGGTAGCAGCGTCCTGCTGTGGCTGGTCGCACGACACGGATGGCAGACGAGTTACACGAGCCTCGCGTGCCTGATGCTGGTGGCCATCGTGCCGGTTCTTTTCATGGAGGGTGAACAGGGCGCTGGGAGACGGGCCCGAGCACACACTCCATGGCACGGCATCCGGGGATACGGGCGGTTGTTCGGCGAATTCACGGCGCGTCCGGGGCTCGGCTGGTGGCTGGTGACGGTCGCCCTGTACAAGTCCGGCGACTCGCTGGCCTCGCGCATGACTGGGCCGCTGCTCACCGACAGCGGGTATTCGCTGGCGGAGATCGGCGCCATTACAGGAATTGCGGGTGCGACCGTGGGCGTTCTCGGGGCGCTGATCGGAGGCACTACGTTGCTGCGCCTCGGGCACCGCCAGGCCTTGATCGGCTTCGGCATCCTTCAGGCGATCGGGCTCGCCGCTTACCTGCTCGTCGTCGCCGGCACGCCAGGCCTCTACGGACTGTGCGCAATCGTGTGTTTCGAACAGTTCGCCGACGGCCTTTCGACGGTCGCACTGTTTACGATGATGATGGATCGCTGTCGCGTGCACTCACCCGGAACCGACTACTCGCTGCAGGCCTCACTGATGACCACGTCTACCGGTGCGGCCGCGATGACCGGCGGTGCGTTCGCCGAGCACTTCGGTTTCGCGGCGGTATTCGTCGCTGCGGCCCTGGTTACGCTGCTCAGCCTTCTGCCGGCATGGCTGTTCTTCCGTGCGTCGGCACGCGGCTCAATCACCGCGTGAGACATTGGACCATGCAGGTCTCAGGGCTTCGGTCTTGCGTCAGCCGCTATCCGGCTTGCCGCTTCCCGCAAGGCCTGGTCCATCGCCTGTTCGAACGCCTCCACCACCGACCCACGCTCGTTGCGCGCCGCCACAGCAGTCGCGGCCACGCGAAAGCTCGTCAGGCGCTGGCCGCTGCGGACGTCCACGAGATTCACGCCGAACTCGACCATGACGGTCGGCGGCGCGTCGACGTTAGAGTAGGCCGCCTCGAAGCGGCCGATCTCGACATCCAGCATCAGGTCGGTCGGAACGCGGCTAGGCGCAGCGACCACCGTGGCAAAACGCGCGTCGCGCGTAAGCGTGTCCACCAGCAGCTGCTGCAGCATCTGCGGCGCAGGATCTGCCCAGCGTGCGTCCGCCAGGTAGTCGAAGCCGCGACCGGGCTTGGTGACCGCAATACGGTCCGTATCCAGCGACAGCGAGCTGCGCGGCCGTGCCACGGAAATTGCCAGCGGCAGCGCGATGCCACCCGGCTCCGCCGCTGGACCTTCCAGCCGATAGCGGTCGGGTGCATCCGCGTCGGAACGTAGCGCCGAACCGACGCAGGCCGTGCAGAGGCATGCTGCTGCAAGCAGTGTCGCGATGCGTCTCACGGTGGGATCTCCATGCCGGATTCCTTTCGCTGGATCAGCAGGCTCGACGGATTGTCGCGCAGGCTGCGCGCCAGCGCGCGCATCTCGTCACTGGTACCGCGCAGGTCGATGATGAGTTGCTGCAGGTCGCCCACGCCGCTGCCCGCGAACTGCGCGAGCGTGGCCTCGTTGCCGGACACGATACGGTCGAGGCTGTCGGCCGTGTGGCTGAGCTTGTCCACGGCCACCCGGGCGCCTGCAAGCGTCGCTTCGAGCTGCGGCGCGGCGTTGTTCGCGATGCCGCGCATGCTGGCCGCAAGATCGCCCACTTCACTCGAGGTCCTGCGCAGGTCGCCGGCGAGCGAAGCGGCCTCTCTTGTAACCACCGGCAGCTCCCGGGATGCAACCTGCATGTTCTGCAGGGTCTCGGACACTGCTGCGAGGTTGTCATCGGCCAGCAGCAGTTCAAGGCGCTCCGCGACACCGGCGGTGCGCGCGAGCAGGTCGGGGAGCTTCGAGAGGAATGCCTCTATGTCGCCCGGGCGCGACGGGATCACGTCGTACTTTTCCCCCTTGGCGAGCGGACGCTGCGGGTCTCGAGTCGGATCTTTCTGAAGATCGATGTACAGCAGGCCGGTCAGCCCGAGCAGCCCCAGCCGGGCCTGCGTCGCCCCCGAAATCGGCGCCCGTGAATCCACCTCGGCCAGCACCTTGACGCGTCCCGGATTCACGAGGTCCACCGACAGGTTGCGCACCCTGCCCACGTCCACGCCCAGGTAACGAACCGGGCTTCCCCGGTCGAGCCCGCTGACTGAGCCGTTGAAATAGATTTCGTAGCGGACGTACTCGCGCCGCTCGCTCGCGCCTGAGTACCACAGTACGAACGCGGCCGCCGCGACGACCGCAAGCAGGGCGAAGGCGGCGACCGCGGCGTATTTCGCGTCACGATCCACGATCGACCTCCTGCCCGGACAGGGCCAGGCGGCCGCGTTCACCGTGGAAGTACTGACGGATCCACGGGTGATCGTTCGCGATGATTCCCTGCAGCGTGTCCACGATGACTTTTCCGTCCACGAGCACGCCAACACGGTCGCACGTACGAACGAGGGTGTCCAGATCGTGAGTCACCATCACCACGGTCAGGCCGAGCGCCTCGCGCAGGTACAGCAGCAGCTCGTCGAACGCGGACGCGGCGATCGGGTCGAGTCCGGCCGTCGGTTCATCCAGGAACAGCAGCTTCGGGTCCAGCGCCAGCGCCCGCGCCAGCGCGACGCGCTTGATCATGCCACCGGACAACTGGGCCGGAAACTTGGCCGCCGCGTCCGGCGGCAGCCCGACCATTCGCAGGCGCAGGTCGACCAGGCTGGTCACGGTCTCCTGCTCTAGTTCCATCGCCTCGAACATCGGCAGCGAGACGTTGCCCGCGACGGTGAGCGAAGTGAACAGCGCGCCGTGCTGGAAGGTCACACCGTAGCTCCGCTTGACCTCGCGCAGCTCCTGGTCGCCCATCGCGGTGATTTCGCGCCCCTCGATGCTCACGCTTCCCGCATCCGGGCGCCGCAGGCCGAGCAGGGTCCGAAGCAGCACCGACTTCCCGCTGCCGGAGCCGCCGACGATGCCGAACACCTCGCCCTCGTGCACATCGAAATCCACTCCGTCGTGCACAACCTGGGCGCCGAACCGGTTGACGATTCCGCGGGCTGAGACGATTGGCTGCACGGGCGACATCAGAAATCTATCTCGAGGAACAGGATCGCGAACAACGCATCCACCAGGATCACCAGGAAGATCGACTGCACCACCGCGACCGTGGTCAGGCGCCCGAGTTCACGCGAGGAATCGCGCACCTGCAGGCCGCGCAGCGTGCCGGTGAGCGCTATGACCAGCCCGAAGACCGGTGCCTTCACCAGTCCCGCCCAGAATGTCGTGGCGGCGATTGCGTCGTCGAGCCGGGTGACGAACTGCGGCCACGAAAGGTCGAACAGGTATCGCGTGAGTACCGCGCCACCGGCAAGCCCCATGAAATCTGCGACGATTGTCAGCAGCGGCATCGCGATCACCAGCCCGAGCACCCTCGGCAGCACCAGCAGTTCCAGCGGGTTCAGGCCCATCGATTCGAGCGCGTCCACCTCGTCATTGAGCTTCATGACCCCCAGCTCGGCCGCAAAGGCACTGCCGGTCCGGCCCGCGACCATGATCGCCGTGAGCAGGACGCCCAGCTCGCGCAGCACGCCGATCGCCACCAGGTCCACCGTGTAGATCTCGGCCCCGAAGGGCCGTAACTGTTGCGCTCCGATGTAGGCGGCAATGACGCTGATCAGGAAAGCAATGAGCGCGACCACCGGCACGGCGCGCACGCCGGTCTCGTAGACGTGGCGCACGACCGACGGCAGCCGCAGTCCCCGCGGCCGGGTCCAGCGCGATCCTGCCGTGACCAGCACCTGGCCGCCGAAAATGAATGCGTCGTACCAGGTCCGCGCACGCGCTTCCAGCGCCCGCCCGAGGTCCGCAAGCCAGCGGACTGCGGCCGGGCCGGTGCGGACAGGTTGCGCCGGCGGCTCGGTGTCCACCAGGCCTTCCAGGTACGCGAAATGCCGGGGCGCCGCGCCTTCGACGGAAACGCGCGTACCACGCGCGGCCAGTCGCCCGAGCAGGCGGTGCAGCAGCCACGCGGGGCCGATGTCGAATGCGCCTGCGTCGGTGAGATCCACGGTCAGCGCGGACGGCGCACTGGCCTCGACGGCCCGGAGCCGCAAGCCCAGCGCCGGCAGGTCGCTCATCCGACAGTCGCCCGCCAGTTTCAGGCGATCGCACGCCTCGCCCAGGACTGCCTGAAAGTTCACCTTGTCCTCGCAATCGTGCGCAGTCATTGAATGCTAGCATCGGCGGACGAACGTGGTGAGGTCGATGGCGGGAAACGTCCTTTCGCAGATACTGATTCTTCTCGCAGGCTCGGTCCTGGTACTGAGCATGGTGCGACGTTTCGCGCTGCCTCCGATTCTGGGTTACCTGCTGGTGGGAATGCTGCTGGGCCCGCATGCGCTCGGCCTCGCCTCCGACGACGAGTCCGTGGCGATGCTTGCCGAGTTCGGCGTTGTATTCCTGGTCTTCACGCTGGGTCTCGAGTTCTCGCTCGCGCGCATGATCGCGATGAAGGCGGAGGTGCTGGGCGTCGGTGGCCTGCAGATGGTGCTGGTCACGGCGGCGACCGGCAGTGCGGCCTGGGCGTTCGGGCTGGAACCGGTCGCCGCCATCGTCGTGGGCGGCGCGCTCGCCATGTCGTCCACCGCCATCATCGTGCGGCAACTGGGCGAAGAGCTCGAGATCAACCGGACACACTCGCGCCTCGCCGTGGGGATCCTGCTGTTCCAGGACCTGGCGTTCGCACCGCTGCTCGCGCTCGCGACCTCACTCGGTGTGGCCGACCAGGTCGTTGGGCCTGCGTGGTTCCTGAACATGGCCGGACGCGCGGTCGCCGCGTTGCTGGTGGTGCTGGTGCTCGGCCGCTGGGTCCTGCGCCCGCTGTTCCGCGAGATCGCGAAGCACCGAAGCAGCGAGACGTTCACGCTGACGGTGCTGTTCGTGGTGCTGGGCGGGGCGTGGGCGACACACGCGCTGGGCCTCTCGATGGCGCTGGGCGCGTTCCTCGCGGGAATGCTGCTGGCCGAGACCGAGTTCAGGTACCAGACCGAGGCGGTCATCAAGCCGTTCCAGGACATCCTGCTCGGCCTGTTCTTCGTTTCGGTCGGCATGCTGCTGAACCTGCGGCTGCTGGTCGCCCAGCTGCCGCTGATCCTCGCGCTGCTGGTCGGGCTGCTGTTACTGAAGGCATTGATCGTCACGCTCATCGTGCGACAGTTCGTGCCGAATGCGCGCAAGGCGCTGCGCACCGCGATCGTGGTCGCGATGGGCGGCGAGTTTGGCTTCGCGTTGCTGACGCTGCTGCTCAAGGGCCGCATGGTCGATGAGGCGATCGTCCAGCCGCTGCTGACGGCCGTGGCGCTCAGCATGCTGGTCGGTCCGCTGCTGGTCCGCTACAACGGCCGCATCGCCGACTTCATCCTGCGGCGCCGGTCCGTCGAACCATCCGAGGCCGTGATGGAGACCCTGGCGACCCGCCAGCTCGCAGAGCGCGACCACGCGATCATCTGCGGATTCGGGCGTGTCGGCCAGAACCTGGCGCGAGTGATCGAACAGCGGGGCATCGAGTACATCGCGATCGACCAGGATCCGTTCAGGGTGCGCGACGCGCGGCAGGCAGGCGACCCGGTCGTCTACGGCGACGCCGCCGAAACCGAGGTGCTGCGCTCGCTGGGAATCGAGCGGGCCAGCGTGCTCGTCATATCGTTCGACAGCCCGGAAACTGCGCTCAGGATCGTTCGCCGGGTGCGACGCCTGCGTGCCGACCTGCCCGTCCTGGTGCGCACCGAGGACGATGCAAAGCTCGACGTGCTGCAGGCGGCGGGCGCCACCGAAGTCATCCCGGCGACATTCGAGACCAGCCTGTCGCTGGTCGCCCACGTTCTGCTGTGCCTCAAGGTTCCCGCGCAGGAGGTCCTGGAAGTAACCGAGAACATCCGCCATGACCGCTATGCGATCCTGCGCAGCGTGTTCCGCAAGCACGGCGCGCGACACCTCGACGAGGACCATCCGCTTCGGCAGGAACTGCGCACCGTCATTCTGCCGCCCGGGGCCCGGGCCGTTGGCCAGACCATAAAGGAACTGAAGCTCGACCAGGGCGAAGTACGCATCAACGGCATCCGGCGCGATGGCATCGTCGGCAGGAATCCCGATCCGGACACCAGGCTCCGCGAGGGCGACGTGGTCATCCTCTGGGGTCCGCCCGAGCGCCTTGAACAGGAAGAAGGCCGGCTGCTGATGGGCTGAGCCGCCATGCGGCTGCCGCCGACCCTGGCCAGGCCTGGCAGGCCAGGGTCAGACATACAATTTTACATTTCCCTTATAAAACATATGGTTCCGCCACGGCCCTGCCGCTGGCGGCTGCTCGCAGGCCGGTCCACACGCAGGAGTTCGTTTCATAACTTATACAACCGTGTATTTATTGACACTACGTCAATCATTGCTGATCATCCCGCCATGTCCCTCATCAGCGAACGCCGGCAGGAAGAGCGTGACCGGCGCCGATGCGAGATCGTGGATGCCGCAGACGCGCTCTACGCGGAGGCCGGCTGGGACACGATCACCATGGACCAGGTGGCCCGGCACGCCCGCCTGAGCCGTGCGCTGGTCTATGTCTATTTCAAGGACAAGCCCGACCTGCACCTCGCACTGGTCGAACGTGCGCTCGAGACACTCAGGGCGCGATTCGAAGCCGCGCGAACCAGCAAGGCCTGCGGCATCGACGAAATCGAAGCCATCGGCCGCGCCTACGTCGCCTTTTCGCGCGAAATGCCCCACTACTACGACGCGTGCTCGCGCTATCAGTCACATGCCTGCGCTGAAACCTGCACCGATGCCGGGATTCCACCGAACGAGGTCGCCTGCATGCACGCCGGACACCGCGTGCACGAAACGCTGGTCGAGTCGCTGAACCACGGTGTCGCCGACGGCTCCATCCGAGCCGATCTTGGCGAGCCCTACGTGACCGCACTCGCACTGTGGGCATTCACCCACGGTGTGATCCAGATCGCATCGAGCAAGCAAGGGCAGATCGAGCACGAAGGCATCCCTGTCCAGCAGTTCATCGACCACTCCTTCGCGCTGGTCCTCGGCGCGCTGCGTCCCTGAGTCCTGGACGGATAATGTTGATGCTCCTGTCCTCTTCAGCTCGGCCAAAGCACCTGCACGGAGCGATCGACTGGCGGCTGGCGCTGGTGGCGCTGGCTGCCTGCTCAGCTGGCGTTGCCCGGGCGCAGGTCGCACCGGTCCCCGCGCCGTCCGTCGTGGCCGCCGCCGCCCTGCCATCGATGCCGCCGCTCGCGCCCGAAACGACGGACACGCAAGCGGCCGGAACGGTGGAAGACGGCCTGCGACAGGTGCTCGACGACGCACTCGCCGCGAATCTCGAACTGCGTGCAGGAGCTGCCAGCGTGCAGCAGCGTTTGGCTGCGCTGGACAGGGCACGGGCACGCTACCTGCCGGTGCTCGACTTCGACGCGCGCTACTCGGTCGCCGACGGTGGCCGCACCATCGATTTTCCGGTCGGCGACCTGCTGAATCCTGTCTACGAGACGCTCGACGACCTGCTGGTGCAGTCCGGGCAGCCCGCATCGTTTCCACGGGTCAAGAACCAGGAGATAAACCTGCTGCTGCCGCATGAGCAGAACACTCGTTTCGTGGTTGCGCAGCCCCTCTATGAGCCGCGCCTGGCGCCGGCTGTCGAGGGCAGCAGGCAGAACCTCAGTCGTGTCGAGGCTGACTTGTCTGGACTGCGCACCCGCGTCATTCGCGATACCAAGCAGGCCTACTACGAGTGGCTCGCCGCCCAGCAGCAAGCGCTGGTTTTCGACGCGACGCTCGAACTCGCCAGGGCGAACCTTGCGGCCAACGAGAGCCTTTACCGCAACGGGCGAATCACTCGCGACCTGGTCTACCGCGCCGAGGCAGACCTGCTCGAAGTCGAGCAGAACCGTCTCGCCGCCGCGAGCCGCGTTGCGATAGCACGCAGCTACGTCAACCTGTTGCGCAATTACCCGCTCTCCGCGTCGGTGCCTCAGGCGAGCATCGACCAGGCGACCGTCGAGCGTTTCCGCAACCGGGTGATCCGGCGCCTGGCCGGTCGACGACTCGACGTCCCGGTCATGCAGCAGGTTGCCACGGAGCGTCGCGCGGAGATCCAGAGCCTTGACGCAGCCATCGCCGGCAGTCTCGCAGAGCAGGATCTCGCGCGCGCCGCATTCAAGCCCACCCTCGCAGTCGGTGCAGAGGCGGGCATCCAGGGTGAGGACTACGGCTTTGGCCCCGACGAGCGATACGTGCTCGCCTCGATCGTGCTGCGCTGGAACGCGTTCCGGGGCGGCGCCGACCAGGCCGCACTCGCCGAGGCCCGCGCGCTGACCGAGCAGCTCCGCGCCACGCGCGACCTGGCCGCCCAGCAGGTGCGCCTCGAAGTGCAGCGCGCCCTGGAGCGTCTCGAGGTCGCGGACGCGTCGATCGGCGCGGCGCAGAAGCGCGCGGAGGCCGCCGAGGCTGGATTCCGCATCACCGCGCGCAAGCGCGACCTGGGCCAGGTCAACCAGGCCGATTTCATCGACTCCCGCCGCACGCTCACCGACGCCCAGCTAAACCTGAACCGGGTGCGCGCCGAGTTCCTCGGGCGCCTCGCGGAACTCGAATTTGCGATCGGCGACCCGCGCGCAGCCGACGAGGATTTCAAGTGACCAAGATCATCGTTCCGCTGGCAATCGCCGGCCTGCTGCTCGCTGGCTGCGGCCGGGAGCCAGCCCCAAGGGATACGGACCGCCCGGACACGGCACCGGTTCA
This sequence comes from uncultured Gammaproteobacteria bacterium, assembly GCA_963732415.1. Classification (GTDB taxonomy): domain Bacteria; phylum Pseudomonadota; class Gammaproteobacteria; order Steroidobacterales; family Steroidobacteraceae; genus RPQJ01. The sequence continues at coordinate 181,951 of CAVSZK010000015.1, forward strand.
CACCGTGCGCGCCGAGAGCATGCAACTCCAGGGGTCGGTGAGATCCGTCGGCGTACTCGAGCCGCGCGACGAGATGCGGCTTTCTTTCAAGGTCGGGGGCGTGGTCGATGCGGTCAACGTCGACGTCGGCGATCGCGTACGGCGCGGGCAACTGCTCGCGAGCATCAAGCGCGCGGAAGTCGACGCCGCGATGAACCAGGCGAGCGAGGCGGCGGAGAAAGCGCGTCGCGACCTCGAACGCGGGCGCCGGTTGCAGGCCGACGAAGTCGCTACCGAGGAACAGGTCCAGGACCTTGCTACCGCGTACAGCGTGGCGCGCTCCAACCTCGATACCGCTCGCTTCAATTCGCGCTACGCCAGGATCGAGGCCCCGGAAGACGCTGTCGTCCTGCAGCGACTTGCCGATCCCAGCGAACTGGTGCAGCCCGGACAGGCCGTGCTGCTGCTCGGCGGCGCGTCGGGAGGCTGGCGGATTCGCACGGCGCTCGCGGATCGCGACGCGGTGCGCGTCAACGCGGACGACCTCGCGACGATTTTGTTCGATGCATTTCCAGGCCGTGAGTTCAGCGGCCGGGTAACACGTATCGGCTCCAGCGCAGACCCGCAGACCGGAACTTTCGACGTCGAGATCGAGGTGATGCCGGGCGGAGCCCGGTTTGCCCAGGGCCTGGTCGCAAAAGTGACGCTTGCCGTGCGGGACGAGGCACAGGCCGCGCCGCAGACGGTGGTGCCGCTCACCGCTATCGTGGAGGCGAACGGCAAGGAAGCCATCATATACGTGCTCGATCCGCAGCAAAGCGTGGCGCTCCGCAGACAGGTCACGGTCGGCTCGATCACCGGGGACCGCGTGGTCATCACCGCGGGACTCGAGGCCGGGGAACTGGTCATCAGTGACGGGGCGGCATGGCTCACGGAAGGCAAGCCGGTCCACGTCGTCGGGCAGTCGGACTGAAACTGCATGCGCATCTGGGAATTCTGCGTACGGCGTTGGCAGTTCACGCTGGTCCTGTTCGGGCTGCTGGCTGCCGTCGGCGTCAATTCGCTGCTGAACATTCCGCGCTCCGAGGACCCGGAATTCCACGTTCCGATCCCCACCGTCGTCGCCGTCTACCCCGGCGCCGATCCCGTGGACATGGAGAGGCTGGTGGTGCAGCCGATCGAGGATGCGATCAACGAACTCGACGACATCAAGAAGATCGACAGCCGCTCGATGGACGGCGTCGCCGTCATCCAGCCCGAATTCAGCTGGGACACCGACCCCGACGAGAAATACGACGAGGTCGTTCGGGAGGTGAACCGCATCCGTGCCGACCTGCCCGCCGGTCTAGCGTCACTGGAAGTGCGCAAGGCAGGTTCGGGCCTGGTCAACATCGTGCAGTTCGCGCTGGTGAGCGAAGACGTCAGCTATGGTGAACTGCACCGGATCGCCAACGACCTGAGCGACTCGATCGAGACCGTGCCCGGCGTACGCCGCAGCGAAGTCTGGGCGGTCCCGGAACCTGAAGTGCGCGTCGCGATCGACCTCGAGCGCATGGGCCGCTCGGGCGTGACGCTCACACAGGTTGAGCAGGCGGTTCGCGGCGGGAATGCCACCGTACCGGGTGGCGCGGTGGACGTCGGCCTGCGCAAGTACAACATCAAGACTTCGGGCGGTTACGACTCGCTCGACGAGATTGCCGAGACCGTCGTCGCCAGTAGCGGCGGGCGGGTCGTGAAGCTGGGCGACGTCGCCGAAGTCAGCTGGGAAAACACCGAGGAGCGCTACGTCGGGCGGTTCAAGGGTCGTCGTGCAGTGTTCGTGACTGCGAATGCCAAGGATGCGGTCAACGTCTTCGCAGTACGCGACGGAATCTACTCGAAGGTGAAGGCGTTCGAGCAGGGACTACCCGACGGAATCACCATCGAGCGCGGCTTCGACCAGAGCCGCAACGTCAGCCACCGCCTGACCAGGCTCGGCATCGACTTCGCGATCGCGATCGCGCTGGTCTCCCTGACGCTGCTGCCGCTAGGCATGCGCGCCGCCACCGTGGTGATGATTTCCATCCCGCTGTCGCTGTCGATCGGCCTGTCGGTGCTCTATTTCACCGGGTTTTCGCTGAACCAGCTTTCGATCGCCGGATTCGTGCTCGCGCTGGGGCTGCTGGTGGACGACTCGATCGTGGTGGTGGAGAACATCGCGCGTTTCCTGCGAGCCGGGCACTCGCGATTCGAGGCGGCGATCGCCGCCACTGATCAGATCGCACTCGCGGTGCTCGGCTGCACCGCTACGCTGCTGTTCGCGTTTCTTCCTCTGCTGTTCCTGCCGGAGGGGGCCGGCAAGTTCATACGGTCCTTGCCCGCCGCGGTTCTCTACACGGTTCTCGCGTCGCTGTTCGTCGCGTTGACGGTCATCCCGTTCCTCGCCAGCCGTATCCTGCGCCCCGAGGGCGAGGCCGGGGAGGGCAACCGAGCCTTGAAGGCCCTGATGTCGGTCATTCACCGCGTCTATTCCCCGGCACTCAGGTTGGCCCTGGCTAACCCGCGCCGCACGCTGCTCGCGGCACTGGCTTTCGTGGTGGCATCAATTGCACTGGTACCGCTGATCGGTTCGAGCCTGTTCCCGCCTGCCGACATCCCTCAGTTCCGGATAACCATCGAGGCTTCCGACGGCGCGAGCCTCGCGGACACGGATCGCGCGCTCAGGTTCGTGGAAGACGAACTGGCCACCCGCCCCGAAATCAAGCACTGGTTCGCCAATCTTGGCCGCGGGAACCCGCGCGTCTACTACAACATATTCCCCGAGGAAACCAACGCGAGCGTCGCCGAGGTGTTCGTCGAGCTTCACGAGTTCGATCCGCGCCGCAGTCCCGAGCTCTACGAGGAAATGCGCAGCAAGTTCGCAGACTACGCGGGTGCACGGATCCTCGTGGAGTCGTACAGGAACGGGCCGCCGATCAATGCGCCGATCGAGGTCGCCATCTCAGGTCCGGATCTCGGACAGTTGCGCGTGCTTGCGGAAAGAGCTGCGGCCCTGATCGAGTCCACGCCGGGCACGCGCGACGTGGAGAATCCGATGAGGCGCCTGCGCACCGACCTGGACCTGCGGATCGACACGCAGAAGGCTGCGCTGCTTGGCGTCGCGCCGGTGGAGGCGGACCGTACCGTCCGTGCCGCAGTGGCGGGGCTGAGCGCCGGCAAGTTCCGCGAGGCGGACGGCGACGAGTACGACATCACGCTCCGGCTCCCGATGAGCGGTCGCCAGACGCTCGACGCCCTTAACCTGATCGAGGTGGCGTCCGCGTCGGGCCGGCCGGTTCCGCTGCGGCAGATAGCATCGCCGGAGTTCACGGCAGACGTGAGCTTGATCGAACGCCACGACCGCGAGCGGCAGGTGGTACTGAGCGCATACCCGGCTGCGGGCTACAACACCAGCAAGGTGACGCGCGCCGTGTTCGAGCGGCTCGATGAAGTCAAACTGCCGGCGGGTTACGCGTTCAGGGCCGGGGGCGAGGCGGAGGCGCAGCAGGAGAGTTTCGGCGGAATGGGCACGGCAGTCCTGGTCGCCGTGTTCGGCATACTCGCGGTGCTGATCCTGGAATTCGGCAGCTTCCGCTCCATGCTGATCGTCGCCGGCGTAATACCGCTCGGCGTTGCGGGCGGCCTGCTCGCGCTGCTGGCAACCGGCTACACCCTGTCGTTTACCGCGACCATCGGGCTCATTGCGCTGATCGGAATCGAGATCAAGAACTCCATCCTGCTGGTGGACTTCACCAACCAGTTGCGCGAGCAGGGCGTGCCGCTGGACGAGGCAATCGAGCGCGCAGGCGAAGTCAGGTTCCTGCCGATCCTGCTCACGTCCGCGACCGCGATCGGTGGCCTGTTGCCGCTGGCCGTGCAGGGGTCCGGGCTCTATTCGCCGCTGGCCATCGTGATCATTGGCGGGCTGCTTTCGTCGACGCTGCTCGGTCGCCTGGCTACGCCGGTGATGTACAAGTTGCTGCCGCCGGCGATCACGACGAAGTGGCCGGCGGGCGTGACGATCCAGGAAGGCGACTAGCGGCGCGCGGGCTTTGCGTCCTGCGCCGGATCGCCTGGCCCGGGAGTTATTCGCTTTTTTCTTTCCTGGCGCCGAGCAGGTCGGCGGCATCGAACCCGAGCCGCTCGATGGTGGCGGCGACCCGTGGCCACTCGTGCTCCAGGAAGCGCTGCCGCTCACCTTTCATCAGCTGCGTCCGGGCACCCACCGTCACGAACATGCCCCGCCCTCGTCGCTTCTCGACGAGATTCTCATCCACCAGTTGCTGGTAGCCCTTCAGGACCGTGAGGGGATTGAGCGAGAACTCCGCCGCGACGCTTCGCACCGAGGGCAGCGCGTCGCCGTCGGCCAGCGCTCCCTCGAGGATCATCGCCACGACCTTGTCGCGAAGCTGGCGGTAGATCGGCTGGCCGTCGTTCCAGTTTGAGTCCATTCGGCAAGAGCCCGGTGGTGTCCTGAACTACTGTAGCAGAACACTGATCACCGACCTCGGGCAGTCAGTTCCCCGCCGCAATTGTGCAATTCGCAGCCGCGTCGAGAACCGTTGGCGTGATGGCCTTCGCCACCAACGGTCCCGACGCGACCGTGAAACCGGCAACTATCCATACGATCCCCGCCAGGACCGTTGCCAGAAGCCTGCTCCCTGCGCTCATTTGTAATTTTCCCGTGTCACGACTTGCTATGGTGTTGTAGTTAACTACAACACCATAGCAAATGCAAGCCCGGTCGCGATGACGGCAGACACGTACGAGGAGACCGGCGCCCGCGCGTTAAGATTCCGGTCCCGCCGGACGCCGGACCCCGCAATTGGTCCCTCGCCCGCCCGCGGGCAACGGATCACCAGCGGAGAGACCTCATGAAGACCCCAGTCAACGTCGCCATCACCGGTGCAGCGGGCCAGATCGGCTATGCCCTCGCGTTCCGAATCGCTTCCGGCCAGATGCTGGGCCCGGACCAGCCCGTCAACCTGCACCTGCTCGAGATCACGCCAGCACTCGGCGCGCTGCAGGGCGTCGTGATGGAGCTGAATGACTGTGCTTTCCCCACACTGAACCGCATCGTTGCGACCGACGACGGTACAGTCGCCTTCAAGGACTGCCAGTTTGCGCTGCTGGTGGGTGCCCGCCCGCGCGGACCCGGCATGGAGCGCAAAGACCTGCTGCTCGCCAACGCACAGATCTTTTCCGCGCAGGGAAAGGCGCTCGACGCGGTCGCCGACCGCAACGTGCGCGTGCTGGTGGTCGGCAATCCGGCAAATACCAATTCGTTGATCGCGCAGCGCAACGCGCCCAACCTCAACCCGCGCAACTTCACCGCGATGGTGCGCCTCGATCACAACCGCGCGCTGTCGCAGCTCGCCGAGAAGACCGGCAAGCACACGACGGACCTGCGTAAGGTGACCATCTGGGGCAATCATTCCGCCACTCAGTACCCCGACCTGCATCACACAACGGTCGCCGGCAAGCCTGCGCTCTCGCTGGTGGACGACGCCTGGTACAAGGAGACGTTCATCCCCACCGTGCAGCAGCGCGGTGCTGCGATCATCAAGGCGCGCGGCGCTTCCTCCGCTGCTTCCGCGGCATCGGCAGCCATCGATCACATGCACACCTGGGTGACCGGTACGCCGGAAGGCGACTGGGTCAGCATGGGCGTGCCGTCCGACGGCAGCTACGGCATCCCTGCAGGAGTCATCTACGGCTATCCGGTCACCTGCGCGAATGGGGACTACAAGATCGTGCAGGGCTTGGCCGTCAGCGATTTCAGCCGCGGCAAGATGGACGCGACCTACAAGGAACTGCTCGAGGAGCGCGACGGAGTCAAGGACCTGATCTGATCGAAGCACCTGGCGGCGCGGCGCCAGGGCCGCGCCGTTTGGTACGCTAGCGCCCGTGAGTGAAATCCTGCCGAGCGCCGGCGACGTCATCTACGCGGTGGACCTCGACGCCGACGCGTCCATCGAAGGCCCCTTCGACACCTGGCTGCGCGACCACATCGCAGACGTGCTGCAGTTCCCGGGTTTCCTGTCGGCGGAGATCCTGGTCGAACCTGCCCCGCTTCCGGGACGCATCCGCCGCACCGTCCAGTACCGGCTGCGCGACCGCGCCTCGCTGGACAATTACCTGGAGAATCACGCTTCGGAGCTGCAGCGGAACGGCATCGCCCTGCTTGGCGACAGGTTCAGTTCCGCCGGCCGCGTGCTCTCCCACCGCGAGGAATTCATGCGCGGGGCAGTCTCGACGGAGAACTGCCTCAACTGCGGCGAAGTGCTCACAGGGCAGCACTGCGCACACTGCGGGCAGCGGGCGAAGGTCCGGGTGCTGTCGCTCTGGGGCATGACGCGCGACCTGCTGGGTGACGTCCTCGACTGGGATTCGCGCATCTGGCGCACGCTTCGGCCGCTCGCCTTCAGCCCGGGAAAACTCACGCAGAACTACCTGCGCGGGCGCCGCGCCAGCTACACGCCGCCATTCCGGATGTACGTACTGCTCAGCGTCGCATTCTTCGTGGTGGCGACCACGGGCACCGACCCCGGCTCGTCGCTGCACTTCACCGTCGACGAAAAGGGCGGCGCCAGCCTGCAGATCGCCGGTGACGGCGACGAGCAGGAGTCCGCGTCCGCATCCGCCCATGAGGCCGCAGCGGCAAAGGCGACGACTCCGCCAGCCGCGGCAATGCCCGCCAGCACGCCCGAGTCCGACGGCACCAGACCATCCGGCACGGCCACACCGGTCGCGCCGACACCGGCGCTCGACGCAGAAACGAGCCGTCTGGTCGAGAACATCGTGAAACGCATGCCCGAGCAGGACCGCGTGCGGGCCAGGCAGGAACTCACGAAAAATCTCACAACCGTGCCGCCGGCCGATCTCGGTGTGGTCAACAAGCTGATGAAGGATCCCTGCGGCAAGGAGAACCTGAAGTTCGACGTCCCGTGGGGCAAGGAGTACGAACCGCAGCTGCGCCAGGCCTGCGAGAAGATCTGGAGCGACACGCCGAGCTTCGGCCGGGCGCTGTTCCAGAACATCCCGAAGATGATGTTCATCTTCCTGCCGCTGATCGCGGTGGTGATGTACGTGCTATACATCGGCTCCGGGCGGTACTACGTCGAGCACCTGCTGTTCGTGGTGCACTTCCATGCGTTCTTCTTCCTGGGCGGGCTGGTGTTCCTGCTCACCGAACGCGTGGGTTGGCTTGCTCCCGGAACGTCGTTCGCCACGGGCGCAAACACCGTCGCCAACTTCCTGATGACCGTGTACTCGCTCTATGTGCCGATATACCTGTACATCGCGATGCGGCGCGTGTACGGACAGGGCCGCATAGTAACCTTCGCCAAGTACTCGGCGCTCGGCGTCGCCTACCTGGTCTGCGCTGCATTTACTGCCGTGGGCCTGCTCGTATACACGGCGCTCACGCTCTGAGCGGCGGCACTGCGCCAATGCCCATGCCAATACCAACGCACGACGTGCGATGGATCCTGCACGTGGACATGGACGCGTTCTACGCGTCGGTCGAGCAGCGTGACGACCCGGCACTTCGGGGCAAGCCGGTGATCGTCGGCGGCACTGGCGGACGCGGCGTCGTCGCCGCCGCCAGCTACGAGGTGCGGAAGTTCGGCGTGCACTCGGCAATGCCGGTGCGCGAGGCGCTGCGCCGCTGCCCCGACGCGATATGCGTCCCGCCGCGCATCTCGCACTACGCCGCTGAGTCAAAGAAGATTTTCACGGTCTTCCACGAATTCACGCCGCTGGTGCAGGGCCTGTCGCTGGACGAGGCATTCCTCGACGTTACCAGCAGCATCGCCGCATTCGGACCCGCCGAGGATATCGCGCGGGAAATAAAGCGGCGGATCCGCGAGCGCACCGAACTCACCGCATCCGTCGGCGTGGCGCCGAACAAGCTCGTCGCCAAGATCGCCTCGGACCTGCGCAAGCCCGATGGCCTGGTGGTCGTGCTGCCGCACGAGGTGGAGGGATTGCTCGATCCGCTGCCGATCCGCCGTCTCTTTGGGCTCGGCGCGAAGACGGCACCCAGGGTCGAGGCACTCGGCATTCGCACCCTGGGCGAATTACGGCGCGCGAGCCCGGCCGTGCTCAGGCCGGTCTTTGGCCGCTACGCCGAACGAGTGATCGAGCGGGCGGCGGGCATCGACCAGCGACCGGTCGCGCCAGACGTCGATGAAAAGCAGGTCAGCACCGAGGAAACGTTCGAAACCGATGTCGCAGACCATGCGAAGCTCGCCTCCGAGATCGTACGGCTCGCAGACCGGACCTGCGGACGCCTGCGCGCCAGCGGACTGACCGCGGCTTGCGTAACGGTGAAGATACGCCGCGCAGACTTCACGACCTTCACGCGACAGAGGCACTTCGAGCCGCCGACCCAGGAGACCCGCGTCATCACCGCAATCGCGCTCGAGCTGCTGCGTGCGTGGCTGGCCGAACAGCCCCGCGCCTCGCTGCGGCTGCTGGGTGTCGGGGCGAACGCGCTCAAGCCCGCCGTGCAGATGGATCTCTTCACAGCGCCGGAGACGGGGCGCAACCGGCAGCTCGACGCCGCCGTCGATCGTATTCGGGAGAAATTCGGCAAGATCGCACTGAAGCCCGCGAGTTCGATCGAGCCCAATTCCAAGTCGTAAGCCGTCGGCCGGGCCGCCGGCGACAATTTACGCCGGTGCGGCACCTGATCCGGATCGCAGCCCGGCAGTCAGGGAACCCGGTCGAACGCCAGCGGCTCGAGCTCCATCGAATACACGCGGTTAACGCTCCCGTCCTGGTCGATGACAAACTCGAGCGGGGCCAGCCAGCCGGGGGCCAGGAAGCGCGTCTGCGACTGCGCGAAAATTGCGATTTCCGGGTCGTCGCCCTCGCGCGCGAAGAGCCTGTTGCCATCGCGACGGACCGTGATCGTGAAGTCCAGCTCCTCGGAGTGGTATCGGCCGACGAGCCGCTCGAGCATCCCGAGATCGAGCGGGAATGCCGCCGGCGTTTCCAGGTGATTGAATTCACCGAGCGGATGGTCCTGTCCGCACACGGCACAGTGGCGCGGCGTCCCGGCATTGCCGATGTAGTGCGCGACTGGCTGCACGGTGCCGAGCACCGCATGGATTGCCCCAAGGTCGTCATCGGCGAGCCCGCGGAATACGATCCACGGCATGATCGAACTCAACGAGCCGCCCTTACCCGTGCGCATCACCATGCGGAAGGTGTCGGTCGAGTAGCCGGTGCCGGATTCGTGCGGCGTGATGTTGCTGCTGTAAGCCGAGCGGCTGCCGCGCTCGATCTGGTTGCCGCCGGCGAACATACCCGGCATGCGTGGCGATTCCCATGATGTATGGCAACCCACGCAGTCCGCGAGGCCTATCAGGTACCGTCCGCGCGCGAGCCGGTCACCGGGCGCTGGACCCTCGACCGGCACGGTGATCGGCGTTGGGAAGGCAGCGCCCGCGGCCAACTCATCGGGCAGCAGTCTCGTCGCGGGCAGCGCGTTTCTCACCGGCGGAATCGATCTCAGGTACACGACGACCGCCGCGAGGTCCTCGTCCGACAGGATCGCGAATGACCGGTACCACATCCCCCAGAACAGCGCGCGGCCGTCGTGCCCGATTCCTTCGCGGATGGCGCGCGCCAGCATGTCGTCGCTCCAGCTGCCCGCGCCGGTCTCGACGTCCGGCGTGATGTTGGGTGCAACGATCCGCCGCTCACCACGCTCGCTCAGCACCACGCCCGCGCCCTTGCGTCCGGGTACAGGTGGGGCGCCCGGCTTGTCCCAATCGCGCTCGGAATGACAGACGAAGCATTGCAGCAGGTGCTCGCTGAGATAACGGCCGCGGTCCAGCCGCTCCGCACTCGCCTCGAACCTGATGTCGGTCAGCGGACGCTGGCGTGGCAGCGGCGGCTCCGACGCAAGGCTGTCAGCCATCGGGGCGCACGCAAGGAACACCAGCAGCTGTCGCAGCGACATTGCACGCCCCCCCCTGGAGACCGGTGGGCACAGAGTAGCAAGCGAGCCTTGCGCCGGGCCACATGCGCGCTGCCGCGGCCCCGGGCGGCGCTTTTGCCCCGCCGCGCCCGCAGGCGCTAGCCACACCCGCCCCGGGCAGGCATCATTGACGACCCGACACATGGGCTTTCGCCGAAGCTAACCCCGCATGTACACGAGCTTTTTCGGGCTCCAGGAAAAGCCGTTCGCGATTACTCCTGACCCGCGCTACCTATACCTGAGTGGCCGCCACGCGGAGGCGCTTGCGCACCTGCTCTATGGAATTAACGAATCCGGTGGGTTCATACAGCTCACGGGTGAGGTCGGGACTGGCAAGACGACCGTGATCCGCAGCCTGCTCGAGCAGCTGCCCGGTCATGCAGACGTGGCACTGATCCTGAATCCGCGCATTACGCCTGCGGAGTTCCTGCTGACGATCTGCGAGGAACTGCACATCCCGGTGCCGGAGCAGGGACGAGGCAGCACCAAGACGCTGATGGACCTGCTGGGGCGGCACCTGCTCGACACGCACGCGCGCGGCCGCCGCGTGGTGCTGATCGTGGACGAGGCGCAGAACCTGAGCACGGAGACGCTCGAGCAGGTCAGGCTGCTCACGAACCTCGAGACCGCCACGACCAAGCTGCTGCAGATCATCCTGATCGGCCAGCCGGAGCTTCGCGATCTGCTCGACCGCCCGGAATTGCGGCAGCTCGCACAGCGCATCACCGGCCGGTATCACCTCGACCCACTGTCGACCGAGGAATCGGCGGGCTACGTTCGCCACCGCATGCGCGTCGCCGGCGCGACGGCCGAGGTGTTCACGCCGTCCGCGCTGCGCGAGATCCAGCGGCTGAGCCATGGCGTGCCGCGCGTCATCAATGTGGTCTGCGACCGTGCGTTACTCGGTGGATTCACGCGCGAGGAGCACCGTGTCGGCGCCGCGTTGATCCGGCAGGCGGCCTCCGAGGTCTATGGCCGCCCGATTCCAGCTCCATGGCTCAAGTGGGCCACGGCCGCAGCAACGGTCGCTGCGGTTGGGCTCGTGGCGGTGGGCGTCGTGAGCCTGTGGTCTGGCAAGAAGGACTCCCCCGCACCGGCGGTAGCGGACACGCCCAGGTCCGCGCAGGCAACAGCGATTCCGACCGCGACAGCATCGGACACGCCGGCTGCCGTGTCTCCGGCCGCAGTCGAGACCGTGCGGTTCGACGACCTGCTCGCAACTCACGCGGGCGATACAACGACCGAAGCCGCGCTTACGCGACTGTTTGCGACCTGGGGCGCGACCTACGATCCATCCAGGGGTACGGGCTGCGAACAGGCGGCTGGCCAGGGCCTGGAATGCCTTTTCCAGAAGGGCTCGTGGGCACAGCTTCGCACGCTGGACCGCCCCTCGATCCTCACGCTCACCGACCAGGGCGGACGGACGCACCAGGTCGTGCTCGAGGGCCTGACCGACGAAGCGGCTACTTTTGGCATCGGCGAGACGGTAAGCACCGTTCCCATCGCAGAGGCGTCACGCTACTGGTTCGGAGATTTCCTGCTGCTGTGGCGGCCGCCACTGGCGGTGCCCAAGGCGCTCGGGCCCGGCTCGCGCGGCGCAGACGTCAAGTGGCTGCGTGAAAGCCTGCGTGCTGCGCAAGGGCTGCCCGCCGCCCCGGGCAGCGACGTGTACGACGCAGACCTCACCAGCCAGGTCCAGGATTTCCAGCGCCAGCACCGGCTCGCGGTGGACGGCATTGCCGGCGTGCAGACGCAGATCGTGCTCGACACCGCAATCCGGGCGACCGGATCCCCGACGATCGTGTCGCCGCCCGCGGGGAGTTGAACGATGTCGTTCATCCTCGACGCATTGCGGAAATCGGAGCACGAGCGACAGCGGCAGAGCGGCCCCGCCCTCGCCGAAGTGCCCGTTGCAGCACCACGGCCACGCAGCAACGTGTGGGCCCCGATCGCGATCGCGCTGCTGCTGGTGAATCTTGTTGTCGTCGGCGTGTGGCTGATACGGAAATCAATGAGTGAGTCAGCGGTAACACCACCGCCCGCCGCTGCGGTCGTCGACGAGACTCCCGCAGCGACGCGCGTCGCACCGAGCATGTCCAATGCATCGCCCTCGCCGACGGGCAACCCGACAGCGGCGGTAGCAACGCCACCGCCACCGCCGATGCTGCGGCCGGCCGAGCCCGCGACAGCCCCGCTCCGCAATGGCCGCAACCCGCTCGAAGCGGAAACGGCCAGCGGCCCACCGGCGCTCGATCCGCAAATGGCGGCACAGGCCGCAGAGGTGCCGGATGGTCCCGCGGCGGTGAGACGCGCACCCACGTCGCGCGGGTCCGTCGTATACGAGTCGCTGCCGGACTCGGCGACGGTCGGCAGTGAGCAATACACGCCGCCGGCGAGCACCAGCCGCCAGCCCGCCAGCACGGGGCCAGGGCTTCCGTCGGCGGACCAGCTCGCTGCAACGGGCATACCTGCACTGAACCTCGACCTGCACGTGTACGCGACCGTACCCGCGGAACGGCTGGTGTTCATCAATTCGCGCAAATACCGCGAGGGCGAAACGCTGCAGGAAGGGCCCGTCGTCAGCCAGATCACGCCGTCGGGCGTGGTGCTCGGGTACCAGGGCCGCAGCTACCTGCTGACCCACAACTGAGCGCCTGACGTGAAGATCGAGACGATCGCGGTCCACGCGGGGCGAGAAACCGACCCGGGAACCGGCGCGCTGCGCGAGCCTATCCACCTGTCGACGACCTTCGAGCGTGCCCCGGACGGCGGCTATCCGCACGGCCACAACTACACGCGCAACAGCAATCCGAACCGCAACTCACTTGAACACGCGATCGCCGCGCTCGAAGGCGGCGCGGAAGCCGTCGCGTTCGCGTCCGGGTCCGCGGCGACGCTCGCGGCATTCTCGCTGGCCACTCCCGGCGGACGGATCGTCTGCTCAGCCGATTGTTACCACGGAACGGCAAAGCAGCTGCGCGGGCCGCTGGCTGGCTTCGGAATCAGCGCGGAATTCGTCGATACATCGGACACGGCAGCCGTCGCGCGCGCACTCGAAGCGCCGGCATCGATTCTGTGGATCGAGACGCCGTCGAACCCGCTGCTCAAAGTGAGCGACATTGCCGCGCTGTCGCGCCTCGCCCACCAGTGCGGCGCGCTGCTCGCCTGCGACAACACGTTCGCGAGCCCCGTGCTGCAACGCCCGTTTGATTTCGGCGCAGACGTCGTCATGCACAGCACGACCAAGTACCTGGGGGGTCACAGCGACGTGCTGGGTGGAATACTGGTGGCCCGCGATACGGGACCGACACTCGAGCGCCTGCGTGACTTCCAGTCCACGGCGGGCGGTGTCCCGTCGCCATTCGACTGCTGGCTGGTCCTGCGAAGCCTCGCGACATTGCCGCTGCGGGTTCGCGCACAGTCGGCCAATGCAGCGGCGATCGCAGGCTTCCTCGATGCCGACCGCCGGGTCGAGCGCGTGTACTATCCCGGCCTCGAGAATCACAGCGCCCACGCTCTTGCTGCGAAGCAGATGCCGGACGGGTTCGGCTCGGTCGTGTCCTTCCAGGTGCGCGGTGGTGTGGCGCAGGCGATGGCGGTGGCGGCGCGCGTGCAGCTCTTCACCCGCGCGACCAGCCTGGGCGGAGTCGAGAGCCTGATCGAGCACCGGGCCTCGATAGAGGGTCCTCACAGCCAGACACCGCAGAACCTGCTGCGGCTCTCGATCGGCGTCGAGAACGTCTCGGACCTGGTTGCTGACCTCGACCAGGCGCTGGGCACCGGCGCCTGACGCCAGCCGGCCGGGTTTCGCGAGCAACCGCCCGCGGGCCCGGAGCTGCGGCTAGTTCGCCGGAGCGTCTGATGTTTCGACCGGGCGACCAGCCTTTTGCCAGCCCGCCATGTCGCCCTCGAGATGCGCGAGTTTCTCGTAGCCATTGGCCGCGAGCACCTCGGCCGCAAGTCCTGCGCGCCGGCCAGAGTGGCAATAGAGAACGACCTCGTCGCCCTTCGGAATCTCGCTCAGCTGGGACGCGACCTTGTCATAGGGAATGTTGACGGCGCCGGGGATGTGTCCGGCGGCGAACTCTGCCGGCGTCCGCACGTCCAGGACGAAGACATCACTGGCGTCGCTGGCCTGCATCTCGGCCAGCGCCTCCTGCGAAACCTGCGCCAGGCGCAGCGCCGATGTTGCCTGCGGCGCTGGTGTTGGCTGCGGCGCTGGCGTTGCCTGCGGCGCTGGCGTTGCCTGCGGCGCTGGCGGTGTCTCGGCAAACGCCGAAAGGGCCACAAGCATGCCCAGCAGACCGGACAATGTCGTGCGAATCATATGGATCTCCGTTTGAATTCCGCCTTCATCTGCGCAATCAGTCCGTCACGCAGGCGTCCACCTCGATCTCCACCAGCATTCTGGGGTCGACCAGGCCGCTGACCTCGACCATGGTAGCGACTGGGCGGATGGAACCGAAGTACTCACCGTGCACGCGGCCCACGGCCTCCCAATCACCGACGTCGCGCACGTACATCCGGGAGCGAACCACGTGTTCCAGCTTCGCCCCCGCCCGCTCGAGCGCGCTGCGAATGTTCTCCAGGATCTGCCTCGTCTGCCCGGCGGCGTCGCCGGGTGCGACGATGCGGCCATCCGGCCCGGTTGCAGTCGTGCCCGCGACCCACACGAAGGGCCCGACACGGACCGCCCGGGAATAGCCAACCACGGGCTCCCAGGGCGTCTGGGTCGAGTAGTTGAATCGCTCGTTCATCCCGACTCCTTTCTTCAGTTTCCTTCGACAGACATTACCGCGATGCCTTGCGATCGGTGCAGTTCGCCAGTATTGTTAAACAATAGTTTACTCGAGACGGCAACCATGGCGGCAGACTCCGGCCGACTCCCACTGAATGCGCTGCGTGTCTTCGAGGCCGTGGCAACGCACCTGAGCTTCACCGCCGCGGCAAAGGAGCTCGGGGTTACGACCGCTGCGGTCAGTGCCCAGATCAAGTCGCTCGAAGCCGACATTGGCGTGCCGCTGTTCCGCCGCCACACCCGCGCAGTCGCCCTGACACAGGACGGTGCAGAGCTGCTGCCAGGGGTCCGGAGAGGTCTCGACGAACTGCGCCGTGGGGTGGACCGGATTCGCCGCGAGCGTGTGGGCGGCATGCTGAACCTGAGCGTTCCCAGCGAGTTCCTGCAACGCTGGTTGCTTCCGCGGCTCGGCGAGTTCACGCGCCAGCATCCCGAGATCGAGGTGCGTTTCGGTCCAGCGCGAGCGCTGCTCGACTTCAGCCGTGACGACTTCCACGCAGCCATCATCTACGGCTCAGGCACGTGGCCGGCGCTGAAGGCCGAGCGCCTGCTCGATGAGTGGGTGTTCCCGGTCTGCAGCCCCGCCCTGCTGGCGGAACTGGGCCCCATCGAGACCCTGAACGATTTTTCGCGCTACCCGCTGGTGCACAGCCGGGCAGAACCCTGGGTGGACTGGCTGCGCCGCGTCGGCGGCGACACCACGCGCGCCGAGAGCGTGCCGATGGCGGAAGACTCGTTAGCAACACTGGTCGCCGTAGAGAAAGGCAAGGGCGTGGCGCTGGCACGATGGTCGCTGGTCGCCGCGGATCTTGCGGCCGGCCGGCTGGTGCGGCCCATGATGCCGAGCGTACAACAACACAACGCCTGGTACCTCGTCGCGCCGCCGGAGAGTTTCTCGCTGCCGAAGGTCGTACGATTCCGCGCCTGGCTCGTCGAGTGCTGCCGGGAATTCCCGCCGCCGACCGGGGAGACGCTCCCGGCCGAGTGATCAGCCCGTGAACTGTAACCGAGCCGTCAGGGGCCTGTGGTCGGAGCCGACCGCCGGTCCGACGTCGGTGCCGCCGACGCAGAGCCCGGGCGAGATGAACACGTGATCGATCCGCAGCGCGAGCGGCCAGAAGCCGGCCAGCCAAGTCGGTTGCCAGCGTGACCCGTTCGCCGCGTCTCGCATGCCCGACGCCTGCAGGAAATCCGCATAGACAGGCGAAAACGGTGTGGCGTTCAGGTCCCCGAGCACGAGCGCCGGACCCTCCCCTGTGGCGAGCAATTCCGCGGCGGCAACCAGTGAATGATCGCGCGCACGCGCGAGACCTGGCGTGACCGGCCAGCGCGTGTGCAGTGCCAGGAAGCGCACCTGCCGGTCCGCGATCTGAACACTGCCGGCCAGGGAAGGCAGTCCGTCGCCGGCGAAATCCCGCGGCCCGACCGGACCGAGAGGCCATCGGCTCAGGACGCCTATGCCATAGGCGTCTTCGCGCGGCAGCAGCACTCGGTAGGGATAGGCAGAAAGCCGGGCCAGGTCACCGGCCCAGGCCGAGGTCAACTCCTGGACGACGACCAGGTCGGCCGGGTTTGACGCAAGCCATTCCAGGAAGCGGCGCCGGTCGGCGTTGCTGTACTGGACGTTGGCTGTGACAACACTGAACCGCGGGCCCGCGCACGCGCCCCCGGACGGGACAGCCTGGGCACGTTGCATCAACGGAATCGCATTGAAGACGGCGAGCGCAACCGCCAGCAGCGATATTCGCGGCCTGCCCGTCCTGAGCAGCAGCAGCGCGAGCGCAAGCGCAGCTGCCGCGTACTGGGCACGGAAATGAACGAAGAGTTCGAAGGGCCACCCGAGGCGGGCGGCGAGTGCCATGACGGTCGCAACGCACAGCGCCGCGAGTAGCGCGAGTATCAGGACCGAGGTTGCACGCCTCGCTCGATGCTCAGGCCTGCGCACGGGGTCGCTGCATGCCGTAGTGCACGCTCAGGCGACGAACTCCCTTTACGCGCTTCGCCGAGCGCCGGATTTCCTGCATGAGCCGCAGCAGCAGGTTCAGGCTTTCGCGCTTTCCGCCGGCGCAGTATTCCTCGCCGATTCCGACGTGCAGCACCGTGATGTGCTCGAGGTCCGGGCGAGTGTAAACGGCGACACCAAACGGCTCGCCGGTCGCGTCGTCGACGACGAACAGCGACTGCACGTCGGTCAGGCCGGCCACCTTCACGCGGAGCCAGCCCGTATCCTCGTGGATCTCGGGCGAGCCGTACTTCTCGATCGCGTCAACGATGCCTTGCGCGACCCTGTCCTGGCAGCCATTGAAGAACAGCAGTCGCTCCAACGAGGAGCGATGCGCAGCCGCAATCCGCGACATGTACCTGACCGGTGTCCTCATGCTCCAACTGAACCGGTGTGCCGGTCTTATGTAGTGACGCTGGGCGATGATGCTCGCGAGGCCAGCCCGTGTCGAGTGGGTCGGCGCGGCGCGCCACATTGACCCGAACACGGCTTTCTGGACCTGGTCCAGAGCATTCGAGCCGGTGCTGCTGAACTTTGAATTGCCTCAGGTTTTTGCACAGAGACCATGGACGTTTCTGCCCCGGTAATGCGCAATGCGAGCGTGCCAAACCCTGCCCCTCAGCACCAGTCCCTGCCCACGCCCGGGACACGCGACCCAGCGGTCATGGTGGACGTGCTGGTGCTGTCCGACGACCTGCGACTGTTCGACGCGATTCGCGGCGCCATTGGCGAGCGCAACCCCGTCTGGCGAGCTCGCTCCGCCGAGGAATCTGTGGACCTGCTGCTCACGGGCCGTTGCGGCGTGCTGCTGGTCGACATGGCCGCCGTGTCGTCGACGCCAACGACCCTCATCACGCAGGTCGTCGAGCAGTTTCCCGACGTTGTGGTCGTGGTCGCCGGTCGCCTCGAGGACGAGGCGCTGCTCGCCCGGCTGATCCGCGACGGATTCGTATACCGGTTCATGCACAAGCCGCTCACGGCGAAGCGTGCCGGCATGTTCCTGCACGCGGCGATCCGCCGCCATGTCGAGCAGCGCGAGACGCGCCCGACACAGCCGCTGTTGCCGATCACCACGATCCTCCCCGGACGATTCGACTTGCTGAAATGGCTGTTCGTTGCGGCGGGGGTCACTATTTTTCTCGCCCTGCTCTGGCTGTTCGCTGGTGGCGGCTTGAAGCGCCTTGCCGATCCGCCGGCGACTGCGCCCACGTCAACAATTCGTCCTGTCACGCACGCCACGCAGCCGCTTGCCGATCCGGTGCTCTCGCGCGCGCGGGCTGCATTGGTGGCGGGCCGCTACGAGTCTCCGTCCGGACGAAACGCCCTGGACCTCTATTCCGCCGTGCTGCTGTCCAGGCCGGACCAGGCCGAGGCGCGCGCCGGGCTCGACCGCGCTATCGGCCACCTCGTCGATCTCGCAAAGCGCGCCGCGGCTGACGGAAATCGCACTGAAGCACTCCGGCTGCTCGCTCGGCTGCAGTCGGCCGACGCGTCGAATCCTGCGGTCACGGGGCTGGCTGAATTGCTGGCGCCGGCGCCGTTGCCGGATCCGACACCGGCGGCGAAATCGACCCCAGCGCCGGCGCCGCCGCCGACGGCCGCTGCGATTCCCAGGCAGGCGCCAATCAAGCGCACCCCGACTTCTGCGCCCCCGGCACCTCGGCCGGGCAGCGGATCAGGTGCCGCCGTCGCCGCCGTGCCGCCTGCGAGCAACCTGCCGGCGATTCGGTTCCTGGCACCTGCTGCTGTCAGCCGGCCGACAGCGCCCACAAGACGAGCGCTGGTACGGCCCGATCCGCTCGCGCCCACGATTGTGAACGCCGACGAGATCCGGGCCGACCTGCTACGGGCACGGCGTGCGCCGCGCCCCGCACCGAGTTCCGGACTGCCCACCGCCGGCACGCTCCCGATCGCGGGTTACGTGAACAATCCTGAGCCGGCGCCGCCTGCGGCGGACAGGTCCCTGCGCGCGGCAAATCCGGCCATTGCGGCGGCCCTTGCGATGCCATCCGACGAACTCGATCGCGTGTTTTCGACCGATCCGGTGTACCCGAGCGCCGCGCTGCGCGACCATGTCGAGGGCTGGGTGGAACTCAGCTTCACGATCACCGAAGCGGGCACCGTGCGCGACATCGACGTCGTGGATTCGTCACCGCCCGGCGTGTTCGAGTCCGCGGCAACCGAGGCGCTGGAATCCTGGCACTTCAAGCCACGGCTCGCCAACGGCCAGCCTGCAGCCCGCCGCTCGACCGTCACGCTGAGATTCGACATCGACCGCTGAGCACGCGGTCGCGCCCGGCCTCAGCGTGACGCTATCTTCCCGAGAGTGCCGAGATCGAGTCGCAGGCCGGGCGCTGCGACTTCTGCCTGCACGCCCGCCTGGGAAAACACGTCGCGTAGCGCAGCCGACGCATCCGTCTCGCCGTGCACCAGCCACACCGGCGGTTGGCCGGCGATGCCGGAGTACCAGCGAAGCAGGTCTGCCTGGTCACCGTGCGCAGAGAAACCGCCCAGCGTGTGCACCCGCGCCCTGACAGGCACTTTCGAACCGTGGATGCTCACCTCGTCGCGGCCGTCCACCAGCGCGCGGCCCAGCGTCCCGGCCGCCTGGTATCCGGTGAACACAAGGTCGCATTCACTGCGCGGCAGGTTGTGCTTCAGATGGTGCACGATGCGTCCACCGTTACACATGCCGCTGCCGGCGATCACAATCGCTCCGTTCACCACGCGATTGATCGCTATCGACTCGTCGGCCGTCCTGCAAAGCGTGAGATTCGGCAGCGACGGCATCGACGATTCACGCAGGTGCAGCCCGCGCGCCTCCTCGTCGAAGAGTTCCGAATGTCGCCAGTAGACCTCCGACGCCTCGATCGCCATCGGACTGTCGAGGAACAACTGCCAGTCAGCAACCTGCCACTCATCGTAGTGGGTGCCGAGCTGGTAGAGAATTTCCTGGCTGCGGCCCACGGCGAAGGCGGGAATGAGAACGTTGCCGCCGTCGCGCTGAGCGCGGAGCAGTATTTCGCCGAACTCGGACAATGTGGACTCTCGATCGCGGTGCCGACGGTCGCCGTAAGTGCTTTCCATTAGCACCAGGTCGGCCGCGAGGCCGGCCTCGGGGTCGCGGAGGATGGGCGAATCGTACTGGCCGAGATCGCCACTGAAGACCAGTCGTCGTTCGAGATCGCCCTCGACCAGGCGCAGGCAGACACAGGCCGATCCCAGGATGTGCCCTGCATCCCGGAAAGTGAGTTCCACGCCGGGCAGCACCTCGAAGGGCTGCCCGTAGCGCACGCTGCGGAACAGTCCCAGCACCGCTTCCGCGTCCGCCCTGGTGAAAAGCGGTTCGACTGCGCCCCGGCCGCCACTGCGCCGTCGCCTGCGCGCGGCACGTTCCGCGTCGTGCGCGGCAATCGCGGCACAATCGAGCAGCAGGATGCGCGCGAGGTCGCGGCCGGCTGCGGTTGCAAAGACCGGCCCACGGAAACCGCGCTTGTGAAGCAGTGGCAACCGACCGCAATGATCGATGTGCGAGTGGCTCAGGATGACCGCGTCGACGTCCGCAGCGTCGAACGGAAACGGCTCGCGGTTTCTCTCGCCGTGCGTTACACCGCCCTGTATGAGCCCGCAGTCGAGCAGGATGCGGTAGCGACCGACCTCGACGATGTGACAGGACCCGGTGACCTCTCCGGCGGCGCCGAAGAATTGCAGGTGCATCGGCGCCTCAGGCGATCCGCTTTCCGGCCTTGACCTCCGGCGTCTCTCGCTCGCGAAGCAACCGCACGCAGGCCTTGACCACGGCGGCGTCGTAGCGGCGGCCGGACTGTGCCTGCAACTCTTCGATACAGGCTTTCATCGACAGCGCCTGGCGCTGCGGTCGCGCCGACAGCATCGCCTCCACGGCATCTGCCACCGCGGCAATGCGCGCCTCGACCAGGATCTCGTCGCCCTTCAGGCCGCGAGGATAACCAGAGCCGTCGAGCCGCTCGTGGTGCTGTCGCACCGCTTCCGCGACCGGCCAGGGGAAGTCGATGCGGCGCAGGGACTCGTAGCCGCGGTCCACGTGGGTCCTGACCAGTTCGAATTCCGCCGCGTCGAGCGGCCCCGGGCGCCAGAGGATCTCGCGCGGAATGTGCAGCATGCCGACGTCGACCAGCTGGCCGATCACCCGCAGGCCCCGCACGCTGTGGCCCGGCAGGCCCATGGCCGTACCGATACCCGACGCGAGGTCCGCCACGCGCTTCGCACGGCCGAGCCTGCAACCGTCCTGTGCCTCCGAAAGCGTGCCGATCGCCTCGATCGCGCCCAGCATCACGCGTTCCATGTGATCCATGGCACTCACGATCTCGGCATCCGATCGCCTGCGGCGCAGCGCTTTCCAGAGCGCGTCGGCGACTTGCTCCGCGTTGCCGCGATCCTCCTCGTCGAACGCCTCAGGCTTGTCCGCCAGCAGCAGCACGCCGACCAGCCGCCCGCCATCGAGGATCGGCGTCGCCAGCTGGCGCGCCAACGACTCGGGCAACCCGGCCTGTCGCAGTACGCCGGTGCCTTCCGCGGCCTCGCGTCCCGCGACCTGCTGTGATTTCACACACTCCATCAAGGCCGATTCCGACGGCGGCTGTCCGCGCCAGCGCACCGGGAGCGCCTGTCCGGATTCGCCTGCGGCAGTGCTGCGAGCCGCAAGTTCCAGGTGCATCGCGTCCGGCGTGGCCAGGAAAACGTAACCCTGCTCGCTGCCGGTGAGCCGGCGCACAAGCTCGAGCGCGCGGGCCGGGACCTCCGTCTCGGTGAGCATGTGGGTGTGCTGCGCGAGGTCGAGCAGACCGGCGTGCAACTGTTGTTCGCGACCGGCCTTGTCGCCGGCGCGGCGACTGTCCGTCACGTCGCGCACCGTGACTATGGCCGCGCCCGGAAGATCGGGCAGGGCAGCGCTCAGAATCTCGGCGTCGAAAGAGCTGCCGTCGGCTCGGCGCCACCTGGCGCGGCGCGCAATGGCATGCGCACCCACCGCCTGGTCGCCGGTCGCGGACGATCCGCCCTCGCGGACCTCGAACCCGTCAAACGCAACGCCGTCGATACGGTCGGCGTCGAGTGACATGAGTGCACCGAACGCCTGGTTCGCGTGCGTCAGCTGGCCTCGCTCGTCCACCAGGCAGGTGGCAACCGGAGATGCATCGAGCGCCGTTGCCCGAGCCTGTGCCAGCCGCTGCGTCTCACGCAGTTCGCGTTCAGCAGTAACGTCGACGAGGGTCGTGAGCCAGCAGGCGCGCCCAGCGTAAGAAACCGAAGTGCGGCGTGGTTCGAGCACCGCGTGCGTGCCGTCCGGTTTTACGAAGTCGACATCCGGCGGAAACACCTTGCCCTCACCGGGCGTGCAGCCCGGCAGCACATCACGAAGCAGCCGGCCTTTCAGTTCGTTTGGCGCAACCCCGAGCAGCGCGGCGGCCGACTCGCTCGAGGCCCTGATCTCGTGAGTCTCCATGTCTGACAGCAGGGTCGGCACCAGCTGGGCGCCAAAGGCACGCTCGGCGTCGGCTGCGGCGGCAAGTGCTTTCGCGCTGCTCGACTGCAGCTCCTCGAGTCGCGCCTCGAGCACGCCCGCGCGCGCGAGTTCCGCCCGTGATCCCTCGGCGGCGTTCCTGGCCTCGGATTCGGAGGCGGCCTGCTCCCGCAGCTTCACCTCGAGTTCGTCCACGCGCTGCTGGAGCTCGCGGGCGGTGTCCGATTCCGTGGCAGCGTGACTCGCGCGGTCCTTCGCGTCGCGCTCGATCTTGCTGCGGGCGGCGCGTTCTGCCGCCGCAAGCAGTTTGTTCGTGTACTGGAGTTCGCGGATCTGCCGCTCGAGGTCCGCGGCGTGGCGTCGGTCAGCCTGCTGCCGGTCGAGCAGTTCCGGCACCAGCGCCGGAATTCGCATGGTGTCCGAGTGGCTCTTCAACGAGTCGATGGCCGTCGCGAGTTCCTCGATCGTCGATCCGCGCGGGAAAAAGCGCTGCGCTCCAACCTCGGCGGCGAACGCCTCGTACTTGGGGCCCTCGACGCGGAATGACAGCAGGAACACCGGCAGGTACTGCGTGACCGGGTCCTCCTTGAGCCTGCGACACAGCGCGAAGCCGTCCAGCAACGGCAACAGCACGTCACTCACGACCGCATGCGGGGTATCGTTGCGCGCCAGTTCCAGGGCCTCCAGCCCTGTTCGCGCCTTGGCCACGTGGTGTCCCCGGGACTGGAGAAGCGTCTCCAGCGACGCGAAGTCCTGTTCACGCTCGTAAACGAGAAGTATGGAACTCATGGGTGCACGAAGCCTTCCGCCCGTAGTGCCCAGCCGCCCGATCGATGCATACGCCGTCTCATCGTGCCGCCTGTTTACCACACCAAGTATGCCCGGCTGCACGGCGCACACCAATATGTGGCGCCGCAGCGGGATGCGGATCACAGAATGCCCGGGTTGGCGGCCCGTGACTACAGGTTTGCGCTCGCAGCCAGTCGCCGCGCCAGCACCCCGGGTGCACTATGCACCAGGTCCTTCGGGATCTCCCGGGTGACCCGTGCACGCGTCGGCCCGGACAGTTCCTGGCGCATCAACCCGAGGAACGGTGGACCGGCCACTACGACCAGTTGATCGAACTCGTCCTTCCTACGGGCATCATCGAGCCTGCGGGCTATACGGCGTGCGAAGCGCACTGCCTCCTGGCGGCGGGGCGTGTCTTCCCGTTGGATCGAGTGGCGGGTCGCGCCCATGCTCTCGTGGCTTCGCCCCGGGCGCTCGGTCCCGAAGTCCCGGTCGTGGAGACGGGCCAGCGGATCAGTGATCCGGCCCACCTCCTTGGGCGCTCCACTTAAGGTCGCCGCATCGTAGAAGATTGCTTCAGCCTGGTCGGCAACGACGATTCGGTACTTGCTCATGTCAACCTCCCCTGAAGTGGGGCCTGCCCCCACGTTGCGCCGGGCCGCGATGGCGCGCAATGGTGGAATGTGGCAGTCACGGCTGACGGACGGCCGCCGCGGTTCCTACTACACTTGCAGGAGCACACAGGGAGACGGCTATGGGATTGCATCGACACTGCGCGGCACTGCTGCTCGCGCTGGCAGCCGGCTGTGGTACGACCTGGCAGGTGGAAAACTACCAGGCGCCGGATTCCAACATCACCGCGCGAAGCACGTTCGCGTGGAAGGGCGGCGAGCTGGGAACGGCGGTGGCAGCCAAGCCCGCGGTGGCGGCGGCCACGGACCTGCACATGCGCGAAGTCGTGGTCGCAGGGCTCGTAAGAAAGGGCTACCAGGAAGTCACGGACGCGAACTCGGCCCAGATGCTGGTGAGTTACCAGGTCGCAGGTACCAGGAAATACCAGAAATCCGAGACACCGAGGTTCAATGCGCCAAATCCGAACGACGTGCTGATGACCAGCAAACCACAGCCGCCGGCGGCCTCTGAACTGCCGCGCGAACGCCGCGTTACCGAGGGCTCGGTTATCGTATTCGTCGGCGACCCGGCGACCGGCCAGATCATCTGGCGCGGCTCCATAAGCGAGGAGACACGCACTTCTTCCTCGGAGCAGGCCATCCAGACGGCCGCAGACATGGCTAGCGCCATCGTCGAGACGTTCCCGGCGCGCACTGCCAGCAAGTAATTTGCCCGCAGCGGCAATTCCCGACCGGCTGCTGCGAGATTCAGCCGGTGAAGTAGTCCGGCTCCGCGCCGGGCCTCCACTTGATGTTGCAGCCAACGCTCGGGCGCTGCTCCGGGCCTACGGCCACGCCCGACAGAACCGCATCTGCAGCCGCGCGCAGGTCTGCCCCGGTCACTGGGCGGTCGTCGCCGGGTCGGCTGTCGTCGAACTGGCCCCGGTAGACGAGTCTCCGGTCGGCGTCGAACAGGAAGAAATCCGGCGTGCAGGCTGCGCGGTATGCCTTCGCGACCGACTGGTCCGCGTCCAGCAGATAGGGAAATCGGTAGCCCGCCGAACGCGCCTCTTCGCGCATCGCGTCGGGGCCGTCCTGCGGATAGGCGGACAGGTCGTTCGAATTGATCGCGACGACGGCGAGGCCACGGGGAGCGTAGTCGGCCGCGAATCGTGCGAACCCGGCGCGGATGTGCCTGGCGAACGGGCAGTGCTCGCAGGTAAATACGACAAGCAGGGCGCGCGAACCATTGAATTCCGCAAGCGCATGGTGCTTTCCGTCGAAATCCGGCAGGTCGAACGTCGGCGCCAGAGTCCCGAGCGCGAGCATGGTGGAGGGCGTCCTGGCCATGGCGAGTTCCTCAGCGACGAATGATCAACAGGGCGCCCGCGATCACCAGCACTGCACCCAGCAGCCTTGCAGGTGTCACGGCACTCTGCGGGAAACCGATGACGCCGTACTGGTCCACGAGCAGCGCAGCGATCATCTGCCCGGCGAGCGTGAGCGCAAGCAGGGCCGCGGCACCGAGCCTTGGACCGAGTACTGTAGTGGAGGCGACGTAGATCGCGCCCAGCAGTCCGCCGAGCCACGCCCATGCCGGGACGGCCGCGGTCGAGCCCGGAACGACGCGCGCACCGCTCGCAAGTGCAACCACCATGAGTGCAGCCAGGCCGATTGCAAAATTGATGACGGTCGCAAGGACCGGGGAACCGATCACCATGCGCACGGTCGAGTTCATGCCCACCTGCACGGTGAGTCCGGCGCCCACCAGAACCGCGACCAGGTGCGGCCAGTAGTTCACTGCGGTCAGCCTGCCGCCAAGGTCGTGCCGTCGCGCCGGGACCAGCCCTGCGAGACCAGCGCGCCGATGCCGGCAATCAGTGCCAGGAACGCGACGATGCTGCCGAGGAACGGCAAGTGGCGCACCAGCGACAGGGCCAGCAGCGCCAGCAGCAGCGCCAGCAGGCGCGAGCCAGTGGACATCGGCGCCGCGCCCGCACCGCGTACCGCGGCCATGCCGCGCTGCCCTATGAAGAGTGCCGCGACGATCCAGCCGAGGAACATCAGCAGCAGGTACAGGGGCAGCAGCAGCAGTGCCAGCGGAATGCCGATGATCGTGACCAGCAGGACCACGGCGACGAACGGCACGCAGACAAGGATGGCGAGACCGAGGCCCAGTGACTGCCACGGATCGCGCCCGATGGTTTCAGCGGCGCGTGTCGACAGCCCCGGGAACAGAACCAGGAACAGCGCGCCGACGAAGAACACGCCGGCAAACCAGAGCACTGATCCTACCCAGTGCACGACCTCGCGCACTGGACCGCGCTGGTCGTGGATGAAGCTTCCGTGAGCGAACTCGTGAAACTCCACGCCGCCGGCGATGACCGCGCCCTCGGGGACCAGCGGCTCGACGGGGCCCCGGTAGACGAGCCGTCCGCCAATCTGCGTCTCAGGGTCGATCACCAGTTCCTCGGCCCGGACCTCGACGTCGCCAAGCGCCTGTCCCGACATCGTCACCGTTCCGCCCGAGATCTTCAGGAATCCGTGGGAGTTTCCTTCGAAGTCCACCCGGCCGCCGGTCAGGGTCGTGGCGCCCGCGATGACCGTCGCCGGTCCAACCGTCACGTCACCGCCGCCGATGCGTGCATTCCCTTGGATGATCGCGTCCACCTTCACGTCGCCGCCAGCCGCATACACGTCGTCGCCGATGCTGCCACCGACGGACACCTCGCCGCCCACGGCCACCAGGTCACCGTTGACCTCACTGGCTGTGGCAACCTGGCCTCCAGCCAGGAAGGCGTCGCCTTCCACCGGATCCGTAAGGTTGAGCATGCCGCCGGCGCCGAAATAATCGGTACCGAACTGCTGGCTCACGCCCGCGTCGTCGTCGTTGACCTCGATTGAACAGCCGCTGCCGGCCAGCGCAACGATGGCTGCAAGCACCACAATCGGCGCGAAGGTTTTCATTGCCAACTCCTTGAGGGCGGCGCCCGGATCAGCGGGTGCCAGCCGGTTTGCAGGCCATCGTGGCCAGTTTACGGCATGGCGACCGCGCTCCGCAGCGTCCCGGGCTTGCGCGCCACGCCTTCGGTGACATATCCGAGCAGCGTGGGCACGCCGCGCAGGTAGCCGGACTGCACCTGATCTCGCACCAGGCCGGCACTCTCGATCAGCTCGAGCACAGGACGGTTCAGGCAGCACCCGCCAGCAAGCGGTCTCCACAGTGGCGTGAGTCGGTCCTGCCAGCGGGCAGCCTCGGGACGGGGGTCACGACCGTGCTCCATGAACAGGAACTGTCCGCCGGGCTTCAGCACGCGACGGATCTCGCCCAGCGCATGCATGACATCGGGGATTGAACACAAGGTGAGCGTGCTCACGACCGTGTCGAAGCGCTCGTCCTCGAACGGCAGGTGCTCGGCGTCGAGGTGGTGGAAGTCCACCTCGACACGCGACGCGTCGATCCTGGCCTGGGAGTACCGGTCGAGGTACGGGTCGGGATCGATGGCCTCGATGCGTCGCACGCCGGGCGGGTAATGCTCGAGATTCGCGCCCGTGCCGAAACCGATCTCCAGGATGCGGCCACAGGCCGGCGCCAGCGTTCGAATGCGCGGCCTGCGATAGGCGCGGCTGGACATCGCGAGGTCCAGGAATTTCGGAAAGAGGTAGTGGCGATAGAAGCTCATGCCGGGTCGCTCCTGCGACACGCATTACAGCGCGCGACGAACAGTGATTCCGGCTCGGTCCACCCAGGAAAACTGTATTCAAGGAATATTAACAATAGTACTACTCATATCAGTCTTTTCGGTCGGTTCATTTTGCCAGTTGTTATGATGCCGGGGCGAGCGGATTGGCCCGCGTCGCGCGCTCAGGTAGATTGCGCGCCCTTCAAGGAAGGTCGAGTTCCCATGGGTCGAATTTTCGAAGTCCGCAAGCACACGATGTTCGCGCGCTGGAACCGCATGGCCAAGCAGTTCGCGCGCATCGGCAAGGAAATCACCATCGCGGTCAAGGCGGGTGGCTCCGACCCGAGCTCGAACCCGGCACTGCGACGCGTTATCCAGAATGCCCGCGCGGTCAACATGCCCAAGGACAAGGTCGAGGCTGCCATCAAGCGCGCCTCCGGCCGTGACGCGGCCAATTTCGAAGAGCTGATTTATGAAGGCTACGCGCCGCACGGTGTCGCGGTGCTGGTCGAGTGTGCAACCGACAACCCGACCCGCACCGTCGCGAGCGTGCGTAATGCGTTCAGCAAGAACGGCGGCAACCTGGCCACGAGCGGCAGTGTCGTGTTCCAGTTCAAGCGCATGGGCGTGTTCCGCCTGAACCCCGAAGGTATCGACCAGGACGACCTCGAGCTCTACCTGATCGACCACGGCCTCGAGGAATTCGGTGAGAGCACGGGCGAGAAGGACGAGCCACAACTCGTCGCGCGCTGTGCATTCGAGGACTTCGGCACCCTGCAGAAGGCGCTGGAGGACCGCGGCATCACGCCGATCTCGGCCGAGCACGAGTACATCTGCCAGGCCGCGACCGAGTTGCCCGAGGACCAGGCCACTGAGGTGCTCGAGCTGATCGACAAGCTCGAACAGGACGAGGACGTGCAGAAGGTGTATCACACGCTCGCCTAGGCGGGTCACGTGACCGATCGGGCACCCTCCGGCCAGGACAAGTGCAGCATTCGGGCCGACCCCAGCAGGTGACTGAAGGGGAAACCACGATGACCGCCAGAACCACCGAGACCTCGCCGCAGGCCTACGCCCGGATCTGTGGCGCGCTCTACCTGTACATCATCGTCGCAGGCATCTTCGCCGAGTCCGTCCGATCGAGACTGATCGTGTCGGCCGACGCGGCGGCCACTGCCCGTAACATCCTGGCCAACGAGTCACTGTTCCGACTGGCCTTCTCCGGCGAGCTGCTGCACCTGGCATGCGACGTCGCGGTGGCGGTATTGCTGTACGTGCTGTTGAGGCCGGTAAACCGGAACATCGCACTGCTCGCAGCGTTCATGCGCCTGGCGAGCGATGTCGTTCTGGCCGTCGCAAGCCTCAGTCACCTTGCGGCGCTCCGGCTTCTGGAAAATGCTGATTACCTGGCGAGCTTCCAGCCCGAGCAGCTGCAGTCGCTTGCGCTGCTGGCGTTGAAGCTGCACGGCAGCGCCTACGCGATCAGCCTCGTATTCTTCGGTTTCGCTTGCCTTGCGCTTGGGCACCTGGTCTTCCGCGCAAGCTACCTTCCAAGGGCAATCGGCGTCCTGCTGGGCATCGCGGGCCTGTGTTACCTGGTGGACAGCTTCGTGGCGTTCCTCGCCCCGGCGCTCTCAAGCATGCTCTTCCCGGCCATCTTCCTGCCCGTCTTCGTCGCGGAGCTCGGGCTGGCGCTGTGGTTGATCATCAAGGGAGTGGACGTGGACCGGTGGCGGGAGACGGTTCGCTCGAAGGGCTAGCCCCGGGGCGCCGTATCGCCTCAAACCTGCTCGTGCCCGGGCCGCTGCTACAGCGCGGGGACCAAGCCGTCTAGACTGCGCCCCATGCAACCCGCCCGCGACCTCTTTTCATACCGCAAGCACTGGGCGCACCGGTTCGGCCCGGCGCCTTTCCTGCCCATGTCGCGGGCCGAGATGGACGGGCTCGGCTGGGATTCCTGCGATGTGATCCTGGTCACCGGCGACGCATACGTGGACCTGCCGAGCTTCGGCATGGCCATCGTCGGCCGAGTACTGGAGGCACAGGGCTTCAGGGTCGGCATCATCGCCCAGCCCGACTGGCACTCAACGCGCGACTTCATGGCGCTCGGCCGCCCGAACCTGTTCTTCGGCGTGACCGGCGGCAACATGGATTCGATGGTGAACCGCTACACCGCGGATCGCCGCATCCGCAGCGACGACGCCTATACACCGCAGGGCGCAGGCGGCGCGCGGCCTGATCGCTGCGTGATCGTGTATTCCCAGCGGGTTCGCGAGGCGTACAAGGACGTGCCGCTGGTGGTCGGCGGCATCGAGGCATCGCTGCGCCGGATTGCGCACTTCGATTACTGGTCGGAAAAGGTACGCCGCTCGGTGCTGCTGGATGCGAAAGCCGACCTCCTCGTCTACGGCAACGCTGAGCGCCAGATCTGCGAGATTGCGCACCGGCTCGCGGCAGGCACACCCATCGACGAGATCCGCGACCTGCGCGGCACTGCGTTCGCGCGCCGGTCGATGCCCGAAGGCTGGACCGAGATCGATTCCACCAGCATCGATACACCGGGACCGGTCGGGCCGGCCATCGACCCTTACGCGTTCGGGCCCGGTGGTGCGCCCGGCGACCGGACGGGCGGGATCCCGGTCGACAAAGCGATTCCCGAGGAGCGACTCGAACGGGGTCCCGGTCGGTCGGTCGCCGCTGCAGCAAGCGCCCCGGCTCCGCGCGAGCACGTCGTCCGCTTCGAGCGCAAGGTGCCGAACGCCGACCGCGAGCGCAGCGTGATCCGCATGCCGTCGTATGAGCAGGTTGCCGACGACCCGGTGCTTTATGCACACGCGTCGCGGATCCTGCACGCCGAGTCGAACCCGGGAAATGCCCGCTGCCTGGTGCAGCGGCACGGCGACCAGGACGTTTGGCTCAACCCGCCGCCCATTCCGCTCACGATGAAGGAGATGGACGCGATCTACGAACTTCCCTACCGACGCCTGCCGCACCCGTCCTACGGCAAGGCAAAGATTCCTGCCTACGAGATGATCCGGTTCTCGATCGCGATCCAGCGCGGCTGCTTCGGTGGCTGCACGTTCTGTTCGATTACCGAGCACGAGGGTCGCATCATCCAGAACCGCTCCGAGGACTCGGTCATTCGCGAGATCGAGACGATCAGGGACACGGCGCCCGACTTTACCGGAGTGATTTCCGATCTCGGTGGCCCCACGGCCAACATGTATCGCATCGCCTGCAAGTCGCGCGAGATCGAATCCGCCTGCCGCAGGCCATCCTGCGTGTTCCCCGGCATATGCCCGAACCTCGATACCGACCATTCAGCGCTGGTCGGGCTCTATCGCCGCGCGCGCGCGCTGCCCGGCATCAAGAAAGTGCTGATTGCCTCTGGCGTGCGCTACGACCTGGCTGTCGAGTCGCCGGAGTACGTAAAGGAGCTCGTGCAGCACCACGTGGGCGGGTACCTGAAGATCGCGCCGGAAGCGATCTCGGAAGGACCGCTGTCGAAGATGATGAAGCCCGGCGTCGGCACCTACGACCGCTTCAAGGCGTTGTTCGACAAGTACTCGAAGGAGGCGGGGAAGGAGCAGTACCTGATTCCCTACTTCATCGCAGCGCATCCGGGCACGACCGACGAGGATATGCTCGAACTCGCGCTATGGCTGAAACGAAACGGATTCCGAGCCGACCAGGTGCAGGCCTTCCTGCCTTCGCCGATGGCGACCGCGACCGCCATGTATCACTCGGGCAAAAACCCGCTGCGCAAGGTGAAGCGCGACTCCGAGGATGTTCACGTCCCGAAAGGCATCCGGGTTCGCAGGCTGCACAAGGCATTGCTTCGCTATCACGACGCGAACAACTGGCCGCTGCTGCGCGAGGCACTGCGGCGCATGGGTCGCGCCGACCTGATCGGCAACGGCAAGCAGCAACTGGTACCGACCTACCAGCCGATAGGCACCGGTCGGGCACACGAGGGCAAACGCAGGTCGCCCGTGGCGAAAGCCCCGGTGACCGGGAAGACGCTGGCTGGTAGCAAGGCCGCGAAGACCACTCCATTCAAGACGCAGCACACTGGACTGCCACGGGTGCCTCCAGCCCCATCGGGCAAGAGTCCCACCAGGCCGCAGCGGAAGGGCCGCAGCTGACAGTCTCGCGCGCACCGGGACCGAGTCTCTGTAAAATCGTGCGCGCATGACTAGAGTGACTCTCCTTCCTTGCGTGGTCCTGTCGCGGCTCAAGGCGTTTACGATCGCCATGCTCAGCGTGTGCGCGCTATTGGCGTTCACGTCCGCAACACGTGCCCAGGACATCGAGCCGCGTGCCTACTCCAACGCGCCGGTCGGCGTGAATTTCCTGGTCGGCGGATATGCGTACACCGATCACGGCCTGTCATTCGACAGTTCCCTGCCCCTGACCGACCCCAAGCTGTCGACGTCCAACGCGATCGTCGGTTACGCCCGGGTGCTGGATCTCTGGGGCAAGTCCGCCAAGTTCGACGTCACCGTCCCATTCAGCTGGCTGTCCGGCACCGCGGACTACGACGGCCAGGTGATACGGCGCAGCGTCTCCGGGTTCATGGATCCTGGGTTCCGGCTCTCGGTCAACCTCTACGGTGCTCCGGCGCTCTCGCTGAAGGAGTTCAGACAGTACAAGCAGGACCTTATCATCGGGGCAAGCCTGCGGGTCACCGCACCGCTCGGCCAGTATGACGATACGAGGATCGTCAACCTCGGCACCAATCGCTGGTCGTTCAAGCCGCAGGTGGGAGTATCGAAGGCCCTCGGCAGATGGACACTGGAGGGAACCGCGGGGGTCACGCTGTATACGGACAACAACGACTTCTACGGAGGCAACTACAAGTCGCAGGACCCCCTGTATTCACTGGGGACGAGTGTGATCTACAGCTTCAGCTCGGGTATCTGGGCATCGCTCGACGGCACGTACTTCGCCGGCGGCCGCACGACGCTGAATGGGGAGTTGAACAACGACCTGCAGCAGAACTGGCGCGTCGGCGCGACGCTGGCGTTCCCGGTGAACGCCTATAACTCCATCAAGGCATACGCCAGCAGCGGGGTGTCGGCGCGAACCGGAAACAACTACGACCTGGTCGGCATTGCATGGCAGTACCGATGGGGCGGGGGCCTCTGACGGAACGAACTCGGCCTGGCACCGTTGCCGTAGCCGATACGATTGACCGGTGCCGGCGACGGCGACCAGGCCGGCCAGCTCGCTAGAGTTGCGACTGGACCGGCAGCACTCCAGCCAGCCACGCCTGGAACTTCTGCCCCCCCGTGGCCATCGGCTCACTGTCGTAGGTCTTCGTGCCGTCGGTCCAGCTCAGTTCGCCATCGACCAGCGTCACCCGCCATGCCCGGGCACCGCCCGACTGCGTGTCGAATATCGCCTCGAACTGGCTGGCGAGCGTGGCATTGGTCACCAGCACACCCTGCTCGCAATTGAGCGACGTGGACCGTGGATCGAGATTGTAGCTGCCGACGAAGAGCTTCTCGCCATCGACCACCAGTGCCTTCGTGTGCAGGCTCGCGCCGCTGGAACCGAACATGCTGGCCTTGGCCGTCGAACCCGCCAGCGGCTTCAGTTCCCACATCATTACGCCGCCCTCGAGCAGGTCCTTGCGGTATTTCGCATAGCCGCCGTGCACGGCCGCCACATCGTTCGCGGCCAGCGAGTTGGTGAGAATCCGAACCTGCTTGCCGTCCTTCGCCCGCGCGACAAAGAAGTCGGTGCCCTTTTCCCCTGGCACGAAGTACGGTGAGATCAGGGTCTCTGAGTGCTGCGCAGACTTGAGCACCGGGACCAGCACGCTCAGCACGTCGGATCTCTCGAGGCCCTCTGCCTTCAGCGCCTTCAGCGGATCGTCGGAAACGAACTGGAATTCGCTGGTCCACTCCATCGTCCAGTCGCCGTGCACGAGCCGCTCGACCGCGTCATCGCGCTTGAGCAATTCCGCGTAGGAACTGGTCTTGCTTTCCTCGGCCACCTGCTCGGCACGCGCGCGAAGATTCGCGAGTAGCTCCGGTGTTACTGCATCGGGGTTCAACACCGAGATCGGGTATACAGCCCGAGAGTTCCAGTACTTGTCGAACGACGCGGAGGCGTCGCGCACCACCGGACCTACCATCGCGAAATCAAGGTCGACGAAGTTGACCTCTTCGCTGGCACCGAAATACTCGTCGCCGAGGTTACGGCCGCCGACGATCGCAATTCGGTTGTCCGCGATCCAGGTCTTGTTGTGCATGCGGTGGTTCAGCCGATTGCCACTCGACATGAAATCACCGATGAACGCCAGCGTGCCGCTGCGCGAGGCCAGCGGATTGAACATGCGGACCTCGATGTTGGGGTGGGCATCGAGCGCGGCGAATCCGAAGTTCTTGCTGCGCGCGTCCATGTCGTCGACCAGCAACCGCACCTTCACGCCGCGGTCAGCCGCGCTGAGCAGCGCGCTGGCCAGATACGTTCCGGTAACGTCGTTGTTCCAGATGTAGGTCTGCACGTCGAGGCTGCGCCCGGCAACTGCCGCCGTGCGCGCCCTGATCGCAAAGGCGTCCGGACCCGTACCCACCAACCGGAACCCCGCCTGCCCGGGATGGCTCGCCTCCGCGGGCGCTATCAGCGAGTCGAGCTTCGTGCCGGAACCGGCGGGCACTGCGGCCTGCGGTGGAAGCTCGGGCCGCTGCGGCAATTCGGCGCAGGCCGCCAGCAGCAGCACAAACAGGGGCAGGCACAGTCGGATGATCTGGCGCATGGGACCTCGCAGTATCGAATGGCTCTGGACTGCCAGGATGACGAGTCTCGATGGTCGCCGTCGGCACACCCGGCAGAACTTTACCCTTTTTCTCTCATCATTTCCGGCGTGTCTTGCCGTGCGCCCGACTATGACCCACCGACCGGAAACAGCAA
Source organism: uncultured Gammaproteobacteria bacterium (assembly GCA_963732415.1). Taxonomy (GTDB): domain Bacteria; phylum Pseudomonadota; class Gammaproteobacteria; order Steroidobacterales; family Steroidobacteraceae; genus RPQJ01. The sequence goes on from CAVSZK010000015.1 coordinate 216,243, forward strand.
TTTCACCGTGAAATTAACGGTCCACTTTGGTGCGACGTAGTCGTCTGCGAAGTTGTACTCGTATGCGCCGGAGAACTGCACCGGCAGCTTGCCAAGCTTTACCAGTCTAGCGAGCTTCACGCCGAGCGGCAGCGCGGTCCAGGCGCCCTGTTCCCAGTCGTAGGTGACGTTCATCTCCGAGCTGCCGATGGACCATTTGTTTGGCAGGGAATAATTGACGATCGGCTGCAGGATACTGACGTTGACGTCGTTGCGATTGCTGTCGCCGGCAAACGTGAACAGGTTCTGGTTGAACAGGCCCCACATCAGCTTGTCGCCGCGGGCAACGAAACCGAGCGCCGGGCCGATGGCCCACTTGTCGGCTCCGAGCGCGTCATCGGTGGCCGTCGGCGCCAGCAGCACCGGCCCGATGCCCCAGCGTCCCCAGGACTTATCGAACTTGACCAGGTCGAACAGCACCAGGTCGCCGAGGCCGCTCTCTCCCGACGGGCTGTCGGTCACGATGGGCAGCGTGAAGCGCGCAATGTTGTCCAGGCCGCCGGCGGTAAACGGAATTGCGGAGCGCAGCAGTATCGTGTTGCCGCTCTGGTCGTCGAGCCGGTGGTACGCACCTGAATAAATGTTCTGTACCTGCACCGACATCAGCGACGCAGTGGGGTCGCTGGCGGCCTGCTCGAGGGACTGGCCGCTGGCCGGCTGCAGGGAGGAGCCGCCGGCGCCTTCCTCCGCCGCCACGGCACCGTGCGTGCCGCACAGGATCACCAATGCCGCCGCGATCACCGGAGGCACTGCTATGGAGGGTGCCGTGTGCTTTTCCTGGCGTCCCCGGCGACCCATCAACGCTGCCCGTAGGCCGTTACTTCCGCCTTCCCGTTCAGGATGCCCTGCGTGTCGTACCAGAACTCAATCGTGCGGATACTGCGCTTGCCGCCCTTCAGGTCAATCGCACGAGTCTCGCTGTCCTTCACAAGGTTCTCCCTGACGTCGAGCGTCTCTGGGGCGCCGGAGTCGTAGGTCACGACGACCCTATGCATGTTGAGCGGCGAATCCTTGACCCGGAATTTCAACTTGCGGAAATCGTCGTTCCTGCCTTCGACCTTGATCTTGTCATGGTCGGCGCCGTGCCCCGCCGTGACCGTGCCCAGCCTTACCCAGGAGCCATCATGCTTGTCGTTCTGGTTCGCGACCGCGCTGCCGCCAAGCAGTACGAGCGCGGCTGCGCTCACCACCCATCGTTGTATGCCGTTCATTTCTCGTCTCCCGGTTGTGGAATTTCCTGAATGATTACTTCGAGCGCGACAGCCCGGCCGGGGTCACCCGGCCGCGCCACTTCATGTACGGGATGATCACGAGGGCCGACGCAAGCGTGTAAGCCACGATCAGCACGACGGTGCGAGGCCCGGGCGTGGCGGCAGCGATCACCATCGCCACGCCGACGTGTCGCGTCGCGCAAGTGACCGCCAGCGCGGTGCGATCGTTCGGGTCCGGACCGCCCATCAGGTGCCCTACGCCGAGTGCTGCCAGCGTGAACCCGCCGAGCGTCAGGATTGGCGGCCCGAGGATGGCGCCAAGCACCTGCCAGTGCGTTGCCAGCAGCAGCAATGCACAGGCCGAGAAGACGATGCCCACGAACTTCAGCAGCACGTCGGACAGGCGCGCGCTTGCGTCCGGCAGGAACCAGCGCACCGCAATGCCGAGCAGCATCGGCAGAAGGAACGACTTGCCGAGGACACCGGCCACCGTGGCCGGATCGAGCGCCTCCAGGCGGTCGATACGCGGTCCAAGCAGCAGCAGCCACGCGGGCACCGTCACGATCGCCAGCAGCGAACTCACGACCACCAGTGAAATGACGTATTGCTCATTGCCCAGCCGCATCAATTTGCGCGGCAGCATCGGCGCACCCGCGGAAATCGCCAGCACCACGAGCGCAAGTTCCAGCGCGGCGGGCAGCTGCATGAGTTTCACCGCCGCCAGCGCAAGCAGTGGTACCACGACGTACATGGCCAGCAGCGAGCGCAGCATGACGAAGGGACGCTGCGTCAGGTACGACAGATCCTTCAGGCGCGAATCGAGGCCCACGGCGAAAATGAGCAAGGCGACGGACACCTTGAGGGTCAAAAGCAGGTATGCGGTGAGATCCATGTTGTCTTTCCTGTCGTGCTCCGCGAGCGGTTACGTCGTCCGATCGAGCAGGCCATGCTCGCGGACCCAGGCCTCCGAGCGGCGCATGCCATCAGCCAGGTCCACCGCAGGCGAGTAACCGAGCATGCGTCGCGCTTTTTCGATGCTGTAAGTGGCCGGTCGTCCAAGCAATCCGACCGAGCCGCGGCCCATTTCGGTCGAACGCCCGAGCAGGCGCGCCAGGCCCCCTCCGGCCTCCGCCAGCATTATGGCGAGGCCCTTCGGCAGCGTCCGGGGCGAGCCCGACTTTCCCAGCCAGCGCCAGTGATGCCCGAAGAACTCGGCACAGGACACGCCCACGCCCGACGTGAGCGTGAAGATCTGGCCGGCGCCCTCGGGCGTGCCCGCGGCCAGCACGATGCCGTTCACGAGGTCGTCGATGTACACGGGACTGAACACTCCCTGCCCGGCGTCCGGAAGCAGGAACTGGCCCGCACGCATCATTTCCAGCGGCACGACGATCCAGGCGCGGGATGCCGGGCCGTACACGTCGCCGGGCCGGATGATGGTGCAGTCGATCTCGCCACCGGCATGGGCCGCGAGCACCGTGTGCTCACTCGCGATCTTGGTGTCGACATAGGAATTTCCGCAGGTGATCAGCGGATGCGATTCATCGACGTTGACGGGAAAGTCGAAGCCGAACGCGGCAACGGATGAGAGTTGCACGAATCGCGCGACACCCTGCTCACGACAGGCCGTCAGGAGCTGTCGGGTGCCATGGCAGTTGACGTTCCAGGCCGCACGCATCGGCGCAACCATCGAGACCACCGCAGCAGTGTGGATGACCAGTTCGCTGCCGGCCAGCTGGTTGCGCCACTTGTCGGGCTCGCGCACGTCTCCGGCCACGACGTTCCACTGTGGATCCGCGGTGAAGTCGACGCCGCAGACTTCGGCGCCCAGTTCGCGGTAGCGTCCTGCAAGCGCGCGTCCTATGAAACCGTTGGCGCCGGTCAGGAAAACCTTTTCCGGCAGCGTCGCGCGGTCGGAAACGTCCACGTCAGTCGTTCTCGGCGAGTGTCTTGAGTCTAGGCAAGAGGTCCGCCAGGAACTTCTCCATGGCGCGCTGCACTATGCCCGACGTGCCGGGAATTTTCGGCCGGTAGCGAATGCTCCACTGCACCTCAGTGCCGCTGCCCTTGCTCGAGCGCAACTCGACCCGTCCCAGGTGACATGTGACCGGCGCACCGGCGAGCAATCGGTAGTCGAGCGAATGCGGCGGGTCCCAGCCGATTACCTGTTCGAGCACGTTCACCTTCGGGCCGCGCATGGCACGCACGGCGCCGACACCGTTCGGCGCCGGCGATCCCCCGTGCTCGAGAGTCACGCTGGTGAACGAGGACCACCGCGGCATGTCGCGGTGGTTCGCAACGATTTCCCACACGCGCTCCACCGGAGCCGCAATATGGATAATCCGCTCGGCGTGGTGCGTATCCGGCAGCGGCCGCTTTCCGATGGGCATGGGCGTGAATCCCATCTTCGCGTCCCAGCGCGGGTTCACCCACAGCAGCTCGACGCTGAACCCCTGCGGGTCGTTCACGTACACGACACCCCAGTTGACGAGGTGCAGCGGGAAGCCATTCGGCCGCGCGTCCGCGGCACGGCTGCGACGATACGAGTCCATCATGTCCCGCATGGTGCGGTAGCCGAACGCGATGTTCAGTATTCCCTGGTCGCTGATACTGTGCGCGTCCGGCCACGGCTTGCCGACGGGATCGAGGTACTGCACCAGCTCGACCAGCACGTTGCCCGCATCGAGCACGACGCTGCGAGTCTTCGCACCTACCAGGCCCCAGAGCGCTTCGTGCTCGGGACACCGCAACGCTGCGGCCGACTCGGGCATTCCGAGCGCACTCATGAAGAATCGCGTCGACTTCTCCAGGTCCGGAACCGACATCGTCACGGAACGCGCGGCGACGCGACAGTCGGGCCGGGCGTCCCGTGTCCGGCCTGCCAGCGGATCGTCCTCCATCACCTCGACGAAAACGCCCTCGGGATTGCGGACGCACACTCGCCGCGCTCCGCCCGAACCGATGGGTGCAGTCAGCGGCGGAGTGCCGAGCCGGCCGAGCCGCTCGATCACGGCATCGAAGTCCTGCACCCAGAAGCCGACGCGCGAGTAGCCGATGTCGCACGGGCGATAGTCCGTCGGTATCAGCTTGGCAAGCGGCCGCTCGAACTGGAACAGCTCGAGCTGGACATGGTCGCTGCGATCCACCAGCCACCAGCATGTGGACGCCGCGCCGCGCAGGTCCTGCACGTGCTGCGCACCCCAGCCACGGAAGGACCGCGTGCCTCCGGCCGGCAGGAAGCCGAATGCCTCGCGAAACCAGCGCTCGGTCCGCTGCGCGTCAACGACAGAGAATGCAATCTGCTCAAGCTGTTGAGTCATGACAATTGCTGGTCCCTGGCCGTCATTCAAGCTGTGTGGATCCGGCATCGTCAGCCTTTCAGTCCCTGCACGACCATGCGGTCCGTCAGGCGCGCCATCAGCCTCGGAAAGGTGCGTGCCAGGAAGGCCGTCGACCGCGCGCGCCAACTGCCCGGAATGATCATGAAGTCACCCCGCTCGAGACCGCGAGTCACCTGGGTGACAAGATCCTCCAGCGTAACCGTGCCAGCAAACTGCTTGGTCTGCAGCGTGACCGCGGGCGCCGTCCGTCGCTCCTCTTCCACCATCGGCGTCCCGACCTCGGGCGGACAGATGGCGGACACCAGAATGCCGCGCGTCTTGCATTCGATGCGCAGCGCCGAGGCAAGACCGAGCACGCCGAACTTTGACGAGCTGTAGGCCGCGTAGCCGTAATTGCTCACGATTCCGGCGAGCGAAGCGACGAGCGCAAGGCGACCGCCTATGCGCATGTGCGGCAGGACGGCCGCCGCGAAGTTGCGGCTGCCCTTCAGGTTGACGTCGATGACGAAGTCATAACGCTCGCTCGTGATCTCGAGAAACGGCAGCGCGACCTGGACGCCCGCCGAGTTGATCGCAACGTCCGGAGGCCCGATTTGCGCCACTGCCTGACGCACGGCCAACTCGACACGGTCTGCGTCCCTTACGTCCACCTCGAAGAACACGACCCCCGGGCAGTCCTTCTGCAGGCGTGCGCGTGCCTCGTCCGTGAACTTGAGGTCAAACGCAGCGACGCGCGAGCCGTGCTTCGCAAAGGCTTCGGCCAATGCCTGGCCGATTCCACTGCCGGCGCCTGTGACGAACACTACTCTGCACTGCATGGTCAAGTCAGTTGCCCATGTCGTTCGACGGCAGGTCGGGTGTCGTCTTCACTGCAGTCAGCGCGTGTACTTCGGAATCTGCGCCGAGATGTAGTTCATTGCGCTCAGGCCCTGGTCCTTGATGCCCTGGTCGGCCCACGCCTTGATCAGGCTTGCGTCCATCATGTTGATGTAGGTGCCGTCCTTCAGGAAATTGACGTTGGCGCCAAACACGACCATGAAGGTGTCCGTGTCCTCGGTATTGCTGGCGGGCGTGTTGAACTCGTGGATCGAACCGCCGGGCTCGAAGATGTAGCAGCCCGCGGTCTGCTTCTGGTCCGGGTATTCCGTGTAGTACCAGCAGCCGGACATCGTGTAGAGATGCACCGTGCCGGTGTGGAAGTGCAGCGGCAGGGTAACGCCGGGTGCAAACCTGATGCGCAGGACCCAGACGCCGTTGTACGGATCGAGGAACAGTGGGTGCGCCTTGATGCCGGGGTGCAGCAGGCCCTCGAGGAACTTGCTGAGGTTGGTATCGACCGTGAGCAGTTTGTCCTGGTGGGTAAATGCTTCGGGCAGTGACATGGTGGTGTTGCTCTCTGGTCTGTGGAAAATCCGCGGGATCGACTCACGCTTCAGCCAGAGCCGAGGGGCCGTGAGTCGACCCGCGGGAGGGGGCTTTTTACCTGCCGCTGGGCGTGTACCAGATCGGCGACGTCCAGGCTCGCTCCTGGATCGTGGCGGGGAAGTCCTTCGGCGGGTCGATGCCAAGCGCCTTGGCGTCGTAGGTGGACCAGCGTGGCGTCGGGATCTCGAGGACCCTGACGTAGTAGAAGGCCGGAACGGCCGGGTCGAAGTCCGGGTCCTTCCAGACCGTGGCAAGTTCCGGGCTGCCGATGGTGTTGGTGTACGACGCGTTCTTGACGTCGACACTGTTGCCGACCGGTGGCAGCTTGCCGTCAGCGCCGATCCTGCGGTTGCCGGACCAGGCCACGTCGTAGATCTTGTCGTGCGTCTTGCCGGCCGCGTCCACCCAGCCCTTGATCACCTGGATCCGGTCGAGATTGCCGCTGTTCGGGTCCTTCGAGGCAGCGATCATCAGCCGCGGCGCCGACTTCCTTGCGGCAGGCTTGAGGTCGCCGCCCATCGGCACGCCGTTACTGTAGCCGACACGTACCCATTCACGGTCGCCCGGCTTCGCCTCGCCGAAGTCATACCCACCGAACACCCGCACGACGATCCGCGTACCGCTGGTGGCCCAGGTCTCCTTGCGCGCCATGGCGTCGTAGATGGATTCGCGTGTGTTCTCCTCGGCCCAGACGCATGAAAGCCCGGCCGAACCCTGCTCGATCTTCGACGGCTCGCCAGGAACGCCCTCGAGCAACCGCGCGTGCGGGGTGCTCGACTTGAGGTTGTGCTCACCGGTGAATGCAAACTCCTCGTGCGAGACGATCGCCGTGTGGATGTCGCCGCCACCGACGACGCCGTACTTGAACGGGTTTACGCCGATGCTCTTCTCGAGTGCCAGTCCGTTCTCGAAGGCATTGCGAACGTAATTGGTCGTCAATACCTTGACCGTACCGGGCCCTGCCACGGGCTTGGTCCAGATCTCGAAACCCGCGAATTCGTCGTTCGGGGCGACCAACGGATTCGTTTCCGACTGACCCTTGGTCTGCACGATTTCCGTCAGCCGCTCATTGCGCGCCCGCGTCTCGGCGTAAGCACGTGTGATCGGCTTGCCGTCCGAATCCGTGAGGGCGAACATGGCACCGTTGCTCAGGTTGCCGTTGTGCGGAATCGCGAGCAACTGCGTTCCCTTCGCGCGCTGGGCGTCCATCCATTTCCAGAGGTCCTCGGGCCGCTGCGAATCGAAATACGAAAACGGCACCGGCAGGTCCTTGCCCGACCGGAAGATGACGTTCCGGTGCAGGTTGGACATGTTGGGCTGCGACGACCACTCGTAGCCGATCAGCGTGGTGAACTTGCCGGGCTCGTTGAAACTGTTGGCGATCTCGATGTACTGGTCCCAGATCGTGCGCTTGAGTTCGGGGTCCGCCAGCACCGGGTCGGCCTTGATGCTGCCGTCGGGCTGGATCGTCTCGGAAACGAGCTTGTAGAACACCTTCGTCGCTTTCGTCACGTCGTTGCCCGAACTGGTGACCTCCTGGGCCAGCGCGTGCTTCGACAGCGGATCGTTCGGGTCGTACATGCGGAGCAGCACGCCCAGGTATTCGGAATGATCCGACACCGCCAGGAAATCGAGCGGCACCTTGAGCTGGACGTCGTAGCCGGCCGGGTGCTTCACCATTTCTCCACGCGCGTGGCGATAGGAAGTATCGGGTCCCAACCGGACGTTGTAGATCGCCTCGTCGAACGACCACCCGGTGTGCTGGTGTGTCTGGCCGAAGTAGGGATTGCGCAGCTCGTTGTATCCCTTCGTGTGCACCGGCGCGGCCTGCTCGACTGCAGACCCCGCCAGCGACGAGAGCGCCAGCGCTAAACCGATCGCGGTTGTGGCCAGCCGGGATGGGTATTTCGTAACAGAAGACGGCATTTCATCTCTCCAGCATGTCAGGACGCTCCGTGGCATGGGGGAAAGCCGCGGTGTCGACTCACGATTCAACCGATGTTGAGTGGCCGTGAGCCGACCCGCGACGGGGGCCCATTTACCCGTTGCCGGGATCCGTAACCGCCACCCAGGAGCTGTCGGGATCGAACACCTCGATCTTCTCGACGGCCGCCGCGGTGTCTTCGCCCAGGTCCTTCTGGAAGACCACGCCGTCCTGGTCGACGATGAACGTCATGACGCCGCTGACCTGGTAGTCCGCAGGCCAGGCAACGAGCGCAAATCCCCGCGTGAGCAGGCCATTCGCGAAGTAGTCGCGCGCGCCACCATTCGCGTTCGAGCCCTGCGCGTAGAGCATGCGGTAGTAATAGCCGTGGTAGGGCATCTTGCCGCCAGCGCGATAGCCCTCGCCCGCGGCTCCGGCGACAAAGGGGCCGGCCGGGCTCGGTGCTTCGTCCTCGCCGGTGGGCCAGTAGAGTCCGTTGTGCAACCCCTCATCGCTGATCAGCTTGAGTGCATAGATGCCGGCGCGATCGCCATCGCGTCCGTCGGACGCATAATCGTTCTGCGCGTCCACGAAGCCACGGCACACGGCGATGGCACCGAGCTCGTTGGTGCCGATGCGGCGATAGACGAGTTCGTCGGCGCCCTTCGCGCCGTCGAGCACCCAGCGTCCGTCACGCCGGGTTACCGGGATCGCGAACGGCCACTGCTTGTCACCTATGACCAGGACCATCGTGTCGTCGCCGTCGGGCACCAGCGAGTGGCCCTGGCGGTAGGCCGCCACGAAGTCCGCGCGGTCGTTCTTGTCCTGCACGGTATCGCCGGACGACAGCACGGTTTCGCTGTCGGGGCCGAGCAATTGCTGCAGCCTGGCCGTGTCGTCCTTCTCGAGCGCAGCAACCAGTGCCGAGACCGCCGCGTCGGCCGAATCGAAGGAGGCGTGGTCGGTGCCTTTGTGCGCGCAGCCGGCCACGAACAGGGCCACCAGCAGGAACGCGAGGCCGGCCTTCAGCGCTGTAAACCGTGTGTCGATACGAATCATTTTCGCGTACTCCGTCCTGTTACCTGGACTTCTTGCCCGAGGTGCCCTTGGCTTTCGCGGGCACGCCGCCCGGCATGCTCTGCTTGCCGCGCGTGCTCGCTGCACGGTCATTGCCGCCGCCCTTGGCCCCCGAGACAGCGCTGGATTTGGTGCGCTCCGGCACGGCCGCAGGCTTGCTGGTGGGCTTGCTCGCCTTCGCTGCCGACGGCGCCGAATAGCCGCGATCCGAAGCGGTCGAACGCGCTGAGCTCGCCGCCGGCCTGGCGTCCGGACGATTGACAGTGGGCGCCGCTGCCTTGGCTGCGGGCTTTGCGGCGGGCGCCGCGCTCGCCACCTTGCTTTTGGCATCCGGGGCGCTCGGCTGTCCGCCCGAGTACGAGCCCTGCACCTTCGGCAGGTCGCGCGAGGCAGCCGAAGATGCGTTGGGCCTCGCATCCGGCACCTTGCTCTTCGCACCCTGCTGCGCGCCCGCGTACGAACTCTGCCCTTTCCATTCGTCTGCACCGGGCGCCGGGCGTTTCGGCCCTTTCCCGGCCTCCGCGTTCAACGAATTCAGTTCCGGCCGGTTCGGCTTGGCTGCCGTGATCGGGCTGTTTGCCTTGCGCGACTGTCCGTCCCGGTTTGCTCCGTTGTAACCCGACCGATTGTTGTCGTAGTGGTCCCAGTAGCTGTTGCCGCCGGTGTTGATGACGACGTTGCCGTTGTTCACGTAGTTGTTGCCGTTGCGTCCACCATATCCGGGCGGACGGTTGTAGCCGTGGCTCGGGTAATAGCCGTTGCCGTATCTCGGACGGTAGGGATAGGGCGGGTGGTAAGGCATCGGCGGGCCGTAATACCTCGGGTTGTAGTAGCCGCTCTTGTACCAGTCGTCGTCGTCGTCATCGAAGATGTTGGCGACGAGGATGCCTGCGCCAAATGACAGGAGGCCGGTCGCGACCAGCGCGCCCGTGCTGTGGCCGGTGGACTCGGTCGTCGTCGTGGTCGTTGCGGGCGCGACCGCCGTCGCGGGCGCTGGTGCATAGACCGCAACCGGGTCGTACTGCGGTACGTACACGACCTGCGAACTCGGTGGCGATACGGTGATGACCTCGTGGCCGTCCTGGACCTCGGTCGCCACCGTCATCTGCTCGGAGCTCTTCAGGTTTCCCACGTCCTTGGCCTGCACACGCAGGCGCTGCACCGCTTCGAGCACGCCCGCCTGGTCATTGACGTAAGCCTGGCCGAGCTCGGTGGTCCAGCCCATCTCCTGGCACATCATGTCGATGACTTCCGGCGACTGCAGGAGCCCGCGCACCGGCGGCGTAAAGCCCACCTGCTTCGCGGCCTCGTCGAGCGCCTTGCCTTCGAGACCCGCGTTTTGTAGCAGCCAGTTGCCTGCGTCGAGCACTTCCTGGGGATTCGTCGATGCGACCAGCACTTCGCCGAGCACCGGGTCCGGATACAGCGCGACCGGCGCCAGCAGCTCTTCCATCGCCTCCGGCGTCCAGGTCGTCGCGCTGGCCTGCAGCGGTTGAGGCGGCTGCGCGGCGACCTGCTGGGCGGCGTCCGGAGCCGTCTGCGCCGTGGCTGCGGGTGGGCTTGCCGTGGCCGCGGGGGCTGGCTCCTTGCTGCCGCAGCCCGACAGGGCGATCGCAACGCCGATCGACAGCGCCAGAGAGAGCCCATGCAGGGGCTTCGATGTGAATTCCATGAAAATCTCCTGTCCTCGCCGGTCCGGAATCGTCGGCGGACCTATTTGCTGACCGACCAGCCCGAACTGTCCTTGTCGTCCTTCTTGTCGTTCTTGTCGTTCTTGTCCTTCTTGTCGTCCTTGTCCTTCTTGTCGTTGTCGTCTTTCCGGTCCTTCAGATCCTTGTCGTCGATGTTGGTCGCCTTCTTGGCCGTATCTGACGCAGCTTCCTTCGGGTCGCAGCGCCCGCCGACGCCGACCGTCGCCTTCGCCGCGGCGCTCTTCGCGGCTTTCTCCGCGGTGCAATCCGGGTCGAGCGGTCCAGCGCTGACTGCCGTAACTGCCAGCACCAGCGCAAGGCCGAAGCCCAGTCGCGAGTTGAATGAATTGATCATGCTTTCTCTCCTGTCGGTAGATGAAACCGGCCGTGCAATTATTCGCTGCGGCTCGGCATCCTGTGTTACGGCGTGTACCAGATGGGCGATGCCCACGCCCGCTCCTGAATCGTCGAGGGCACGTCCGGCAACAGTGGCAGCTTGTTGCGGACGGCGTCGTAGGTCGTCCACCGCGGCGTCGGTATTTCGAGCACGCGAACGTAGTAAAGCGCGGGCTTGGCCGGGTCGAAGTCGGGATCGGTCCACGCGCCCATCAGTTCGGGGCTGCCGATGGAATTGGTGTAGGTCGCTTTCGTTACGTCCACCGTGTTTCCGACGGGCGGGACCTTACCGTTGCTGCCGCGCTTGCGATCGCCGCTCCAGACGACGTCGATCACCTTGTCCTGCGGCTCGCCATTTGCGTCGACCATGCCTTTGATGATCTGGATGCGATCTAGATTGGCGCCGTTTGGATCTTTTGCCGCCCAGACAGTGAACGTCGGGGCCTTGGATGCCTTCTCGATCGTGCCGCCCATCGGCACGCCATTGCGATAGCCCTGCTCCACCAGTTCACGCGGGTTCGTGGATGCGGGGCCCAAGTTCGCGCCGCCGAAGAAACGCACCTTGATGCGCGTGCCCGACGTGACGAAGGTCTCGCGTGCGGCCATTGCGTCCCAGACAGCGCCGCGCGTGTTGCGAGTCGCCCAGACGGCGGCCAGTGAACCGGGGTTTGACTCCTTTGACTTGATCCAACCGTCGATCTCGCCATCACGTCGCGCCTCAAGCGTGCCGTCCGCCGGGCCATGACTGCCGATGTAGTCGTCTTCGGCGACGTCGGAGGGCAGCCCGTTGTGATTGTCGGTGCCGCCAATGAAGCCGAGCTGGTAAGGGTTCGCACCCAGCTTCTGCTGGTAGTCGAGACCCTTGGTCACGGCCCAGCGCACGAAGTCCTCCTTTTTGAAGGTGCGGCCGCTGAACGACCCGACGCTATCGGCATTCTCGAAATTCGCAAACTCGTCGGCCGGCCAGAAGCTCCGATGAACCTCGGAATTGCCCTTGATTTGCATCATCTCGATCAGGCGCTCGAAATGGCTGCGCAGGCGCGCGTAGTCGGCCGTGATCGGCTTGCCTGAGTTGTCGAGCGGCTCGAACATCAAGCCCTTGCTGCCGTTCGAATTGTGCGGAATCGCCAGCAGCCGCGAGCCGCTCTTCTCCTGCTCGGCCATCCACGCCCAGAGTTTCTCCTCGTCATTGCTGTCCAGCGCCGAGAACGGCATGTCCGGAACATTCAGGTCCCGGAAGATGACGTTGCGATGCATGTTTCCGGCCTTCGGGGCGGCCGTCCACTCGTAGCCCGCCAGCGTCGTGAATTTGCCGGGCCGGTAGTTGTCGATCGCGGCCTTGATCTCGACATCCTTCCAGGCGCTGCGCGTCGTTTCGGGGCCGGCGTAGAAAGGCGGGTGGGTCGGGTTGTCACCGCGGTTGTTGCTGACCACGTACTTGACGAACCACTCGCGCTGCTCGTCGACGGACTTGAGATTGCGCAACTCCTCGAGCATCGGGTTGTCGCTGCCTTTGGCGCCCGGGACCTGCGTCGAGTACATCTCGCCGATGAACTCGGCGTGGTCGGAGACGGCTACCCAGTCAAGCGGCCGGCCGATGTTGTGCTGCTGGCCGTTCACGACGACGTCACCGCCCTGCGCGAACTTGTAGGCCTCGTCTGGAGTAATCCGCGCGCCGCCGATGTATGCGTCGAGCGAGTAGGACGTGTGCACGTGCGTCTCGCCGAAGTAGGCGTCCTTCAGCGGGTTCTCCACCACCGCGGCCTCGAGCTGCTCGACCGTCGGCGCTGGCGCGGGAGCTACGGCCGCGGGTGCCGCCGCAGTCGCCGCGTTCTTCGGCTGTTCGGCGCCACGGCCGCAACCCGCAAGACTGGCGACTACCGCGCACAGCGTTGCGGCCGCAATGGCGGCGGCCTGGGGCCGCACGGCGTTCAGGTGAGTGTTCATGGATGTGCTCTTGCTGCGATGTTCAGGGCGTGTACCAGATGGGCGAACTCCAGGCCCGCTCCTGGTGCGTCATGGGAACTTCCGGCGCCATCTTGATGCCGTAGCGCACGGCGTCGTAGTTGGTCCAGCGCGGCGTCGGTATCTCGATCGCACGCGCGTAGTAGAAGGCCATCTGCCTTGGATCGAAGTCGGGATCGCGCCACACGGCCGCCAGTTCCGCATCGCCGATCGTGTCAGTCCAGGTCGCAGTCGCGACATCTACGGTATCGCCGACCGGCGGCACCTTGCCGTCCTTGCCGGGCTTGCGACGTTCGGCATCGCTCCACACCACGTCGTAAACGTGCTCGTGCGTTTCGCCCTTTGCGTCCAGCCAGCCCTTGATGACCTGGATCCGGTCGAGGTTGCCGCTCTCCGGATCCTTCATCGCGGCCACGAGGAACGTGGGCGCCTTGCCGGACGGCGCCTTCGCGAGATCGCCGCCCATCGGCACGCCCTTGGCGTAGCCTGCGTCCGCGAGGGAGCGGCTGCGGGCATCGCCGGGAAGGTAGTCATAGCCGCCGAAGAAACGCAGCGTAATGCGCGAGCCCGAGGTCGCGTAGACCTCCTTGCGCTTCATCGCGTCCCACAGCGCGGTCCGGGTGTTCTCGGTGGCCCAGACGCCCGTATAACCGGCGGCGGTGTATTGCCAGTTGTAGCGGGTGAAGCCGAGCCCCTTCTTGGACACGCCCGACCAGCGATCCGGGCGCGGCTCCTGGTCCACGTGCTTGCCGAAGAAATTGTTCTCCTCGATGGAGGTCAGAGAGTTGTGGACGTCCGTGCCACCCGCCATGCCCATCTTGAACGGATTGACCCCGAGCTTCGCCTGCAGCTTCAGGCCATTCATCAGTCCGCCACGGATGTACGTGTACTGGCGCATGGCCGGCGTCTCGGGCTCGCCCTCCAGAGTAAGGTTGCCGTTGTCCCAGCCCTGGATGCCGTAGTCGGCGAACTCGTCGTTGGGTGACAGCGTCGGGTGCGTTTCACTGTTGCCCTTGGTCTGCATCACCTCGACCAGTGGCTCCCACTGCGCGCGTCGCCGCGCGTAGTCCGCTGTGAGCGGTTTGCCCTCAACGTCGACAACGGCAAACATCTGTCCGTTCGACAGGTTCGGGTTGTGCGGAATGGCGAGCATCTGGCCGCTGGTCTTCTGCTCGTACTTGGCCATCCATTCCCAGAGCTTCTCCGGATCCTCACTCTGCCATGCGGAGAACGGGATGATCTGGTCGGCCTTGTCCTTGTTGTCGCGGAACAGCACGTTACGATGCAGGTTGTTGCCGCCCGGCACCGAGGTCCATTCGTAGCCGATCATGGCCGTGAAGACGCCGGGCTGGTTGTACTTCTCTGCGGTCGCCGTGTAGGCCTGCCAGACGGTCTTCACCACTGGACCGACGATGGCCGGATCCGTCAGCGGCTTCGGAAGCGTGCCCTGCGCCTGCGCGGAGATCAGTTCATTCGTGGCATCCTTGGCATCCTTGCCGCCGGCCATCAGCATCTTCTGCCAGCGTGCAACCGTGGGGTCGCTCACGAGCGAAGGATTGCCGCTGAATACCTCGAAGCCTATGCCCAGGCCCTCCGCGTGGTCGGAGACGACTAGGAAGTCGAGCGGTCGCGACAACTTGTCCGGGACACCCGAGGACGAGACGATTTCCTCGCCGCGTGCGAAACGATACGCGTCTTCCGGGGTCAGCCTGTTGCCGGCGAAAAACGCATCGCCCGAGTTTGCGGTGTGATGGTGCGTGTCACCGAAATACACGTGCATCGGGTACTTGCGCCCGGCATTGGGCGAGTAATCGAGGCCCGAGACGGTTTTCGCGGGCGCTGTCGCTTCGTGACCCGCCGCTGCGTCGTGATCTTCTTTCGGGGAGGTCACCTGCGCGGATGCGACAGCCGACAGCCCGCCAAGAGCAGTCGCGGCCGCGAGCGCGAGGAACAGATCGGTTCTAGTACCCATGATTAACCCCCTCCAAAAAAGGCAACGAGCTACTGCTGGGCTTCCTCGGCCTGGGTCCAGTCCTCACTCGTGTTACGGGGCGGCTTGATGCTGAGCGGCACCGACAGCGTCAAGAACACGCCGTCGCCCTCGACGCGATTCTGGGCACCGAATTCCTTATACCAGCGCAGGTCGAGCCCGACCGGGTGCTTCTTGCCCGGGAACTGGTAGGCGATCTCGGGTCCGAGGGCGAAGACCCGGCCCTTGAAGTCGCCCAGGGCGGCCGGGCCGTTGGTGTCGGCGGTCAGTTGCTGGAACCAGTAGCCGACGAGGCCGAACGCCCAGTTGTTCGGCAGGTGCTGACGGCCGGACATTTCCAGGTGGAAGTCCGTGCCGCTGCTGTAGTTGGTGTCCTGGTTGTCGCCGTTGAATGTAACCCCCAGCACCGACGAAAATTCGCGTCCACCCTTGAAGTTGGCCATTGTGTAGGCGCCGCCTACGTCGAGCGCCCAGCGATTGCTGCTCAGGTTGGCCAGCCGCCCGACCTGGTAGGAGCCGACCGGGATCCAGACCGACGAGTAAACGCTCCACGCCCGGAACTTGTCGCCGTCGCGATGCTTCCAGCCGATGGAGCCGCCCACGACGGGGTCCGCGAAACCGCTGTCGGAGTCCGAAAGCTTGATGGTCGGGCCCGGGCCGCCCGGTAAGTCCACCGTGCCCTTGCCTGTCACGTCGACCTTGCCGAAGGGAATGAGTGCGCTGAACGCGAGTCGTCCGCCTGCGACCGTAGCATCGGTCACCCATGTGAACTGCGGGATATCCATCAGCGCCTGCGCCGACACGTCCTGGACGACGTGATCGCCAAGGCGATCACCGAGCGGCAGCAGGTCGCTGCTGCTCCCGTCGTACCAGTAGACGTCGTTCGTAAGGTAGAAACCCGGCTTTGGCACGAACGCGGCGAGCGGTCCCCGCTTGCCGAGCAGGTAGACGCTCTTGCCGCCGTCGTCGGCTCGGGCAGACGTCGCGATTGCGACACATAGGACGGCCGCGATGGCCGACAACAACAATGCGCGCATGGATTGCCCCCCCGAGGTCACTGCTGATCTGCTGCCTGCCAGCTTGAGGCCCTCGCCGCTGCCGGATCTTTGGCCTGCGCAGCCTTCAGCTGCCGGTGAGACGACGCAGGCTGTGCACTCTATGCAGCCGGGTGCCGCCAAGGAATAATGAACTTTGTGGCAGAGTGATAGGCGGGCCTATCAGGGGGCGCATCGTGAAAATACGAGACCTGCTGGACGTGCAGGCAATCTGCGAGGCCGGCAGCTTCAGGAAGGCGGCCGTGGCGCTCGGGATTACCCAGCCGACGCTGAGCGGCCGCATCTCGCACCTCGAGGACCAGCTCGGCTCGAAACTGTTCGACCGCTCGAGGGGATCGTCCCGCCCGACTTCGCTCGCTGAGTTCATTGCCGCTCGTGCGGCAGGACTCTCGCATGATGCCTCGTTACTCAGCCGCGAACTCAAGCGCCTGGCCAGTGGCCAGACCGGGCTGGTGCGACTGGGCCTTGGTCCCGTCCCTTTTCGTGCACTCGTGGTGCCGCTCACCGCCCGTGTTCGAACTCACGTTCCCGAGATCAACCTGGAAGTTCGCACCGGCAATTCCACCGCCCTGCGCACCTGGTTGATGCAGCGAGAGGTGGACATGGTCCTGGCGGCTCCGATCGAACCAAGCGATCCCGCCATCGAGGCGGAAATGCTGCTGGAAGTTGATAGTGTCATCGTTGCGCACCCCGACCACGCGATGTTCAAGGGACCGCCTCCCGGCATCAGGGAATTATTCAGATACCCGGCTGCGCTGCCGTTCCTGGAGCCGCGCTACCTGGAATTCGTGCGAGCCCACTTCGGCGTCGAGATTGACACGCAACCGGGCCGATTTGTCTGTTCGGATTATGACTTGCTGGCACGTGTCACCGCGGATGCCCCACATTTCTTCACGGCCGGACCTCGTTTCAGTTTCGCGACGGAGATTGCGTCTGGCCGGCTGCGCGTGCTGGATACCGACGTGCCCCTGAAGCATATCGTCCAGCTGCATACCAATCGGCTCGCATTACCGCTGCCTGCCGTCGGCCAGGTGCAGGAACTGGTGCGTCAAACCTGCGTCGAGTTCGCGGCCAGCACTCCCTGACCGCGCCTGCGGCCGTCAAGCCCAGAACGCGACGACCCGCTGCACGACCCAGAAAGCGGCCGTCGCACCAATCAGATAGGCGACCGGCGTGCGGATCAGGTCCTCGGTGTGCCACGGTCCCCGATCCCCGGAGCGGCGCAGTGATATCAGGCGGCCGACCATGGACAGGACGGCGACCACGGCCGCGATGAAGATCAGCTGACCCGCCTCGACGCCGACGTTGAAGAAGAGCAGCGCCACGGGGATGTCCTTCTCGGGCAGGCCGATCGAGCGCAGCGCGCCGGCGAAACCGAACCCGTGCAGCAGCCCGAAGACGAACGCCACCACCCACGGCGCCCGCGCCGTGAGCCCGGGCCTGCCCTGTGCGGCGTGCAGGATCTCGGCGGCGACGAACACGACGCTGAGCGCGATCGTGGCCTCGACGGGCGCCTGCGCGACGTGCACGAGCCCGAGTGTAGCCGCGGCCAGAGTGATGCTGTGGGCGACCGTGAACGCGGTCACCGTTGCAATCAGGCGCTTCCAGTTGCCGACCAGGAACAACAGGCCGAGCACGAAGAGCAGGTGATCCACGCCGAGCAGGATGTGCTCGACGCCGAGCGCGAAGTAGGTCTTTGCGACCTCGAACCCGCTCGGCGCCGCGGTCACCTCGAAGGAAGGCGAATCCGGCGTGAGGCGCGTGGTCTGCGTAGTGCCGTCGAGGCGCTCGACGCGCGCGAGCACGTCCGTGCGCGTGGCGCTCAGGCCGTCGATCGTGACCACTTTTCCGGTGAGGCCGCCGGGGCAGTTCGCACGAAAGCGCTCGACGAATGCGCCGCCCACCATCGCGCCGGAGCTCGGGGCGCCCGTGCACTCCTTCGGCAGGCGAACGTACATCCCGAGCCGAAACTCGCCACTGGCCGGGACCTTCCACATTACATCGTAGGAACCGGGCTTGAACTCGCGGATCTCCAGATAACCCGGCCGGACTTCGTGCGCGGCGGCAGTGCCCGCAAGGCATGCGAGCCAGGTGAACAGCGCGAATTGCAGCAGGCGCTTCACGGCTTGGCGGCGGGCGTGGCCGGCGCGGACACCTGCGCCTGCGACTGCGCTAGCAGCTTGCCGAATTCACCCTCGTAGCGGACGTCATACTTGCCACGCAGTGAATCGTAGAAAGCGTCGTTCACCTGCCGGCGCTGCGCCGCCTGCCACTCGCGCAGGACCGACGGCCGGATCTCCGCGAGTGTCGGCCGCTTCGCCGGCGTTCGCGTTGCAACCCGGACCAGGTGCAGGCCATAGGCTGATTCGAAAGGGCCGGTCCACTGTCCGATCGGTGCGCTGTCCACATCGGCCGAGAACGCTTCGCCGAAAGTGTTGGCGATTTCCTGCGGTGTGGCCAGCTCCATGGACGGCGGCAGCATCGTCGGGTCGCCGGCCTCCGCGGGATCGGCGGGGCCTTTGCCCGACTGCAATTCCGCCAGAAGCTTTTCCGCGTCGCTTCGCGCGGCGCTTCCATGGCGATCGGTGCTGAGGAACACCTGCTGGAACGACAGCATCGGCGCCGCCACGAACTTGTCCGCGTGCGTAGCGAGAAACTGTTGCAGCTCGGCGTCCGTCGGCTGGCGCGACTCCGCCACGTCCTCCGACACGAACTCCATCTTCTGGCGCAATCGTCGGCGGATCACCGTGTCGTCTCGGTCGAGCCCGATCGCGACCGCCTCGCGATAGAAGATCTCTTCCTTCACGAAATCGTCGACGAGGCCCCGCAGCTCCTGTGCCGAGGGAGGCCGCATCCAGGTCTTCGCAAAATTCTCGGCCAGGGCCTCGATCCGGGCCTCGGTCACCACGATCTCACGCGGCGCGTCGGTCTCCCCGCCCCTCACCCAGTGATAGAGGAGGAACAGGGCCCCGCCGAGCAGGAGGAAGTGCAGCAGCGGCTCACGCAACCAGTTTCGCTTCGTCATGGCGGCGCATTAGACCAGCGCCATACCGCCGAGGGAAGCCGGGCCGCTGCCGCGCGGTTCAACCCTTGTGCTTCTCCTTCTTCGCGGCGCGTTTCTCCTCCTTGGTCTTCTTGGGCTGTTTCTTGCCTTCCTTCTTCCGATCCATGCCTTTGCTCATTGCGCTCTCCTAGAAAATACGCAGCTCAACCGATCTCGAGGATTTCCTGCGGTGTGAATCGCAGCGTCACGGCCAGGGAGTTGTCCTGCAGGTGCTCGATGCCCGACGTACCTGGTATTGGCAGCATCGCGGGCGAACGCGCGAGCAACCAGGCGGTCGCGGCCTGCGAAAACGAGACCTCGCGTCGTGCGGCCCAGCTCTCCAGTGCGGCGCGGGCCGCTGCACCGGTGTCGCGCGGAGCCTGCGACAACGGCGACCACGGAATGAACGCGAGGCCGTCGCGCTCGCAGATTGCCAGCACCGGGTCGGAGGATCGATCGGAGACGTTGTAGCGGTTCTGCACCGAGACGACTTCGACGATCGCCCGCGCCCGGGCAAGCTCGTCCGCGTCGAAGTTCGACACGCCGACGTGGCGAATGAAGCCCTCGGCCTGCAGTCTCGCGATCTCGCCGAGGGACTCCTCGAGCGGCACCGCCGGATCGATCGCGTGGAACTGGTACAGGTCGATGCGCTGCAGCTTCAGGCGCTTCAGGCTCGCGAGGCAGGCCCGGCGCAGGTGAACCGGGCGCCCGTCGCGAACCCATTGATCGGCGCCAGGCCGCACGATTCCGCCCTTGGTCGCGATCACCAGGCCCTTCGGGTACGGGTACAGTGCCTCGGCGACCAGACGCTCGCTCACCTCCGGACCATAAGAATCCGCGGTGTCGATGAAATTCACGTCGAGTTCGACGGCGCGCTGCAACAGCCGGCGCGCGGCGGCCGGGTCGGGCGGATCGCCCCAGATGCCCGGGCCCGTGATGCGCATCGCGCCGAAGCCCAGGCGATTGACTGTGAGGTCGCCGCCGATGGTGATGGTGCCGGCGCTGGTGCTGCTCATGGAATGAATATACAGCGCGGCGATCGCAACGGTGTAACGGAACCTCGGCGCTCTCGCCGGCCGGGAAGTGCGCACCGGGGCGGCGTGAATTCGTGACGCGCGTCACCGTCCGGCTCCCGCACGACGCAGGGAGGTGCAGCGCGGGCTAGTTTGCCACGTCGCCGCCACGCGCGGCGCCATGGCAAGGAGACTTCAATGAACGTCTCGACACGCAGCCTCGGCCTTCGTGCCGCCCGGAACTTCTGCCACTTCATGCTCGCGTCCGCCCTTGCGCTGCCCTGCGTCGCGCTGGCTGCACCGCCTCCGCTGGCGCCCGCGCACGGCTGGCGGGCGAAGAACGAGTCCGGCTACACGGGATACAGCGGCCAGGCCTGGACGTACGACTACGGCGTCAGGTCCGGTCGCTGTGATCGCGAGCTGGTCGGCGCGCTGCTCGGCGGCGTCGCTGGCGGTGCCATCGGCGCGGAAGCCGGCAAGGACGGCGGTCGCACCGTCGCGATCGCAATCGGCACAGTGATCGGGGCTGCCATTGGCGCCGAGATCGGGCGCGGCATGGACCGCTCCGATCGCGCCTGCACGGGTCACGCCCTGGAACTCGCTGGACCTGGGCAGAGCGTCACGTGGTTGAATCCAGGCAGCGGCGTCACCTACCGGCTCACTCCGGTCAAAGGCGAGCCATCACCTGACGGTTGCCGGAAATTCCGCTTGATCGCGACGGGGGCCTTCGGATTGAGTGAGGGGCGAGCGAAGGCATGCCCCGGCGAGGATGGAACCTGGTCGCTGGCGCCAGACGCGATCATGACTCGTCGCTGAAACCAGCCGTTACACGCCCCGCGCTGCCTGCACGTCACTCAGCACGCGGCGAACGCTGTCGCTGGCGAAGACTTCGAAGAGCAGGCAGCTCATCTTGCGTTGCCAGTTCGGGTACTCGTCGCTGGTTCCCGGCACGTTCACCGGCTCCGTCATACCGACGAGGTCCTCGATCTGCAGCGCCACCAGCGCGGAGGCGCTGCGCGCTAGATAGACGTGGATCGCGTGGCACAACGCCACGCACTGCTGCTCGCCGTCCTCCACGGAGAGTGCGAGTCCGGCCGATTCCAGGGAGGCGAGCAGGGCCTGGCGGTCGTTCGCGCGCTCGTTCGCCACGTGGCGACGCATTTCCTCGCTCGGGTAGAGCTCCAGCCGCGCGCGCAGCTCGATGTCGTTGCCCGACCAGTAGCCCGCAATAGTCGGCAGGTCATGCGTGGTCGCAGTCGCAATCGCACGCCTCGGGTACTCGTCGGGCCGGAGAAAACTGCCGTCCCAATGTTTCTCGAACAGCAGCACGCGATACGAGTAGACCGCGCGCGCTTCCATGACTTGCCGCACCTCGTGGGGAACGGTCCCGAGGTCTTCACCAACGACCAGGCACGAGCGGCGCTCGCTCTCGAGCGCGAGCACGGACATCAGGTCGTCGAGTGGATAGTGGACATACCCACCGGCAGAAGCGTCGCGGCCGACCGGGACCCACCACTGTCGATATAACGCCATGATGTGGTCGAGCCGCAGGGCTCCGAAATGCCGCATGTTTGCGGCGATCAGTTCGCGGAACGGGCGGTATCCCTCAGCCTTGAGCACGTTCGGGTCCTGCGGCGGGATGCCCCAGTCCTGTCCCTTCAACGCCAGCTGGTCGGGCGGCGCGCCAACTCCGGCGCTCCTGCGGTAGAGCGCCTGGTCCGACCAGGTCTCAGACCCGCTCGGGTTCACGCCTACCGCATAGTCGCCATACAGGCCGATTGCCATGCCGAGTTCCCGCGCCAGGCGCTGGACTGCGCCCAGCTGCTCCTCGGCGATCCACTGCAGCCATGTGTGGAATCCAACTTCGCGGGCATGCGTCGCCTCGAATTCACGCACGCCCGGTTGCGAAGGGTCGCCCAGTTCAGCCGGCCACACCGGCCAGCCCCAGTAGCGGTCCGAATCCTGCGAGCGCAGGTACTCGTCGATCGCATCGTGCAGCGCATGAACGCGCAGTGGCTCGCCGCGCCCGGCCATGTAGGCGCGGAATTCCCTGGCCCGACCGGTTCCGCGTTCGACATGCTCGCGCAGGAAGTGATCGTAGAGCGTCCGCAACAGCGGCAGCTTGGCTGCGGCCACGCCTGGATAGTCGACATTTGCCGTCCCTCGCATGCGCGCGAGCCCGGCCTGGAATTCCGGCGCCGCCACGCTGGCCCGCGCGTCGGCGCAGTCGGCGAATTCCGGCACGCTTTCGACGGCGATATAGAGGACGTTCAGGAAGTGGCGTGAAGACGGGCTGTAGGGGCTGAAGTGCCAGGGGTTTGCCGGAAAGAGCGCGTGCAGCGGGTTCAGGGCTATGAACGATGCCCCGCTTGGCGCGAATCCGCGCACGGCCTGCTCGAGGTCGGCGAAATCGCCGATGCCCCAGTTTTCGCTTGAACGCAGCGTGTAGAGCTGCACTGCAACTCCCCACAGACGCCGGCCTTCCTGCAGGGCTGGCGGCTCGATGCATGCGATCGGAGCCACGATCAGCGCGCACTCCGCCTCGGCGCCACCCTCGAGCGTAGCGCGCAGGGAATGGTAGCCGTGCGCGATGTCGGTAGGCAGCGAGAGAGCGCGCCGCGTATGCGCCCGTCCACCCACGTCGCCGCGCTCGATTTCAGGCAGGTCGTCGCTTTTCACGCGCCCCGCGACCTGTCCGCCATTCTCGAGGACGATTCGCCAGTCGAGCGCGCGACCTGTATCCCCGTCGGCCAACGCAACTTCGATCGACGATCTTCCGGGATGGACCACTGCCACCTCCGGGAGCAGCGAGCGCCAGCGTGCTGCTTCGCGCTCGTGCTGCACGCGCTCGATCTCGCCGGGGTCGTCCGTGGGGCAGCCCATCGCCGCCAGGATCGCCTTGCGCGTCTCCTCGGTAATCGGCGTCGGCTCGCCGCGATAGTTCTCGTAGGCGTCCCCGATGCCGTACTGCCGCGCAAGCCTGTCCAGCAAAGAATCGAGCATTTCAGGGATCCGGCCGCAGGGTTCGCGACGATGCCTGACGCTGTCCGGTGCCGCAAGGGTCCGGCATCTACTGTTCAGCCTGCGATTCGAGCAGCACGGTGGACCGGTACTCCACACGCAGCACCTGCCCGGCCGCGAGCGGCTGCGGCTCACCGTCGGATCCGTCACTGCCCGTGTCGAACACCAGGCGCCACGCGGAACTCGCGGGCGGCGCTGGAAGTGTCATGTCGATCGCGGAGTCGCCGGCATTGAACACCACCAGCAGGTCGCCCCTGTCGCTGCTGCCCGACGGCACGCCGTTCATGTGCACCGCGATCGAACGCAACCCGGGATCCTGCCAGTCGGCGTCGATGAGCTCCCGCCCGGACGGGTGCATCCACGTGACGTCCTTCGCGTGCGCGCCGCGCCGCGCGCCCTTCAGGAAGGTGTCACGACGCAGCCACAGCCGCGATCGCCGCAGGTCGATCAGCATCTGCGCGAAGCGCAATCGTCCCGCGTTCTTTTCCGGAAGATCCCAGTCGAGCCAGGAGATCTCGTTGTCCTGGCAATACGCGTTGTTGTTGCCTCCCTGCGTGTGCCCGAACTCATCGCCGGCCAGCAGCATCGGCACGCCCTGCGAGAGGAACAACGTCGCGAGCAGGTTGGCGGCCTGTCGCGAGCGCAGTTCGAGTATGCCGGGGTCCTCCGTCGGGCCTTCAACGCCGCAGTTCCAGCTCAGGTTATGGGGATGACCATCGGCGCCGTTCTCAAGGTTGGCCTCGTTGTGGCGCTGGTTGTAGGAAACCGTGTCCTGGAGCGTGAATCCGTCGTGCGCGGCGATGAAGTTGACGCTGGCGGTGGGCTTTCGCGCGTGCTGGCGGAACAGGTCGCTGGAACCCGCAAAGCGCTCTGCGAATGCGCCGAGCAACCCGCTATCGCCGCGCCAGAACGCACGCATCGTGTCCCGATAGCGGTCGTTCCACTCGGACCATCCAGCCGGGAAGTGACCGAGCTGGTAACCGCCGGGACCGACGTCCCAGGGTTCGGCGATCAGCTTCACGTACGCAAGTACCGGGTCGGCGCGCAGCGCCGCGAAAAACGGCGCACTGCTGCTGTAGCCGCCACTGTCGCGTCCGACCACCGGCGCGAGGTCGAAGCGGAACCCATCCACGCGCATCTCGGTGGTCCAGTAGCGCAGGCAATCGAGCACCAGTGCGCGCACTTCCGGATTGTCGAATTTCACGGTGTTCCCGCAGCCGGTGAAGTTCTTGTAGTGGGCGCGGTCATGAGGGAACAGCCGATAGTACAGCGCGTTGTCGAAGCCGCGCAGGCCGAGCGTCGGGCCCTGTTCGTTGCCCTCAGCCGTGTGATTGAAAACCACATCCATCACGACCTCGAGGCCGGCAGCATGCAGCGCCCGCACCATGGTCTTGAACTCGGCGACAGGGTCATCGACCGCGTAACGGGCATCTGGTGCATACCAGGCCAGCGGGTTATAGCCCCAGTAGTTCGAGAGGCCACGCTCGACCAGGAACTGCTCGGACGCGAATGCCTGGCATGGCATCAGTTCCACCGTCGTGACGCCGAGGCGCTTCAGGTGGTCGAGGACTGCGGGCTCCGCAAGCCCAAGGTACTTTCCCCGCAGACGTTCCGGCACGGCCGGATGCCGCTGCGTGAACCCCTTCACGTGCAACTCGTAGATGATCGTGTCGCGCCAAGGCACATTCGGCGAGCGTGCGGTGCCCCAGTCGAACACCGGATCCACGACCCGGCATTTCGGGACGTGCGCGGCGCTGTCACTTCGGTCCGGGACGCCGTCGTTGCCGCGTTCGGCGCCAATCAGCGACGGGTGCCAGTCAACTTCTCCCTCGAGTGCGGCGGCGCAAGGATCGATCAGCAACTTGGCGGGGTTGAAGCGATGTCCACGCGCAGGTTCGTAAGGCCCGTGCACCCGGTACCCGTACAGAGTGCCCGGTCCCCCGAAATCCGCCGGAAGGAAGCCGTGCCACACGTCGCCGGTGCGGGACGGCAGCGCCAGGCGCGCGATCTCGGTCCGACCGGACACGTCGAACAGGCACAGCTCCACGCGTGTCGCGCTGGTGGACAGCACCGCGAAGTTGGTGCCGCGCCCGGTCCAGCTGGCGCCGAGCGGCTGCGCCGAGCCCGGCTCGAGGACCGGTTGCTCAAGGGACGGGCCGAGCCGCGAATCCGGCATCAGGCCAGCTCTTCCCGACAAGTTCCGACGCGCATCCGCGACACCTGCCTCAGCGATCGGGTCGGAAGAAGACCGCCGCGAGCGGCGGCAGGTTGAGGCGCAGTCGGAACGGGTGATCGTTTACCCGATGCATGTCAGCGCTGACGTGCTCCTGTCGGCTGTATCCAGCGCCGCCGTAGCGAACTGCGTCGCTGTCGAGGATCCTGGAGTACGAGCCACCCTCGGGCACTCCGATCCAGTAGTCGTCGCGAGGCACCGGCGTCGCATTGAACACGCAGATGACCGGAGGAATCTCCGGGCGCGCAGGATCGCGGCGCAGGAACGCGAACACACTCTCGTTGGCATTGTGCAGGTCGATCCAGCCGAATCCGGCGGGATCGGCGTCGCCCGCGTGCAGCGCGGGGAGGTCCGCGTACATGCGGTTCAGGTCGCGATTGAGGTCCATCAGGGCACGGTGCCGCGGGTCGTCGAGCAGGAACCAGTCGAGCGAGTCCTCGTCGCGCCACTCGCGCAACTGCCCGAACTCCGAACCCATGAACAGCAGCTTCTTGCCCGGGTGCACGGTCATGTAGGCGCGCAGCAGCCGGTAGTTCGCGCGCTTCTGCCACTCGTCGCCAGGCATCTTTCCGAGCAGTGAACCCTTGCCGTGCACGACTTCGTCGTGTGAAACCGGCAGCATGAATTTCTCCGACCATGCATACATGAACGAGAACGTCACCAGCTGGTGCTGGAAGCGCCGGTGCACGGGATTCATCTCCATGTAGCGCAGCGTGTCGTTCATCCAGCCCATGTTCCACTTGAAATGGAAGCCGAGGCCACCAAGGTGCGCGGGCTGCGTGACGCCCGGGAAGGCGGTCGACTCCTCGGCGATGGTCATCGCGCCCGGATGATAGTGGCCGACCGCGACGTTCAGGTGCCGAAGGAAATCGATGGCCTCCAGGTTCTCGCGGCCACCGTGGCGGTTCGGCAGCCACTCTCCGGGCTTGCGGCTGTAGTCGAGGTACAGCATCGAGGCCACCGCATCCACGCGCAGCCCGTCCACGTGGTAGCAGTCGAGCCAGTAAAGCGCGTTCGCGACCAGGAAGTTACGGACCTCGTGACGGCCGTAGTTGAAGATCTTCGTGCCCCAGTCGGAATGCTCGCCGAGTCGCGGGTCGGCGTGTTCGTACAGGGCGGTGCCGTCGAATTCCGCGAGGCCGTGATCGTCACGTGGAAAATGAGCGGGCACCCAGTCGAGGATCACGCCGATGCCAGCCTGGTGGCAGCGATCCACGAAATGCATGAAATCCTGCGGTGACCCGAATCGCGACGAAGGTGCGTAGTAGCCGACGACCTGGTAGCCCCACGAGCCGTCGAATGGATGCTCGGCCACGCCCATCAGCTCGACGTGGGTGAATCCCAGGTCACTGACGTACGGGATCAGCTCGTCGGCAAGCTCGCGCCAGTTCGGGAAAGGAGGATTGCGGTCGTGACGACGTCGCCATGATCCCGGATGCAGCTCGTAGATGTTGATCGGCCGCGTCGGGTGATTTGCGTGGCGGCGGGCCTCCATCCACTCGTGGTCCTGCCACTCGTGGCCGTCCAGCGAGGCGACCACCGAGCAGTTCCCGGGTCGCAGCTGCATCGCGAAGCCGTAGGGGTCGGACTTGAGCAGCGTGCGGCCGCCGTGGGCGCGCAGTTCGAACTTGTACTCGGTGCCGGGCCCGACGCCGGGAACGAACAGTTCCCAGATCCCTGAGCTGCCGCGCATCTGCATTGCGTGCCGGCGGCCATCCCAGAGGTTGAACGGCCCGACGACGCTCACCCGCTCCGCGTTCGGCGCCCAGACAGCGAACAGCGTTCCGGCCAGCCCGTCGAGTACCGACGGATGCGCACCGAGCTTGTGATAGATGGCGTGGTGGTTCCCTTCGCCGAACAGGTGCAGGTCGAAGTCCGAGAGTTGCGGCGAGAAATAGTAGGCGTCGTGCTTCTCGAGTTCGGCGCCATTTCGGTACCGAATCTTTAGCCGGTAGGGGGACAGCGGACGCCGGTGCGGCACGCGACCCTCGAACAGGCCGGCATCGTGCACGCGCTTCAGCGCATTGGCCGTACCGTCCTCCCAGAGAACCTCGATGCGATCAGCGTCGGGCTCCAGTACGCGCACCATGCAGGCAGGCAGGTCGTTGCGCCGCGGGACCTCGTGGTAGCCGAGCAGCGAGCGCGGTTCCGGGTGCCGCGCGTGAACGAGCGCGTCGATCTCAGGGGCCGTCAGCTTCTGTCGGTTCGCCACGCCCTCAGTCTAGCGAAATCAGGAAAAATAGGTGCCAGGCACCGAATTTCGGAAATTCGGTGCCTGGCACCTATTTTTTCTACATCACCGGCTTGATGCGCCAGATGCGTTCCGCGTATTCACGGATGCTGCGGTCGCTGGAAAATATTCCCATTCCCACGGTATTCAGCACCGCGCGGCGAATCCACTCCTCCGGCCGGAGGTAGAGTTCGTCCACCGCGTCCTGGGCGACGCAGTAGGTGTCGAAGTCCGCAAGCACGAAAAACGGCTCCCCTTCGCTCAGGACGCGATCCACGACCGGCTTGCCGTCGGCGAGATTGCCCGGCGTGAAAAACCCCGCGTCGATCATCGCGAGCGTCTTCTTGAGTTCGGGATTCGCGGCTGCCACCGCCGACGGCGAATATCCGCGTTTCCGTTGCTCGGCAACCTCCTCGGCGGTCAGCCCGAAGATGAACATGTTGTCTGCGCCCACCTGCTCGCGGATCTCGATGTTGGCGCCGTCGAGCGTGCCGATGGTGAGCGCGCCATTCAGTGAAAGCTTCATGTTGCCCGTGCCCGAGGCTTCCATGCCCGCAGTCGAGATCTGCTGCGAAAGGTCCGCCGCCGGCATTATTCGCTGCGCCAGCGACACGTCGTAGTCGGGCAGGAACGCAACCTTGAGTTTCCCGCCGACGGCGCGGTCGTTGTTGATGACTCGCGCGACATTGTTGATCAGCTTGATGATGTCCTTCGCCATCGTGTAGCCGGGCGCGGCCTTGCCCGCGAACACCACGGTACGCGGCACGACCGGCAGGTCCGGGTTGGCGCGGATGCGGTTGTAGCGCGTCACCACGTACAGCAGGTTCAGCAGCTGCCTCTTGTACTCGTGGATCCGCTTGACCTGCACGTCGAACAGCGAGGCCGGGTCGACCTCGATGCCGATCCGTCGCTGGATCGTCTCGGCGAGACGAACCTTGTTCTCTGCCTTGATCACCGCAAATCGCTCGCAGAAGACCGGATCGTCAGCTACGAAACGCAGCCGCTCCAGTTCTTCGAGGTCGTTCTCCCACGCATTCCCGAGGCGCTCGGTGAGCAGCGCGGCGAGCCCGGGATTGGACTGCTTCAACCAGCGCCGCACGGCAATGCCGTTGGTGACGTTGGTGAAGCGGCCGGGATACAGCTCGGCATAGTCGCGGAATATCGTCTGCTTCATCAGCTCGGAGTGCAGCTTCGCCACGCCGTTGACGGTGTGACTTGCTACCACCGCCATGTGCGACATGCGCACCAGCCGCCCGTTGCCCTCGTCGATCAGCGACATGCGCTGCCGGCGGTCGCTGTCCTGCGGGTAGCGCGCCGATATCTCGTCGAGCAGCGCGCGATTCACGAGGTAGATGATCTGCAGGTGCCGCGGCAGGATGCGTTCGAAGAACGACACCGGCCAGACCTCGAGCGCCTCGGGCAACAGCGTGTGGTTGGTGTAGGAGAACACCCGGCATGTCAGGTCCCAGGCGCGCCCCCATTCCATTTCATGCTCGTCCACCAGCAGGCGCATCAGCTCCGGTATCGCAAGCGCGGGGTGGGTGTCGTTCAACTGGATCGACACCGAGTCGGGCAGCGACTCCAGTGGGCGGCCCTCGGCAAGGTGCTGCGCCAGCATGTCCTGCAGGCTCGCGCTGACGAAGAAGTACTGCTGCTTGAATCGTAGTTCCTTGCCCTGCGGCGTCGTGTCGTCCGGGTAGAGGATGCGCGACACGTTCTTTGCTTCGACATTCTCTGCCGCGGCTTCAGCGTGCCGTCCGGCATTGAAGGTCACTACATCGAACGGCGCGATCGCACGGCCCGTCCACAACCGCAGGTGGTTCACGGTCTGGCTGCGATTGCCAGGGATGAGCAGGTCGTAACCCGCCGCCCAGATGTTCTTGGTATCGACCCAGCGATATCGGGTCGTGCCCTGCGGGTCCTGCGTCGCAACGCAGCGGCCGCCGAAGCGGATCACGTAGCGAGCGTCGTCGCGCGGTATTTCCCAAGGATTATGCTGCCTGAGCCAGCTCGACGCGCTCTCGCGCTGCCGCCCATCTTCGTCGATCGACTGCGTGAAGATCCCGTAGTCGTAGCGGATGCCGTAACCGACGGCCGGGTACTGCAGCGTGGCCAACGAGTCGAGGAAGCAGGCGGCCAGCCGCCCAAGGCCACCGTTGCCGAGGCCCGGATCGATCTCTTCCTCGGCGACACGATCGAGGTCGAATCCGAGTTCTGCGAGCGTCTGGCGCGCCTCGTTTACCAGTTCCCCGTCCAGTGCGGACAGTCCGTTCACCAGCGTTCGACCGAGCAGGAACTCGACCGAGAGGTAGCAGACGCGCTTGACGCCAGCCTGCGACACGCGGCGCTGGGTCGCGAGCCAGCGCACCGCGAGCTCCTCGCGCACCGCGAGCGAGAGCGCATCGTAGATGTCGCGCTGCGTCGCGGTATCGGGGTGCTTGCCCAGCGAGCGCGTCAGGCGGTCCAGCAGGACCACCCGCAGCGTGCCGGGAGCCAGGCTGATGCCGTTGAGTAGCGAGCTGCTTATCACTTTGTCGGGGTGCGTTTTCGCACGTGCCAGGGGCAACCCGCTCAGGGCGCGGTCAATGTCCGCTCGGACTCAATACGCCACGACTGGCCGTCGCGCACCAGCGTGAGCTCGCGGCGCACTTCCTCCTTGCCGAACACCTGGGTGAACGTGACGACCTGGCGGTTGGCGCCGTCCTCGGTGACCACCAGGTTCAGCAGTGTCGGCGACGGCGCAATACCGGTCGCAACCTGTTGCTCGCGCTCCTCGAGGAAGGCCGCGGAACCACCCTTGCCGGATGCCTCGAACGACGGCGCGTAGGCCTGCATGACGACATCAGGCCGGCGCTGCGCCCAGGCGGTGCCCCAATCCCGGACCACGGCTTCCGGCGAGCCTGGTTCGGCGGGCGGGCGGGCAAAAAACTGCGGTGGGTAATCGAGGCAGCGCGGCTCGGGGTCGAGCCTGTACGGGTCGGGCGCAGCCGGGGGAATCACGATCGGGGCAATGCGCTCGCTGCCAAGCACGCCCGGGGGAAGGTCGAGCCGCGGGCGCTCCTGCGCCTTCAGGTACGCGTCGTTGCCGCCACAGGAGTTCGTACTCGCACAGCCCGCCAGGGCGAGCAGTGAGAATGCGGGCAGGAACAGCCGCAGCGGGGTGGGACGCATCGAGGGTACCGGAGGGGCCATGCAGGAGGCGCGCATTGTACAGCCCCCGGCCCCAGGGTGCGGAGCCATGCGCGACGGCCACCGCGACTGCCCGGCCCGTTGCCGCCCGGCTACCGGCGCGAGCGCAGGACCTCGACCTGGTCGAGTTCCCACAGGTGCACCGGCGCGCCTCGCCGCACGAACATGCCCGAGCCGGCATTGATGAAGTCGCGGGCAAGCCGCTTGCGGTACCACTCGCCGGGCCTCAGGTTGACATTGCGGTCGGTGGTCTGCTGGTCGCAGTAGAGTTCCCAGTCCTCGTTGGTCAGCACCCCGAAATGCAGCACCCCGGCGCAGAGTCGACCGAGGTTGCGGATGGCGGCGGCCGCCTCGCGTGAGGTCAGGTACTGGAGGACGTCGTAGCAGATCACGAGGTCAAAGGTCCGGCCAGGGTCGAAGTTGGCGGCGGAGCCCTGCTCCCAGCCATGGCGCTCGCAGAGATAGCTACTCGCCTCAAGCCCGACATACCGAGCCCGCGGGAACCGTTCGAGCAGCTGCCTGCGCATCAGTCCGAGTCCGCAGCCGACGTCCAGGATCGAACGAACCGGGAGTTCGCCATGGCGCACGAAGGCGGCGACGTGCTCGGCCCGGCGTTTCATCTCGTTCCTGGTCACGACCCGCGTTCGCGGATTGAAGTAGTGACGCCGGTAGAACTCCAGGCCGAAGCGCTCTTTCGATCCAGTTTTCATCCGGAAAGTTTATCTGAATGGAACCGGCTGATTCACTTTTGATAGTTGCCATGTAGTCAAATTTATTTATGTAATTGATTAGCACCTCTGGCGGCACCGCTGCGCCGAGCCTGCCCGATGGCACGGCGGAGAGCGGGGGGCGCTGCCGCTGCACGTGACCGGTTGGCATTGAGACCGGTGGTTGTCGCCCCAACCTCTGGTCCATCGGCCGGATATCCCGGAGAGAGGCACACGATGACCACGAACGACAGCGAGCAGACTTCGTCAGCACCGGCCGCAGGCGCGCCGGGCCTGCCCGAGGACATGCTGATCATCCTGCCGGTGCGCAACCTCGTCCTGTTCCCGGGCGTGATACTGCCGGTGGCCATCAAGCGTGAGAAGACAGTCGCCGGCGCCGAGGAAGCGGTCCGGGCCGAGACCAAGGTCGGGTTCCTGCTGCAGAAGGCCCCGGAAACCGAGGATCCCGGGTTCGACGACCTGCACCGCGTCGGTACCGTCGCGTCGGTGGTCCGATTTGTGACTACCCCCGACGGTACCCGCCACCTGGTCTGTCAGGGTGAGCGGCGATTCCGGGTGCTCGACCACGTTGCCGGTTTCCCGTACCTGGTGGCTCGGGTCGAATACCTGCCCGACACTGGCTCCCACCACCCCGAGGTGGAGGCCCGGACCCTGTACCTGAAGCAGAAGGCGGTCGAGGCCATCTCGCTGCTGCCCCAGGCGCCGGCCGAACTCGCCAATGCCGTTCAGTCCATGGAATCGCCCTCGGCGCTCGCGGACATGATCGCGAGCTTCCTGGACGTGGGCCCGCGCGAAAAGCAGGCGCTGCTCGAGGTCGAGGATGTCCGCGACCGGCTCGAGGCCGTCTCGGATCACCTCAACCGACGGGTAGAAGTACTGAAGCTGTCGCGCCAGATCGAGCAGCAGACCAAGGACGCGATCGACGACCGGCAGCGCGAGATGCTGCTTCGCGAGCAGATGCGCCAGATCCAGAAGGAGCTGGGAGACAGCGAAGGCGGCGACGTCGCCGAGCTGGACGAGGCCATCACGAAGGCGGGCATGCCCCAGGAGATCGAGGAACACACGCGCAAGGAGCTGAAGCGCCTCGAACGCATGAACGAGGCGAGCGGCGAGTATTCAATGGCACGCACGTACCTCGACTCACTGATCGCGATGCCTTGGTCGAAGCTCGACGAAGAGTCGATCGACATCCAGCGTGCGCGCGGGATCCTCGACGCGGACCACTACGGGCTCGACAAGATCAAGAAGCGCATCGTCGAGTACCTGGCCGTGCGGAAGCTCAATCCCCAGGGCCGCAGCCCCATCCTGTGCTTCGTCGGCCCGCCGGGCGTGGGCAAGACCTCGCTGGGCCAGAGCATTGCGCGCGCGCTGGGCCTCAAGTTCCAGCGCACCAGCCTGGGCGGCATGCACGACGAGGCCGAGATTCGTGGCCACCGGCGCACCTATATCGGCGCGCTGCCGGGCAACATCGCGCAGGCGCTCAAGAAGGCCGGCACACGCAACCCCGTGCTGATGCTCGACGAGATCGACAAGCTCGGCCGCGGCGTCCAGGGCGATCCAGCCTCCGCGTTGCTCGAGGTACTGGATCCCGAACAGAACTCCACGTTCCGCGACAATTACCTGGGTGTGCCCTTCGACCTCTCCAAGGTGCTGTTCATCGCCACCGCGAACCAGCTCGACACGATCCCCGGGCCACTGCGCGATCGCATGGAGATCATCGAGCTCACCGGCTACACGGAGGAAGAGAAGGTAGAGATTGCGCGCCGCTACCTTGTGCGTCGCCAGCTCGAGGCCAATGGACTCGCCGACGGACAAGCTGCGATCACTGACCAGGCGCTGCTTCGCATCGCACGCGACTACACGCGGGAGGCCGGATGCCGCAGCCTGGAGCGCGAGATCGGTGCCGTGCTGCGCAATGTCGCCGTCAGGGTCGCCGAGGGCAAGGCCACTGCGGTCAAGATCGATGCGGCCGACGTCGCGGAGATCCTCGGCGCACCGCGTTTTGAAAACGAGGTGGCAATGCGCGTGAGCCTGCCCGGCGTGGCGACGGGGCTTGCCTGGACACCGGTCGGCGGCGACATCCTGTTCATCGAGGCGACGCGCGTGCCGGGCAAGGGCGCGCTGATCCTTACCGGCCAGCTCGGCGACGTGATGAAGGAAAGTGCGCAGGCCGCGCTCAGCCTGGTGAAGTCGCAGTCCGACGCGCTCGGGCTCGACCCGGCGCTGTTCGAGAAGAGCGACATCCACGTGCATGTGCCCGCAGGCGCGATCCCGAAGGACGGCCCGAGCGCCGGCGTGGCGATCTACACCGCACTGGTCTCGCTGCTCACCAACCGTACCGTGCGCAATGACGTCGCGATGACCGGCGAGATCAGCCTGCGCGGGCTCGTGCTGCCGGTCGGCGGCATCAAGGAGAAGACCGTCGCCGCGCACCGCGCCGGAATCCGTACCGTGCTGCTGCCGGCGCGCAACCGCAAGGACCTCGAGGACATTCCCGAGAGCGTCAAGCGCGACGTCGAGTTCGTGTGGCTGGAGCGGGTGGACGACGCGGTGGCGAACGCGATTGGTGGCGCGACGGTGGACAAGGCGGCCTGACCGCGGGTGGCCAGCAAGGCTGCCGGTAACTGGCCGGCAGCGAAAACAATTATGGCGCCGAGTAGCCAGGCTACCCGCGACGAGCCAGGTACAGTCGATCGTCGAAACTCATCACCCATTGCGGCCGGTACACCACCGCCATCGCCATCACGAGCCCGTTGGCGAACGCCTCCCCGAAGCTCATAAACGGGAGCATCGCGAGATATTCGGGCCCGACGTGCGCCAGCTCCAGCGACCCGCTCAGGGCCAGCATGCCGAGTCGCACGAGGCCGGCGATATTGAATGCCAGCGCCGAGCCGGCGAAGACCGTGACGAAGAAATAGACGAAGTAGTTGTGCGGCAGCCTTGAGTGCACAAGCTCGTGCAGCCAGGCGGTGGACAGCGCCGGCACGATGCCCATGCACAGCAGGTTGGCGCCGAAGCTGCCCCACTCCGCCTGCCCGACCAGGCTCAGTACGACCAGCACCAGCGCGGCCCCGATCACAGCCAGTTGCCAACCGTGCATCAGGGTGAGCGCGCTAACGAGCAGGAAGCGCACCGACAGCCCCGGAGTGAAGCCTGCCTTCATCGACCAGATCCCGACCAGCAGCCCCAGGGTCGACAGCCAGACCCACTGCCGCTCCCGGTCCTCGAGCCAGATGCGCCAGGGCGCACTGATTGCGGCCACCAGCGCGACCGCCACTGCGATCGCGTCGGCTGCGAGCGCGACGCCCGTGCTCAGCAGGCCCGCCTCGACCAGCATCAGCCGCTGGCGTGCGGGGCGCCGGCAATGATCACGACCTTGCCGGCCAGCGAGTTCACGCGGGAGGCCTCAGTTGCGCGCTCGCCTCGGGGGAAATGCTCCGCAGGTGCAGGTCTTGCTGCGGAAACGGAATCTCGATGCCGGCATCCTTCAGCGCATCATGAATCCGGACGGTCAACTGACTCCTTGTCAGGACCCAATCAGCGAAGTTATTGGTCCAGGCGCGTACTGCAAAGTCGAGTGAACTGGCGCCGAAACCCGCGAACACGATGGCCGGAGCCGGTTCCTCGGCCACGCCCGTGGTGGTCCTGGCGACTTCCGCGAGAAGGGCAAGCACACGGTGCGGGTCGCTGCCATAGGCGACGCCCACGTCAACGTCCATCCGGCGATTGTTGTTACTCAAGGTCCAGTTGATCAACTTCTCCGAGAGGAGCGTGCCGTTCGGCACAACTACATCCGCACCCTCGAAGGTCGTCAGCGTGGTCGCACGCATGCCTATCTCGCGGACCTTGCCCGAGGTGCCGGACACCTCGATGACGTCGCCGGGCTGGATCGGTCGTTCGAACATCAGGATCAGTCCCGAGACGAAGTTCTTCACCACGTCCTGCAGGCCAAAGCCGATGCCGACGCTCAGTGCGCCGACCACGAACGCCAGCTGGCTCACGTGGAATCCGGACGCGGCAAGCGCGATCATGATTCCGGCTATCAGGACGCTATAGTAGGTGAGCGTGGACACGCTGTTGCCGACGCCACGCGGCAGCTCCATCTTCGGCAGCACGTCGTCGCGCAGCACGACTCGCATGGTCTTCGCGAGCCAGAAAGCCACCCAAAGCGAAGCCAGGAACAGCAGCACGCTGCCGAGCGTCAGCGATATTTGCCCGATCGCGATTGGGTAGGTGAGTACCGACTTGATCCATTGCGCGATCGGTCGATAGACCCGGAACTCGTTCAGCACGATGATGATCCACGAGAACAGGGCCGCCACGTTCACAAGGCGGCCGATTGCCTGCAGCAGTGGCCCGGCATGCTGCTGCACGAGGTTGAAGCGCGTCATTCCCTGCCGCGCGAGCAGCAGCGCGACGATCGCGCCCAGCACCGATGCGCCTGCGTACAGGGCAAGGCCGAGGTAGCCGCTGGCCAGCACGCCGTCCGTAAGCATTTCCGCCAGCGAGACGTTGCCCAGCAGGTTGGCGACCAGCGCCACCGACAGGGCCGCCACCGACAGCCAGCCAAAGACACGCACGGTCTTGAACTGCCTCGGCTGCCCGGCACCCTGGCCAGGGCCGTTGCGCCGCAGTAGCAGCCACAGCACGGGCACCACGGTGAGCAGGCCGAGCGCCAGCAGGTACAACCTGTGCAGCAGCGGCACGCCCACGAAAATGAAACTGAGCTGCGAGAGCAGGTAGAGCCCGGTCGCGATATACGGCCACGGCCCCAGTACCGCGAACACCTTTTGAGGAAGCAGTCGCAGCACGGGTATCAGCGCCAGCAGCAGAGCCGCCTGGTGCCGGATGATCGGCGCGTGCGGCTCCAGGAAAAGCACGCCGACCAGCACTACGACCATCCACGACGAGATCGGGCGCAACAGCGCGTGCACGGACGATTTCAGTTCCGGGTGATTGGACACCAGCTTCCGGCTGCGGCGGCTGATCCAGATGATCAGCGGCAGCAACAGCAACGCGCCGATGTGCAGCGCCCGCAGTCTGTCCTTGTACGCCGCGGAGTACTCCGATCCGAAGTCGCTCTCGATCTGCAGCCCCATCCGCAGCGAGGTCAACCCTAGCGTGGACGGCTTGCTTTCCGCCCAGGCCTCCCACAGCGGCGGCGAGTCGATCATGTACAGGCGACGGTCGATGTAGTCGATCGCGGACGCAACGGCCTTCGCGCCGGAATCGATTTCCTGCCGCACGGCATTGCCGCGTCGCGCGAGCTTCAACTGGTTGTCCAGCGGGCCCGACAGCGCCTGCTCTGCCCGAGTGATCTCCGCGAGAACTGCCTCGACTCGGTTGGCCAGGGCCGGCGGCAAGTCCCCGGCCGATCTCCGGGTCGCCTCCCAGACAGCTCGCTTACTGGCCATATCCGCTGCCGCCTCGGAATAGCGGGCGGTGACGCGCTGCAACTGCACGCGCCACTCGGCGAGCTGGCTGTCGTAGAACATCCAGTGTCGCTCCAGGCTTTCCAACCGTACGGCCGGAAGCAGTCTCAACTCGTCCTGCTTGAAGGAATCAGACAGCTTGAGAACGCCGGCGGCCAGGGCATCGAGCCGAGGGACCAGCTTGCTCGCTGGATCGGGCTGTCGCGCCAGCGACAGCTGCTCCTCGATGAAGCGCTCATCGGCGTCAGCCTGCACGAGGATATCGGCAGGGGCGATCGCCTCGACCACCGGACCCGCCGCTGCCGGGGCCTTCGCATTGTCTTCGGGCGCGCCGACGGCCTGCCATGCAACGAGCATCGACGTGGTCAACAGAATGCCGGCGAGCAATCGATGGGAGCGTCGCATGGATTGCGATCCAGGGTCGGGCTGAAGGGGTCGGCATTGTCGCATCACAGGCACCAGTCCGACACCGCGATCCTGCCGCGGCTCGCGCCCCTCTATCTGGCAGAATGTCGTGCCGCCGCTCGCGCCTGGGCGTACCGGCACCCGCCACGGACATCCCGCAGATGCGCGACTTCATTACCTCGATCCTGCACTGGTACCTCGGCGCCCTCGAACAGGGCGGGTACCTGCTCATCGCCCTGCTGATGGCGGCGGAGAGCTCAATCCTCCCGGTACCGAGCGAATTCGTGATTCCGCCGGCTGCCTATCTCGCACATGCGCACGGCACCTTTTCACTCACGGGCATCGTGATCGCGGGCACGATCGGCTCGTGGGTCGGTGCGAGCGTGATGTACTGGGCCTCGCGACTGCTCGGCCGGCCGCTGCTGATGCGCTACGGCCGCTACGTGATGATCACGCCGGACAAGATCCAGAAGGCCGAGGCCTGGGCCGCGCACTTCGGGACGATGGGCGTGTTCATCTCGCGCATCCTGCCCGTCATCCGCCACCTGATCGGCATCCCGGCAGGCGTGGTGCGGCTCAATTACTGGAAGTTCTCGCTGGCGACGATGGCCGGATCCGCGCTCTGGTGCACGGTGCTGGTCTGGGTCGGCGTGACCGCTGGCAAGGACCAGGCGCTGATGGAGGGCAGCCTGCACCGCATCACGCTCTGGGGCGGCGGCCTGATGCTCTTCCTCTGGGGCCTCTACTACTACTTCGTACACCGGCACATGCGCCGCTGACCACCGATGCCGGGCACGAGCCAGCACCTGGAACGCGAGGGCCAGGGCGCGGCCGGCGAACTCGCCCTGCCCGCGCGGCGGATCGACATTCGCGGGCGAGCGCGGGTCGACTATCGCGCCATAGCCGCGCTCGCACTGCCGCTGATGCTGAACAGCAGCGTGCAGGCGGTAATCGGGCTCACGGATACCTGGTTCGTCGGCCACATCTCGACCATCGCGATGGCTGCGATGGCGTCGATCTACTGGCTGGTGTTCTTCTTCATCGTGCTGCTGGGCGGGATCGGGCTCGCGGTGCAGACCTTCGTCGCCCACTCGGAAGGCAGTCGCAGGCGCTGGCGTGCCGGGCACGTTACCTGGGTTGCGCTGTGGGGCGCGCTCGCGACCACACCGGTATTCGTGGGCCTGGCCTGGTGCGGCGGCTGGATGCTGGCGCCGTTCGGACTCGACGAGGAACTGGGGCGCCTGGCGCTCGAGTTCTGGGTGCCGCGCATGCTCGGTGCCCCGATCGGCGTCGCGCTGTGGGCAGTACTCGGATTCTTCAACGGCATCTCACAGCCGCGTGTCACCGTGATGACGACGGCGCTGGTCGCGATCGTGAATGCGGCACTGAACCAGGTGTTCATCTTTGAATTCGGCTGGGGCATTGCGGGATCGGCCTGGGCCACCAACGTAAGCATGGCCTTCGGTGTCGCATTTGCGCTCTGGATGTTCCTGCGTCCCGACCTGCGCCGCGTATACAAGACGCACGTCACCTGGCGGCCTGACCTCTCCAACCTGGTCCGGGAATTCAGGCTGGGGCTCCCGATGGGTGCGATGTACGCGGCGGACCTGTTCGGCATGGCGCTGTTCCAGCTCATGCAGGTGCGGCTTGGCGCGGCAGATGGCGCAACGACGCAGGTGGTGGTGATGCTGACATCGGTCTCCTACCTCCCGGGAGTCGGGCTCGCGCTTGCCGGCACGACGCTCGTGGGCCAGGCAATCGGCGCCGGCGACCGTGAATGGGCGCGGCAGCTCGGCAACGCGGTGATCAGGATGACGGTCGTATACATGGGCGTCGTGGGTGTCGCGCTCGCCGCGCTCGGGCCATGGCTGATGCCGGCGTTCGTGACCACGGGGGATCCGCACGGTGCGGAGGTCGTGCGGCTGGGCTCGATACTGTTGTGGATCGCGGCCGGCTACCAGCTGTTCGACGGCCTCAACCTCGGCTCCGGGTTCGCGCTGCGCGGTGCGGGCGACGTCAGGTTTCCCGCAGCGATCTTCTTCGTCCTGGCCTGGGGCGTGTTCGTGCCGCTTGCATACATGCTGTCGTTTGCCCCGGGCCAGGGATGGTTTGACGGGCTGCCGCAGTTCGGCCTCGGTGCCGTGGGCGGCTGGCTGGCGATGCTCACCTACGTGGTGCTGCTCGGCAGCGCGCTCTACCTTCGATGGCGCTCCGGCGCCTGGCGCCGGATACGCCTCTGAACGGCCTCACGCACGCCAGTCGGTCAGTCCCTCGATATCGCACAGCCGCGACCAGCTCGGTCGCGCGCGCATGAGCCCCGCAAACCTGTTGAGCGCCGGCCATTCCGTCGCGGGCCGGGGCATGTTGCGCGACCAGCGCATGTACATCAGCGCGAGCAGGTCCACGCCGGAAAAACCGGCGCCCAGCATGTACGGGCCATTGGCCGCGAGGTGCTCGTCCACCAGGGCCCACGAATCCTCGATCTTCCGGCGCAGCGCGTCGCGCACAGTTGGCGGGTGCTGCTCAGAACCGAGGTCCGGTGGATAAAACCAGTAGCGATAGGCAGATCCGAGCGCATTGGTGAAGAAGGCGATCCACTGGTACCAGTCCGCCCGCAGCGCGCTTCCCGCAGGCGGCGCGAGTCGTGCCTCAGGATGAAGCTCGGCAAGGATCATCAGCAGGGCTGCCGATTCGAAATACGGCTTGCCGTCGATTACCAGCGTCGGCACTTGCCCGCGCGGGTTGAGGCGCAGGTATTCGGCGTCGTGCTGCGCGTCCTTGTCGAAGTCGACCTTCTCGAGTCGATGCGGTACGCCGATTTCGAGCAGGGCCAGGTGAACGACCATGCTGGCCGTTCCAGGTGAGTAATAGAGCGTGTACATGTGATCGTTCCCCTGCCGACTTTGTCCTGACATCGTGACGGTTTTAACCGGGAAGGTCGAAGACCAGCACTTCCGCATCGGCGCCACTGGACAGGTCGAGTCTCGTCGTACCTGCAAGCTTCAGTGCGTCTCCGGCAGCGAGTGCCTCACCGTTCGCAACGATCTTGCCACGGGCCACGTGAACGTAGGTGCGGCGATCTGCTGCGACCTCGAGGCTGGCCTGTTCGGCGCCGTCGAACAGTCCGGCGTACATGCTGGCGTCCTGGCGTATCACGACCGAACCGTTCGCGCCGTCGGGCGACGCTACGAGCCGCAATTGGCCGCGCTTCTGTTCGGCTGCGAAATACTTCTGCTCATAGCCCGGGGCGATTCCGAGCACGTTCGGCTGGATCCAGATCTGCAGGAAGTGGACCGGTTCCTGCTGCGAATTGTTGAATTCACTGTGCTGCACACCGCGGCCCGCACTCATGCGCTGGACGTCGCCAGGCCGGATGACGGAACTGGTACCGGTCGAATCCTTGTGCGCGAGTTCGCCCTCGAGCACGTAGCTTACGATTTCCATGTCGCGGTGACCGTGCGTGCTGAAACCTGCGCCTGGCGAGACACGGTCTTCATTGATCACGCGCAGTGCGCCGAACTCGACGTGCTGCGGGTCCCAGTAGTCGGCGAAAGAGAAGGAATGGTAGGAGCGAAGCCAGCCATGGTCAGCGTAGCCACGGTCACTGGAACGTCGAATCTCGATCATATCGAACCTCCTTTTCAGCCTTACCGAAACAATAGGCTTGATCCGATCGATAATAAAATGAGTATTTGAGAACCTATTGATCGATTTGGTAGATAGTTTTATCACCCTGCGATGCATACGGCCGCCGGCGTGCGAAGCCCAGACCTGAACCAGCTTCGGACAAGCGCAGCGGAGCAGCCATAATCGAAGCCGGAATACGGCGCCACGCCCCAGGGGTACCCGCATGAAGCACCTCGTCGCCATGCTGCTGCTCGCCGCGACGACGCCTGCGGCCGCGCAGTCGATGTTCCATGCGGACGCGGCGCGCACCGGCGTGTACCCATCGCCCGGCCCGACGTCGATGCCGACTGTGAAGTGGGCGTTCAAGACCGCGGGCCCAATCGTCACCACGCCGGCGATCGCCGACGGAGTGGTTTACATCGGCAGCATGAGCGGGCACCTGCACGCCATCGACCAGCAGACGGGCAAGGAGAAGTGGAACTTCAAGTCGCGCATGCCCATCGCGTCGTCGCCGGCCGTGGCCGACGGCACGGTGTACTTCGTCTCCTCGACGGGCTCGCTCGCCGCGATCGACGTTGCGACCGGACAACCCCGCTGGGTGTTCGCGGCCGAGTACGAGCGCAAGTTCGAGGCAAGGAACCTGCACGGCTACCCGTCCGCGGCCCAGACGATCCCCGACGCATGGGACTTGTTCACCTCGTCACCGGCCGTCGTGGATGGCACGGTGTATTTTGGCAGCGGCGATGGCGGTGTCTACGCGGTGGATGCGAAGAGCGGCGTGCTGCAGTGGAAGTTCCAGACCGGCGACGTCGTGCATGCCTCGCCCGCGGTCGCGAACGGCACCGTGTACATAGGCAGCTGGGACGGGTGCATGTACGCAATCGACGCAGCCAGCGGGCAGCAGAAATGGATGTTCCGCGGAGGCCAGGATCCGGCAATCCACAACCAGGTCGGGTTCCAGTCCTCGCCGGCAGTGGTCGACGGCACCGTGTACGTGGGCAGCCGCGACGCGCACGTCTATGCGCTCGACGCCGCGACCGGCCAAAAGAAGTGGGACTACCCGACCAGCAAGTCGTGGGTGAATGGCACGCCTGCGGTTCGCAACGGGACCGTCTATGCCGCCACCTCCGACAGTTCGCGATTCATGGCCATTGATGCACGCACTGGCCGGCTCAAGTTCAACTTCGACGCGAAGGCCTACGTGTTCTCGTCAGCGGCGCTGGCGGGCGGCCTTGCGTACTTCGGCAGCCACAACGGACGGCTGTACGCGGTGGACGCCAAAACCGGACAGCTCGCCTGGCAGTTCCAGACCGAGGCGTCAAAGCACGACCCGATGCAGATCCAGGATGCCGACGGGCGCCTGAAACCCGAAGCTTTTGCGCCGGTCTTCGGCGACTTCGAGGACATGTACATCGATTTCTATCGGTTCGTTTCGGTGGGTGCGATCATGGGCTCGCCGGCCGTGGATGGCGGCGTGGTGTACGTG
This sequence comes from uncultured Gammaproteobacteria bacterium, assembly GCA_963732415.1. Lineage (GTDB taxonomy): Bacteria > Pseudomonadota > Gammaproteobacteria > Steroidobacterales > Steroidobacteraceae > RPQJ01. Next base: position 258,764 of record CAVSZK010000015.1, read on the forward strand.
GGCAGCATGGACGGGAACCTGTACGCGCTGGAGTAAGACCCTGGTCGTCGCTCTCCGTGCCTGGCACGGCGCTTTGCAATAGAATGCCGGCCGTTTCGGCTGAAACGCGAATCACGTCCATGCCAACCTACGACTACCACTGCCCCGCCAACGGCCGCGTCATCGAGGTCAGCCACAAGATGGCCGAGTCCGTCACGACCTGGGGCGAGCTGTGCGGCAGGGCCGGCATTCCGCTCGGCGGCACGCCAGGCAAGTCTAAGGTCGAGCGCCTGATCACCGGCGGCAATGTGCTCACCGGCTCACTCGGCAGCAGTTACGAGCGTCCCTGTGACACCGGCCCGTGCGGCACCCCGGTGTGTGGCGGTGGCGGCTGCTCGTTCGAGTAGCGCGCCAGCAGCCGATCGGCGCCCCGACACCGTCCCATCATTCGCCACCGGCCGGCCATTGATCCATTGTCATCCGCCCCGAAAATAGGCTTCGTTTCCCTCGGCTGCCCAAAGGCGCTGGTGGATTCCGAACGCATCCTCACGCGACTGCGTGCGGAAGGCTACGACGTGGTTGGCTCCTACGAGGATGCGAACCTCGTGGTAGTGAACACCTGCGGGTTCATCGACGACGCCATCCACGAGTCGCTTGAGGCCATCGGCGAGGCGGTCGCGCGCAACGGCAAGGTGATCGTGACCGGCTGCCTCGGCGCAAAGCCCGAGACCATCACCGACCGACACCCGAGCGTGCTCAAGGTCACCGGGCCGCACGCATATGAGGAGGTCATGACCGCGGTGCACGAGCAGTTGCCGCCGCTGCATGATCCGTTCGTCGACCTGGTTCCGCCGCAGGGCATTCGCCTCACGCCGCGCCACTACGCGTACCTGAAGATTTCGGAAGGCTGCAATCACCGCTGCACCTTCTGCATCATTCCGTCGCTGCGCGGCGACCTGGCCAGCCGCCCGATCGGCGAGGTGATGCTCGAGGCAGAGCGCCTGGTGCACGCCGGCGTCAAGGAACTGCTCGTGATCTCGCAGGACACCAGCGCGTACGGTGCAGATCTGAAGTATGCGACCGGATTCTGGGGCGGCAAGCCGGTCAAGGCGCGCTTCACGGACCTGGCGAGGTCGCTGGGCTCGCTGGGTGCGTGGGTACGGTTGCATTACGTGTACCCGTACCCGCACGTGGACGAAGTCATCCCGCTGATGGCCGAGGGCAAGGTCCTGCCGTACCTGGACATCCCCTTTCAGCACGGCAGCCCGCGGGTGCTCAAGCTGATGAAGCGGCCGGCGCACGCGGAAAATGCGCTGGCCCGTATCCGTGCCTGGCGCGAAACCTGCCCGGACATCGCAATCCGCAGCACCTTCATCGTCGGCTTCCCCGGCGAAACCGAGGAGGACTTCCAGGTCCTGCTCGACTGGCTGCAGGAGGCACGGCTCGATCGAGTCGGCTGTTTCAAGTATTCGCCGGTCAATGGCGCCGCAGCGAACGCGCTGGTCGATCACGTGCCCGAAGAAGTGAAGCAGGAACGCCACGACCGTTTCATGGAGCTTGCTGCTGCAATCAGCGCGGAGAAGCTCGCCGCAAAAGTCGGCCGCCGCATGCGCGTACTGGTGGATTCGGTTAGCGATGAAGGCGCCATCGCTCGCTCGACGGCCGACGCGCCCGAGATCGACGGCGTGGTGCGCATACTCGGCGCTGGCCAGCTGGCGGCTGGTGACTGGGCGGACGTCGAGATCACCTCGGCCGACGACTACGACCTGGGCGCAGTCGTCGTCGACTCACGCTAGCGGTCCTCGAAACAGCCGCAGGACCGGGCGACGCGTACACTGGTGCCTGTTCCACCAGCGCGTGGGAGTGATTCCTCGAACAACCGAGTGACCACGTGAAACGATTTGTCGCGATCCTGCTGCTCGCATTTGTCTGCCTGACATCCGAGGCATACGCGCAGTCGCCGGCGGCGTCATCTTCCTCGGTGCGCGAGGCCATCCGCGAGCGCGTTGATCGCCTGCGCTACGACGCCGATCCGGGCGCACTGCTGCCCATGGTGCGCGGTGCCCGGATCGTGCTAAGCGACGGTGTTGCACGTTATTACGAGTCTTCGCAGTTCGAGCCACAATGGCAGGACCCGGCACGCCTCGACGCTCTCGTCGCCGCCGTCGCGGAACTCAAGTACGACGGGCTCGAGCCCCTCGACTACCACATTGCAGAGTTGCAGGCGTTCCGCACCGAGCTGCGCGGTGGCAACGTCCTGCCGCCGACCGAGCAGGCGGATCTCGACCTGCTGGCGACTGACTCGATGATTCTCGCGCTCTACCACCTCTACTTCGGCAAGGCGGACCCGGAGAAGCTCAGCACCGAGTGGAACTTCCCGCCGCGCCCACTCGACGTGCAGAGCGCCACCGAGAGATTGAGGGAAGCCATCGCTGCCGGCGCGATCCGTGAATCGTTCGAGCGGGCCCGGCCACAGAACCCCTGGTACCAGCGCGGCCGCGACCGGTTGCGGGAGTACTACGCGCTTCGGGATGCGGGCGGCTGGGAGACGATTGCTGCAGGACCGGTGCTGCGACTGGGGGACAGCGATCCGCGGGTACCGGCCCTGCGGCAACGCCTTGCAGTGACCGGAGACTTCAAGGCGCCGCTGACTGCTGATGACACGGGCTACGACGCCGAACTCGAGGTCGCCGTTAAGAGCTTCCAGGACCGCCACGGGATCACCGCGGACGGGATCGTCGGCGCCGGTACGCTGGCCGCTCTGAACGTTCCAATCTCAGCGCGCATCGACCAGATCCGCGTCAACATGGAGCGCGCCCGCTGGGTGATGCACGAACTCAAGGGGGACTTCGTGCTGGTGGACGTAGCGGCCTTTAAGGTCTCCTGGTTTCGCGACGACGAACCCGTGTGGGCTTCGAAAGTCATCGTCGGCCGCCCGTACCGCGAGACGCCGATCTTCAAGTCGCTGATCACCTACGTGGTATTCAACCCGACCTGGACCATCCCGCCAGGCATCCTTGTAAAGGACAAGCTGCCCATCCTGAAGAAGGACCCTGGCTACCTGAAGCGCAACCACATCCGCGTCATCGATTCGAAAGGTCGCGAGGTCGATCCGTCTTCAGTCAACTGGAAGGCCTACGGTTCCGGCCGGCTGCCGCCCTATCAGCTGCGACAGGACCCGGGCGACGACAACGCGCTCGGACTGGTCAAGATCATGTTTCCGAACCGGTACTCGGTGTACCTGCACGACACGCCGACCAAGGCGCTGTTCGACAGGGACGAACGCACGTTCAGCTCGGGGTGCATCCGTGTGCAGAAGGCTTTCGAGCTGGCGGAACTGGTGCTGAACGATCCGGTGCGCTGGAACTCTGTTGCCATCGCGGACGTCGTGGCGTCGAAGACGACGAAGACCGTCAATCTCGCGACTCCCGTACCGGTGCTGATCCTCTACTGGACCGCACAGCCGACGACCGACGGGCGGGTGATCTTCCAGAACGACGTGTACGGACGCGACCCACCGACGCTTGCGGCGCTGGACCGTCCGCTACAGCCGGAACGATAAGCCCGCGGCGGTCCGCCCGCATCCGCGGGCCACCGCGCGCTGCGTCAGCCGTGGTGGTGGTGCCCGCCGGGGCCGTGCACGTGTCCGTGCTCGAGTTCCTCCTGCGTGGCATCGCGCACGTCGGCGACCTCCACGTCGAAGTGGAGCACTTCGCCTGCGAGCGGGTGATTGCCGTCCACGGTCACCATGTCGCCGGCGATGCGTGAGACAGTCACCACGCGTGCATGCCCTTGCGACGTCTGCGCATGGAACTGCATGCCGGGCTTCAGGTCGGCGCCGCCGAACTGCCGGCGCGGAACCTGCTGCACCAGCGCGTCGTCGCGCACGCCGTAGCCATCGGCCGGCTCGACGCGAACATTGAGCTTGTCGCCGGCCTGCTTGCCGTTCAACGCGCTCTCGAGACCCGAGATGATGTTGCCCTGGCCGTGCAGGTAGGCAAGCGGCTCGCCGCCGGTGGAACTGTCGAGCACCTTGCCGGCCTCGTCAGTGAGCGTGTAGTGGATGAGGACGACCTTGTCCTGTTCGATGTTCATGATGATCCCCCCTTCTAGACGGCGCGGCCGTCGTTCAGGCGCAGCCAGCCGCGGGCAACGCGATAGATGATCCAGATGCCGACGACGAACGCACCGAGGATCCAGGTCACGATACCAAGACCCATCAGCAGAACCAGCGGCGCCGAGAAGAGCCCGATGAGCAGGAAGGCCAGCAATGCGAACCAGAATGTTCGCAGCTGCCAGCTGAAGTGCGACTCGAGCCAGGTGCCGCGGGCGTCGTCACGCTTCACGTAGTTCATGACCACGGCGATAATCGACGGAATGCCGAAAACGAACTGCGTGACGATCGCAGCGCCGGTGAACACGCCCATCAGCGCGCTCGCGGCGTGCAGCGCATACATCCAGTGCGTGTAACTGATGAGCGAAGGCGGGGGTCCTGCGGGCGCGGCGCCCGGTGTGGCATCGGTCATGAATTGTTCCTTGCTGTTCGGTGGACGAGGCCAGCCCGTGTGCCTCGGCCGGCAGATTGCCCGGGCAGTATCTCAAATTGGGCGGCAGGCGTAACCCGCTGCGCGGGCGAACAGCCGTACGATCCAGTCCACAAGGTCGCTCCGCCCTGCCCGAAGCCGGGTTAAGCTACTGCCCCGCTGGCGAATCCGCGGAAAATCCAGGTGAGGTCTCACAGGCATGGCTGACGTCTTCGTTTCCTACGCCCGCAGCGACAAGGCGCGGGTCGCGCCGCTGGTGGCGGCGTTAGAGGCGCAGGGCTGGTCGGTGTGGTGGGACCCCGACATCGCGGCCGGGCAGGAATTTGATCGCCAGATCGCCGCGGAACTCAAGGCCGCCGCCGCCGTGGTCGTGGTCTGGACGCCGAACTCGGTGGAATCCCGCTGGGTACGCGGCGAGGCGCGGGATGCCGCCGATCGCGGCGTGCTGGTCCCCGTGCGTTTCGCGAACGCCGAACTGCCGATCGACGTACGCGCCATCCACACGACCGACCTGGACGGCTGGGGCGACGATTCGGGCAGCCCGCAAGTCCAGGAGCTGCTGCGTGCTCTGGGCGCCATGATCAGTCGCCATGGCGCGAAGACGCCGGCGGCCGCGAATGCCTCCCCGGCTCCGGGCGCCGCCGCCATGTCGCCGGCTGCCACGCCGTCCACGGCTCCTGCAGCCAACTCGATCTGCGTTCTGCCGTTCGCCAACATGAGCGGCGATCCGGAGCAGGAGTACTTCAGTGACGGGATCACCGAGGACATCATCACGGACCTGACCAAGGTCTCGGCCCTGTCCGTGGTTTCGCGCAATACCGCCTTCACTTTCAAGGGAAAGGCCGTGGCGTTGTCGCAGGTCGCCCGGCAACTCAGCGTGAACCATGTTCTGGAGGGCAGCGTACGCAAGTCCGGCGGCCGGGTGCGCATCACTGCACAGCTGATCGACGGCGTAAGGGACAGCCAGGTCTGGGCCGAACGCTACGACCGGGACTTGAACGACATCTTCGAGCTGCAGGACGAGATCTCGCAGGCGATCGTCAAGGCACTGAAGCTCAAGCTCCTGCCCAGGGAAAAGAAGGCCATCGAGCAGCGCGGCACGGACAATGTAGAGGCCTACAACCTCTACCTGATGGCGCGCCAGTACTACATTGCCGGCAACGTCGGCGACGTCAGGCGGGACGAAGCGATAATTCGAATGTGCAACCGCGCAACCGAAATCGACCCTGACTACGCTCGAGCCTGGGCACTGATGGCCCTCGGTCAGATGGCTCTGCGTTTCGACCATGGTGGCAGAGGCGACGGTGGCCTGGCCGCTGCAGAGCGGGCCCTCGCACTGGACGCCAACCTGGCCGAGGCGCATGCCGTCAAGGCCAGCTACTTCGGGGAGAACAGCAAGCACGAAGAGGCGTCCGCTGAGATCAGTATTGCGCTGCGCCTGGACCCTGAGTCCCACGAGGTCAACACTTCGGCGGCATTTGTCTTCTTCCGGCAGCACCGGCTTGACGAGGCCATTCGCTATTGGGAAAAGGCAACCACGCTCATGGAGACCGACGCGCATTCGCCGTGCATGTTGATCACCTGCTATATCGCGGTTGGCAATCGCCAGGACGCCCTGCGCGTGGCGCAGATCACCGTCTCCAGGGCAGAAAAGACCCTGGCGCAGGATGCAAAGAACGGGTCAGCGATGGGATACGGCGTGAGCGGGCTTGTAACCCTCGGCCAGGTGGAGCGCGCCAAGGAATGGATCAATCGCGCGCTGCTGATCGATCCGGACAACATGAACATGCGGTACAACTTCGCGTGCGCGCTCGGCGCGTTTGCGAACGAGGTGGATTCGGCGCTCGACCTGCTCGGTCCCGCGTTTGAGAGAATTCCAATCGGCTTCCTCAATCACGCCAAGGTGGATCCGGACCTCGATCCTTTACGCGAAGACCCGCGCTTCCAGGCGATGATCGCGGCAGCCGAGGCCCGTCTCGCGGCGACGGCCGATTCAGGGACACAAGCCCATGGCTGACGTCTTCGTTTCCTACGCCCGCAGCGACAAGGCGCGGGTCGCGCCGCTGGTGGCAGCGATCGAGGCGCAGGGCTGGTCGGTGTGGTGGGACCCCGCGATCGACGCCGGTCAGCAGTTCGACGACCAGATCGAGGCGGAACTGAAAGCCGCCAGAGCCGTGCTCGTGGTCTGGACCCCGACCTCGGCGACATCGCGCTGGGTACGGGGCGAGGCCCGCGAGGCGGCGGACCGCGGCACGCTGGTCCCGGTGAGATTCGACAGCGCCATCCTGCCGATGGACGTGCGGGCCATACATACGACCGAGCTCGACGGTTGGAATGAGGACACTGCCAGCGCGCAGTTCCAGTCCTTGCTGCGCGCGCTCACGGCAATGATTGCGCGCAACGGCGCCACTCGAGTCGGGGGCGCGGTCGAGAGTCCCGCCCCACGCATTGACGAGCCTGCTTCGCGCCTCGCGATCTGCGTGCTGCCCTTCGCGAACATGAGTGGTGACGTCGAGCAGGAGTATTTCTCCGACGGCATCAGCGAGGACATCATCACGGACCTGAGCAAGGTCTCGGCGCTGGCGGTGGCTTCCCGTAACAGTGCCTTCCTGTACAAGGGCTTGAAGGTCGACGTGCCCAAGGTCGCGCGCGAACTGAAAGTGAGCCACGTGCTCGAAGGCAGCGTTCGCAGGGCCGGTGGACGAGTGCGGATCACCGCGCAGCTCGTGGACGGCGCGAGCAACGACAGCATCTGGGCAGAACGATATGACCGTGACCTGAACGACATCTTCAGCCTGCAGGACGAGATCTCGCAGGCCATCGTCAAGGCGCTGAAACTGAAGCTGCTGCCGGAGGAGAAGAAGGCGATCGAGCAGCGTGGCACCGAGAATGTCGATGCCTACAACCTTTACTTGATGGCACGCCGGAACTACGCCACTGGAATCGAGAGCGACCCCCGACGTGCCGAAGCAAGCATTCGCCTTTGCAGCCGCGCAACGCAGATCGATCCGAACTATTCGCGCGCCTGGGCACTGATGGCCCTTGGGCAGATGCTGTTGCGCTTCAGTCATGGCAGGAGCGGCGATGACGGCATGACGGCCGCAGAACGCGCGCTTTCGCTGGATTCGAACCTGGCCGAGGCGCATGCGGTAAAGGCCAGGATACTTTCCCAGTATGGCCGCAATGACGAAGCGTCCGCTGAGCTCGACGTAGCTCTCCGCCTGGATCCCGAGTCCTACGAAGTGAACAAGTCGGTCGCGTACCTGAGGGTGCGGCAGCGTCGCATGGGCGACGCCATTCCCTATTACGAAAAAGCGATGGCCTTGATGGTGACCGACGTCAATTCGCCGGCAATGTTGATCACCTGCTACTCCGCCACAGGCAATGTGAACGATGCGCAGCGGGCGGCCCGGATCACGCTGGCTCGCGCCGAGACAATTCTCGCGCAGGACGACAACAACGGTTCGGCCATGGGCTATGGAGTGTCAGCGCTCTCAGTCCTCGGGGATGTCGAGCGCGCGAAGGAGTGGATCAATCGCGCGCTGCTGATCGATCCAGACAACATGAACATGCGCTACAACTTCGCCTGTGCGCTCACGATTTCAAAAGAGACCGAAGCCGCGATCGAACTGCTCGGTCCGGTTTTTGAGACCGCATACATCAACAGGCTGAATCACGCCAAGGTCGATCCGGATCTCGATCCACTGCGCGGTGACCCGCGCTTCCAGGCGATGATCGCAGCAGCGGAGGCGCGTCTCGCGACGACGTCCGAGGCGAATGGCCAACCTGCCTCATAGCGACGCACTAGCCAACTGAGCCTCGGCCACGAGGTGGAACACGGTCGCCTGAGGGCGGCAGAAAAGTGGCGATCTCGCCTAGCGGCTTTCGCGTAATGTCCGGCACGCGCGCGTCGGCGCCAGGATAGCCGACCACCAGCAGCAGGAACGGGCGTTCGATGTCCTTCGGGCGACCGAGAATCTCGGTCAGGAACCCCATCGGGCTCGGTGTGTGCGTGAGCGAGGCGAGGCCCGCTGCGTGCACTGCCGCGATCAGGAATCCGGTGGCAATGCCGACCGATTCGTCGGTGTAGTAGTGCTTCAGCTTGCGGCCGTCCGGCAACCGGGTGAATCGTCGCAGGAACACGGCGATCAGCCACGGCGCCGTCTCCAGGTACGGCTTGTGCTCGTCAGTGCCCAGCGGGCGCAATGCGTCCAGCCATTCCTGCGGCGCCCGCTCCTGATAGAACCTGCGCTCCTCCCCCTCGGCCGCTGCACGTATGCGCGACTTTAGCGCCGGGTCCGAAATCGCGACGAAATGCCACGGCTGCTGGTGCGCCCCACTCGGCGCCGACCCGGCCGCAAGCAGGCATTTCTCGATGACGGAGCGCGGCACGGGACGATCCGAGAACTGCCGCACCGTGCGCCGCCGCTGCAGGTGTGCCTCGAACGCGTCGACGCGCTGTTGCATGACCTCGGGGGACAACTCCTCCCGTTCGGCAAGTGGCACGAATCCCGGTTCGTTCATGTTGAGGCTGCCCCCTTCCCGGCGACTGCGTGTCGTCTGCTGCAACGAAATCCTTTTGCTGCGGGGTGCCGGGGTCTAGCCGGCGCCCTGGAACCTGGCGCGCATCGCGGCGATGAATCCCGGCATGCCCGCATCCCGGGTCGTCGCGATCGACTTCGCGTGCGGATTCTCCCCGAGTTGCAGCAGCAGCGCTTGCGCGGCCGGCATGTCGCGCAGCAGGTCGAGACCGAAGAGCTGCTTGGCGACCCCCGCCGCGAGGTCCACGCTGTAGAGAAACATCACGTCGGCGATCGTGAGCATGTCGCCCGCGACGTATGGCGAAAACTTGCCGTGGCGCTTCAGCGTCGCGAATCCCGCAATCAGGTCGTCGCGCGACTTCGCCTTGATCGCATCGGGCACCTTGCCGCCGAAGAAGGCCTCGGCGAAGCAGCTGCGCGCTGGCAGCTCGATGTAGATCTCGATTTCCTTCATGAGCGAGCGCGCCAGCGCTCGGTCGTACGGGTCCGGCGGAAGCAGCGGCTTGCCCTGCCCCGCGTCCTCCAGGTAGTCGAGGATCACGCTGGTTTCGTTGATATAGCCCCGCGGGGTCTCGAGAAACGGCACTTTGCCGCGCGGACTCTTTGCAAGGAACTCGGTGCCTTGCTCAGGCATCGTCAGCACATATTCGAACGGCACGCCTTTCTCGAGCAGCGCGAACGCCACCATGTTGGTGTAGTTGCTGACCGGGAATCCGTGGAGCTTGAGCATTGATTGTTCCTTTGATTGTCCTGAGTTCATGCTGGAATTCGCGAACCGTCCCAGGCGAACACTCCGCCGCTGTCGGCCGGGGTCAACTGATCGATCACCCGCAGCAGGTGTACTGCCGATTGTGCCGGACTGAATAGCTTTCCAGTTGCGACCCTGCCCTGGAACGGCTTCGACAGGGCGGTGTCAACCGTGCCCGGGTGCAGGCCGACACAGATCGCCGACGGGGCCCGACGTTTGAGTTCGATCGAAAACGTCTTCAGCAACATGTTCAGTGCTGCCTTTGACGTCCGGTACGAATACCAACCGCCAAGCCGATTGTCCTCGATGCTGCCGACCCGTGCGGAGATTGAAGCGAAGACCGAGCGACCATGGCGCGGCAGCAGGGGCAGGAAGTGCTTGGCCACCAGCGCCGGACCGATCGAATTGACAGCGAACAGCTTCATGAGCCCCTCCGGCCGCAGCTCTTCCCATTGCCGCTCGGGCCGCGCCGCATCGTCGTGCAGCAGTCCGGTAGCGACGATCACCAGCCGCACGGCGCCAAGGATCCTCGCCTGCGCTGCCGCGGCCTCGATACTGGCTTCGTCCGTGAGGTCAACGTAACCCGGTACAACCCGTCCCGCAGTCGCCGACGGCGGCGTTCGCGAAAGACCGAAGAGCAGACCGTAGCGCGAATCGCGCCCCAGTTCCGCCAGCAGCGCCGAACCCAGGCCTCCCGTCGCGCCGACAACGACGGCAACGTCCTCGGGCGGCGGCGAGTTCGGGGGCTGGACGGTGTGCATCGGCGAACCCAGGGCTCCGTGTCAGGCGCCGAGCGCAGGTGGACCCGGAATATAGTCGCTCGCCGTCCATTGGGAAAATCGGCGGGCAATCCCGGGCGGATCGGCGTCCGGAGGATTGACCAGCGCTGGCAGCGGCGTATGTTGGGAACCGTGACCACGGGTTTCCGTGGCCATACCCATCGGAGGTGGCGCCCATGCATGCCGGAACGGACGACTTTCTGGACGAACAGACGAAAGGCCTCGCGGAGCTCGCCGAGCATTTGCGGACGTCGCGGCTCGCGGCCGCACGCCAGGCCGCGGTGAAGTCCGCGGCACGCATTCGGTCACTCAACGGACGAGTGCGCGCGCTGGCGCGCTCGGGCGTCAAGCTCACGTCCATATCGCAAGGGACTGTGCAGAGCCTGATCGAGTTGCAGGCCGACATCGTCAATGACGGGTTGACGGACGCCGCCGCCCAGATCGAGCGCATCGCCTACACCGGAAGTGTTCGGGACCTGGCGCGCGAACAGGCGGAAGTCCTGAAGGCGGCACGCGAGCGCATCGCGGGTGACCTGACTCGGGCGATGACGATCTTGAGAAAGGCGGCGCAGGACGCCCGCAAGGTCGGCGAGCGGCAGGCGGCACCGAAGGCGGCAAAGAGGCGCAAGGCTGCGAAGAAGAAGGTGGCAGCGCGCAAGGCCAAGGCCGCAGTCCGCAAGGCAACAGCTGCGACCCGTAAGCCAGCTACCCGCAAGAAGGTCGCCCGCACGAAAGTAAGGGCGTCGACGCGGAAAGCGAAGGCCAAAGTTCGCAAGACGGCGCGGCGCGGCCGCGCGACCAGGCGCTGAGCGGCGGCACGGCACGCGATCCGACGAAATCAGTTCGCCTGCGGGTGCGTGACGCTGACAAAGGTGCGGAAGGTCGCGCCACGCGCCTTCCAGGCCACTGCCGCGTCGGCGAGGATGGCGAGCGCCGTATCGAACACTTCGGGCTGGACTTGCTGCAGTTCGGCCGCGTTCTCGAGTATCAGCACGTAGCCCACGGCCGGCCGCCAGCCGAGGTCGGTGATGCAATCCGCCAGCGCGTCCCAGTTGTTGCCGAACCAGGCTGGAAATTCCAGTGCCTTCGCGATGCGCGTGAGCAGTTCGCTTTTCTCGAGGCAGCCGGACAGGTCGACGCGAGTACAGTCGAAGCCGCGTGAGCGGGCGAGCACGCAGATGGCGGCCGCCGCCGCATCGCTGAGCGGCGTCACGTATACCGGTCCTGGACCGAAGTGATTCCCCTTCACGGGCTTTTCGCTCACCGATTGACCTCCACGTTCCGGAACGACCGGTAGTGGTCGTCGGTGTAGTAAAAAACCTCGGGCGGGTCACCACCGGCGACGATACGCCTTGCGCCGCGGTCGTCGGAGCCGGGGGTCGGGACAGTGTACTCGCGGTAGTAGCCGCGGGACCGCCCGGGTAACCGGTGCTCGCGGTTCTGGAACACGATGCCGTCGCGCGGGTACGGGAACGGCCCTCCGCGCTCGATGGCTTCAAGTGTTGCCACCGCCTCGGCCGGCAGGAAGACCGGGTAGCGCGCGGTTGGCACCCCGCGCGGTGACAGTTCCACCTGGCCGCCCGCCGTATCCGCGATGTCCGGCACGACCTCGCGATGCCCGGGCCACCAGTGGAACAGTGCGAATGCGGCCAGGGCGATGAGCAGGATTCGGAGTGCGCGCGACATGTCATCAATGTTAGATTATTCGCATGATGAAGTTCCTCCTGTGGTTGCTGCTGCTTGCTGTGTGCTGGCCGCTCGCGATCGTTGCGCTGTTCGCGTGGCCGGTCGTGTGGCTGCTGCTGCTGCCGTTCCGCCTGCTCGGAATCGCGGTCGAGGGTATGTTCGCGCTGCTCCGCGCGATCGTGATGCTGCCTGCGAGATTGCTGGGCGGCGGGCCGAGGATGCACGCGTCCTGAACTCGCGGCCAGCCGCGCGCTGGGCGAATCCCCCCACCAAGGCTCCAGAGGTAAGCTGCGATGTCGAAAGGTACGGTTCGGCTACACCGCGTCCTCCGCGCGCCACCTGAGCGCGTCTATCGCGCGTTCCTGGACGCCGATGCAATGGCCAAGTGGCTTCCGCCTTACGGTTTTACCTGCAGGGTCGACCACATGGACGCTCGCGTTGGCGGCACTTTCAAGATGACATTCAGCAACTTTTCGGCGGGCCAGGGGCATTCGTTCGGGGGCGAATATCTCGAGCTCGTGCCATCCGGAAAGATCCGCTATACGGATGTGTTCGACGATCCGAACCTGCCCGGAAAAATGCAGACGACGGTGACCCTGACGCAGGTTTCGTGCGGCACTGACATCAGTGTGTTGCAGGAAGGCGTACCCGAGGCCATTCCCCTGGAGATGTGCTACCTCGGATGGCAGGAATCACTCGCGCAACTTGCGCTGCTCGTCGAGCCCGAGATTCCCGGGTAACCGTGCAGGTCACTGCACCGATCAGGCGTATTCAGTTCACCGTTCGCGCCCAGTCACGGAGTGACTCAGGGAGATAGGCGTCCGCATCCGGATGGGCGGCACGAAACGCGCGCAACGAATCCGCTGCGCCGGCCACGTCGCCCGCTTCATGCAGTGCCATGATTCTTGCCGCCCAGTCCGCGGTGCTCATTGGCTCGTCGCGCTGCCTCTTCTCCAGGGCCGGCGCCACATTATTCGCGCTGTCGCTTTCGGGTGAGATCGCAGGCGCCTGGTCTGCAGCGGCGTTTGCGGAACCTGCCGGCACGCCGTCGTTCGGCCTGCCTGCCAACTGGCCGCTCGCTTTCTGCTCGGCTACCGATGCTTCGGCTGCGGTTGGCGCCGCTGCTTTTCGTTCCGTCGCAGGCGGTTCTGCCGTAGTTGGCCGGGCCGCGGCTGGTCCGGGCGCGGACTCCTCCAAGCGGATCGACGGCGCCACATCACGGTCGCGCGGCATCACCTGCAGCAGAATGAACGCCAGGCCGGCCACGGTCGCCGCAGCTGCCAGCGGCCGCCATTGCATGAACCAGTTCCGCGAACGCCTGCCGTCCGGGACCGTCTTTGCCCCGCTGCCGCGATCCTGCGCGGACCTGCGGGCGGTCGCGATGATCGCAGCATCGAGTTCCGGAGGCGGGAGCTCGTCCGAGGCCTGGTGCCACGCTCGCCGCACGGCCAACTCCTCTCCCGGGTCCTGCGGATCCCGGTGCTCGTGATTGCTCATTGCAGGTCCTCCAGCGCCGCGCGCAGCCGTCTATAGGCATAACGCAAACGGCTCTTGACGGTCTCGGTTGTCGCAGCCGTGAGACTTGCGATCTCCTCCAGCGAGAGACCTCCCTCGATGTGCAGCAGGAACGCGTCGCGCTGCAGCTTCGGCACGCTGGCGAGTGCCGCGATGAGCCTGTTCCTGGTCTGTGCGTCGATGGCGACATCCAGCGGATCGTCGCCTGGATCGCGCAGTGCCGATGTCACCTCCTCCACCTGCGCGGCGGTCGCCTCGTCCTCGAGCGAGGCCAGCGTGACGCCATGGTGGGAGCGCCAGTGATCGACCATACGGTGCCGGGCAAGCGTGTATAGCCAGGTCGAAAACTTCGACCGTGCCTCGTAGCGCTGGCGCGCGCCGATCACCTTCAGCCACAGGTCCTGGTGCAGTTCTGCAGCCGTAGCGGCATCTCCGCCTGCGTGGCGCAGGAAGTACCGGTAGGTGGCGGTCTTGTGCCGCACATACAACGTCTCGAACGCGCGCGCATCGCCACGACCGTAGTCGCGCATCAATGCCTCGTCGCCGGAAGGCTCCTGCTCGGTGTTCGGGGGCCGCATGCGCCGCGCAGTATCGACCTGCGCGACGCTTGCGGCAATCGAGTGATTCAAGGATCCGGGACGAAGCCCACGACGCCCGGGAATGGATCGGGCTCGTGGCTCTGAAAGCTGTACTTCGGCTCCGGCAGCACGCCCATGGCAACCAGCGTTTCGCGGCGTTCGTAGCGGATGGCGATCATTTCGTCGGGTCTCGAGCTTGCACGCACGAAGTCGACCTGCTCGACCGGTGAGTATTCGCCGCGACCGTGCCCGGTGCCGAGCGACGGTTGCTGCATCTTCTGTGCGGCTGCGGTGTCACTCGCCGCGCGGCCAGCCTTGGCTTCCGCTGCACTGTCCACTTCGCCCCGTTCCAGCGAACTCGGCGCCGGTGAGCGGTTTTCGTTGCTGAGCCAGGCCTGCCGTTCGACCCGGCGCTCGCGGAACAACGCTACCCCGATCACGCCGAGGTCATTCGGCCGCCCGGTACGAGCCGCATAGGAATCGGCCGGATCCGAAAAGTAGAACGCTGCGGTGCGGCTCAGGTCCTTTCGCCAGCCCTGGATGTTCACGTAGCCCCCGGGCTCGATCACATAGCCGGACTGGTCGGGAGTAGCGGACTCGCCGGTCACGGCATTGACGCCGTCCACGCTCACGACCGCCAGCAACCGCCGGTCGGAACAATTGCGAATGCGCACGGCGTATTCGTTGCCGGGCTGGCCCACGATGTACCGGCGGCCATGCTGGCGATACACGGGCAACGCTTCGCCGGCGCTCCGGTCGTAGACGTCCACTCGCGCCAGCGAGTCGGCGCGCGAAACGGCAAGGGGAACAATCGCGGTCGCGAGTATCGTCGCTGTAGCAACGGTCAGCAGCGTGCGGCGGGTGATGGCATGACTCATGGCTCGGTCTCCGTTTGCGGGTGTGTATCCCTGTAAACGGTGAGCCATGAACTGCGGGGTTAAGCCCCGCTGCGTCTATTGCGATCGGACCGGATCAGGCGCCTCTTTCGGCTTGCTTCATCTGCCTTCGGTACGCGGCCGGGGTCACTGCATGGGTTGTCTGAAAGCGCTTTGTCAGGTGGCTCTGGCTGTAGAAGCCGCATTCATCGGAAATGACCGAGATCGGCAGGTCGGACATTGCGAGCAGCTTACGAGCCTGGGCCAGTCGGCGGCTCTGGACATAGCGATGTGGTGGCATGCCCATGGCATCCAGAAATATCCTGCGAAAATGCGATTCACTGACTTCCGCAAGATCGGCGAGCTGGTTGTTCAGCAGCGGCTCGGTGAGGTGTGCGTTGATGTGACGCAGGACCCTTTGGATGCGCGCAAAATGCACGTGCCGCGGGTGAATGCCCGGGGCGTTGGAAGACGTCAGCGCCCGGAAGACCTGCTCCAGCATCAGGCTTGCCAGTCGGGCCATGAAACTCTCGTCGGCACTCTCGCCGTTGTGCAACTCATCGACCAGTTGTCGCGCGGCGGCCGCAACAAGCAGGTCTGCAAACGGCATCGGTTCGCCATGCATCGACACAAGACTGCTGAGACGGCCCTGCACACCGTCGTCCGGGTCCAGAAAATAGAAAGCCACGTCGTCGACCGGCCCGCTGTAGTGCCAGCTCGTGGCAGTGTTGGGCGGTAGGAGAACCGATTGACTCGGAAGGCTGGACAGGCGCCAGCCCGTCTCGTCCCCCTCGTTGACGCGCGCGCCGCCGAGCTGGTTCACGAGCACGGGGCACGTGACTCCGGAGACATCGACCTTCGTCGCCTGATATACCCAGCGCTCAACATAGAGAGGGGCGTCTCCGCCGATCCTTCCCTCGGTCAGCGGCGCCATTCCCACGTCTTTACGAACTTTTGCCCAGACTGGCTGCTTCATTGCCTGGCTCGCCGAAAGTGATCGGAATATACAAAAGATACGGACATTCCATCAAAGAGAAGATACGCCAGGGCTTCACAATGTCGCTGTCGACGAATCGACTTGACTGGCGAGGAACGCCTGCTAATTGCCCCGAACGGGGGAAGCCCATGGTTTACGAAAGCCTTGCGACGCTGCGCGTCCATGTGGACAAGGGCGTCGCGTTCGTCACGATCGATCATGGCGAGCTCAACCTGATGGACCTTGCAATGCTCACCGATCTCGATCGCGCCGGCAGGGAACTCGAGGCTGATGCGAACGTAAGAGTCGTGGTGCTGCAGAGCGCCAATCCGGAATTTTTCATCGCCCACGCGGACATAACCGCCATCACCGAGCTTCCCGAGACGCCGCCTGTGCGTGATGAGAAGCTCGGTTGGGTACATGCGGTCCTGGATCGCTTCCGGACGATGCCGAAGGCGACCATTGCCAAGATCCAGGGCCGCTGCAGGGGCGGCGGGAGCGAGCTGGCACTCGCTTGCGACATGCGGTTTGCCGAGGTCGGCAGGGGAGTTCTCTGCCAGCCGGAGGTTGGGGTCGGGATCATTCCGGGCGCCGGCGGATCGGTCCGCCTTCCAAGACTGGTGGGCCGCGGCCGTGCCCTTGAAATCATCCTGGGCTGCGGTGACTTCCCGGCCGAGGTCGCCGAGCGCTACGGTTACGTGAACAGGGCGCTGCCACCCGGCGAGATCGACTTCTTCGTCAGTTACCTTGCCTACCGCATCGCTGGCTTTCCAGCCGAGACAATCGCCATGGCGAAACGTGCCGCCGGCATGGGCGAGGCGGGGATCGAGGACGAACTCACTCGCGAGGAAGTAATCTTCCTGAAATCGGCTCACACGGCGACGGCTCGGCGACGGATGGCGGCGGCGCTGGCAATGGGCATGCAAACGCCAACCATCGAAAGATGTTCCTTCAATCATGTCTGGGGGCCATTGGCCGACCAGCAATCCTGAGAAACCCGCGCTCAATGGAGGCGTAAAAAAGTGACTGCCTTTCGTGTCCTGCTCGGCGTCCTGTGGGCAATCCTCGTTGGCTATACAGGCATCGTGATTGCGAACCACGGTATGGGGCTACTCAAGGTCTTTTTCGGGGACATGGCCGCCATGGGCTGGCCCGGCCAGTTCAACCTCGATTTCATGTTCATGTTGATGCTCTCGGCGCTTTGGGTCGCCTGGCGGCACCGCTTTTCCATCGGCGGACTGGCACTCGGGCTCCTGGCCCTTTTCGGCGGCAGCCTGTTCCTTGCTACCTACCTGTTGGTGTTGAGCTGGATGACCAGCGGCGACCTCAAGCGGATGCTGCTGGGTGCGCGACGGGAGTGACCGCGCAATGGCCAATGATGGCGTAGTTTTCGCTACGACTCAGGCGGCGACGCGGTATGGTGCGGCCTGTCCCGTGGCTCGCATTGGGGTAGCACTTGGCGCTGGGCGCAACGATGTACGTGTTCGAGGTTCGCCTGGCCGATGCGGATCGCGGCGTCTATGAAACGTTGACGATCCGGGCCGCGCGCCATCCGTCGGAGACTGCCGAGTACCTCGTCACGCGCCTGCTCGCCTACTGTCTGGAGTACACCGAGGGCATTGCCTTCTCGAAGGGCCTGTCCGATCCGGACGAGCCAGCTGTCTCCGTGCGCGATCTGACCGGCGCGCTCAAGTCCTGGATCGAGGTCGGCGCGCCGGATGCTGCCCGACTTCACAAGGCCGCGAAAGCCGCGCCGCATGTCGCCGTGTACGTGCATCGCGATGTGGAACAGCTGCTCTCGCGTCTCGTCGGTGAGCGCATACACCGCGCCGAGACGCTGCACATACAGGCGGTGGATCGAGAGCTGCTTGCCGCGCTCGTCGCGCGGCTCGACCGGCGCATGGAGTTCGACCTGGCCGTCTCCGAGCGGACACTCTACGTTTCGCTCGGCGAGGAAACTTTGACCGGCGTGGTGACCGAGAGGCGGATTGAGGCCTGATGATCCCGCGGTTCACGCGTTCCTCACTCCGTCGCTCCCAACTTGCTTACACGCGAGCGCTGTCGCTAGGTATGATCGCCGCGCCTCGGTATCGCCCGCGTCCCGGCCCCATGGCGACTCCTGCGGCGGCGCACCACCGCCATAGAACACGCAGCCGCTCGCACCGCCACCACGGAAGCAATGAAAACTCCTGCAGCGCTACAGCCTCTGATCGACGAAGGCGTGATCGACGAAGTCATCCTTTCACTGAAAAGTGGCAAGGAAGCGACCGTATACCTGGTGCGCTCGGGCACGCAGATGCGCTGCGCCAAGGTCTATCGGAACATGGCGCAGCGTAGCTTCCAGAAGCGCGCTCAGTACCAGGAGGGGAGGAAAGTCCGCGGCAGCCGACAGGCTCGCGCGATCAGCAAGAGCACAGCGTTCGGCCGTTCGGAACAGGAAGCCGCCTGGAAGAACGCCGAGGTGGACGCGCTGTACCAGCTTGTTGCCGCTGGAGTGCGCGTGCCGAAACCGCACGGCTACTTCGATGGCGTCCTCATCATGGAGCTGGTGACGGATGCGGACGGCAACCCCGCGCCCCGCCTGGGGGAAGTGGAGCTTTCTCCGGAGATCGCTCGCGAGTACCACGGCTTCCTGATGCGGCAGGTCGTGCGCATGCTGTGCATTGGACTAATCCACGGCGACCTCTCGGAATTCAACGTGCTCGTTGCTCCCGACGGCCCTGTGATCATCGACCTCCCGCAGGCCGTCAATGCGGCCGGTAACAATGCTGCGTTCGCGATGCTAGAACGGGACGTGAACAACCTGCGGTCTTCTCTCGGTCGCTTTGCGCCCGAGTTGCTCGTCACCGAGTTTGCCAGGGAAATGTGGTCGCTGTTCGAGCAGGGCGAACTGCGGCCGGAAAGCGCGCTCACCGGGGTATTCGCGCTCGATGAGACCGTCGTCGATCCGGATAGCGTCATGATCGTCATCGACGATGCGCGCGAGGAAGAAATGCAGCGTCGCCTGCAGCTGATCGGCTAGCCGATGTCGTCCTGGTACGGAACCTTCGACTGTGCGCAAACACCAGGCAGTCAGCGCTATCCTCCAGATGCGCGGAAGCGGTAATTCCCGCGGCAACATTCGCCTGGCCGGCGCGGGGAAAAAGCCCCGGCAACGAGGCACTGCCGAGAAACGCATGAGGCGATTGTGCGATCGCCAATTCTCGTTGAGAATGCGCTCCCAGGGTCACGACGCTGGTCAGGGAGTGTCGCGGCGGGCTTTTCTCATTGGAGTTCAGCGAATCATGAATGCAAGCATCTTGAAGCGCGCGCTGGTGTCCTCGGCAACCGGTCTCGGAGCCCTCGCGTGCGGCACCGCCGGCGCAGGCGGCATCAGCCTCTACGAGGTAGGCACGGCGGACGTCGGCCTCGCCTCGGCCGGCTATTCGGCGCGCGCGCAGGACGCATCGACCGTGTTCACGAATCCTGCCGGCATGACGCGGCTCTCCGGCGACCAGGTCACGCTCGGCGCCCAGATGCTCTACGGCGACGCGGGATTCTCGCTCGAGCAAGGGACAACGCCGGCGCTCGGTACCGATGACGGCGGCAATCCGCTCGGCTGGATGCCCGGCGGCGGCGTTTTTTATTCGCACAGCGTTTCGCCGGATTTCAAGGTCGGCCTCGCGGTCACCGGCAACTTCGGGTCGGTCGTGGAGTACGACAAGGGCTGGGCTGGCCGATATCGCGCCCAGGAAGGGACGCTTCTCGGAATCTCGTTCCTCCCCTCCGCCGCGTGGCGCGTCAACGAGAATCTTTCGCTGGGCGTCAGCCTCAACGCGATGTACGGCAAGTTCGACAACAAGGTGGCCGTCAACAACATCCTCGGGCCCGATGGCAGGCTTACCCTCGACGACAATGTGTGGGGCTTTGGCGCCAATGTGGGGGTGCTCTACGAACTGGATCCCGGCACGCGATTCGGCATCACCTACACCTCGCCGGTACAGCTCGACTTCAAGGCGAAGGCGCAGTGGAGCGATCTCGGACCTGCAATCCAGGCGCTGCTCGCTTCGCGCGGGTTGCTGGACGCGAACGTCGATCTCGGGGTCACGGTGCCGCAGGGTGTGAACGCGGGCTTCTACCATGAGATCGATTCGCACTGGGCGATCCTCGGGAGCGTCGGCTGGCAGCAGTGGTCGAAGTTCGGCGAGGTGGATGTCGGGGTCGATTCGAACAATCCCATCGGATTGACCACCAAGCTGGACTTCGATGACACCTGGCACGGCGCTGGCGGTGCCCAGTACAAACTGTCCGATGGCTGGATGCTCAATGGCGGCATCGCTTACGACTCGGGATTCCAGGACAACGACGCCGTTGCACTGGTGCTGCCTGTAAACTCCGCCTGGCGGTTCGGGATCGGCGGCCAGAAGGAACAATCTCAAGCGTTCAACTGGGGGTTGAGCCTCGAATACGTTTACGGAGGAGACCTGCATACGAACATCGTCGGCAGTGTGCCAGTCGCGTTGGGCGGGCGCGGTGACGTGGTCGGCTCGTTCGACAGTGTCAACGTCTTGTTCCTCGCCGCCAACTTCAACTGGAAGTTCTGACCGGCGCGCCGGTCACGCCCCTGTTCGCACCGCACCGCGGCGGGGGCTGATCATCCTCGGCGGTCCGGCTGATCCGGCACCGGGAAGTTGAATCCGCAGTACGCGAAATAGCCGATCGTGTATATGACGACCGTCAAATCGACAGCAAAGGGAAGCCAGAAACCAGTCGCGAACGGTTGCCTGGCGTTGGAAAGCACGAGCCAGACCATGAACGCCTTCTCTAAAACACTGTAGAGGGCGATCGGGAAACGCCACTCGCGGTAAATCGCCGCCCCCATCATGAACAGGCCCATGAGCCCGACCATGATTCCCCAGTGTTGGATGATGATCGTGTACTCGACCAGATAGGGAAGCTTCGCAATGCTTGGCATGGCCCAGGAGGGCACGACTGCGAAAATCCCGATAAGCGCTGTCCCGGCACCGGTCAGCAGGTAAAAGGGCCGGAAGGTTCGGGAAAAAAACGCTTCGAGATTCGGCATGTTGAGGCTGCTCCTGTGGCAAGGTGAGTAACAAGGGCCGTGTCGTGAGCGATGAGCTGAAAGCCGGCTTCGCGCAACGCTACTACCGCCGGTGGTCCGGGACGGTTACTACCATGGCTGCGCCGAATCCGATCTCCGCGCCGCTGTTTACGATCCGCGTCGAATCAACGCCTTCACTTCAGTTGAGCGTGATCACTACTTTGCCCGTTGCCCGTCCCGACTCGGAACACGCAAGTGCATCACGCACGCTGTCCAGCGGGAAGACCCTGTCTATGACCGCCTTGATAGCACCGCTTTCTACCAACTGCGTGATCAGTCTCAGCTGCTCCCCGTCAGCACGCATGAAGAGGTATTCGCAACGCGCATCGTGTACTCGGGACGCAGCCATTGCCTTTCGCGACATTAAGCCGAACACGAAAACCAGGATTGGACCAAGTCCCCAGTTGCGTGCAAAGGCCGCGGAAGGCGTACTTCCGATGCTTACTACAACGCCACCGCGTTTCACGCATTCAAAGGACTTTAGCAGGGTGTCGCCGCCTGCGCTGTCTAGCACGACGTCCCAATCCTTGTCCACGTCCTCGAAGCGAAGGCTGCGGTAGTCAATGGCGATATCGGCACCCGGACCCTTCACAAAGTCTACGTTGCGTTGCCCAACTGCTGTGAGGACCGTTGCCCCCAGGTGATGGGTGAGTTGGATAGCCACGCTGTCAACGCGACCAGAGGTAGTGAAGCTGCCTCCTCGAAAGTAACGTTTGTTGGCTTCAGGGCTGCGGCGCCCTCCCGGACAACGGCGAACTCCGCAAAGGCGCCAATGCGGTCCTCGTTCAATCGCGCATATATCGCGTCGCCTACCTTGAAGCGAGTCACGCTTTCCCCGATCGCGGATTCCCGACAGATCATTTCCTAGAACCAGGGGAAAGCGGTACTTCAGCAACAGCTTCAACTTTCCATCGCGAATCTTGACGTCGAGCGGATTCACGCTGACAGCCTGAACCTGAACCAACAGATCCGTGTCGCCAATCGGTGGGACGGGAACGTCGGCCACTCTGACGAATGAATTACTTCCGTATCGGTCGATTAGCGCGGCCTTCATGGAACTCTCTGATCTCCGACGCTCTCTTGTCGCGGTCCTGAGGGGCTCGAGCCTGCTTGACGCATTCTTCTGCGCTCCCACATCAGCGCCTTGTCGGTCTCGGTGTACTGGATCCTCATCCGGCGCTTCAAGAGCGGCAGCCCGCAGCGAAAGCCGCAACGCAGCTGGAATACTAACCCTCGCTGAAATCCCCGTCCCCAAATGCCGGTCTAGTAAGCAACTGCTCCCGGAGTGAACTCATGCACACCCGCATCGCCCGATCCCTGATGCTGACCGCCGTCCTGGCGACCGTTCCCGCGTTCGCCGCCGGCGTCCCCGACGATCCCGCCCGGGTCGCGCCGCTCACGGTCGGCACCACGATCCCCGCGGTCACGGTCCGCAACCCAGACGGCAGCGAGCGCACCTTCGGACCGCGCACCCTGGCGAAGCCGACCGTGCTGATCTTCTACCGTGGCGGCTGGTGCCCGTACTGCAATGCTCACCTCGGTGAGCTCAAGACCGCCGAACCCACGCTGCTGGAGCTCGGCTACGACCTGGTCTTCATGAGTGCCGACCAGCCCGACCTGCTCTACTCGAGCCTCAAGGAACCCGACATCCACTACACGCTGCTGTCGGACGCGCGCATGAGCGCGGCGCGCGCCTACGGCGTCGCCTTCCGGGTCGACGACGCGACGGTCGCGAAGTACAAGGGCTACGGCATCGACCTGGAGGCCGCCTCCGGCGAGACCCACCACGAGCTGCCGGTCCCGGCGGTCTTCATCATCGATCGCAAAGGCGTGATCCGGTTCGTCTACGCGAACCCGGACTACAAGGTGCGACTGTCTTCCAACGCGCTGCTCGCTGAGGCGCGCCGGCTGGCCGGTGCCGCACCGCCGTGAGACTCTCACCCGCGCTTGGGCTCGCACTGCTGACCGGCAGCCCGGCCGGGGCGGCGGCGCCTATTCCCGCCCCCGAGCTTCGCGCCCTCCCGGCCGCCCACGTACAGCAACTCGGCAGCACTTGGCAGCGTCCGATAAGCCCGCATTAACCCTTCGGCCAGCCTTAATAGTCACCCGAATTCAACTTATATTGTAGTGTTATTGTCACTCAATTATTGATATCGCCTACTCATCGCCAGACGTGACCACACAGATCCTGGCTCGAGAAAAAAAAGAAAGGGCCCTCGCGGGCAGGGCCCTTTCAGCAGCAATGTTAACGACGACCGTTCGTCAATCAGGCGGCAACCTTACGGGCACGCTCGCCAGACTTGCGAACCACACGCTTCGCCTTGCGGGCGCGCGTGGTCTTCGCCTTCGGCAGCTCGTCTTCGACGGTGTCGAAGAGCTTCCCGTAGGTCTCCATCGTCAGCTTGCGAAACTCACGGCCCGTAGCCTTGAAGATCGCGGCCCCACGGGTCGCTTCATCCTGGATGCGATCGCGGGTCGCAGGCAACATCTCAGCCTGGTCGCGTACCAGGTCCAGGACGTCTTCGGCCCGCGCGGCGTGCTCGCATCGGGTGGCCGCACCTGTCAGCGCCGAGGTGATGACCTCCGACTGGAGTTCGATGAGGCTCTGCAGTGCTTTCTGCGAGACGACCGTGAGCTTCACGCCCGAGTGCGCCATCTTGCGCACCGGGTTCTTGATGGACTTGAAGCCCTCCGCCGAATTAGCGAGGGCGTTACCCATGAACCTGATGGGGTCCTTACTGAGGTTCCGGGCCAGGTATGTCACGGCCTGGGTCTGTTCGTTCATGAATTCCTGCATTTCGTCTTTCATTTGGCTTCTCGGTTGGTGCGCTGTATTACAGCGGTTGCTGCGCTTCAGCGCGGTTCAGTGCGCTTAGTTGCCGGCTCGAAGTCCTGATTCACGAGTTCGCCCAGCGTTGCCCGGTCCCGCCAGGCGAGGCGTCCGAGCCAGAGGAAGAGAGCCGCCGCTGCCAATGCAAGAGCACCGACCATCTGCCTGCTGAAAAGTACAACAACGCCGAAACCAATCGCTGCTGCGGCGCCGAGAAACGCAACGACCGCACAGCATCGCGGTAACAGTCGCCCCAGTGCTCCGTCAACAGTATGGAATAGACCATGAGAGGCTCCATGCTGCCGGACTATAGTGCGGCGGACGAACCTCATCTCGGTATCCCCTCCCCGGTACTGCATTACAGCAGGGTCTGTCGTCTCCCGGAGTCCCGAAAGCGGACCCTCAACGGTGGAAAGCGACCCTCAGCAGAAGTTCGTCGCGCTAGAAAGCAGACGCTCAACGCAACCGCTCTGCGGCGAGCAACGGCGCCCCGCCGTGACCTGAGGGAACAAGTGATTCATTTGGCGCCATTCTGTTGAGGCGCCAAAAAGATGTGATAGCTGTCATCGCCCTCGAGGCCGTCCTCTGAGAGTGACTCGAGGTTGCGGTAAGCAACCAAGACGTCATATGCCCCAGGCGCCACTTCGATCCGGTTCGCATTGGGAAAGTAGTCGGTGCAACCCGCAACGACAATGCGGCCCGTATCGCACACAAGTGCAGCGCGGTTGATTCTGTCCCACTCACTCGGGTCCAAGTCTGGGAGTTGGGCGTCAACTACAAGTCGAACCGGAACATTCATGTTTCGAACCGTCCCGATACCCACGACGTGATCCGCTACTGCGAGGAGGCGCTCTATTGCCTCCGGTGTCCACGCGTTCGAAAGGTCTCCGAATCTGATGTCATCGTCCTGCAAGTAGAATTGATGGTAGTCGGCGAACAACGTGAGCTCGATCGTTTGCATGGCACCTAACGTCCTCGGGCACGCGCGTGCGCTTCGCATGTCGCGTGCATGGACCTGTTAGGACTCCGACTCAAATACTTCCGCCGTGGTGCCGAACGCATACTCGTGATACTCGATATCCGCTGGCTGCACATAGAAAGTCTCCTCGTCGGCGGTGAAAGCCACGCACGGACGATAGCTCTCACCTTCAGCGTCGAGTTCGCCTTGATCGAAGAGCATTGCCAAGTCGAACGAGAACTCGCCGCATATGTCTCGGGCCGCTTTCCCAACCACACCGTACTTCTTAAGTGTGTTTCGAAGGATGCTTATCTGGGCGCGCTGAAACTGAGCTGCGAGGTCTGCATATCGCTCATCCAGCACGACGCTCATGTGATCTCCTTCTTGGTCCTATAGTTCGATCTGAGCGGCGCGCACGCTGCCGCATCAGTTTGGCGCTTCATGCTTCAAGCGCCCGCTCCAGCGATGGGCCACGCGGCACTTGCGCCCACGAAAGATTCCTTCGAGCAATGGCCACAAACTGGGCGTCATCGAACGTGCTCTCAAGCCAATCGAACGTATCCCGCACGACTATTCTAAGTGCGTCGATCTTGCCCGATGAATCCTGCTGTCGATACCAATCAAGGTCGAACTCGCGCCACTGCTTCAATCCGATGCAGATTCCACGGCATGTCGGGCCGCGATTCCACGTGATGCCGGGCCGGTATTCCACGGCATGCCGGGCCACCGTTCCACGCTAAGCCGGGCCGGCTGAGGGGCGACAGGACAACCAGTTACCGTGACCTTTTCGGGGCGTTCCCGGGGAGGTCGACGGTGGCGCAAGCGAGGTTGTCCGTGCGCAAGATTCGTGAGGTGCTGAGGCTGAAGGCCGAGGCACGACTGAGTGACCGGGAGATCGCTGCGGTGATCGGTTCGGCGCGTTCGACGGTGCAGGAGTGCCTGCGCCGGGCACGCGCCGCTGGCATCGAGTGGCCGTTGCCGGTGGAGTGCGACGACGAGGATCTCGCCGCACGGCTCTACCCGAGCGCGACGGCGCAGGCCCGGTACCCGACGCCGGACTTCGCCACGGTCCACGCCGAGCTCGCCCGCAAGGGTGTGACGCGGATGCTGCTGTGGCAGGAGTACCGGGCGCGCCACCCCGACGGCTGCCAGTACAGTGCGTTCTGCCGCGATTACGACGCCTGGCGCGGCCGGCAGGACGCCGTGATGCGCTTCGAGCACGCGCCGGGCGACAAGCTGTTCGTCGACTACGCGGGGCTCACGATGAGCATCGTGGAGCGCGACAGCGGCGAGGTGCAGACCGCGCAGATCTTCGTCGCCGCGCTCGGCGCGAGCAACTTCACCTACGTCGAGGCGAGCCTGACCCAGACGGTCGCCGACTGGCTCGGCGCCCACGTCCGTGCGCTCGAGTACTTCGGGGGTGTGACGCAGGCGATCGTGCCGGATAACTTGAAGAGCGGCGTCGCCCGCGCCTGCCGCTACGAGCCCGACCTCAACCCGAGCTACCAGGACTTCGCCGAGCACTACGGCGTGGCGATCCTGCCGGCCCGGGTGCGCAAGCCGCGCGACAAGGCCAAGGTCGAGGTCGCGGTGCAGGGCATCGAGCGCTGGATCCTGGCACCACTTCGCCACTGCACGTTCTTCAGCCTCAGCGAGTTGAACGCCGCCCTGTGGGCCGCGCTCGAGCGCTACAACGACCGGCCACTCTCCCGCGAGGAGGGCACGCGCCGCAGCCGCTACCTCGAGCTCGACCGGCCGGCGCTCAAGCCGTTGCCGGCCGAGCGCTACCAGTACGCGACCTGGAAGAAGGCCAAGGTCCACCTCGATTACCACGTCGAGTTCGAGCGCCGGTACTACTCGGTGCCGTACCGACTGATCGGCAAGACGGTGGATCTGCGCCTGACGCGACACATGGTCGAGGTGTTCTACCGCAGCCAGGCGGTCGCCACACACCTGCGCCAGGGCGGCGCTCGCCGCTTCATCACCGACCCGGCCCATCGGCCTGATCGGCATCGGGCCGTCATCGAGCTCAACCACGAGCGCCTCCTTGAGCGCGCCGAGGCGATCGGGCCGGCCACCGCTGCCGTGCTGCGCGAGCAGGTCCATCGCCGCACCCATCCCGACGAGGCGCTGCGCGCCTCGCTCGGCATCCTGCGGCTCGCTCACGACTTCAGCACCGCGGCGCTCGAGGCTGCCTGCGAGCGTGCCCTCGAGTTGAGGACCTACAGCTACCGCGCCATCCGTGCGCTCATCGTGGCGCCCCCGGTGCCCGCACCCGAGCCCTCGCCCACGCCTGCGCACGACAACGTGCGCGGTGCCCGTTACTTCACCTGAGAGGATCCCGATGCTGACCCAACCCCTTCTTCACCAACTGCACGAGTTGCGGCTGCGTGGCATGGCCGCGGCGCTCGAACAGCAGCTCTCCACCCAGGCCTCGAACGAACTCACGTTCGACGAGCGCCTGGCGCTCCTCATCCAGCACGAGCTCGTCGAACGGCAGTCGTGCCGGCTGCGGCAGCGGCTGCGCTGGGCCAAGCTCACGCAGAGCGCCGCCCTCGAGGACCTCGACCTCAAGGCGCCGCGTGGACTCGATCGAACCGCACTCGGCCAGGTGACCGATCTCGGCTGGATCGCCGAGCACCTGAACGTGCTCATCACCGGCCCGACCGGCGTCGGCAAGAGCTACATCGGTTGTGCTGTCGGTCATGCCGCGTGCCGCGCCGATTACAGCGTGCGGTTCTTCCGCATCCCGCGCCTCATCGACGAACTGGCGCGCTACGCCGCCCTGCAGAACAAGAGCACGCTGCTGCGCCAGATCGCAAAGGCGGACCTGCTCATCATCGACGACTTCGGGCTCGCGCCGCTCGCCGAGTCCGTGCGTCGCGACCTGCTCGAGATCCTCGATGACCGCTACGACCGTCGCTCGACACTGATCACCAGCCAGATCCCGGTCGAGCAGTGGCACGCGTTCCTGCAGGACCCGACGATCGCCGATGCGATCCTCGACCGGCTCATCCACAACAGCTATCGACTCACGCTCAAGGGTGAGTCGATGCGCAAGCAGAAGTCGGCCGCGGCGGCCAAAACCACCAAGGCCCGTTGACGAACATCAAAGACTGAACGACAGTAGCAACGTCCTGTCACCCTCGGCCCGGCTTGCCGTGGAACGCCGGCCCGGCATGCGCTGGAATCAGTGGCCGACTCGCGTGGAATCCGCAATCCGACCCCCAGTTGCTCTACATAGTCGGCTTCCTTAATGGGGCCCTCACCCAGGCACAAGACGATCTTATTGACCTTGTGAAACTTGAATGGATATCTAAGCGCGTCGTTCACTTCGTCTGCCACCGCATCGCAAACGGAGTCCATCAGCCGTCCCTCGCAAATGAAGCCTGGGCGATTGGAAATGATCTGGAATTTCCACTGTGCCATCGTCGCTGCCCGTGATCCTACGGGTGCCGCCTAACGCGGGGAAGTCCTTATAGATTGCGCTTACCGGCGCGGCCTTTGCAATGAAAGATGCAAAGGCCGTGACGGTTAGGCGCGTCCAAGTACAGCGCGTGGTTAGGCCACATTGTATGTGGACTCTGGTACCAGGCCCGCAAGGAATGCCGCGAAAGACGCAGCGATCTGAATGTCCTCGCCACACTCCACATCAATCCACGCCACGGAAGGCATTGAGCCTTTACGGTAGTCGAGTGTTATCCAATAGTGCCCGTCGCCTGACAGCAGGACTTGCTTTGAGGGCAAGGCCCACTCGCGGGTCATGTATTCAGTCTTCAGGAGGTTCTGTGCGGTCTCATGGTTGGGATCCGTGACGATACCTGCCAGGTCGGCAAGGGGAACGTGATCGGCTGCCCATGTGGTCTTCTGCTTCATGGGATGTGCAAATCCCTTGGTGTAACCACCATTCTGGATTCGTAGCAGCTCTATGAGCTCAGTCGGCAGACGGACGCCAAGAGCTGTTTCAGCCTCCGCAATCATCTCGTCCGTAAGCGGGGGATGCTTGTAGAAATTGACGTCCCAAAAATCTCTGGGGTCGATCGCCATGGCTTGTGGCCTAACGTCCGCGTTGAGCGGGCCGCGCGAAACTGTTCCAGCGCGCCGCGAGCGTAAACTCTCTCCGCGCGCCTGCGGCGCGCCAATCGCAAGGTCTCACGGCCCGCTCGAACGCATAGTTGGGCGTCATGCATCTTCCGGGTGTGCAATATGGGTCATGCCGCGCAGTTCGTCTCTAGCCATCGCAACATCAACCGCCTCCAAGCCGTCATATAAAGGCCGCCTGCGAAAACGGATGTAGTAGATGTTTCCGGCATGAACATCTAAGTCAGTCGTTGGGAACGCTTCGTCAAGCCTCGGTCCAATTGTGAGCTTGATCAGACCAGGCTCTGCGTCAATTGTGATAAACGACTCTACTGGCAGCTTCCCGATGTTCTTACCATCTAGCCATACGCGGCTCCTCACGCCATCACCAAGTACAGACGCCCTCCGATATACGACTACTAATCCTTTTCCTGGCTTTGCCTCCAGGGCCATCGTCTCGTACTTCGGGCCAGCTATGAACGTGCATCCAGACAAGCAAATAGCGCCCGAAAGCATTATCAAACCCAATATCGCTCTGAGCACGTGCGGTAAGTCCATGCGATCTCGCAAAACGTACGGTCGCCATGACGCCTAACGTTGGAGTTCACCCGCATGTGGCAACCGGCGAAGCCGGCTGACGCATGTCGGGTGCAACGACGGGTTAGCCCGCACCGTCGGCGGACGTTCGCACGCGCCTAGAGCTGCGGCCATTGCCAACCATCGAGGCGACCGATGAAGTCGTGGTACGCGCTACCTTCGTACCCGTCTTCGAAAGGTGCCACACCAAACTGCTCTAGGACCTTCAGAGTTTCGAAGACGCCAAGCCGGACCTCCTGCGCCAGAACCTCGGCGAGAGCGGCGCGATCTTCCGACGAGAGGCGAGCAAGAACCTCGTTGACTCTGTGTTGCTCCGGCAGAAAGTTGGGATTTGCGTTTGCGTTCCACACGCCGGAGCGGAAGCGACTTGCTCCGACCTGGCCTTGGCCGGAGTTGCACATTCGGACTAGAGCGTCGATCGCCGACCGGTAGCTTTGAGGCTTGGAAATGGCAGACATGGTGCCTCTGTGCGGGCTAACAACAATTAGGTCGGAACATTTGGTCGCAACTCTGCCGATATAAAAACCGGCATCCAAGCGCATTCTTGCACCATAAGCAGGCCGAGGACCGTGCAACTCGTTGATCTGACTACAGCACCGATCTATTAGGTCGTCAATTATGCGTCGGTGAATATGTCGGCTCGGCAACACGTCGCTGCGGGCGCCGCTCGCCGCCGCGGCCCATCACGCTTCCCGAAATTGTTGTCCAACGACTGCTATCGGAGCGCGTGCCGTAGGACCGCTCATGGCCGATTTTACGCCTACGCGAAGGTCTGCTTTCCATTGGTGCCGGGACACGACCCCCGATCCGCGCCCGATAGCGGACCCTCAACGGTGGAAAGCGACCCTCTGCGGTCACACCATTCTTAAGCAACGTCCAGGAGCGCGTGAGGGTTGCGATCGGCAACAAGCAAGAGCGTCCGGGCCGCGCCAGAGGGCGCGCGTCGGCCTTGCTCCCAGTCCTGCAGCGTTCGCACGGAAACACCGAGCAGCGTTGCAAAGCGCGACTGCGACAGGCCAGTCTTCTCCCGGATGGAAGCCACGTCGGGCACATTGATGACGCGACCTACTTCTCCGCGCTTCAATTCGCGAAGCCCGTCCAGAATCTCCTGCCCAATATTTCGCTTTGCCTTACGCATTGTCGACTTCCTCTCGAATCTGCCGCAGGACGTGGGCCGGAATGCTGTCGGCCACGTTCTTCGGGTACATCGTCAGCATCCAGATGACCCCGTTCGCTCGCCGTACGTAATAGATGATGCGATATCCACCACGCTTGCCTCGGCCAGGAGCAGCCCAGCGCAACTTGCGGACACCTCCTGACCCGGGGACCGCGGGGCCGGCCTCTGGATCAGCGATTAGCGCGGACTGCAGCGCCACATACTCGGCATCGGTCAGGTACTCGAGCACCAGCTTGGTGAACGCTCGTGTCTCGATGAAGCTGAACATCTTTTGAATATACGGCAATGCCGTATACAGTCAAGTTCGCGTAGGCAGGAAAATAGATCGGCGCGAATGACCGGAAGTG
>CAVSZK010000016.1:0-62500 GCA_963732415.1 uncultured Gammaproteobacteria bacterium
CAATCCCGCGCAGGACGCCGACCTTGAAACGCTGCGCGCCCGGTCGCGCGCGGCAGTCGCCGAACTCGCAGAACGGCTGACCTCGCAGGGCGATGGGCCGCATTGACACACAGTACGCGTATTCCCAGGCGCGCCTGCAGGCGCGCTACGGGGCACGTCCGTCGGGAGCGGACTGGTCCCTGGTGGCCGCCACGGCCGACCTGGGCGCGCTGCTGCAGGTCCTGCGGGGCTCGCCGCTCGGCCGCTGGACCGGCCGGCTGGGCAATCGCCCTGGCGTGCACGAGATCGAGCGGCGCCTGCGCGAGGAGTGGCTGCGTGACGTCGACGAGGTCGCCGGGTGGCAACCGGGGCCGTGGCGCGAGGGTGTGCGCTGGCTGCGGTGGATCGTCTACCTGCCCGCCCTGCAGAAGCTCGCGCGCGGTGGCCGGCCACCGACCTGGACGCGCGTCGACCCGGTTCTCGCGCCCATCGTCGCGCGGGACCTGCGGGATCGGGGAGACGCGCTGCAGAGAACCGCGCTCGCGCCGCTCGCGGCAGGATTCGTCGCTCCGGCGGACACCATGGGCGCCTGGGCCCGGCGCTGGAGAGAACTCTGGCCAGCGCAGCAGGCCGCCAGGCGGCCGCTCGAACAGTTGCTGGGCGAGGCCACGAGCACCCAGGCGCGGCTCGCGGCGCTGCCGGCCGCCAGCCGGACGGACGAGGCGCTCAAGCTGCACGAGCGCCGCCTGGAACTGGCGTTCAGGCGCAATCCATTGTCGCCGGCCGCCGCGGTGGCCTACCTCGGCCTGCTCGCGCTGGACCTTCGCCGGGTCCGCGGCGCGCTTGCAACACGGGCGCTGCAGGAAGACAGGGCTGCGCCGTGATCCTGCGACCCGCCACCGCGTGCTGGTTCGAACTGCTCACCTCGAGAGAGGAACTGGGCGCGTCGCTGGACTGTCTTGCGGCCACAGGGCTGGTGCAGTTGCAGTCGCACAGCCGCTCCGAGTCAAGGCTGGCGCTGCCCGACCTGCGGGTCACGCTGGTCGAGTTCGAGACGCTTGCGCGCCGCTACGCGCACTTCTGGCCTGCCGCGGAATCGAGGCCGCTGGAACCCGAGCACGATCTTCTCGAAGAGCCGCGCGCCGCGCTGCTGAAGCTGCGCAACTGGGCGACGGACGCGGACCCGCTCATTTCCGAGCTCGAGGGCGTTGCGCAGCAGCGCGAGGACACGGCGCTGCTCGCGACGCTGCAGCAGCTGGCGGACACCGCCGTGCCCCGGCTCGACCGCATGGCAAACGCAGGCCCCGTGCTCGCGGGCCGGGTGTACGTCATGCCCGAAAGCGGCCTGGCGCTAGCGTTGCCGCCGTCGGTGCTGCTGCACCGAGTGCCACACGCGGACCGCGAGTTCCTGGTCGCAGTAGGCCCGCTGGAGGACGTCGAGGCGCTGGATCGATCGCTCGCAGCCCGCAAGGCTCGGGTCGTGAGCCTGCCAGCCGACCTTCCGGCGGACCCGGCAGGCGTCGCAGGCTACCTCGCCAGTCGCAGCGAGTCGCTGGCCAGGCGCGAGGCGGCGGCGCACACCGCGCTGGATGCGCTGTCGCAGCAGCACGAGGTTCCGCGCGCGCTAGGCGAGCTGGCGATGGCGTCGTGGCTGGTCGCGCACGTGCCCGAACTTCCGGTCACCGAGCACTTCGCGTGGATCACCGGATGGTGCGCGGACGACAGCGATGCGCGGCTGAAGGCTGCACTCGACGCGCGTGGGCTTCACTACCTGCTGCGGTTCACGTCCGCACCGGAGGGCTGCGAGCCGCCGTCCGTGCTGCGCAATCCCAGGTGGGCGCAGCCGTTCGAGGTCTTCGCCCGCCTGATGGGGGTTCCGGCTACGCGCGACGCCGACCCGAGTGCGATCGTCGCGATCATCGCCCCGCTGATGTTCGGGTTCATGTTCGGCGACGTGGCGCAGGGCCTCGCGGTCGCGATCGCGGGATTCGTGCTTCGCAAGCGGATGCCTGCGCTGCGCCTGCTGATGGCCGGTGGCGTCGTCGCGATCGTGTTCGGCTTCGCGTTCGGCAGCCTGATGGGCCGCGAGGACCTGATCCCCGCGCTCTGGGTCCGGCCGCTGGAACAGCCGCTGCTGATCCTTTCGACGGCGCTCGCCTTCGGAGCGGTGGTGCTGACCGCGGGGCTGCTACTGAACGCCGCGCAGTTCTTCTGGCGCAACCAGGCGTGGAAGTGGCTGGCAGGCGATGCAGGCATCCTGGTCGCCTTCCTGGGACTGGTGGGCGCCGCGCTCGATGCGCGGGCGCTCTGGGCACTGCCCGTCGGCCTCGCCTGGGCCATGCTTGGCCCCGGCCTGGTCGCCCGCGAAGACCGGCTCGGTGCGGTCGGTCACGCCGCGGGCGAGGTTACCGAGCGCATGCTGCAACTCGGCGTCAACACGGTGTCGTTCGTGCGCGTCGGCGCATTTGCGCTTGCGCACGCGGGACTGTGCACCGCCATCGTCGGCATCGCCGAGGCCGCGGGCCCCGGCTACTGGCCAGTGCTGCTGATCGGCAACGCAGTAATCGTCGTCCTCGAAGGCCTCGTCGTCAGCATCCAGACGACGCGCCTCATCCTGTTCGAATTCTTCATCCGGTTCCTGACCGCGGGCGGCCGTCCATTTGAGCCATTGCCGCGGCCGTCTGCCGTTTCCCAACCGATATCGCGGAGCAAGCCATGAAACTCTCCAGACGCTGGATGACCGCACTGGTCGTCCTCGCAGCCGTCACCGCCGCGGTCACCACGACCGCCCTGCTGCTCGCTGCACCGGCGCTCGCCGCCGAGGGGGCGGCGGCTGCGATTGACCCGGGCGTGTTGCGCTGGGGCTTTGCGTCGGCTGCCGCATCGGCTGGTCTTGCCGCACTTGGCGCTGGCTACGCCGTGGCCCAGGTCGGAACGGCCGCGCTGGGCGCGCTGGCCGAGAAGCCTGAGCTGTTCGGGCGCGTGCTGGTGCTGGTCGGCCTTGCCGAAGGCATCGCGATCTACGGCCTGATCGTCTCGATCCTGATCCTGAACCGGCTCGGCTGAACCATGGCTCGCATCTGGTACATCGGCGACGAGGCGACGGCAGCTGGCTACCGGCTGGCCGGAGCGGAGCGGCGCATCCCCGCGGAGGGCGAGACCGCTGAAGTCTTCCGCAGGGCGGTGGCGGATGGCGCCGAACTGATACTGCTGTCGGCGGAACGCTCCCGGGAGATCGATCCCGCCGAGCTCGACGCGGCGCTGGTCGCCATCCGGCCGCTAACGGCGATCGTTCCGGACGCATTCGGTCGCGGCAACCCGCCGGACGTTGCACGCGAAGTCCGGCTCGCACTGGGAATCGAACCATGAGCGCCCCGCAGGACATCGTCGAAGCCCAGACCGACGCGCTGCTGCGGCGAGTGGCGCGCGAGCAGGAGACGCGCGCGCGCCACGCGCGCGAGTCCGCCGACGAGCAGGCCCGGGCCATCCTCGAGCGCACGTGGGCAGAGGCACGGGCGCGTCTGCGCCAGGCCGTGCTGGAGGAGCGTCGTTCGATTGAGAAGACGCTCGCCGATCGCCGTGCAGCGCTCGAAACCGCGGCAAGGCAGCGTTCCCAGTCCGCGCTGCGTGCCGTCATGGATGAAGCCTGGCAGGCGCTGCCCGCCGCACTTGCCATGGAGTGGTCGCAGGCCGACGCGCGGGCACGGTGGTGCAGGGCCGCCTGCTCATCTGCCGTGGCAGTACTCGAACCGTCGCGGGGCTGCCGGCTCGAGATCGATGCGGACGCCGACGCAGACGTGGAGACCACCGCACTTGCAGCGCTCGGTTCATGGTCGGACACGCAGGCCGCGGTTGAGCGCATCGCGGGCCTCGGGCCGGGCATCCGTATCAGGTGCGGACGCGCCTGCGTGGACGCGACGGTGCCCGGCCTGCTCGCCTCGCGCGAACGGGTCGAATCTGAACTGCTGGCAGAGATGGAACGTCTCGGTGCGCCGAGCCGGGAGACGACCGCATGAGTCGCGCACGCATTTCGTGGATCGGTGGCCCGGTGTTGCGCGCGCGAATGGAAGGCCCGTTCAGTATCTACGAGGCGCTGGCGGTCGGCCCCGGGCGACTGCTCGGCGAGGTGATCCAGCTGCGCGGCGACGAACTGGTGGCACAGGTCTACGAGGACACGACCGGGCTCGAGCCGGGCACGACGATCGATGGCAGCGGCCAGCCGCTATCGGTTCCGCTCGGCCCGGGACTGCTCGGCGGGATCTTCGGCGGCCTGCTGCGACCGCTGACCGGCGCCGACGACTTCCACCTGCGACCGGGCGCAGGCACTGTAGCAGCCGGACGCTACCCGTTCACGCCTTCGCTCAAGGCCGGCGCTGACCTCGCGCCAGGCGCCACGCTTGGCGTCGTCGCGACGGCACGGCCGCAGCCAGTGCTCGTTCCACCCGGCGTCCACGGCCGACTGGAATGGATCGCCGAGGCCGGCGAGTACGCTGAGGACGAACCCGTCGCGATCTGCGAGGCGCCGGGTGCCGAACGGCGCGAAATTGCGATGCGCCAGTTCTGGCCGGTACGAACCGCGCGCCCCGTCACGGCGCGGCTGCCGGCCAATGCGCCGATGATCACCGGCCAGCGCATTCTCGACACGCTGTTCCCGGTGGCGCGCGGCGGCCGCGCCACGCTGCCGGGCGGTTTCGGCACCGGCAAGACCGTGCTGCAGGAAGCGCTCGCGAAGTGGTGCGACGCCGACGTGATCGTATACGTCGGCTGTGGAGAGCGCGGCAACGAGATGGCCGAGGTGCTCGACGAGTTCCCGAGGCTCGACGACCCGCGCACCGGCCGCCCGCTCGCCGAGCGCACGGTGATCATCGCCAATACCTCGAACATGCCCGTCGCGGCCCGCGAGGCGAGCATCTATTCGGCGATCACGGTGGCCGAGTACTTCCGCGACCAGGGCCTGCACGTCGCGTTGATGGCCGATTCCACCAGCCGCTGGGCGGAGGCGCTGCGCGAGGTCTCCGGCCGCCTCGGTGAACTGCCGGGCGAGGCAGGCTACCCTGCTTACCTGAGCTCACGTCTCGCGGAGTTCTACGAGCGCGCCGCGCGCGTCACCACGCTTGCGGGCAGCGAAGGCTCGGTGACGATCATCGGCGCAGTGAGCCCGCCGGCCGGCGACTTCTCCGAGCCCGTCACGCTGCACACCAAGCGCTACGTGCGCTGTTTCTGGGCCCTGGACCGTCAACGCGCACAGGCGCGCTTCTACCCGGCGATCCACCCGCTGCTTTCCTACAGCGCGGACGCCGCCGCGCTCGCCGACTGGTGGAAGCTGAACGGCAACCCGGACTGGCTGGCACAGCGGCAACGAGTGCTGTCGCTGCTCGAGCAGCAGGCTCACCTCGAACGCATGGCGCGGATCGTCGGGCGTGACGCGCTGCCCGCGCAGCAGCAACTCACGCTGCTCTGCGCCGACCTCGTCAACGAAGGCTTCCTCCGCCAGTCGTCGTTCTCGGAGACCGACCGCTACTGCTCGCCTGCGCGCCAGGTCGCAATGCTTTCCATGCTGCTGCACTTCGCCGATCGCGCCGAGGCCGCGGTCCAGGCCGGCGTCGTGCCGGCCCGGCTCGGGGAAATGCAGATCCTGAGGCAACTGCAGAGAATGGGCGAGGAGTTCGGCGAGGACGCGTTCAAGCGCCTCGCCCACCTGCACCGGGAACTCGACTACGAATTCGACACGCTGCAATCGGTACCCGCCAATGCTGGCTGACCTGCTGCTGGAGGACGCCGTCACCCGGATCGAGGGGCCGCTGCTTTTCGCCCGGCGCGAGGCGCGCGTGGGGCTGAACGCGGCGGTCGAGGTCCAGGGCGACGACGGCGTCGTTCGCCTCGGCCGCGTCGCATCGCTGGACGAAACGTCGATGGTCATCGAGGTGCTGCAGTCGACCACCGGCCTCGGGCTCGGCGCAACGCGGCTGCGGCTGCGCCCGGAGCCGCTGCTGCTGGGCGTCGGCCCCAACATGCTGGGTCGCGTATTCGACAGCCTGGGACGGCCTATCGACGGTGGGCCGCCGGTCCCGGCGCGCGCACGGATGCGAATCGAGGGTCTCGCAATTAACCCGTCCTGGCGTGCGCTGCCCCGGGACTTCATCGAGACTGGCGTCTCTGCCATCGACCTGATGAACAGCCTGGTGCGCGGGCAGAAGCTGCCGCTGTTCTCGGCCGGCGGGCTGCCGCACGATCGGCTGGCCACCGAGATAGCGCAGCGCGCGAGGTTGCGCGGCGGCAACCAGGATGAATTCGCGATCGTCTTCGTCGGGATGGGGGTGTCGCACGACACGGCGGAACAGTTCCGCCGCGCGATGGAGTCGAGTGGGGCACTGGGCCACACGGCGCTCTTTCTCAACCTCGCCGACGAGCCCGGCATGCAGCGGCTGCTGACTCCGCGCTACGCGCTCACCGCCGCCGAATACCTCGCCTTCGTCGAAGGCAGGCACGTACTGGTTATCATGACCGACATGACAAACTACTGCGAGGCGCTGCGCGAGGTCTCGGCCAGCCACGGCGAGATCCCCGGCCGCAAGGGCTACCCCGGCTACATGTACTCGGACCTCGCCTCGCTGTACGAGCGAGCGGGCTGCATCCGCGGGCTGCCGGGCACGCTGACCCAGCTGCCGATCCTGACCATGCCCGGCGACGACATCGGGCACCCGATTCCGGATCTCACCGGCTACATCACCGAAGGCCAGATCGTGCTCGACCGCGAGCTCGACCGCCGCGGCATCTATCCGCCGATCCGCGTGCTGCCGAGCCTGTCCCGGCTGATGGACTCGGGTACCGGCGAGGGCTACACGCACGCGGATCACCCTGCCCTCGCCCACCAGCTGTTCGCGGCCTACGCACGCGCCATCAGGGTGCGCACGCTGGCCAGCGTGATGGGTGAGCAGGGGCTGCCCGAGGCCGACCGCAGTTTTCTCGCCTTCGGCGCGCGCTTCGAGAACGACCTGCTGCAGCAGTCCGGACCGCGGACGCTCGAGGAAAGCATGGAAGCCGGGTGGAAGGCACTCAGCGGCCTGCCTCGCACGGACCTCACACGGCTCTCCGACGAGCAGATCCGCCGCCACCTCGCCGGGCCAGCCGATGCCTGACATCGGCGGTGAGGTCCTTGCAACGCGTGTTGCGTTCCTGGAGCTGCAGGACGAGCGACGGCTGGTGCAGGAGGGATACGAACTCCTCGACGAGAAGCGGATGCTGCTGGCCACGGAAATCATGCGGCAACTGCGCCGGTACCGTGAACTCGGGCAACGACTCGACGAACTCGCGCAGCAGGCGAGCGAGGCACTCACCGGCGCGGTCGATGCCTGCGGTTTCGACGACCTGACCGTGCAGCCGCCGCAGAGCCTCGTGGGGTACGTGCTGCGCGAAGACGCGTCGCAGTTCCTCGGGATAAGGCTGCTCGATGCGGGGCTCGAGCTCGCGAGCCCGGGCACGGAAGCCGCGCCGGTGCAGTTGCTTCCGGAAGTCAGGGCCTGCGCGGGCGCGTTCCACCAGCTGCTGGCCGGCCACGCGGCCGCGGCGGCCTGCGCCGGAAACCTGCGGCGCCTCGCCCGCGAATACGCGCGCACGGAACGGCGCGCGCGCGCGCTGGAGAACGTCGTGCTGCCGGAGATCGACGTGTCGCTGCGATACATCGAAGAGCAGCTCGACGCGCTGGACCAGGAAGAGGCCGTGCGGGTGCGCAACGCCGGGAAGTCGGCCGCAATGGCCGGGGGCTGACCGGTGCGCCTGGTATTCGGCGCCAGCGGATACATCGGTAGCAACCTGGTCCCGCTGCTGGCGGCGGCCGGCCACCGGGTACGCGCCAGCGCGCGCAACGTCGAGGTCCTCGAGGCGCGCGGCTGGGACGGCGTCGAACTCGTCCGGGCCGACGCGCTCGACCCGCCTTCACTAGCCCGCGCCCTCGATGGCGTCGAAGTCGCCTACTACCTGGTGCATTCGATGGCCGCCGGCCGCGACTTCGCAGCGATCGATCGCCAGGCCGCGGAAAATTTCGCGCGCGCCGCTGCCGAGGCGGGCGTCAGGCGCATCGTCTATCTCGGCGGCCTGATTCCGCACAATCCTCGCTCGCAGCACCTGCTCTCGCGCGCAGAGACGGGTGAAGTGCTGCGACGCTTCCCGGTGCCGGTCACGGAGGTCCGCGCGGGAATGATCATCGGGCCCGGGTCGGCCGCCTACGAGGTGATACGCGACCTCGTCAATCACCTGCCGGTGATGATCACGCCCGCATGGGTACGCTCGAAGTCGACGCCGATCGCGCTGCCGGACCTGCTCGCCTACCTGGTTTCCGTCGGTGACGTCGAGCAAGCCGCGGGGCTGATCCTCGACGCGGGGGGACCCGACACCGTGACCTACGAGGAGATCATGCGCTGCTACGGGCGGCTGGTTGGCCGGCAGCCACGAATCCTCGCGGTTCCGGTACTCACGCCCCGGCTTTCGTCGCGCTGGCTGCGGTTCGTGACCTCCGTGCCGACCAACGTCGCGAGGGCACTGGTCGAGGGACTCGAGCACGATTTCGTGGCGAACGACGCACGCCTTCGCGAGCTCGTGCCGCGCCGCCTGATGGGCCTCGAGGAAGCGATACGTGCCGCCATCGAGGCGGATTCACGCCACGAAGTCGCCGCGCGCTGGGTCGAGGGCGCCATCGCCTGCCGCAACTTCCATCCTGAGTACGGGTTCTACGCGATGCGGGCCGGCGCCGATGCTGACGGCCCGGCCTCTCCTGAAGCCGTGTTCGAGGTGGTCTGCACGATCGGCGGCGACGCAGGATATTTTTTCGCCGATTCGCTGTGGAGCATCCGCCGCGCAGTCGACTGGCTGGTTGGCGGCCCGAGCTACAGGCGCAAGCGCCGTCATCCCACCGAGCTGCGCGTCGGCGACGTGATCGATTCCTGGCGGGTCATTGCGCTCGAACCTGGCAGGCGCCTCACGCTGCTGATGGAAATGAAGGCGCCGGGCGCCGGCGTGCTCGAGTTTGTCGTGAAGCCCGGCCCGGACGGAACGGGTTCCCGGGTCAACGCCACCGCCTACTGGCACCCGGCAGGCGTGCTCGGCCTGCTGTACTGGTATTCGCTGGTCCCGGCCCACCTGTTCCTGTTCAGGGGCCTGACCCGGTCCATACAGAGGCGTGCGGCGGATTCCGGGTAGCGGATCCCGCGCGGTCGGGAATATCCGCCGACTTCGGATTACACTTATGAGCAGGGGCGCCATCCTCAGCGAGAATCGGGCCGCCCTGCGCCACTTGGCGCGAGAACCCAATACTTCGAGGAGACTAGAAATGAAAAAGCTGACCCTGTCCGCCCTGCTCGCCGCGGGCGTACTGATCGCCGCGCCGACCTATGCCGCCGACGTCGCCGCCGGCAAGAAGATCGCCGAAGGCAGCTGCGCGGACTGCCACGGAGACGACGGCAAGGGTGACGACGAGAATCCAGCCATCGCCGGCATGGCAGTGGACAAGTTCACGAAGGCGATGACCGCGTACCAGGACGGCACGAACACCAAGGACGCCCAGATGGCGAAGGCCGCCAAGAAGCTCAACGCCGCCCAGGTGGCGGACGTCGCCGCCTACTACGCGAGCCTGGCCAAGTAAGCCGACCTTTCGGACCGGCGTCTGCCGGTCCAGGGCCCGCCGGCTGCGGTTACCCCGCAGCCGGCCGGACTCCCGTAAGCGATCACTCCCCAGCCGCTGCTTCTTCTGCCGGCTTCTTGCCGAAGCTATAGCGCGCAGACAGCGTCACGTAGTTGACCGAGTAATTGTATGGATCGGCGCCCAGCGCCAGCACCGTCGGCAGTGTGGCCGGGCCGATGCCGGCGAGCGCCCAGTCGCTGCTGTTGAAGTCTTCGTACCACCAGGTGAACATCACGTCGAGGCGATCGTTGACCCCGTAGGTGAGGTCCGCCTTGACGCTGTTCAGCTTGCTGGTGACCGCGGGGAAATTCCCGGCGTCGACCCCGGTGATCGTGCTGCGTGAGTCGCCGCTGGCATAGGTGTAGCCGAGGTCGAGCTTCAGCTTGTCGGTGAACTGCGCCGTAAGCCCGGCACCCACCATGTCGAAGGAGTCCCTCAGCTGGCCCTTCCAGTCCCAGGTTGAAAACGTGCTGCTGCCGGCCTGCCTCGAGTTGATCTGCTCCTGCCCGCCGTTGACGTACGCGGAATATTTCTCGTTGATCGCCCAGTTGAGGTCGATCGCGTAGCGATTGGTGAGGCCCGACCGCAGGCCGATCTGTGATTGCGAGTAACTGTCGGCGCCGTAGAACCCGCTGGCGCTCAAGGTCACCGGCAGGGTCGGCACGGCCAGGTTGGCGACCAGTTCGCCGTAGGTGCGCCACAGGTAGGCCATGTTGTACTTGCGCATCAGCGGGTTCTGGCCGTCCTGCTGCGCCACGTCCACGTTGTATCTGTCGGGCTCGCGTTCCTGCGCGCCGCCGCGCAGCACGATGCCGAGATAGCCGCTCGGACGATACTCGACGCGGCCCCAGCCGTCCGTGAAGCTCTCCTTCGAGACTTCCTGCCGGGTGCCGGTGCGCTTCAGTTCCTTGTATTCGCCGCCGAGCCCGATCGCGACGTTCCTGTAGACGTCGTAATCCGCGCTGCCGAGTACCCGGAAGCGGTCGAAACCGTAGACCGGGTTGGTCGCGGAACCGGCGAGCGGGAAGACATCCGTGTACACGGCCGAGTCGAAGGCCGCCTGCTTGCTGTTGTTCTTGCTCTCGTCGTAGGTGACCGCCCCGCGCATCCGCAGGCCGGCCATCGGACGCGAGGTGACGCTGAGGTCGACGCGCGTCACGTCCACTGAGCCATCCAGGTTCGACATCGGCAGCGGCTGGGTCACGATGTTGGGATTGATCGTGTAGGGCAGGAACTTCGCATCCTGCGTGCCCTTGCCGGCCGCCGCAGACAGCGCGACGGTGGTGTTCCACGGCAGCCCGTACATGCCGGCCGACACCGCGATCTCGTTGTAGCCGTTGTCTGGCGCGAGCGCCATCCGCCCCTCGTCACCACCGGCAACGATCGGTGCGAACGGGTTGTTCCAGTCGAACGACGACGCGTTGTTGCTGTAGAACGAGCCGTTGTAGCCGACTTCGACGAACCAGCCCGCGGCCTGGTAACGCACCGATGCGGTAATCCTGTCGGTCGAATCGTCGATCGGCGCGAGCAACTGTGTGGACGTGCTGCCGAACGATCCGAACTGGCTGCGGAAGCCGCTGCGGTCGTCGCGCTTGAAATCGACCGCGAACACGAGGTTCTGGCCCCAGAAGTACTTGCCGCCGACGCCATAGCGATCACGGTCATATCCCACGTCGACCGGATGCAGGCTGTCGTCCAGCGTGGTCATGCCCGAGGTGCTGCCGCCGTACACCCAGTCGGACGGAAGCGTCAGGCTGCGGCTTCCCACGCGCTGGAATGGCGTCTCGGTGGTATCCCAGATGCTGACCGGCACGCGGTCGTAGAACAGCCCGAACTCGTACGCGCCCTGCTTGCCGCCCTCGACGTCGATCGCCCGGGAGTCGAGCCCGAGGTCGGTCATCTGGTAGGAGAGGCCGTAGCCGGACTCGGAGGTGTATGCGCCCTCCGCGTCCGCGACGACATAGCCACCCTTGTCGGTGAGTCCGGTGTAATTGCCGAACTTGGCCGAGGAGTCGTCCAGGTAGCCGCCGCCGAGTTCGACGTCGGACTGGTGGCCCTCGCCCTGGAACTCGCATTTCGAGCACTTCCAGGCGGACATGTCTGGCGCTACCGGATCCTCTGCGGCCGCTCCGGCCGCCGTGAGGCAGGACGCAACCGCGAGGGACAGGAGAAGACTGCGGTTTTTCATGTTGATCACCGTGTCAGCGTCGAGCCGGACGGGTGGTTCGAGCCGTGCACCTGCGAATGGCAGTTCATGCAGTTACCGAGCACCAGCACCGACGTCGTGGGTCCCGTTCCGCCCGGCAGCCCGGAAGGTCCGTACGAGAAACTCGGGTGTCCCTGCTGCGAGTGGCAGGACTGGCAGAGCAGCGGCCCGCGCGCCTTCAGCATGCCCGGGTTCGAAGCCCCGTGCGGCGAGTGGCAGTTGTCGCAGTTCTCGGGCACAGGCGCGTGCTCCCAGAGGTACGGGCCGCGCTTCTCGGCATGGCACTGGTAGCAGGTCTGGTTAACGGTGGACTTCACCAGCTGCTTCTCGGCCGTGGTGCCATGCGGCTGGTGGCAATCGCTGCACGCGATCTTGCCCTGCCGCAACGGATGCGTGTACGGCTTCAGGAATGAGCTGCGCTTGTCTACGTGGCAGGTGTAGCAGACCTCCGCCTGGGTTGCGCGTGCCCTGACCGGATCGCTGGCCGAATGCAGCTGGTGGCAGGCGGCGCAGGTGACGTTGTTGGCGTCGTGCGGGCCCAGGTGCCAGTTGGCGCTCATCGATTTTTCATGGCACGTGAGACACACGCCGTTCTGCACCGCGACCGGCGCTTCGGAGTCGCGGCCGAAACGGATCATCGGCGGACGGGACTCGCCCTTCTTTATTTTTCCGGTGTGCTTGCCGCCCGGCCCGTGGCAGGCCTCGCACTGCAGCTGATCCTTGCCGAACGGGCTGCGCGCGTCGTTCGGATTGCCGTGTCGTGTCTTGAACACCGCCATCACGTGGGCGTCGTCGTGACAGGTCAGGCAGGTATCTGCGCCCTTCTTGCTGTAGGTGATCGGCTCTGCCGCGGGCTGCTCGGCAGCCGCGGGCTGCTCGGCAGCCGCAGGCGCATCCTTGGCAACCGGTGTCGCAGCAGCCGCCTCGGCTACGGGGGCCGCCTCGGCTGCCACCGCGGGCTCGGGAGCCTGCCCAAGTGCAAGCGCCGGCCACAGCGCAGCCACCGCAAGCACCCGGTACAACAATGGCCGCCTTCGGCTCGTGTCGGCGCTGGTTGCAGCCGCGACGGTCGTGTGCGCGGCGTGGTTCAGTGATTTCATCGCAGACACTCCCTCACCGTCAGTTCGACGACCCGCCATCGAGCTTGTAGA
Organism: uncultured Gammaproteobacteria bacterium; assembly: GCA_963732415.1. Classification (GTDB taxonomy): domain Bacteria; phylum Pseudomonadota; class Gammaproteobacteria; order Steroidobacterales; family Steroidobacteraceae; genus RPQJ01. Next base: position 13,013 of record CAVSZK010000016.1, read on the forward strand.
TGCCGATCTTGTGCACGCGCTTGACGTCGGCGAGTTGCCCCGGTCCATGGCAGACGCCGCAGGTCTCCAGCGGACTGGTCACGATGCCATTCGCAGGCTTCGGCGCGCTGAAGCTGCCGCCGTTCTGAGTCATGTGCAGCGCCGCCGTCGGATCGGTGTGGCAGCTCGAGCAGACGGCCGTGTTGGGCGTAATACCTGTGTCGTCGGTCTGCAGGACGATGCTCGGACCGGTATCGATCGTGGTCGCCTGCACCAGTGTCGGATTGACCGGGTAGTAGGTGTCGGGCTCGTGGCAGGACTCGCACTGGCTGATCTTCGCGCCGGCCGGGTACGTGACTTCGGCAAAGTCATTGACGCTGCCGCCGAAACCGTAGACCACGAAAGGCGAGCCGCTCGGCTGCAGTTCGGACGCATGGATCATGTGGACCATGCGCTTGAAGTCGATCGTCTGTTCGCAGCGGCCGTCGACGGTCGAGACCAGGCCCTGCGCACAGGCTGCAGACGCCACCATCGTCGCGCCGGTGCGCCGGCTGATGTCGGTCGCCGCCGGGTTGTGGCAGATCACGCACACCTGCGGCTGGTCCGTGCGGTTGTTGCCGTGCAGGCTGAGTGACTTGTGGCAGCCGTCGCAACGGGCGATGTTCACGACCGTACGCCGCGGGCTGGGCGTCGTGCCGGTGACTGCCGCGATCTTGAACACGTTCGTCACCGGGATGCGGTCGCTGTACACGCCATTGCCGTCCAGGTCACCGGCAGGGTGGCCCTCGAAGCCGATCACTGCGGTGCCCGTCACGGTCGCTGGAATCGCGACCGACGATGTCATCGTGTACGAGCCGTCGGGATTCGCGACCACGCCCGCGGATGTCGCCGGCGCCGACGGGCACCCCGCAATCGGGTTCAGCGATATCGGCTGCCCGGGACCAACGCCGCTGCCGTCATTGTTGATGTCCGCGGTGCTCCAGCCGATGTCGAACGCAAGCCGCGCCGTGCCGTTCGAACACACGCTGCCGGAAAAGTACGGGCTCGCGTAGATGTTGTAGGGCGCATTGCCACTGGTTGGGTCGATGACCCTGAACGTGAACGTCGGGAACCCGCCAGGTGTGAAGCTCGCCGCATCCAGCGAAACGATCTCGTACTTGAACCGAGTTGCGTACTCGCGCACCGACGGAGTCGACGGCTGCAGCAGTGGCTGGGTGCTCGCCCCGTGCGCACCGGCCACAGACAACTGCGGCAGGTTCGACTGCACGTGGCAGTTGGTGCACTGGTCTTCGCTTGCCGGGCCGCCGCCGTGAGTCGGGTTCGGTCCGCTGAACGTCGTCGAGTCGTGGCAGGAGGTGCAGTTGGCGATCGTGACTGCCGTCTTCCAGGCCGACCCCGACGCCGAGTCGTTGTGGCAGGTGAGGCAATTGCGCATGTCCTGCGGGTAGGTCACTTCCGCGAACGGATAGTCCATATAGCCGGCCGAGTTGCCGCTGGCCGGTACCCATATCGGGAACGGGGTCGCGAGGTTGCCGCCCATGTGGATCTGGTGCGCCATGAACATCATGTCGAACGAAGTGTTCGTGGAGGCCTGCACCGTGCCCGGGTTGTGGCAGGTCACGCAGAAGGCGAAGTCATTGCGACCACCGCCGTGCGCGCTCAAGCGGACGTGGCAGGTGTTGCACTGCGCGGGGTCGATGATGTCGGGTGAAGCAGGCAGGCCGCCGCCCGGCACGAAGTCGTACACGCCATTGGTGACCAGCGCCTGCGGAGTCAGCTCGTTCAGCTTGTTGGTATTGGCGCCCGGGGCGCAGCTGGTGTCGCCGCGCAGCTGAATGCCGACGCGCTGGGTTTCGGACGGGCTGTAGCTCACGCCAGAGTATTCGGGCAGGCCCTTCGAAAACGTGTACTTGTACTGGCCACCGCCGAGCACCTCGAACACGCCCACCGGCGTGCAGGGCGTGCCCCCGACCGTCGCGACGGCGCCCTCGTAGGTCGCGTATTCGGTCGGCTTCTGTTCCGCCGCAGGCGTGGCCGGCGGAACCGGGTTCGCCGTCGGGTCAGGATTGTTCACTCGCGAGATGTAGCTGCGCCACTCGCTCGGGATCCAGTTCGCGCCCGGGATGACCTTGGCGAACGTCACGCGGACATTTGCCGCCTGCAGGCCGTCGAGCGGCGTGCCCTCGCTGTTCGTCAGCTGGAAGGTCACGGTCGGCTTCAGCGTGCCGCTGGCGACGCTCGCGGTGACGACCGTGACGTTGACGACATCGGCCTGGGAGATCGCGAGCGCCCCGCCGGATCCGGTCGGCCCGGTCGGCCCTGTCGGCCCAACCGAGCCGCCGCTGCCGGTGCGGCCCGAGCCGCCGCAGCCTGCGATCCCGACCGCGGCCGTCGCCATCAGCGCAAGGAGTGCCACGCGCGAACGCGTGGTGCCCGTGGCGGTTCCGAATTTCATTGCTGACTCCCTGAGCGATGTGCTGGGCGGGACACCGGGCGCCCACCGTGGACGCCCGGTTGACCGCCGCTACTCGGCGTGCGCCTGTACCGTATCCGCGACGCGGCCCGGTCCATGGCACACGGCGCAGGCTTCGGTCGCGGACGACGGCGTCTGCGTCTTCCCGCCGACGACACCGAACTGGCCGCCGTTCTGCACCATGTGGGCCTTTGCCGAGTCATCGCTGTGGCAAGTGCCGCAGGTGCCTGCGGTCGCGGAATTCCAGGTGTCGTCGGTCAGGTTGAAGAGGTCCGCACCTGATCCCGTACTGATCGCCACGGCACCCGGTCGCGCCGTGTAGTAGGTGCCGTCGACGTGGCAGGCCTGGCAGCGCGAGAGGCTCTGTGGATAGGTCACTTCGCCAACTGCCGGCAAGGCTCCGAGGTGGATGTTGTGGGCGAAGGCGCCGAACGCGATGGTGCCAGCGATGCCGGCATCGTCGGCATATCCGCCGCTGCTGTTGTGGCACACCGTGCATGCCTGCGGGTCGCCGTTGCGATTCGCGCCATGGAACGACAACTGGTTGTGGCAGTTCTCGCACTTCGCCTGGGCGACCAGCCTCGGCCGCGGCGTGCCGGTGTAGTAGACCGTCATGCCGGCCGCCGCGTTGACCGATTGCGTCGCCCAGTCGGTCTTGCCCGGAGGCAGCGCCTTCGGATGGCCGTCCATCTGCACCATCAGGTTGGTGGTGGCCACCGGCATCGCCGTGAAGAACGGGATCGTGTAGCTGCCGTCCGCCGCCTGCCCGGCCACCTGCGCCGCTGCCTTGATCTGCGCGTAGTTCATCTGCAGCGTGTAACCGCTGCGCCGTGGCGTGCTCGCCGAGCGCAGGCCAGGCAAGGTGCCGTCGGCCGTCGCGTTGGTGATGTCCGTCGCCGCATCCCAGGCTACGTTGATGTTCAGGCTGGCGCCCGCGGTCGTGAACGACGGATCTGTGACGATGTCGTATGGCGTGCCGTCCGGCTTCGACACCTTGAAGGTGATGTTCGGGATGTTGCCGAGGCCGAGGTTGGTTGCGCCCAGCACCTGGAACCTGAACTGCGCACCGAGCGCCTTGGCCAGCGGTGCGCCCGGACTGTTCGAGGCACTGACCCAGTTCAGGTGATTGTCGGCTGTCGAGCCGGCCGACCCACCCTGCTGATGGCAGGTAATGCAGGAGCCGTCGTCCGGCGCCGTGAATGCGAACGTCGAGTGCGTGTACGTGTATGTGTAACCGGTCGTCGCGTTGTACGCGACAGTGTTCAGCCCCTGGATGTGGCAGCCGCCGCAGGCAGGCGGCGACGCATTCACAGTCCACGCATCGCCGTCAGGCGTCGCGGCCGACATCGTGTGGCACTTGTCACAGAACAACAGATCCTGCGGGAACGTGACGTCGCCGAAGTCGTTCACGCTGCCGTTGAAGCCGTAGATGATGTACGGCACCGGGGTCGCATTCGCCGACGCGGACCTGGCGGGCGAAGCAGGCCCGCGCAGATCGCCGGCGTGGATCGAGTGGGCCAGGTAGGCCATGTCCACTGAATTGCCGCTGTCCGGGTCCACCGAACCCGGGTTGTGACAGGTCACGCAGTACTCGACCGTGTGGCGTGGGCCGCCGTGCAGGTCGAGGCGCTCGTGGCAGCTGTCGCACGCCACCGTCGAGGCGATCAACTTGTTGCCGCTGCCCGCGCCACCGTCGGGCACCAGATCCTTGACCGGGTTGTCGGGGCCGAGCGCTTCGGCGCCGTTGTCGGCGGAGAGCCGAACCTCGAGTCCCACACGATGCGTGAGCGACGGCTCGAACGGAACCACGATCGGCGTCGTGACCGTCGAGAGGTTCACGCCGTACGTATAGCGATAAGTGCCCGGGCTGACCTCCACCAGTGTACCGGCCGTTCCGGTCTGGGAATTCGCCTGGGTCGCGCTGGGGAGCACCGGGCCGCCCGCGGCCCCTGTCTGGGTTCGGTTGATATAGCTCTGCCACTTCTGCGGGGACGAGGACACGCCCGCCGGCGGCGGCTCAAGTTTGGCGACGGTCACCAGCAACGCACTCGGCGCGAGCCCGGTTGCGGCACCGCCGTGCGAGGTCTTGAGCGTGAACTCGATCACCGGCACCGGTGCACCGACCGGGATCGACGCCGAGTCGATGGTCGCTACCAGGACCCCGATTGCCTTGATCTGCTCGTCGGTCAGCGCGCTTCCGTTGCCGATCGCGACGGGACCACCCGCCTCGATGCTGGGGGGCGTCGCCGGACCCGTGGGACCAGGCCCACCCGGACCGGTCGGACCGGTCGGACCGGTCGCTCCGCTCTTGCCGCCATCGCCCGAGCAACCGGCGATGCCGATTGCCGCCACTGCCATCAATGCGAGAAGCGACACGCGCGATCGTGCGACGCCTCGGACCGTTCCGGACTTCATAGCGGACTCCCTAGGCAATGCCATGGACATGACCTCCCCACCAGCGTCAAGCGCGCAACAGTTGCGCCGCAGCAAACGATAGGTGCGGCGTGATGCTAGCGGCCTATCGCGATCCGACGATACTGCGGATACCCGTAATGCACAACGCTTCGTTATTGAATTGCTCGGAAACACGATCGTCGAGCTGACGGATGTGGTCTGTGCGGAACCGAACACACATTGATTCGTCAGCAAGGTTACGCAGCGTCCTGCGGGAGAACCCTACGTGCCGTCGGAAGTTGTCCATTAGCAAGCCGGCGGTTGTCCGCTAGACTACCGCGCTTCGAATCTTCCCCATTTCACCGTAACTGGAGAATCCCGCTGTGTTGAAGGCAACCATCGCCAGCGTTCTTGCGCTGTCCGCCGCCGTGTCACTTGCCGGCTGCGCCAAGAAGCCCCAGGAAGCGGCCAAGCCGGCCGCAACCGCCCAGAGTCCAGCCGATACGGCTGACCGCACCATGCCCCCGGGCGTGGAGCATCCCGACGCCAAGCCCAGTGCCGAAATCGACCTGGCTGGAATCGCCAAGGCCGAGGGCGGCAAGACTGTCGCCGAGGTCTACGCCGGGAAAGACGCGCTGGCCGGCACGAAGGTCACGGTGCGCGGTAAGGTCGTAAAGGCCAACACCGGCATCATGGGCAAGGACTGGTTGCACATCCGCGACGGCTCGGGCGAGGACGGCACCAACGACCTGACCTTGACCACGAACTCAAGCCCGCTACCGGACGTCGGCGACACCGTGCTGGTAACCGGGACCGTGGTGCTCAACAAGGACTTCGGCATGGGATACCAGTATCCTGTGATGCTCGAAGACGCCGAAGTAGTGATGGAGTGACGAGAGCTCGCGCCTGACCGCCCACGGCAGGCCGCAATAACAATCGCTCCGGGCGCCTCGCGAGGCCCGCAAAAAAATAATGCCCGTGACGCAAGTCACGGGCATTTTCTTGTGCCGGATGTCGGGCTACGCGCCACCGACACCCAGGATTCAAGCTCTATTGCTTCTGCTTCTTGATGACGCAGCCAGCCGTATGGGCCTGCACATAAATGGGCGACAAGTCATCGACCGGGCCCGGAGTCCTGCCGATCGTTTCCAGTTGGTCGCGATACTGCTGGCACTGGGGCGACGGATCGATCAAGGCCAGCATGTCAGCAGCCACCTTGGACCGGTCCTTCGTCAGGGGCGTCGCCGCCGCGGGCTCGGGTTGAGTTGCAGTTGTAGATGCAACTTTGTGTTCTTCCTGCGCCTGCGGCGCTTCTTTCTTCGCGCATCCCGCCAGGACCACAAGGACGGTGATGCCAACCAACGCAGTGACTCTGTTCATCTTTTCACACGCTCGAAATGGGTACCCGGAGTGGGTCCGCAAGAATGCCACATGGGTGCCGAAACGGGATACTGGCTTTCCGAGCCGTGAGCGGCCAGCCAGCCACCGCTGACCAGTTCGAGCCGGATCACGCACCCCGGAGATCGGAGAGGAACCAAAAAAAAGGCGGGCCCGAAAGCCCGCCTCACAGTTCACGTCTGATCCTGGAGTCGGGGTGGGCCCGAAAGCCCACCCCACTCAGTCAGCTCAGGGCGTATCGAGGATGGTCTGGCGGCCTTCCGGGAAGACCTGTGGGACCCAACCATTCTGGTACGCATGGCCCTTGGCGGCGGTCGACGTATGGCAGCTCGTGCAGGCAGCCGCCGACGCGCCCTGAAGGGTGTCGTCGATCTTGTTGATCCACGTCGTGCTACCCGCGTCGAGCGTAGTCGCCACGGCCTCGCTCTGGAGAGGCGCATTGTCGACTGAGCCGTCCGTGTGGCAGGCGTAGCAGTCAGTGGACAGCCGCGGATAGGTCGGCGTCATGAAGTTGAACGGCTGGCACGAGTTGGGGTTGGCCGGATCCGCGCCATAGACCAGGTACTTCGGAACTCCGCCCTCGCCCGTACCACACGGCGTCTGGGCCAGGGTCGCATCCCAGTTCGGGATGCTCGCCGTATCCAACGCAAAGGCATAGATGCCACGGTTCCGATAGATCACGAACGGCGGCTGAGCTGCGCCGAACGGATTGCCCGCAGGCTCGCCAGCCGTGTGGATCCGGTGCAGCATCGTCTTCAACTCGAAGGTCTGGCCGACCAGCCCGTCGTACGCCTCGGACGCGGTGACGCCCATACCGACGCGGACGCTCTGCTCGGACGACGCCGAGTTGTGGCAGACGGTGCACATCAGCGTGTTGTCGACGCGGGTGTTGCCGTGCTGGTAGAGCGACCCGACATGGCAGCTCAGGCACTTGGCGTCATCGACGATCGAGCGACGCACATCGGTCGATGCAGCGCCCGTGCCCACGACGAACTGGTAGGTCGGGGTCGGAACGCGGACATACATGTAGGTGTATGGATACACCGCCGGGTCGACGCTCGCCGGCAGCGGAAGCATCGGCTTGCCCTGCAGGGCCAGGATACCGACCGTCGCTCCAGTGGGCACGGTGCCCCTGCTGAAGGTCGTGGTCGCCACGTTGCTGGCGCAGGTCGTGTTGACCGGGTTGGTCGCCGTCGCGTTAGCCGCCGTGTACAGGTTAACGTTGCTCGGCTGGCCCGGCTCGTTGGTGGCCTGACCGAGGATGTAGTCGTTGCCCTGCATGTAGGTGCGCAGCATGCCTGGCGCTCCATCGAGGACGACGCCAGTCGCCGGGACGAACCCCGGATGATCGGCATCGATCGCGGTGTTGCACGGATCCACGGGGACGCCCTTGTACGTGGCGGTCCAGTTGACGGTCATCTGCCCGGTCGTGGCATCGTCGGTGACGCTGGTGATCTCCCAGGTGAACAGCTTCCCTAGCTCGATGGACAGGTCTGCGCCGTCCTCGATGATGCCGACGTTCGCGGTCTCGAGTCCGTTGTGGAAGTCCGTCACGACAACCAGCCCGGGCGCCGCGGCGTCGGGGTCGGTGTTGTGGCAGGTCGTGCAGTCCTCGGCTCCCGTATAACCCAGGTGGAAGAGCGCTCCGGAGGCCGTGAAGTTTTCTTCCCAGCTCGTCATGTCACCGTGGCAGCTCAAGCAGTTCTCACCCGACACCGTCATCGCGTTGGCTTCGGCCAGCGCTGCCGGCGTGTCGTGGCAGACGCTGCAGTTGCTCATGTAGGTCGGGTACGCAACCTCGAATTTTACGTTCCGAGTCGCATTCGACGGGTTTTCCCAGATCCAATAACCTTCAGGCATTCCCTCTGAGTTGTGGATGCCGTGGGCAAGCGTCATGTACTTCGCATCGGGGTACGAAGTGATGACCGCGGTATCGTCATGACACACAGAGCACGTCAAGCCGTTCATCTGGGACGACCTGTGGAAGCCCTGGCCATACGGGCCGTGGCATTTGGCGCAGGTCCCGTCACTTACATCAGTCGGCCCGCTGACCATGTTCGGATCCTGGGCATCCTCCGGCCAGTCGGCGCTCAGGTACGGGCGCGGCCCGGCAGATCCTAGAGCCGTCGCGATCCGGAACGTGTAGCGCGAATTGACCAAGCCATAGTCGAGAGCACCTTCGGTGATCGTGATGGTGTAGTTGCCATTGCCGGCGTTGCCCAGCGTAAGGGCGTTGCCGTCGTCGGTCAGGTCGCGCCGCTGGCCTTTCCCGGTTCCGTCGACGTAGAACCGATAGTCGTTGGAAATACTGTTGAAGTCCGTCCTGTTGACGCCGTCCACCTTTACATTGAACGACAGGATCAGGTCGGCGTTGCCGACGCCGCCGGTCGTAAATTTGACAAGGGTGAACTTCGCCACATTCAAGGGCAAACCCGCCGACGTCTTGGAGTGCATGTCAGCGATGGCGTACACGGAGCCGTCGTCGTGACAGACGGCGCAGGACTCCCTGGGCTCTGTCGTGGCGCCCGGTCCCGGGGGACCCGCGGGACCCGTCGGACCGGTAGCACCCGGCGCGCCCGGCTGCCCGTTCGCTCCGTCTTTACCATCACTGCTGGAGCAAGCGGACATGCCGATTGCCGTCAGCGCCATCATTGCGAGGAGCGCAACGCGCGATCGCGTGATGCCCCGGGCGCTCGAGATTGTCATGTTTGACTCCCTAGGAAATTCTTGGTCAGCGATGCTCAAAACTGAATCCCGGCCGAAGCTGGGATTTCGCAACGCATACTAGGGAAATCGGGAATCCGGGGGCACTACGGATATCCGCAGTCGTGTCGCGCCTTTCTTCGGTGGAACAAGGCTACGACGCTTGTCCGCAAGGATCGTTCCCGGTTGTGAATCGTGGATTACACGTACGGAAACTGCGCGACCGCGACAGGGGAGATTCTCCTTTTTCGTCCGAACCGTTTTCGGTTGCATTGGAGCAACAATCTGGCGCGAAAAAAGAGAATGTCCCCTAGCAGATACGCGGCAGAGGGTCGTCCTCGAGTTCCTCGATGACACGCTCACCGCCGATTTCGGTGCGCAGCACCACGCGCGCCGGCTGCGCGCGCAGGTGGCCGATGATCGCCGCATCGCAGCCCTCGGGCAGCGTCCGCATCGCCTCGAGCGCGCGCGAGGCGTCCTTTGCTGACGTGACGGCCACTACCCTGCCCTCGCAGGCGAGGAAATAAGGGTCGTAGCCCAGCATCTCGCAGACCGAGCGCACCGAGTCGCGCACCGGCACGGCCGCCTCGTCTAGCAGGATGCCGAGACCCGTCACCTGCGAAATCTCGTGCGTCACGGTGGCGAGCCCGCCACGCGTGGGGTCGCGCATGAAGCGCAGGCCCGGCACCGCGGCGAGCGCACGCGTGAGCGGCAACACGCTCGCAGCGTCTGATTGCAGGTCGCCGCGCAGGCCGAACTGCTCGCGCGCCAGCATCACCGCAATGCCGTGGTCGCCCACCGGGCCACTGACCAGCAGCACGTCACCGTCGCGGATGCCGCCCAGGCCGAGCTTGAGGCCTGGATCCTTGACCCCGATGCCGCTGGTGTTGAGGTAGATTCCCCCGCCCTCGCCGCGCCGGACCACCTTGGTGTCCCCTGCCGCCACCACGACGCCGATTTCCGCGGCGGCGGCGGCAATGCCGGCCACCACTCGCTCGAGCACGGTGAACTCGAGTCCTTCCTCGAGCAGCACGCCCAGGCTCAGGTATTTCGGGATCGCACCGGCGACCGCGAGGTCGTTGGTCGTGCCGTGCACTGCGAGCGAGCCGATGTTGCCGCCCGGGAACTCGATCGGCTGTACGGTAAAACTGTCGGTGGTGAACACCAGTTCGCCCGCGCCCGCATCCCAGGGCAGGATCGCGGCGTCGCTGTTAGTGTCGAGCAGCGGGTTGGCGAGATGGCGCGCAAAGATCTCGTGGATCAGCTCGCGCATGTAGCGCCCCCCGTTGCCGTGGGCCAGCGATACGTGAGTGTCCAGCATCGTCATGTGCTTACCTCGCGGCCCGGCCGCCCGATCGAATCGAGCGGCACCCTGGCCTCTTCGTTCCAGGCGTCGAGTTCCGCGCGTATGTGCTCGCGCATCTGCTCGCGCACGTCGTTCACCGAATTGAAGAACTCCGCCATCATCAGCACCCAGCAGTACATCCCGCGCGGCGTCAACCGCAGCGCATCGGTGTCGTGCCGGGTGGCGCCCAGCGCGCGCATCGCTGCCAGCTCGGGTGCCATCAGCAGCCAGAAAGCGGTGCCATAGCGCTCGGCAATGTATTCGCGCTTCAGGACGCCGCCGAACAGCCGCACCAGGTAGTCGTAGCGCATGCGTTCCCTGAGGCCCAGCGTGCGCCGTTGCGTGATGCCGCTCTGTCCCCGCTCGACACGGCGGCAGTAGTGGTTCAGCGAGAACGTCGTCGAGTACATCGCGCCGCCCACGTAGCTGAACGCGCCGCTTCCGACACCGACGTAGTCGTCCTCGTCGATGATGTACTCGTCGAACATGCCCTCGCCGCGGGTGAAGCACCAGGCCGACGACGCGCGATACTTCGGCTGCAGCCGCTCGAGCACGCGCTGGTACATCGCATGACGCAGCGACTCGTCGGCGCTGCCCATCGACTTCTGCATCTTGTGTCGCGCCGTCCGGGCAGTCATCAGCGGATAGAACGACACCTGGTCCACGTCGAGTTCGAGCAGCGCGTCGATGTCGCGGTCCAGCATCTCCATCGTCTGTCCCGGCAGGTTGAAGATCATGTCCACGTTCAGCGTCGGGAATATGCCGCGCACCGCCGCGAGGCGCTCGCGCATCGCGGCGCCGCTGCCGTATTTTTCCAGTCGCTCCATGCCAGCCAGCAGGCCGTCGTCGAAACTCTGTACGCCGACGGAGAAGCGCGTTACGCCGGCGTCCCGATAGCGGTGCAGCACACCGGGCTCGAGGTGGTTGGGGTTCGTCTCGATCGACACGGCCCGGACCGGTGAGAGTTCGTTTATCAGTTGCAGGGTCGCGAGCAGTTCGTCCGGGTTCACGGTCGGCGTACCGCCGCCCACGTACACGTCCGCGAAACGGAAACCGGACTCGTGGTAGAGGCGGATCTCCTTTCGCAGCGCCTCGAAGTAACGCGCGGTCCTGGTTTCGTTGTAGCGCACCCTGTGGAACGAACAAAACGGGCACAGCACCTCGCAGAACGGAATGTGCACGTACAGCTGGCAGGGCTTCGCCGGAGGCGCCGGCATCACGTCGGCAGAGTCGTCCTCGTCGAAACGCATGGCACCCGCGTATTCGCGGCGCAGGATCCACAAGAACGGGCGTTCGAACCAGGGCATGCGCGCAGTGTATCCGTACGCATGCGGCGCCATGCGACTCACGATGAGCCGCCGCCCGAAGCCAGCCGTCCCAGGTGTTCGGCGACCTGTCCGTAGGCCAGCCCGCCGTCGTTGCAGGGAATGCTCCCGGGCAGCAGCACCCGGAAACCGCGTTGCCCCAGCGCGGACGCCGCGAGTTCGGTGAGCAGCCGGTTCTGGAACACGCCGCCGGTGAGGCCGACGACGCCGGCGCCTGAGCGCTGGCGCTCGACGACAGCGACGTTGCAGATCGAGTCAGCGAGCGCCAGGTGCACGGCCGAGGCACGCTCCGCGACGCTGCGCTGCCTGTCGGCACACCAGCCGAGCAGCGGCGACCAGTCGATACGGGGCAGGCCTGCGTCATCCTCGACCAGCGGCAGTCGGGGAAAGTCGCCCTGCGGCCGTGCCTGCGCCTCGAGCCACATCGGGCCCTGTCCTTCGAAGCTGGCCTCCAGCACGCCAAGCACGATCGCCGACATCGCATCGAACACCCGGCCCGCGGCGCTCGAGCGCGGCGCGTTCAGGCCCCGCTGCCAGGCCTCGCGCACGATCGGGTCCGGCACTGCGACCGGACAATCGACGCCAGCTTCCCAGGCGAGCGCCGCCGCACTGCGCCATGGCGAGCGCCCCGCCTTGTCGCCGCCCGGCAGACGGAAGCTGCGCAGGCTGGCCGTGCGCCGCCACGAACCGGGCAGGCCCGTGAACGTCTCGCCGCCCCACAGCGTGCCGTCCTCGCCGTAGCCCACGCCGTCCCAGGCAAACACGATCGCGGCTTCCGTGACTCCGTGTTCGGTCACCAGCGCCGATGCGTGCGCATGGTGATGGAACACAGTCGTGTATGGCCGGCCCTCCACCTGGACCCAGCGGGTGGTCGCGTAGCCGGGGTGCGCATCACAAAGCAAGCGCGCGGCCTGCACGTCGTACAGGCGCTGCAGGTCCGCAACGACCTGCCCAAAGACCTTCTCGCTGCGCGGCGTTCCCATGTCGCCGATATGCGGCGAGACGACGATGCGACGGCCCCACGCGAGCGCGACCGCGAGCTTCAGGTGGCCTCCGACCGCGAGCACCGGCTCGGGCAGTTCATGCGGCAGTTCGAGTTCCAGCGGCGCCGTGCCCCTGCCAAGGCGGATCGGGCGGCTGCCGCCCGCTGCAATTCGCACCACGGAGTCGTCGGCCGGTCGCACGATCGGGCGATCGTGGTGCAGGAATGCGTCGGCAACCGAGGCCAGCCTCTGCTCCGCCTCGGCCGCATCCGTCAGCACCGGTTCGCCGCTCACGTTGCCCGAGGTTGCGACGATCGGTCCGCCGAAGGCCGCAAGCAACAGGTGATGCAGCGGGCTGTAGGGCAGGAACGCGCCTATTTCCGTGAGGCCGGGAGCCACCGATGGAGCGAGCCGTGAATCTTTCCGCTGCCTGGCAAGCACGATCGGACGCGCAGGGTCGGTGAGCGCGACACTCTCCCCCGGATCAGGGTCGAGTTCCGCGCGCACTGCGTCGAGCCCGTCAGCGCCTGCCTGCGGGAACATAACCGCCAGCGGCTTGTGTGGACGTCGCTTGCGAGTGCGCAGTCGCTGCACGGCGCCCTCGAGTCGCGCGTCGCACACCAGGTGATAACCGCCGATGCCGCGCACCGCGAGCACACGACCTGCGCGCAGCACCGCGACCGCCGCCGCAAGCGCAGCCTCGTCGCCGCTGATGCGCTGCTGATCGGGCGCGAAGTATTCGAGGTGCGGCCCGCAAACCGGGCAGGCGACCGGCTCCGCGTGAAAGCGCCGGTCCAGCGGATCGCGGTATTCGCCCAGGCAGGCCGCGCACAGCGGAAAGCCCACCATGCTGGTGTTCGGCCGGTCGTAGGGCAGCGCCGTGATGATCGTGTAGCGCGGCCCGCATTGCGTGCAGTTGATGAACGGGTAGCGATGACGCCGGTCGGACGGGTCGGAAAGCTCGCGCACGCAGTCGTCGCAGGCATAGAAATCCGGGGGCACCGACACCTGCGGCGCGTCGGCGGCACTGGATTCCGCGATGTAGAACTCGCCGGCCGCTGGCGGCGCGCAATCGTCGACCGAGCGAATCGACGGAACAGCGAGCGGTGGTGCCCGCGCGACGATGTCATGCTCGAATCCGGAGATGCTGGACGCCGGGCCGCACACGACGACTTCGACGTCGCCGCGCAGGTTCTTCACGAAGCCGCCTAGCCCGTATTCGTGCGCAAGGCGGTAGACGAACGGACGGAAGCCGACCCCCTGCACCCTGCCGGTCATCACGATCCGGCGGGCGGCCCGGCCTGCGGCGGTGCCGCTCACGCTTCGGCAGCCCCTGACGCCTTGCGCCCCGTCCAGACGTTCTCGCGCACGCCGTTCGACCACCAGATGCGGCAGGCGCCCTCGTCGGAAACCATGCAGGGACCGACCGGCTGGCGCGGCGTGCACGCGAGCCCGTACAGGCGGCACTCGTTCGGGTAGATCTTGCCGAGCACGACCTTCGCGCAGTCGCAGCCCGGGGGCATCTGTCCGGCGCGTTTCCTGGCCATGTCGGTGTACGACGGCAACTGCCTGCGCGAGTCGTGAGCCGCGTAGCGTTCCTTCAGTACGTAACCCGACTGCGGAATCGTGCCGATGCCGCGCCAGTTGGCGTCCACGACGTCCATCGTCTCGTCCATGAAGCGACGTGCCGCGGTGTTACCGCCCGGCCGCACCACGCTCGGGTAGCAATTGTCGAGGAAGCACTTGCCCTCGAGGCGCTGCCGCAGCACGGAATACAGCGCCGCGAGCAGTGAGTCCGGCTGGAATCCCGCGACGGCGGCCGGCATGTCGTGGTCGCGCGGCACGAACTCCCATTCCTCCGGACCCATGATGGTAGCAACGTGACCCGGCGCGATCAGTGCCTCGAAGCCGGGCTCGCCCGATTCGAGCAGCATCGCGACCGCGGGCCAGGTGAGCCGGCCGGACATCAGGTACAACAGGTTCGGCGGCGCACCCTGCGCGAGCAACGCGGCCGAGGGCGCCGTGGTGGTCTCGAACCCGGCGGCCAGGAACACGACCTTGCGCGTCGGGTTCGCGAGCGCGATCTGCGCCGCCTCCAGCGGACTCGCGATCGGCCGTACATCGGCGCCAGCCGCCTTGGCCTGCTCGAGCGAGCGTGGCTCGCTCTTCGACACGTTGACCGGCACCCGCAGCATGTCGCCATAGGCGAGCAGGATCACGCCTTCGTGCAGCGCCAGCTGGATCGCTTCGTAGATGTCCTCTTCCGGGCAGATACACACCGGGCAGCCCGGCCCGGGGACGATCTCGATGTTCGATGGGAGCGCCTTGCGCAGCCCCGCCATCGTGATCGAGCGCTCGTGGCCGCCACAGACGTTCATCACCTTGATGCGCGGCGGCAGCGGCAACGCGCGGATCCGGTCGAGCCAGACACTTGCGGTGCTCATGTCGGTCTCCTCAGCGTCCGGGACGTGCTCCGACCGCATGTGCGAGCGCACCGTCGGGCTGCACTGCTGGTCGCAGCGATTCGCCGCGCCGGGTGCGATCGCGCTGCGCGGCCACCTCGCGATCCAGCCAGGCGAGCCAGGCTTCGAAGCCCTCGCCTCCACGACTGGTCAACTCGATCGTCTCTCCGGAATAACCGATCTGCCTGAGCGACGCGTGCGCACGCTCGGTACTGAACTCGGTGATGTACGGAAGCAGGTCGGTCTTTGTGATCAGCGACAGGTCCGCGGCGCGGAACATCACCGGGTACTTGGCCGGCTTGTCATCGCCCTCGGGAACCGAGAGCAGCGTGATGTTGCGGTGTTGGCCGAGGTCGAAACTCGCCGGGCAGACCAGGTTGCCGACGTTCTCGATGAACAGCACGTCGAGGCCCGCGAGCGGCAGGTCGTGGACGGCGTCGTGGACCATGGTTGCGTCCAGATGGCAGGCATTGCCGGTGCTGATCTGCACCGCGTCGACGCCGCAGGCACGTATCCTTTCCGCGTCATTTTCGGTGGCGAGGTCGCCCTCGACGACCGCGATCTTCAGGCGACCGCCGAGCGCGCGGATCGTTGCTTCCAGCAGCGCCGTCTTGCCCGCGCCGGGCGATGACATCAGGTTCAGCGCGAGCACGCCGTGGCCGTCGAAATGCTCGCGGTTGTGCGCGGCTACCCGGTCGTTTTCGCCGAGGATCGCGGTGATGACCTCGATGGTCTCGATCCTGCCGGCCACACCCTTCGGCGCAGCCAGCGGCGCCCGCGTGGCGGACGGCCCCAGCGAACATCCACAGTCACGACACATCGCGATTCTCCTAGTGAACGGGCGCGGCCGAGGTTTCGACCTCGACGCGCTTCAGGATCATTTCCTCGCCGCCGATCACGTCCACCTTCCAGTCGCCACAGCCGCCACAGAGCAGCCGGTTCACACCGACGTCCGTCTCGGCATTGCAGCTGCGGCAGCGCACCCGGACCGGCACCGTCTCGATTTCGAGCGTGGCGTGCTCCGCCAGCGTCCCCGCGGCGGCGAGCGGATAGGCGTGCTCGAGCAACTGCGGCTCGACGCCCGACAGCGGCCCGACGGTGATCACGATCGAGATGACGCGGCGCGCGTCGTTCTGCCGCGCCACCCGCTCGACCTGCTCGATCAGCGCCTGGCAGATGGAAAGTTCATGCATGCTCCAGGACCTGGTCGAAGAGTTCCCACGTGACGCGGGCCTCCTCTTCACTCACCTTCTGGATCGCATAACCGACGTGCACGAGCACGTGGTCGCCGGGCGCAATCTCCTCGCCCTGCATCATGAACAGGCTTATTTCCCGTTCAATTCCCTTCGCCTCGCAGACGGCGTTGAAACCGTCAACGGACTTGATCCGCATCGGCACGGCAAGACACATGATCCACCTCCCGCCGCGGGACCGCACAGGACCCCGGGGCACGCGCGGAGACTCGCAAACCCCAACCGTCAGGTCAATTAAGTAGATGCCCCGGCCGGGCGACGAGCCCGGCTTTCCAGGCTTCAGCGCTTCGCGGTGGCGTAAGGCACGGTTGGGGCCTTCTTGCGCAGGAAACCCAGCAGCAGCGTGCCAAGTGCCAGCAGGATCTCGTCTGCGAACGGCACCAGGTCCGGCACGAACAAGTCGAACACGAACAGGGTGGCGGTCAGCGCAAAGAGCGTGGGAAACCGCAGGCCGGCGGCGAATCGCGCGACGACGTCGCGGATCATCGCGAGCGCCCTCCCGGGGTAAGTACCTTTACTGCCAGGCTGAAGCTGCGCGATTCCGAAGGGCGCAGCGCGCCCACGCCGACGACCTGGCGCACCAGCTCCTCGCCACGTTCATTCCGGATCGTGAGCACCACCGAATACTCCCAGTCGCCACCCTTCTCGGGGTGCTCGAGCACCCCTTCGACCGCCAGCGCAGTGAAGCCCTCGGCCGCAGCGGGCAACGGCGCCGCAGCGGCCCCGAACCGCAGGTGGTGCCGGCATTGCGGGCAGACCGCGGAACTCTCGAGGATCGTTGCCTTGCAATGCGGGCAGGTCCGCGTGCGACCGACCGCTCCGGAGGATGTGCGCCCGGGCAGCATTCAGGCCGGGCCGGACGTCACTTGCTGCCCGGACCCTGGTCGGTCCAGCCGAAGTCGGCCTGGCCGCGCATGCGCGAGCCCGCCGCGACGGTGAGCACGGCCGCCTTGACGTCGCCGTTGATCACGCCGGTCTCGAGCAGTTCGACACGCGCGGTCGCGGTGATGTTGCCGTGCACTTCGCCACTGACGATCACCATCGAGGCAGTGACCTGCCCGGTCACGTGTGCGCCCTGTTCGATGGTCACGTTGCCTTCCACGTTGACGTCGCCCTTGAAGCGGCCGGCAACACGCACATTGCCCGAGCCCTCGATCTTGCCCTCGATCGTGAGGTCGCCAGCGATCAGCGACTCCTTAGCCGGGCCGCGTTCCACCGCACGACGCGATACGTCGGGCGTGACCGTACCGAGCGGCGCGGACGTTCGCTCGACGGAGCGTAGCTCGGGTGCCGCCGCGGCCGGCTCGCCGGCGCCCGGGTTGGTTTCCTTGGCCGTGGGATCTTTCCAGAGCGCCATGTGCATCTCCTGATTTGCGCGCGTGCTGCGCTACTGCGTTATACCGATGGTGCCGGCTGAGGGATTCGAACCCCCGACCCCCTGATTACAAATCAGGTGCACTACCAACTGTGCTAAGCCGGCACCGGGACGGCGATTCTAACCGCCGATCCGCCTCCGCGCTCAGGGTGATGGCACGGCCGGCGTCACGGAATCGGGGTCCGGGCAGGCCCGCAGCTCGACGCGCGTGTCCTGGCCGTCCTGGATTCTAAACATGTCCAGGCCCGGCAGGCCGGCGTTTGTGTCGCGGTCCACGTCCAGCCAGAACACGTTTTCGGCCCGGTAACGGTCTTCCACCATCGGCGTGAAACCTGCCTGCGTTGCAGTCGCGATCACCTGGGCTGCACGGCCGGCGTCGCTGAAGACGCCGAGCGAGATGACATTGCCGGGCGGCTCGTCGGCGAGCAGGTAGGCGTCGGTAATGCCGGCAGCCTTGAGTGCCGTAAGCGCGTTCTCCGCATCTTCAGCGGTTGCGAGATCCTCGACGCGCACCCACTGCCCGACCCAGACCTCGTCGCGGGCGGCCCTGAGCCTCGACTGGAACCCAAGGCCATCGAGCCTGGCGGCGGCCTGTTCTGCGCCGGCCTGGTCAAGATAGGGCCCGCCGCTCACGCAGGCGGCTGAAGCACCGGGGCCCATTGGCCCGGCGCCCTGCACGAGGGACGCTCCTTGCTGCTGCACGGGCTCCTCGCGCAGCAGGCGTATCACGGGGGAATCCTGCCGGCTCGGCGTCGCGTGGCCGGCAGCAGCCGGCGGAGGAGCGATCCAACGCGTCCACGCGAAAAACAGGATGTTGGCCAGCAGCAGGACGAGGAACAGTGCTCGCACTTTGAGTGCCACTCTCTTCTGGGACGTCGCCAGGGGGACCCGGATCTTATCCGGAAATGCAAAGACCCGCCCCTCGGAGGAAGGGCGGGTCTAATGCCGGCGAAGGCGTAAAGAGCCGGACAGCCCCGGTGCGGGGCTGCAGGTCTACTGTCAGCCGCCGCTCGCCATGTAGGCAGCCACGTCGGCAGCCTGCGCGGCGGTCAGCTTGAACGCCTTCTTGTGCTTCATCTGGCCGGCCGCGATCTGTTCGATCGTCGCCTGCAGTTCTTTTGCGTCGTCGCCCTTGAAGTCGGCCGCTTCATGGCACTCCGCGCAGTCCTTCTCGAACAGCGCCTTGCCCGCGGCAGCGTCGGCCAGCGCGGATCCGCTGTAACCGGCAAGCCCGGCAGCCACCAGTCCGATCGTCGTCAATGTCCTGATTTTCATAAGCTTTCTCCAGATTGACTGCCCGGCGACAGTCCCGCCGGCACTTTGCACCCGGCCGCAATGATACACGCCGAGCCTGCTTACTCAGACTGCGGTTTCCCACCATAGTTCGGGATTCCGGCCCCGGATAGAAGCGCGAGTCCGCGCAGCACGAGGTCCGGCACCAGCCTGACGCGCGACCTGACGAGCGGGGCCACGGTCGCGGCCGCGCCACCGGTCAACAGCAGCGCCGGCTGCTGCCCGAGCCTGGATTTCACGTCCGCCACGCCACGATCAATAAATGCCGCAACCGCCAGCCGGCAACCGCGCTCGATCGCGTCGCGGGTGTTGTCCGCGAGCAGCGCATCGCCTGATTCGCCGCTGGCGGCCGAGTGCCCGGCGAGGTCCGCCGTGCCACCGTGCAGCGAGTTCACCATCAGCCCGGGACCGGGAATGATGAATCCACCGAGATGCTCGCCGCTCGCGGTCACTGAGTCGAAGGTCGCCGCGGTGCCGACGTCGGCGACGCAGCAGGCGCCCTGGGTGGCCGCGTGCCCGGCGATGATGGCCAACCAGCGGTCCACACCGAGCAGACACGGCTCGCGATAGGCGTTGCGGACGCCGCCCGCCTCGCGGCTGGTCGATACGAAGTGCGCGCGCCGACCGGTTGCCACCTCGACCGCAGCGTCGAGCGCCTCAGACGGCGCTACCGAAACGCTCGCCACGAGCACGTCGTTGATTCCAGGCGCCGCAAGCAATGATCGCCGCCAGTCGTCCCGGGTCCAGCCCGAATAGCTGGCCGCCTGCTGCGCGCCGAGCCTGCCGTCGTCGAGCGTCGCCCATTTGACGCGTGAATTGCCGATATCGACCAGCAACTTCATTTCGCGGGTTCCTGCGCCGCCCGCAGGCTGACATCGCCGGCAAAATACCGCTCGACACGCCCGTCGGTCTCTATACGCAGCGCACCGTCACGATCCGCGCCGAGCGCGCGTCCCTCGATGTCTCCCGTGCTCTGCGTGACACGTACGTCGGCGCCCGAAAGTGAGTCGAGTTGCTGCCAGCGCGCCGCGAAAGGTGCGAAGCCCTCGCGGCCGAAGCGCTCGAGCCCCTCGCACATCGCCGCGACCAGGTGGCCGGCAAGCAAATTGCGGCCCGGGAGCCGCCCGCCCATGGCCTCACGCAGGTCAGCGACCGGTGTGGCGCCCGGCGCGGCCAGGCTCGCGCGCGACGTGTCCGGCAGCGCGAGATTGAGGCCGAGTCCGGCCACGACACTCGCCGCACCGCCCGCCTCCAGGCGTAATTGAATCAACAGCCCGCCGAGTTTCCGGTGACGCCACACGATGTCGTTCGGCCACTTGAGCATCACCTCGCTCGCCCCCTCGGCCCTGAGCGCGTCGGCCACCTGCACTCCGAGCGCCAGGCTCAATGCAGACAGTTCAGCCGGAGCCTCTGGATAGCTCCAGGCCACGGAGAACGTCACGCCCGAGCCGAAAGGCGCGAGCCACGAGCGACCGCGCCGCCCACGCCCCGCGCGCTGGATCTCGGCAAGAACGATGCGAGGCGACCCGGCCAGCGGCGCCGGCGCAGAGTAAAGGTATTCGTTGGTCGAGTCCGTGGCGAAGTGGACTTCGAGTTCACCGGTCAAGGGCCTGCCCGGCTGCCCGGCTGCCCGGAGGATCGCGTCGGCGTCGAGCAGCTCGCAGGCCTCCGCGAGCCGGTAGCCGCGCCGATCGACGCTGACGATTTCGACTCCCGATTGCCGTAGCTCGCCGACCAGCTTCCACACCGCGGTACGGCTCACGCCGAGCCGGGCCGCAAGTCCAGGTCCGGCGTGCATCTGGCCGTCGGCCAGCAGTGCGAGCAGTGCGCTGCGCGTGGCGTCACTCATCGCGGCCGCAGCAGCCACAGTCGCTGCGCCCGGTTCTCGGTGCCGTCCCTCATGCGCTGGATGTTGGCGCGGTGCGTGTAAGCGACAAAGGCGGCCATCACGACGCCGTAGATGAGCAGCGGAGTGTCGCCGGGCAACGCGTAGGCGGCATACAGCGGCAATGACGCGACACCGAGCATGGTGCCGAGCCCCACATAGCCGGTCAGCACCACGCAGGCGAGCCAGACCACGATAAACGGCAGCAGTGCCGCGGGCGCCAGTAGCGCGACGGTCCCAAGTAGCGTGGCGGCGCCCTTGCCACCGCGAAACTCATGCCAGACCGGGTATACGTGACCGACGACCACGGCGATGGCACATGCAACTGCGAGCCACTCCCTGTCGATGTTCGCGTCGTAACCGACCAGTGGCAGCGCGAGCCCGGGCAGCACGCCAACTGCGAGCAGCGCCTTGCCTACGTCGAACGCGAGCACGCCTGCCGCGAACTTCCAGCCCTGGGTCCTGAGCGCGTTGGTGCTTCCGGCATTGCCGCTGCCCTGCTCGCGGATGTCGATACCTCGAAGCCGCCCGAGCAGAAGGCTGCCAATGATCGACCCGATCAGGTACGAAAGCAGGGTCTTTACGCCGAGTTCGAGCACGCGGGCCTCCGGTCGGCGATTCTAGCATCGGCCCCAGGCGGCTCCGGGGACACCGGCCACGCGGCACGCCGATTGAAACGCGACGCCGGTCAGCGGCGCGGCAGGAACACCTCGGCGATCATGCAGCGGACCGAACCCCCGCCAAGCTTCTCGATCGTCGGCACAGGCGCCGCGACCACCGCGTCCACGCAATCGCACAACAACTCACGCTCTGCAGGAGCGAATGCCAGCCACGCACTCCTGGAAAGAGCCAGCAGTGCCGCACCGCCAGCCGTCTGCAGTTCCAGTGCGTTACCGGCGAAACCCGCCATTTGCGCATGGTCGATGCCGATGACCCGCCGGCCGCCCGCCTGCAGGCGCTCGAGCAGCAGGCCACGCTGTGGCCCGGCGATCGCCGCACTGCAAACGATGGCCGAGCGGGTACCGATCGAGAGCAACACGTTCGTGTGATAGACCGGCACGCCGGACTCGTCGGTCGCGTCGAACGCGACCGGCTCGTATCCGACTTCATCGCACAACTCGGCCAGCACGGATTCGTCGGTGCGGGGCGAGCGGCAGGCGTAGGCTACCCGGGCGGCATGGTCGAAAACCACGCTGCCGGTGCCCTCGAGAAACCTGCCCACGAGTTCGTGGTGCGTCAGGTCCACCAGCCGCTTTACCGCGTAGCCGCCCTGCTCCTCGAGCCGGGCGATCAGTTCGACGCGACGCTCCCTCCTGCGGCTGGGCGCCATCATCGGGTACAGCACTACCGTCCCATCGTGGTGCAGGCTCACCCAGTTGTTCGGAAAAACCGCGTCGGGGCAGGCATCCGGCCCGGGTTCGTCGAGCGCGAAGACCCTGGCGCCAGCGGAGGCCAGCGCCTCGGCCAGGCCGTCGAACTCGGCCCGGGCACTCTCGCGAGCCCGACCAGCCGCGGAATCCTGGCGCTGAAAGGCATTGCTTGCGGCCGTCTCGGAATTCCAGCCGAAATCGGCTGGCCGCACCATCAGCACAGCGTCCGTGGTCTGACTCATGGGGGGATTGTAGTGGTACCGATCTGCCAACCAGGACGCCATTTCGGTTAATCCTAGTTGCGGACGATTCTCATTCAGGCCAGACTCGCCCCCGTCCAGAACCATCCAGGCACCGACCCCAGAATGCTCCCGATCAGCCTTGCAGCCATGAAGAAAGGCGCCCGCGGCACCGTCGCAGAGGTGACCAACGACGCACAGAGCCTTGGCGACGAAACCCACTCGACCATCAGCCGCCGACTGCTCGAGCTCGGCTTCGTACCCGGCGAGGCGCTGGAGGTGATCGCTGCGGTCTGGCCCGGTGGCGATCCGATCGCAGTCCGTCTTGGCAACACGACCTTCGCGCTGCGCCGCCGGGAGGCCCAGTCAGTCCTGGTCGCCGTCGACTGCGCCTGAGCCCAACATGAAAGACCAGCCCGGGGCGTCGATGCGCGTAGCGCTCGTCGGCGTACCTAACAGCGGCAAGACCGCGCTGTTCAACCGCCTTACGGGCAGCCGCCAGAAAGTCGCCAACTACGCCGGGGTGACAGTCGAGCGCAAGGAAGGATCGTTCGTCGGCCCGTCACGGCAGCGCCACTACCGTGTGCTCGACCTGCCTGGCTCGTACAGCCTGACGCCCACGACGCTGGACGAAGCGATCACCCGCGACTTCCTGCTCGGCCGGCTTGCCGGCGAAGCCGCGCCCGAGTTCGTCGTCTGCGTCCTGGACGCGACGAACCTGCGGCTGAACCTGCGCCTCGCGCTCGAAATGCGCGAGCTTGGCGTGCCGATGATCGTGGCATTGAACATGAGCGACCTGGCGCGTAACCGCGGCTTCCGGCTCGACCGCGAGCAACTCCAACGCGAACTCGGCGTGCCGGTGGTCGAAACGGTCGCGGTTGCCGCCGGCGGGCATGAGAGCCTGGTCGCGGCGCTCGACGCCGCAACGCAGCCCGATGCGACCCCCGCGCGCGAGTGGCGTGACCCGAGTTTCGAGCACATCCAGCACACCCAGCGCGAAGTGCGCCGCATCCTGGCGGCGGTGGGGTATACGGAGCCAGTGCGGGCACGCGCGCTGCGGCGCCTCGACGCACTGGTCATGCACCCGTTTGCCGGACCCGTGATCCTCGCAGTGCTGCTTTTCTTCGTGTTCCAGGCAGTGTTCAGCTGGGCCGTTCTACCGATGGAGCTGATCGACTCGGGGGTCTCCTGGCTGGGCGAGCAGCTGCGGAACCATCTGCCCGACGGTGCGCTCAGAAGCCTGCTCGTGGACGGCGTCATTGCAGGCGCCGGCAGCGTGCTGGTGTTCCTGCCGCAGATCCTGATCCTGTTCCTGTTCATCCTGGTGCTCGAGGACACGGGCTACCTGCCGCGCGCCGCCTACCTGCTCGACCGGCTGATGGGCAGCGTCGGTCTCTCGGGTCGCGCCTTCATCCCGCTTCTTTCGAGCTTTGCCTGCGCGGTGCCGGGCATCATGGCCACGCGCACCATCCCCAACCTGCGCGATCGCATCGCAACCATCATGGTTGCGCCGCTGATGACCTGCTCGGCGCGACTGCCCGTGTATGCACTGGTGATCGCAGCGTTCATCCCGAATCAACCGGTCGGACCGTTCAACCTGCAGGGACTGGTGCTGTTCATCCTGTACGTGGCCGGCATCGTCGCTGCGATGGCCGTCGCCTGGGGACTGAAGCGCACCGCACTGCGATCCTCGTACCACCCGCTGCTGCTCGAGCTGCCCGAATACCACTGGCCGAACCTGCGGAGCGTCTCGCTCGGCCTGTGGGAGCGCGCGAAGGTGTTCGTGGGCCGCGTCGGCACGATCATCCTCGCACTGATGATCGTGCTGTGGTTCCTGAGCAGCTACCCGGCTCCTCCAGTCGATGCGACTGGTCCAGCAATACAGTACAGCTTCGCCGGTTCGATCGGTCGCGCGCTGCAGCACGTGTTTGCGCCGATCGGCTTCAACTGGCAGATCTCGCTCGCGCTGGTGCCGGGGCTCGCCGCGCGCGAGGTTGCGGTGGGGGCGCTGGGCACGGTGTATTCGCTCTCGGCCACGGGCGACGACGTCTCGGCCACGCTGGCGCCGATGCTCGCAGGCACCTGGAGCCTGGCGACCGCGCTCTCGCTGCTGGCCTGGTTCGTGTTCGCGCCGCAGTGCCTGTCTACGATCGTGGTCGTACGGCGCGAGACCAACTCCTGGCGCTATCCGCTGATCATGACCGGGTACCTGTTCGCGATGGCTTACGCGGCGGCATTCATTACCTATCACGCAGCGCTTGCGCTGGGCGCGGGCTGAGGACGGCACGATGCTCGAGCAGGTGCTGGTGTGGATCATCGTGGCCGCGGCGGCGGTCTACGCGGCAGTGCAGATTTCGCGCAGTTTCCGCAAGGGCGGCGATCACTGCGGCGACTGCGGAATCAACGAGCACGGCAAGGGCGCCCGCAACAAGGACGCAGTCGACGGCGACTGAACCCGCCGCGTCCGCGACACTAGCGACACTAGCGACACTCTCGGCGACCGGGCGATTCCCGGGATACGACGCCCGGGGTACTACTCGCAAAAAACAGGGGCGCGCGGGGCTCTGCCCCGCGCGCCCCGTTCATCCGTGCTGCCTTAGGTGGCTCAGGTGCCGGTCTCGCCCGACGGCGGCGTCTCGACCACGCCCGGCGCCGGTGGCTCTTCGCCCGCCATCTGGTAGAGGATCGCGGGATCCGGCTCTTCTTCCGCCAGCAACGAGTGGCAGGTGTCGCACTTCTTGCTGATCTTCTCGCCGTCCTCAGTCGCATGCTTCTTGTCGTGGCAACGGAAGCAACCAGGTGACTGCTTGTGCCCGATGTGGTTCGGGTAGGTGTCCCAGGTGACCTTCATGGCCGGGAAAACGTTCCAGCTGTAGACGTCGCCGAGCGCCTTGCCGGCCTGCGCGATCGCGTCGGCCTTCGATTTGGTGAGGTCGGGATAGTTCTGTGCGTAAAACGCCGCAATGTCGGCCGCAATGCCCGCGCGCGCCGCCTCGTGCGAGGGGTACTCGACCTGCACCGCCCGCAGGCCCTCGCGCTTGATGAACGGCAGTGTCTTGTCGATCAGGCCCTGGTCCATCGAGTTGTCGATCTCGTTGGCGGGCTGCCGGTATACATGCGTCGGCCGGTTGTGGCAGTCGACGCAGTCCATCTCACGCCACTCCGCGTCCTTGGGCGCCTCTTCGTTCTTGAAGAGCTTGACCTTGCCATCCACCCCGGTCATCTCGATATCATAGATCTTCTCGCGGGACTGGTCCGACAGGTAGCGGAGCTTGACGCCCGGGGCCACGTGCCAGTGTATGCCAGACGCGCCACGGCCATGCTGGCCGCCGACCTTCAACATCAGTACCGTGTGAAGTTCGGTGTTCTGCTCGTCCTCTGCATAGTGAACGCGCTCCTTGAGCTTGTCGCCGGTGAATTTCGTCGGCAGGTGGCACTGCTCGCAGGTCTCACGTGCCGGGCGCAGGTTGTGCACCGGCGTACCGATCGGCGTCGGATACAGGTTGAACGCCACCGCGATCAGCTGCCAGCTGCCGGAAATCTTGGACTTCACGAACCAGTCGGCCCCGGCGCCGATATGGCATTCGGCGCAGGCGACGCGCGAGTGCGGCGATCGCTGATGGGCCGTGTATTCCGGCTGCATCACGGTGTGGCAGACCGTCCCGCAGAACTCCACCGATTCCATGTACTCGACGCCCTTGTAGGTGCCGACCGCGAGTACCACCAGCCCTAACAGCGACATCACGCCGAAGGCCGCCAGCGCCTTGCGAGTCCGCGGCTTGTTGAGGTCGATTACCGGCAGGTTCGGCACGGGCTCGCCATGCTCCACCGCCACGCGTTCTCTCTTCGTCTGCCGCCAGATGCCGATGGGAACCAGCGTGAGTCCGGCCACGACCACGGCGGGCAGCAGCAGGTAGGTGATGATGCCCAGGTAGGGACCACCCCTGAATCCCGTGTTCTGGATCAGGAACAGCGTGATGAAGAGCAGGAAGCCGACGAGCGCAATCGTGGTGCCGATCATGCTGAGCGCACTGCGGGTGATTACGGAGAAATAGTTCCTGATCATGCGTGGCCCCCAGGCCGTGTTTTGCGAGTCATGCTTGTCGCGGGCGAAGCATAACGCTTTGCCCTGTCGTAACCAACGACGCGGCCGCTCCACCGCGGCGAGCACCTATGCTGGTGTATTCTCCTGCGGAGCCAGGCTCTACTTGAGCGTCGAGTAATACGCTGCAAGGTTGGCGATGTCGGCGGCGGAGAGTTTCTTCGCCTCTTTCGTCATCTTCGGGCTCTTGGTGCGCGTGCCGTCCTGGTATTCCTGGATCGCCTTGGTGAACTTGTCCACCGACATGCCGGCGATGCCCGGGAATTCGTCGTCGCCCTTGCCATCATCGCCGTGACAGTCCACGCAGGAATCCCCCGCCAGCGTCTTGCCGGCAGCGGCGTCGGCCGCGTATGTCGGTGCCGCGAACATCGCGCAGGCGCACAAAATCAGGGACAGGGATAGTCTGTTCATCGCTACTCTCCAGGGATTTGGTGCCAGCCGGTCGACCTGCTGCGCAGGTCGACCGCATTCTCGTCGAACCAGCCCGTCACCGCCAGCGCGTTCGCTAATGGGCGGCGAGGCCGCGCTCCTCCATCCATCGCGGGGGCAGCAGGTAATGGAGCCCGACCAGGATGATGAACGGCAGCGCCAGCAGCACGATCGCCGTCGTGAGGCTCTCTATGCCCGTCAACTCCATGCTGTAGGCCATCAGCCCACGCAGGCTCTTCGAGAATTCCTGGCCGCCGATCACCACGTTCCAGCGCATGGCGAAGATTCCCACCTGCAACAAGAGCGCGGACGTGAAGTACATCAGCGTGCGCACGCCCGCGCTGATGCGCTTGCTGCGGACCATCGAGAGGATCAGCAGCGGCAGCAACATACCCAGCGCCACCTGCACGACCACGAGGCTGTTGAACAGCCTTACTGTCACGAGCTCGCTCAGGATCCTGATCGACTCCTCGCTCTGGTACACGCGATGGATGTATTCCAGGCCCTCGAACGCGAAGTCGACGATCACCGCCACCAGCAGGAACAGCCCGACCGTGTCCAGGCAGCGCATGTTCATCTTTTCCCTGCGCAGCAGGTTCAGCACGATGTAGACCAGCATCACCATGGCGATGCCAGAGACGATCGCAGAGAGAAGGAACACGATGGGCATCAGTACGCTGCCCCACCAGGGGTTCGCCTTGACCGAGCCGAAAATGAAACCGACGTACCCGTGCAGCAGGAACGCCGAGGGGATGCCGATGACCGTCACGATCTTGCTCGTCTTGTGATCCCAGGCCACGGCCTCCGGGCTGATGTCGTTCGAAAAGAGCGAGAGCGCCCGGTACAGGGCCTTCTTTACGCCAGTCGCCTCCCGCGCCATCAGTACCAGCTGCTGGCGGTATTCCAGCCAGACCTCGATCAGCAGGATACCCATCAGGTACCACAGGTAGACGAAACCGAACATCGCCATCGCGGAGGTCGGCTGCGGCGTCATGAAGATCTCGTAGGCACGTTCCGGGTGCCCGAGGTGCAACTGCAGCGGCATGCCCGCGATCAGCATGAAGGCCAGCGCCGTGAGCAGCGCCAACCGGTAGACCGGCTGCACCTCGACGACATTGAAAACTTTCACGAGCGAGGCGAGGATGAATGCGCCGGCTACGATTCCGGTGATGTACGGATAAACGACGATCAGGATCGCCCACTGGGTCTCGACCTCGTTCGGGTAGATGAAGCCGATCACCTGGCTCAACTGGTGGGCAAGCTGTTCCAGGAGCGCCTGGGGCACCGTGCCGCTCATCGAACTTCTCCGTCAAGGTTGGCGTAGAGCGCCTTGGGTTCGGTATTCAGGTCGGGTTTCAACACGCTGATGACGTTTCGCCGCTGGAAGCTCACCAGCCGGTCTGCCCTGCCCTTCAAGTCGCCGAAGATCCGCGCTTCCGTCGGGCAGACCTCGACGCACGCCGGCACAAGGCCCTTGGTGATGCGGTGGTAGCAGAACGTGCACTTGTCCGCCGTCTTGGTGACCGGGTTCAGGTAGCGCGCGCCGTACGGGCAGGCCTGGATGCAGTATCGGCAACCGATGCAGCGCTTTTCATCGACCAGCACCACGCCGTCCTTGGTCTGGAACGTCGCGCCGACCGGGCAGACCTGCACGCACGGCGGATGCGCGCACTGGTTGCAGAGCTTGGGCACGAAGAAGGTACGCACGACCTCCGGGTCCACCGGCTGGTCCTGCTCGGCGAGGCGCTCCTCCGGCGTCTTGATGCTGATGGATTCCACGCGCACCTCGCCATCGGCATGGATCGAATAGCGCTCGATCCAGGTGCGGAAGAAGAACGGCTCCTCGGGGACTCCGTTTTCAGTCTTGCAAGCCTCTACACAGCGATTGCAGCCGATGCACTTGTCGACGTCGATCCCCATGCCGTACCAGTGGTCCGTCGGGTCGTAGCCCGGCGAGGTCGTCGCCGCTGCCGTTGCAGGATCCTCGCCTGCCGCCTGCGCCGCGAGCGCGCCGCACACCCCGGCGGCCGGGAAGAATACGATCGCACCCTTGAGGAACTCGCGCTTGTTCACTTCGTTCCCTCCGGCAGGTGAGCGTAATGACACTGCCAGCACACGAAGGTGCGGCCGTGCGAACTGAAGTCGACTCGCGAGCTGGCCGCAGCCGGATCGGTCGATGCGGTGTCGTGGCAACGCGCGCAGGCGTCGCGCCGCTGCGGCACGGTCGGAAATGCCGTCCGCGGATCCTCGAGGTGCTGCTCGGGAACCTGGTGGCACTCAGTGCAGGCGAGCTCCGCGTGTGTCGATGTCGCCTTGATCCTGGCGATGCGGCCGTGGCAGCCGCCGCAGTCCTGCGGAGTCGTGTCCGGCTTCGGATCGTGCGGGTCGTGGCAGCTGACGCAACGCTTGCCTGGCTTGTGCTTTTGCCCGTCGACCTGAGGGAACCCGTTGGGTCGCGACGCGACGAACCCGTGGCACCCCAGGCAGAACTCCCTGTCGCGGTGCTTCGGAGGGATGACCGCCTCGTCGTCCTTGTTCGCGACGTGGGCGGCCGCCGGCCCGTGGCAGTTCTCGCAGCCTATCGTGCGGTGAAATCCGCCGAGCTTGGTGTCCCACTCATCCCGGTGGCAGTCGCGGCAGCTCATCATGCCCGCGTAGTGCATCGGCTTGTCCATCTCGCGGACCACCTTGGCCGCCTGGTGCGGCCTGGCCGAAATCCAGCTCTCAGGCAGCAGGAAGAACCGCGTGACGACGACCACCAGGAACAGTATGACGATGACGCCGAGCCGCTTGACCTGCTCCGGGAGCTTCATTTCCGGCTCCAGCAGACTCGAAAGCGTTCAGACGAACCGGGAATGCCCGGAATACTCGAGTCGGCAGCCATGATTCCCCCTGTGCCGTCCCGCCCACACGGTGCGCGGGTCGGGCCGATGTTAGGTCGCAGGGGGATCGAATCATCTAGGTAATTTCAACCAGGGCGCCGCGGTTGACCGCCTCCGTAAAGCAACGGGCCGGTCCCCGTGGACCGGCCCGCCGCCTCACCCCAACTACCCGGCAGTTCAGCCGAAGAACTGCCCCCACAGCGCCACGAAGATGCCGACCGCGCATGCCAGGCCGACGGCCACGGCGATGAAGCCGAACACGTAGGCAGCGGTCAGGTTGGACTTCTCCGGCGCAGGAACCAGGAACTTATCCAGCTGTTTCGTATCCACCAACCGCTGGTATTCGAGCGGCCGCTCTTCCTTGAACTTCTCGAGCGGCATGGCGCCCGTGAAGATCACCGGATCCATCGGGAAGGATTCCGGACGCAGGTGCGTGTGGAAGAAGTGGAAGATGAAGATGAAGCCAGTTGCGAGCAGTGCCTCGTCGCTGTGGATGATATAGGCGGCATTCAGTGCCCATCCCGGCACGAACTTCGCGAAGAAGCCCGGGAACCAGAGCATCAGGCCCGAGAAGCCGATCATCGCCACGCCCCAGAAGACCGCGAGGTAGTCGAACTTCTCCCAGTACGCCCAGCGGTCGATCTGCGGTCGCTTGCCGACGTACAGGAAGTACTT
The DNA here is from genome assembly GCA_963732415.1 of uncultured Gammaproteobacteria bacterium. Taxonomy (GTDB): domain Bacteria; phylum Pseudomonadota; class Gammaproteobacteria; order Steroidobacterales; family Steroidobacteraceae; genus RPQJ01. Next base: position 43,578 of record CAVSZK010000016.1, read on the forward strand.
GATGTTGCCCCAGAAGTCCTGGACGTCCTTCAGGTTCGGCACCATCGACCTCCATCCCCAGAAGAAACCCTTCTCGCCTTTCACGAACGCTCCGTAGAGCACCATCAGCAGGTGCACCGCAAAGTAGCCGAAGGTCACGATGGCGGCGAAGCGGTGGATCAGGCCGGCCGCGTGCGCCCCACCCAGCGCGGTCATCAGCGTGCCGGCCCACGGCGCGACCGCGAACTTGAGCGGCAGGCCCGTGATCGCGAGCAGCAGGAAGCTGATAACGATGCTGATGTGCAGCCAGATCTGCGCATTGCTGAAGCGCTTGACGTACGGCCCTTCGCCACCATGGCCCGCCTTGTACTCGCCGCGCATCTTGCCGACCAGGGCTCGCTGCAGCCACAGGAAATCGTGGATGAAGAAGAACGCGAATACGCCGAGCAGCAGCCCGGTCATGAACAGGTAGATCCAGCGGATCTCCCAGCGCGTCGCCGGATCGTGCGGCATGACGTGCGGGTCGAAGGTCATGAATCCTGCGTTCTTGACCTCCTCTTCGTGGCACTTGCCGCAGGTCGCGGCGAGGTTCGCCGGGTTCACCGTCGAGCGCGGATCGCTCGCCGGCAGGTTCTGGTGCGGCGTGTGGCAGTCCGAGCACATCGCCACTGACGACCAGCCGAGCTCGGTCGCCTTGCCGTGGAAGCTGTCACGGAAGCTCACGATGCTTTCCTTGTGACAGTTGCCGCACTCCCCCGGGAAGTGCTTGCGCATCGCGGCCGAGGTCGGGTCCGAGATCGAGTGCTGGTCCATGTGGCAGGTCGTGCAGACCGGGCCGTCTTTGCCTTCCTTCCACAGCTCGCCGTGTGTACTTTCGTCTTCCCAGTGCTTGAGTACCGTCGTGTGGCACGCGCCGCAGGTCTCCGGGGACTTCATGTGTCCGGTCTTCGCGGCCGGGTCGCCGGTCTTCTGGATGCTGTGCGACCCGTGGCAGCTGCTGCAGGACGGCGCCGCGGCGGTCAGGCCGGACTTGAGCAGGCCCTCGCCATGCACGCTCTTCTCGAAGCCCGGCAGGACCTCGTCGTGGCACTTGCCGCAAGTCCTGATCTGGTTGACCGCCGACAGTTTCGAGTCGGGGCTCTTGACCAGGTCGACGTCGTGCCCGGGTCCATGGCACTTCTTGCAGCTGTGCTTGTCGTGGACGCTCTTCACGAGCTGCTTCGCCGCCATGCGATGACAGCCGGCGCAGATCTGGTCACCGGTCAGCTTCTGGTCATCGGGCAGCGCGTCGTGCGGCGTCGACGTGATGTTCGTGTGGCAGTCGACGCAGCCAAGATCGGGGTGCGCTGCCGACTTGAACGTCACGTCCTCGTGGCACTTGGTGCAGGCTGCGTCATCGGCCCAGGCTGGACCCGCGAGCAGGCCGGCGCACAGCACGAGCGTGGACCAGAACGAAATTGTCGGCAGGCGCATGGACATGAACGTGCACTCCCTGTTTATCGGCGCACGGGCGAAATGATCCGCGCCTCGCAGCGCTACCGGCAGCCGTTCATTCCACTACGCGCAAGTACGTATGGCCCCCGGCGTCCGCCAGGGGCCATTCGGACGCTCCGGCCCCTCGGTTCAGGCACCTGCCTGTTTGCTTCCCCTCCCTGCGGTGCGACGCAACCTGGGTGCGACGATGAGTGCGGCACCGAACAGCGCCATCGCGATGAACAGCGTCGCGGGGCGTGAGTGCTTGAAGTCCTGTCCCGCCATCTTGATCCCGATTCCCACCAGCAGTGGGTAGACCAGCCACGACCACTCGCGGAACCTGGGTTGTCGTCCGACCCACGCGACCAGCAACGTGGCAATCGACAGCACGACTGTCGTGACCGTGGCCAGCACACCGGTGGCTACGCTGCCGTCCGGCAGCCCGCCAACGACCGGCGCAATGAAACCGGTCACGCAGGCGGAGGCGGCCGCGAAGAACACCAGGATGATCACGAGCCTGAGCCCGCTCGCGACCTCGTCGCCCTTTTCGTTCCTTCGCGCGGCCGCGAAACCGACCGACAGCGCGCCCGCGGCAAGCACGACCAGCATGACTCCCGAGGGCAAGGTCCATGGGCCGTCTGCCGACGCCGCGATCGTTCGCAGGCCATAGCCCAGCGCGCTGGACACGATGCCGGCCGCAAGCAGGTAGGCCGCGCAATGCACCAGCATGAACGACCGCCCGAAGCGCCACCACAGTACCGCTCCCAGCGCGGCAAGGCCGGCAAACACCGCGCCGAGCCACGGCTCCGCGAGAATAAGCGTGAAGCCTGCCAACACGAGCACCAATGCCAGCGTGGTGTAGTAGTAGACGTTGGGCCCCTTGTCCTTGCTTCGGTCGAGGAACACGACAGCCACGCCGTAGCTGGCCGCCCCGAGGGCGAGGCTCACCAGTCCGATCGTGGCAGGCACGATTCCAGTAACCTGCGTCAAGTAAAGGGCACCGCCAAATCCGACCACCAGCGCGACCGCTGTCTGCGCGATCTCGAACGGCACGACGTTGCGCCCCCTGAGCAGCGTACGGATCGCAATGCTTACGACATAGGCGCCGAGCAACAGGAACTGAAGCAGAAGGGCGACCTCCGGTGTGTCGTGCTGCTCGGGAGCCAGGACACGCATGGTCACCCCGACCACGGCCACGTCGGCTGCGAGTGCCGCCGGCCAGCGAAGGCCCCACCAATCCAGCGAGTAGCCGAACCACAGCGTCACCACGCCAAGGGCAATCAGGAAGCAGGCGAACGGCGCCACTGCGCCTGTCTGGACCAGCAGCGCGGCGCTGGTCGCGATCGCCGCGACGACGGTGATCCAGGCCACCACGCGCAGGCGCTGGTGCCAGGCGACGAACAGCATGGCCGCGGTCAGCCCGGTTACGGCGATCGAGCTCGCCGCGCCACCCAGCACCTTGAACCTGGTCGCCGCCTCGACCAGCAGCGGATAGGCGATCATCGCGGAGGCGAGTGCGTGGAAGATCGCGCTCGGCACCTGCCGTCGCCCGCCTGCGCGGTTGGAGAAAAAGAGCCAGACCATCGCGTACGCGAAGCCCACGGAGAGGCCCACCGGCGGGGCCAGTACGTTGGAATCGGTCATGGCTCGCAGGAAGAACCCGCCCGCCAGGACCAGGAAGAGTCGCCCGACAAGGGTCAGCAGCGCGATCGGATCGTAGGGGTTCTTCACTACGGCATCCGGTACCGCCGCCTGGCCGTGCGCGGCTGCCCCCGCGGTCGCAACCCCACCCCTCGACTCCAGCGCACCGAGCCGTTGCTCCAGCGAAAGCACCGCCTGCCGAAGCTCAGCGACCGTGGACTCGAGACGAGCGGTCCGATCCTCCATGGCTCCCCCTACGCCCCACGCTGTTATCGGTCTGCTGCCTCGCGCGGGGCTGCTGCCCGATGACAACACCGCGCAGCGCAACAATTCATGAGGAATTCCCGCAGCCCAGTGCTGCGGGCGACCGCGGGCTGTGCGATCCTCCGCGCCCTCATGCCGATCCTCACACTCCAGCACGCCCAGCTCGCCTATGGTCTGCATCCGCTGCTCGACCAGGCCGGGCTCGCCGTGCGCGCGGGCGAGCGCATCGGGCTCATCGGCCGTAACGGCACCGGCAAATCGAGCCTGCTGAAGGTAATCGCTGGCGAACTGGCGCTCGACGACGGCGAGATCCGGCGCCGCGACGGGCTCACCGTCACGCTGGTCGAGCAGGAGCCAGCGCTGCCGGCGGCAGCGACGCTGCGCGAGTGCCTCGCTCTCCGCGGCGGACTCGACAGCATCCATGATGAGCGCCTGCGCTGGAGCGCAGAGGCCAGGCTGGTCGAATACCTGCACCGATTCGGGCTGGACGAGGGGCTAGGCATGGACGCGGCCTCGGGCGGCGAACGCAAGCGCGCAGCACTGGCGCTCGCGCTCGCGCTGGAGCCGCAACTGCTGTTGCTCGACGAGCCGACCAATCACCTCGATATCGACGGCATCACGCTGCTCGAGGACCTGCTGCTCAAGGGGCCGGCTGCGATCGTCATCACGCACGACCGTGCGTTCCTCGACCGTGTTGCAACCCGTATCGTCGAACTCGATCGCGGCCTGCTGCGGTCCTACCCGGGCAATTTCGCGGCATACGAACGGCGCAAGGCGGAGCAGCTCGCGGCCGAGGCGCTGGAGAACCGCAGGTTCGACAAGTTCTGGGCGCAGGAAGAGGTCTGGATCCGCAAGGGTGTCGAAGCGCGCCGTACGCGCAATGCCGGCCGGGTCCAGCGACTCGAGGACCTGCGGCGGAACCGGATGGAGCGGCGTGAGCGCATGGGCAGCGTCCGCCTGTCGCTGGATTCCGGCGAGCGCTCAGGGAAGCTCGTCGCCGAGCTCGAGGATGTGTCGAAGTCCTTCGGCGAACGCGCCATCGTCTCGGGGCTTTCCACCCGGATCATGCGCGGCGACCGCATCGGCGTCGTCGGCCCGAATGGTGCGGGAAAGTCCACGCTGCTCAGGCTCATACTTGGCGAAATCGCACCCGACTCTGGCACGGTGCGGCTCGGCACGAACCTGCAGGTCGCCTACTTCGACCAGATGCGCGAGCAGCTCGACCCCGAACGCAGCGTCGCCGACACGGTCAGCCCTGGTTCCGACTGGGTGGACCTCGGGTCCGGGCGCAAGCATGTGGTGAGCTACCTGGGGGACTTCCTGTTCCCACCGCAGCGAACCGAGTCACCGGTGAAGATGCTTTCCGGCGGCGAACGCAATCGATTGCTGCTCGCGCGTCTCTTCGCGCGGCCCGCGAACGTGCTGGTGCTCGACGAACCCACCAACGACCTCGACATCGATTCGCTGGAGTTGCTTGAGTCGACGCTGCAGGACTATCCCGGCACCGTGCTGCTGGTGAGTCATGACCGCGCGTTCCTGGACAACGTCGTAACGCAGACCCTGGCTGCCGAAGGCGATGGCACCTGGAAGGAGTACGTCGGCGGCTACAGCGACTGGCTCGAACAGAGACCCACGACAGCGGGCCGCGCCGCAATAACTGCGCGCGGTCGCACGCCGGGCGCGCAGGACGGACCGGCTAACCGCGACGCAGCAGCAGGTGGACCGGGCGCAGACGGGGCCGGCGCCCCGCAACGGCCCGAGTCCGGAAAGCCGGCCAAGCTGAGCTACAAGGAATCGCGTGAACTCGAGCAACTGCCGGCCCGGATCGAGGTGCTGGAGTCCGAGCAGCGCGAACTCGCGGCATTGATGGCGAGCAGCGACTACCACAAGCGCGGCACCGCCCAGATCCGTGCAGATGCCGTGCGGGCCACCGAGATGGAGCAGGCGCTCGAGACCGCGTTCGAACGCTGGGCGGAACTCGACATGCGGCGTAACGCGCCGCGCTAGAAAACCGGTGGCACGCCCGGCTTTCTTCCGCTCATCACGGCGCACGGCCGAACCCCGGTGGCCACGTCCCGCCCGGATGCGAATTTATTTTGCGGTCGACCGATTGATTTGGTCGGGATCGAACGTCTAACGAAGCCCAGAGAAACCTGGGCTTCGTCGTTCGTTCTAGGGCTGGGGAAACGATACGCAGTCTCATTCCGGTTTCTTCGATCCCGAGGCTTTACCTGACCGCCATGGCGACGGCGCGCCACCCACCGACCGGTTTCCAGAGGGGGATCCCATCGTGAATCCATCGACAAGCCTTGACGCAACGCCACGCGTCAACTGGACCTTTATTGCCTGGGTAACTCTGTGTTCGGCGCTGTTCGCCGCCCAGGCCTCGGCACTGACCCTCTCGCCAACCAAGGTGACCGTTGCCGTCGGCGCCAGCACCAAGGTACAGATCAGCCTCGCGACAGGAGAGATCCAGGCCGAGTCGAAAAACACGGCGGTCGTGACCGTATCTCTGTCGAACCGGACCAGCCGCGGTGCGACGCTGACGGTCCACGGCGCGGGTCCGGGCAGCACGGTCGTTTACGTACGTGACGCCCGGACGTCGAACATACGTCTGCCCGTCACCGTCAAGAGCTCAATGACAGTGTCGCCCACATCCCTCTCACTTGCGGTCGGTACCAGCGGCAAGATCATCGCCAGCAACTATTCAGGCACGCTGGGCGCGACCTCCGCCAGCGCCAGCATAGCCACTGTCTCAGTCAGCGGCAGGGTGATTACAGTCAAGGGCAACAAGTCGGGCAGCACGCTGGTGACCGTGAAGGACAGCAGAATGACGGTCAAGGTGCCGATCACCGTGCGCACATCGACCGCAAGCGGCAACTGGGTCTACAAGATCCTGGCGGCGAACGACCTGGGCATGCATTGCGTGGACGCCGATTTCTCCGTGTTCTCGATCCTGCCGCCATACAACGTGGTCAACTCTCAGGTCGTGCGCCGGGCGTCGACCGGCAAACCGGTGGTCGTGAACGACTCTGTCGTTAGCATCCGTTACGAAGCCGTAACCGACGGCGCGGGGTCGATCAACAGCACAAGTCTCGGCGGCAAGACCAACTTCTGGACACATGCCAAGGCGTTGTACGGCGCGACGCTCGCGCCCGGCCAGGGCCTGAAGAACCTGTACATGCCGAAGGACGCCCCATCTCTCGGGGCGCATTCGCTGTCCTGGAGCACCGCCAGCGGCCTTTTCAAGGCCGAGGGTGTGCCGATCATCCCGACGGATGACGCTGGCAGCCCGAACCGCTACCCGCTGATGCGACTCGTCGCGACCGAAAAGGCGACAGGAAAGGACGTGGCGTTCCTGGACGTTGTCCTGCCGGTTTCCGAGGAAACGACTTGCTCCGACTGCCACCTGACCGGCAGGGCTGCCGCGCTGCCGAGCAGCGCAATCACATGGTCCAGCAACCCGAACTCCGAGATCAATTCGCGCGAGAACATCCTGCTGCTGCATGACAGCCGCCACCCCACAGTCACGGTTCCCGCCACCGGGAAGAACCTCATGGCGTCGAAGCCGGTGCTGTGTGCAGGCTGCCACTACTCCCCGGCGCTGGACCTCGCCGGCACGGGCCCGCAGGGTTCCCAGGTCGGCAAGCCCACGATGTCGTCTGCGATGCACGCATATCACAGCAACAAGATGCAGGGTTACACGGACGACTGGGTCCGACTGGGCGGGGCTCCCGTTACACAGACACAGGCCTGCTACACCTGCCATCCCGGCAGGAACACCAAGTGCCTGCGCGGCGCCATGACGGAGACCGTGAACTGCCAGAACTGCCACGGTGACATGAAGGCCGTCGGTGGAATGACCGCGCTGAAGGCGGGCGGCAGCATCGATGGCACGAATGACGGCAAGCCGCGGCGCCCGTGGACGGACCTGCCACGCTGCCAGTCCTGCCACACCGGCGACGCCGTCAGCTATTCGAAACTGGACCCTTCTCTCATGGCCTCTGACGGCCTCCGTACCATCGTCGCGTTCGATACGAACGATATGTCCGCCTCACCGCGCCTTGCTGGCAACACCAGGTTCGCCGAGAACAGCGGCAAGCTGTTCCGCTTCAGCAAAGGCCACAGCGGCATCGCCTGCGAAGGCTGCCACAACAGCACGCACGCGATCTGGGCAAATCCGGTCGACTCTCACAATGACAATGTCGCGGCCAAGGAACTGCAGGGACACACCGGCACCGTTGTCGAGTGCTCGACCTGCCATGCGGCCGGTTCGCTCGCCCTCACGCTTAACGGGCCGCACGGCATGCACAATGTCGCGGACTCGCGCTGGACGACGGGTCACGAGAATCTCGCAAAATCGAATGTGAAGGCCTGCGCTGCATGCCACGGCACGAACTACCGCGGCACCGTGCTCTCGCGGACCTCGGCGACCCGCACCTGGAACACGGAGCAAGGTACGCGCACGGTGGCGAAGGGTCAGGTCGTGGGGTGCTACGACTGCCACAACGGTCCGAACCCGTAACCGGCGGCCGCAGTGCCGGGGCCCGGCGACGCTAATCGCTGGACCCCGGCACTGGGGAAGGACCAAAAAAAGCGCCCGCGTCGAAACGCGGGCGCGATGCGTCAACATGGACGCCAGGGGGTCAATCAGGGCAGCGTCTGGTCACCGCCAAGTGCTGGGTCGCCCGTCCAGCCAAGCGCCGGCCAATCGATCTGGGTGCCGAAGTGGCAATCGCCGCAATGGCCGGCCATGCCGTACGCCTGTTCCTTGGGCGCGACTTCGTGGTCGACCTTCAACAGCATCACGGTGTCCAGGAACTCGTACTCGCCGCTGAAGACCTGCACGCCGCCGTTGTAGGCCGGTGAATAGGCCGCACCGTCCTGCAGCGCGAGCGTCCAGTCGAACTTGGTCCAGTAGGGATTCGGCCCAGTGACCGTGCCCCACAGGTGCGGGACAAGTACGGTCTTGTTGTTCTTGTCGAAGGCCTGGTCGCCGGTCATCTTCTTGAACGGGTAGATCATGGCGTCCGCATCCCTGTAGGTTGCGGCCGGCGAGCCGAGGTCCATCGGCAGGCTCGTGTACTTGTCGTTGAAGCCCATGACCACGCGGTTCCACTTGCCGTTGTAGTAGCGCAGCTCCGGCCGAACGTTGGTGGCCCAGGTGAAGCAGCCCTTGAGCTTGCTGTACGTCCCGCGCTGGGTCACGCCGTCTGCAGCGATGCCAGTGGGCGACGCCGCGCATGCGTCCGGCCGAGTATCGGATCCGGCCAGCGACCAACGCCAGTCGGTGTACGTCGCGACCTTGCGGGCGACGGCCGGGATGTGGCAGGTCTGGCAGGCGAGCCGCGAGTGCGAGCGGACCGTATTCTCGGCTTGCGTACCGGCATGGATGCTGGTGGCCGAACCGTGGCAGTCCGAGCACTCCTTCAACACGCCTTCGTCGTTCGAATGGAACATGAAGCCGCCGATGCCGTGCGACAGCACCTGGCCCGCGGCGTCCTTCTTCACCTGGTGGCAGGCCACGCAGGTCATGTTGCCGCCTTTCTTCTGCGTGCCGGTGGCGAGCGGATCGACGCCCATGTGCACGTCTTCGCTGCGGTGCAGGTACGTGCTCGGATCCGCATTGGGATCTGCGGGCGGGAGCTTTCTCATGCGCGTGGACAGATCGCCGTGCTTGACGTTGTCGTCTCCGCCGGGAAGCGCGTGGCAGATCAGGCATGCCGCACGCGGCGGAACTCCGCCGTTAAGGCCGACGCTCTGCGCCACTTTCTGCAGGTCGACCGACGGATCGGGCGTGCCACCGGGTGCCGCCACTTTCTTGTAGGTACCGGACTGGTCGTGGCAGGCGAGACAGTCAATGTTCTTCGCGTTCGCGAAGTCGAAGCTCTTGTCCGTCCAGCCGTAGCTGATGTGGCATTGTGAGCAGCGGCCTTCGTTGCTCGGGATCGCCTGGCAGAAGTTATTGATCAGGTCCTTCTTGCCATGGACCTGACCCTCGAAGCCGACCATCTCGGTGACCGGCCCCTCCCACTTCCAGTGGGCGGTCGTCATCACGTCGTCGCCGATCTTGCCGTGGCAGTTCAGGCACTGGCTGGTGCTGGTGTACGTATTCTCGGTGAAATAGCCCTTGTGCAGGCTCACCGGATCGTAGCCGCCGGTCGGTGTGCGGCAGTCGAGCACGTCCACGACGCCGTCCTTGTTCAAGTCCTCGGTCGCGAGGTCCTTCACGCCGTTCTGGTTGAGGTCCCAGCAATTGAGGCCCGGGTCACCGGATGCGCCGGGTAGCCCGCCGTACCATCGGCTCCATTCTTGCCGTCGCTGCTCGAACAGCCGACGACAAAAGTCGCGCTGAGCAGCGCCAGGCCCAGCGCGCGCAGCATCCGCGTATGCAGGTTTCGAATTTTCATCAGACCACTCCTGGAGTCCTTGCGCCCGATCGGCCGGGTAGGCCGCGTAGGCGGTGAGTCACATCGATTCTTGAGTTGTTACTACTTTCGACTATCGCTAGTCCAACGGCACTCCCGGATATGCACCAGGCGTGCCATCGGCTGCAGCGCCTGGCAGGCCCATGAAAATCAACGGCTTGCCTCAGGGACGCGTTCAGTCGGGCCCGTTGGTCGCACGCGATGTGCCGTTTTTGGCATATAATCTGGCAGTCTCCGCCAGATTCGACGGAAATATGTGATGAATGCCGTGCGACACAAGGTTCCGCAGGAGGTCGAGGCGCTGCTCGAGAACCTGCCCGAGCCGCGCGTAGTGCTCGGCGACGATTACCGGATCCTCGCCGCCAATCGCGCGTATCGCGCAGCCTACTCGCGCGGTGACGAGGTCGTGGGTCGCCGCTGCCATGAGGTTTCCCACGGTTACTCCCGACCCTGCGACGAAGCCGGCGAATCATGCCCGCTGCGGCGCGCGCGCACCTCAGGACACGTCGAGCGCGTGCTTCACATTCACCGCACGCCTCGCGGCGACGAGCACGTCCAGGTCGAACTGACGCCGATTCGCCGCGGCGCGGCGCGAACGCGCCTGTTCGTCGAGAAGATGCACAACCTGCCCACGGCCCATGCGTCGAGTTCCGGCGAGGGACTGGTCGGTCGCGCCCCTGCGTTCACGGCGATGCTGGCATTGATAGCGCGAGTGGCGCCGACGGACACATCGGTGCTGCTGCTGGGCGAGACCGGTACTGGCAAGGAGATGGCGGCACGAGCAGTGCACGAGGCCAGCCCGAGGGCCAGCGCTCCGTTCGTGGCAGTGGATTGTTCAGGGCTCGCCGAGACGCTGGTCGAGAGCGAACTCTTTGGCCACGAACGAGGGGCATTCACCGGCGCGCTCGCTCGCAAGACCGGGCTGGTTGAGGTGGCGACCGGCGGCACACTGTTCCTGGATGAAGTCGGTGACATACCGCTGGGACTGCAGGTCAAGCTGCTGCGATTACTCGAGACCGGCACTTTTCGCCGCGTCGGCGGCATCGAGCCGCTGCACGCGGATTTTCGCCTGATCGCAGCCACCCATCGCGACCTCGGGCGTCTGGTGCGCGAAGAACGCTTCCGCAGCGATCTCTATTTCCGCATCGCGGCGTTTCCGGTGACCCTGCCGCCGTTGCGCGAGCGCCGCACGGACATCGGACTGCTCACCGACTCGCTGCTCTCGCGCATCTCCGAGGATCGCGTGCGGAGCCTGAGTCCGGCGGCGCTCACGCGGCTCGAGCACCACGACTTTCCGGGCAACGTTCGCGAATTGCGCAACATCCTCGAACGAGCAAGCCTGCTTGCCGATGGCGACGTCATAGATTGCGAGCACCTGCCGGTCGACCTCTCAATGACGCCCGACAGCGTCGGATCGATGCTGGAGCACGCCGAGCGACATGCGCTCGCCGCAGCGCTCGCGGCGCACTCCGGCAGTCGCCGCGACCTCGCGGCCAGGCTCGGCATCAGCGAGCGTACCCTCTACAGGAAGCTGCGCAGCCTGTGACGGCCAGCGGGTGCGACGGAGCCAGGTTGATGCCGGCCGAGCCTCGGCCACCTGGAAAATCCCCGGCAGTCCGGTCCGATACCTGCTAGCGTGCCGCACATGCAACCGCAACTCCCCAGGATCATCCAGGGTGGGATGGGTGTCGCCGTTTCCTCGTGGCGCCTTGCGCGTGCGGTCTCGAGCAGAGGCCAGCTCGGCGTGGTTTCGGGCACCGCGATGGACTCCGTAGTGGCCCGCCGCCTCCAGCTTGGCGACCCAGGCGGCCACCTGCGCGAGGCATTCGACGCGTTCCCTGTACCGGGCGTCGCGGCCCGCGTCTGGGACCGTTATTTCATCAAGGGCGGCAAGGGCGCCGACGCAAGGTACAAATCGAAACCGCTCCCGGCGATCGAGATGCCGCCCAGGCTGCTCGACCTGGTCGTGCTCAGCAATTTTGCCGAGGTTCACCTCGCCAAGTTGGGACACGCGGGCCCGGTAGGCATCAACCTGCTCGAAAAGGTGCAGCTGCCAAACCTGGCATCGCTGTTTGGCGCCATGCTCGCGAACGTCGACGTCGTGCTGATGGGCGCAGGCATCCCCAGGTCGATACCGGCGGTACTCGATCGCTTCGCATCGGGCGAGCCGGCCGAACTCCGCATCGACGTGGCCGGCGCTCTGCCGGGCGAGGAATTTCACTCGCGCTTTGACCCACGAGACTACTGGCCAGAGGGATTGGCCAGCCTGACCCGCCCGATGTTTCTCGCGATCGTATCCTCCGCGACGCTGGCGATGACGCTCGCACGAAAGAGCGCCGGCAAAGTCGACGGGTTCGTGGTGGAAGGATCGACGGCCGGCGGCCACAACGCACCGCCCCGCGGTCCGCTGAAGCTCGATGCAGCGGGCGAGCCGATCTACGGCCCACGCGATGCGGCGGACCTCGAGCAGATCCGCGCACTGGGCCTGCCGTTCTGGCTCGGTGGCTCCTACGGCGACGCGACGAAACTCGAGCAGGCAATCGCGCTCGGCGCCCAGGGAATCCAGGTCGGCACGGCATTCGCATTCTGCGAAGAATCGGGCTTGTCGCCCGAACTGAAGAAATCGGTCCTGCGCGCGTCGCGTGAGGGCAGCGTCAAGGTTGTCACCGACCCGTACGCGTCACCGACCGGATTTCCCTTCAAGGTGTTGCAACTCGAGGGCACCGTTTCGGGCGCAGAGGTACTGGCCGCACGCGAGCGCGTCTGCGACCTGGGTTACCTGAGGCAGTGCTATCGCCTGGACGACGGAAGTGTCGGATATCGCTGTCCGGGCGAACCGCTCGACGACTACCTGCGCAAGGGTGGCAGCGAAGCCGACACGGTCGGTCGCAAATGCGTGTGCAACGGGCTCATGTCCGCCGTCGGTTACGAACAGGTCCTCCACGGCGGCGGGGTCGAGCCGTCGCTGGTGACGGCGGGAGACGACGCCGGAGAAATCTACCGCTTCCTGCGGCCGGGACGTGACTACTATTCGGCAGGCGACGTAATCGACAGCCTGCTCGGCGCCGCGGGACCTGGCGCCGACACTGCAGCAAGAACCCAGCCTTCAAGCTAGTATCCTGCGTTCGCGACGGGCGAAAAATAGACACATGCATGTGCATGCCCGTCGGATCGAGCGGAACCCTTGAATGAGTGGCCGAACTGGTCCCGGAAGCACATGAACTCGACGAGCGGTAACAGGCTTCCGTGGCTCTTCCGTGTGGTGCCCGCGCTCGGTTCGTTGCGCCACTACCGGACTGCCGACGCGCACGCCGACTTCGTCGCTGGCCTCACCGTTGCTGCGGTCGCAGTGCCGCAGGCAATGGCATATGCGCTCGCCGCCGGACTGCCGGCGGAATATGGCCTCTATACCGCTGTCGTCATGACGGCCGTGGGTGCGCTGTTCTCATCGTCTCGACAGCTCATAAACGGACCGACCAACGCGATCTCGATCGCAGTGCTGAGCGTTCTCAGCCTCATGCCCAGCACGGAGGCGAAAATCGAGGCGGCGATCCTGCTCGCATTCATGGTGGGCACGATCCAGATCGTGATCACCCTGCTGCGCCTGGGGGACCTCACCCGCTACATCTCGCACTCGGTAATCGTCGGGTTCACGCTCGGGGCTGCCACGCTGCTGGTACTCGACCAGACGAAGAACCTGCTGGGTCTCAGGTCGATGGGCGCGGTGCACGACAACTTCGTCTATCGATTCTGGTTGACGATGACCGAGGGCGGAAATGTGCATACGGCGACCCTGGCGGTCGGCCTCGGGACGATGGCGATGGTCATCGCGCTGCGCTGGATCAAGGACCGGCTTGGGATGCGCCTGCTGCCCGACCTGCTGCTCACCGTGCTGACGATGGCTGCACTCGTCGCGTGGTTGGGGCTCGATGCCAAGGGGGTCAAGGTCATTGGCGAAATCCCGGCCCGGTTTCCAAGGCCCCAGGCGCCCGCAATCAGTTATGAGCTGATGCGGGAATTGTCGAGCGGCGCGCTGGCAATCGCGATCCTCGGTCTACTCGAAGCCGTGGCAATGGCCAAGGCGCTTGCGGCACGGACGAAGGAGAAGGTCGACATGAACCAGCTGTGCCTCAGCGAAGGCATCGCCAACTTCACCGGCAGCTTTTTCCAGTGCTACCCAGGATCGGGCTCGCTGACAAGATCCGCGATCAACCAGCAGGCCGGCGCCGCGACCCAGTGGGCGGCCATCGTATCCGCGGCGGCCGTTGCACTCATCATGATCGCGCTTGCCCCTTACGCGCGATTCATACCCCGCGCCGCGCTGGCCGGGATCCTGATCGTCTCTGCGTGGCGAATGATCGACCGGCACGCGCTGGTTTATCACCTTCGGGCGAGCCGTTTCGACATGATGATCGTGGCGGTGACGGCATTCTCGGCCGTCGCAATCTCCATCGAGTTCTGCGTGCTGATCGGCGTGTTCAGTTCGTTCCTGCTGACCGTGGGTCGAGCTGGCCGCATGCAGGCGACCCAGTTCACGATCGCACCGGATGGCGCGATCCGGGAACGATTGCCAGGGGATCCCCGCTGCAATCGCCTGCTCATCTATGGGCTCGAAGGGGAGCTGTTCTTCGGCGCGACCGTGGCCCTGGAAATGCATTTCCGCAGCATCGAGCAGAGGATCGACCAGCACACGCGGGCGGTGGTCCTGCGACTGAAACGGGCCCGCAATGCCGACGCCGTCGGCATGGAGGTACTGGACAGCTTTGTCGAGCGCGTCCGTGCGCAGGGTGTGCCGGTGATCCTGTGTGGCATCCGTCCAGACTTCGCCCGCAAATTGAAGAAGATCGGGCTGACCGATCGTCTCGGCGATTCGATCTTTTTCGAGGACAAGGCCCGGCCGACCAGCACGATACGGGCGATTGAATACGCCTACAGGCTCATCGACGATCCCTGCCATGCCTGCCACTGCGGCCGCCACGGCGCCCACAAGGCCCCGCTTCACTACGTGATCTGACGCAGGCCGATTGATCCTGCGCAGGTTCGAGGAGAGCGATCTCGGGACACGGCGCACGCCCCTGCGGGATCACTCCGGCTCTGACCGGTGAGCCCTTTCGTACCTGCGGACGTAGTTCCAGTAGTTCCGCTTGGTTTCCGCGAAGTGCCGGTCCAGGGTAGTCAACTGACTGTCTGTTCCGACGAAGTACTGTAAGCGGTCTTCCTTCTGGTACGGCAGCAGACCACCCAGGTTAGGTTCGACGTCGACCATCATGTAGAGGTTCATGTCCGAAAATTCCAGGATCGGATTGTTGTCGGTGTGGATCGGCGCCTCCGCAACCAGGTCGTCGACGTCCTGCTCCCCGAGCAGCAGCATGCTGGCAACCTGATATTCGTTGCCCACCTGGATCGTCTTCAGGTCCGCCTTCACCTTTTCGATCTTTCGCGCCAGTTCGTCGAGATTGACCGTGGTCTTCGCCGACGTGCCGACCGCGATGACGAAGTGCGTCGGGTACGGCGTGAAATACCAGAGCGTCGTGTGTGGATAGACCTCCTTGAAGGTCGCGATCAGGATTCGCAGGTCCTCGAATGACAGTCCACCGAGTGGTAACCAGGCCGCTGCTATCCCGTCCTCGGCCAGGGCGTCCTGCATGATCTCGAAATACTCGCGCGTATAAAGGTAGGGGTTGCGCTTGTACTTCAGGTTGGTGACATCGGTGACGATGACGTCGAATTTCTTGTCCACGACATCGATGTAGTTGCGCGCGTCGTCCAGCACCACCTTCAGCCCGGGATCGTCATAGGAGCGACGATTGAAGTCGCTGAAGAACGGCGCCGCCTCCAGGATCTTCTCCTCGATTTCCACCGCATCGACCGCCACACCGTGCAGCAGCATGCTGCCCGAGGTCGTCCCGGTGCCGTAACCCACCGTCACGGCAGCCTGCGGATCGTCCGCCAGCAGCAGCGGAAGATGGGCGAGCATCCTGGAGTCCGCAACCAGGACCGGGTCTGTCCCCGAGACGTTCTGGCCGTCGACGAACACGCCCCTGTACTTCGTGTTGCCGAGGACGCTGACGGTGCCTGAGAAGCCTTCCGCGTAGTAGACGACGTCGAGGCCGTCCACCTCCTTGTGGAAGGTCTTGCTGTCCGAGAAGACGAGCAGGTTCGCCAGCACGCCGACCAGCAGCAGCCCGACCCAGCGCGCGCGCGCGAAATCGTGCGCCCGGATCGCAAGGACGACCGCAATGAGCAGGCTGAGATTGACCAGGATGAGCGTCGTATTCCACATCCCGGCGAACGGTATGAGCACGAACCCGGTCAGCAGGCTGCCCAGGACGCAACCGAGGGTATTGGAAATGAGGATCTTTCCGGACTTGGCCCCGATCCTGTTGACGTCATGGGCATAGATCTTCAGGCCCAGCGGGAACAGGATCCCCATGAAGACCGCGGGAATCAGGGAAACGACGAACGCCAGGCCAAGGCTCGCGCCCAGCTGGCCAACTGGCAGCGACTGATCGATAAAGACCGTTAGCGCTTCGAATCGCCGGAACAGGAACAACACGAGCGCCCCGCTCAGCGCGGTGAGAATGCAGACCCCTCGGAACAGGGTCTCCAGGCCCTGCCGACGGTCTATTGTCCGGGACACGAGGAACGACCCGATCGAGAACCCGAGCAGGAAGCCCGCCACGATCAGCGCGAAGGCCTGGGAAGTTGAAAGCCCGTAGGTCGAGAGTATCCGTACCCAGAGGACCTCGTAACTGAGGCTGATGAAACCCGTCAGGAACAGCACGTACAGCATGTAGGAGTGGGGAGCACTCTGCTCAGCGGGCTCAGTCCGCACTGGCGAGTCAGACTTGCCGACAGCGATGATGGCCGCGACCAGCAGATTTCCAGCCACAGCAACCATCAGCGTCGATGAGACGCCTAGATGCTTCACGAGCACGAAACCGGTGAGCAACGCCCCGGCAAACGCGCCCAGCGTATAGATAGTAGATTCTGCTGAAGCCGGAGCCGAAGGTCGCCGGGTTCGTCAGGAAATATTACGCGATCAGCGGCATGGTGCCGCCGATGAAGAATACGGGTGGCAGAAGCACCGCGACCGACAACAGAAGGCGTACGACCGACATTCCGTACAGGTCGAGGCTGTTGTACGCCGACTCGTGCAGCAAACGGCAGACGGGTAGATATTCGATGATTACGAACGACGCGAGGGAGGCAATCGCGATACACACCTCGACGTACATGTAGATTCGGAGTGGGTTCTTCGTTCGTTCCGACCACTTGCCGAAGAAGTAACTCCCCAGGCCCAGTCCCAGCAGGAAAACGGCCACGACAGTCGCGACGGCAAAACTGCTGACGCCGAAAACGAGGCCCAGCAGCCTCACCCAGATCAGCTGATAGACCAGGGCCGAGAAGCCGGAAATCACGATCGCGGCATAGAAGCTGCGGTTGCTCAAAGTCCATGCCATCGGCATCTACCCCACTTCCTCAGTTCAATTTCAGCCGCAAAACGTCGTGCCGTACCGCGTGACGAACGGCAACTTGCAACGAATCCGCAGCATTTTCAATCCGAGGCCGCCGCAGCGGTTGTGCACGCGCCAAAAAAAAAGAAACCCCCGGCGGATTTCTCCGCCGGGGGTTCCGGACTTAAGAGCCTGGCAGTGACCTACTCTTGCATGACCAAAGATCACACTACCATCGGCGCTGAGCGTTTTCACTTCCGAGTTCGGAAAGGGATCGGGTGGTTCCCGCTCGCTATTGCCGCCAGGCAAACTGGCTCACGCACGCGCTTTCGCGTGGCGATGAATTCGAATCGGGTATGACAAGCGTGTCGCAACGAGCGATACAGCTGACGACTACACCATCGGTGGGAATATCCCAGGCCGATTGGGTGTTATATGGTCAAGCCTCACGGGCAATTAGTACTGGTTAGCTAAATGCATTACTGCACGTACACACCCAGCCTATCAACGTCGTAGTCTTCGACGGCCCTTCAGGGGAATCGAGTTCCCAGGGAGAACTAATCTTGGGGGGGGCTTCCCGCTTAGATGCTTTCAGCGGTTATCCCGTCCGTATTTAGCTACCCGGCAGTGCCACTGGCGTGACAACCGGAACACCAGAGATACGTCCACTCCGGTCCTCTCGTACTAGGAGCAGCTCACCCTCAATTCTCCAACGCCCACGGCAGATAGGGACCGAACTGTCTCACGACGTTCTGAACCCAGCTCGCGTACCACTTTAAATGGCGAACAGCCATACCCTTGGGACCTGCTACAGCCCCAGGATGTGATGAGCCGACATCGAGGTGCCAAACTCCTCCGTCGATGTGGACTCTTGGGAGGAATAAGCCTGTTATCCCCGGAGTACCTTTTATCCGTTAAGCGATGGCCCTTCCATACAGAACCACCGGATCACTAAGACCTGCTTTCGCACCTGTTCGACCTGTCCGTCTCACAGTTAAGCACCCTTATGCCTTTGCACTCAAAAGCGCGATGACCGACCGCGCTGAGGGTACCTTTGCACTCCTCCGTTACTCTTTGGGAGGAGACCGCCCCAGTCAAACTACCCACCATACATGGTCCCCGATCCGGATTACGGACCTAGGTTAGAAATTCGAACATCCCAGGGTGGTATTTCAAGGCTGGCTCCATGCGATCTAGCGACCGCACTTCAAAGCCTCCCACCTATCCTACACAGGAAGGTTCAAAGTTCAATGTAAAGCTGTAGTAAAGGTTCACGGGGTCTTTCCGTCTTGCCGCGGGTACGCCGCATCTTCACAGCGATTTCAACTTCACTGAGTCTCGGGTCGAGACAGTGTGGCTATCATTACTCCATTCGTGCAGGTCGGAACTTACCCGACAAGGAATTTCGCTACCTTAGGACCGTTATAGTTACGGCCGCCGTTTACCGGGGCTTCGATCAAGAGCTTCGCCTTGCGGCTGACCCCATCACTTAACCTTCCGGCACCGGGCAGGAGTCACACCCTATACATCCACTTTCGTGTTAGCAGAGTGCTGTGTTTTTGATAAACAGTTGCAGCCACCGATTACCTGCGACCTTCATCAGCTCCAAAAGTAAATTTCTTCACCGACGAAGGCATACCTTCTTCCGAAGTTACGGTATCAATTTGCAGAGTTCCTTAAC
>CAVSZK010000016.1:67500-139200 GCA_963732415.1 uncultured Gammaproteobacteria bacterium
ATCTTCTCCATCCAGCGCGAGTTGAAATCGATGCGCGTCAGCTTCGGATCCAGGATCTTGAAGATCTGAGCCTCGTAGGTCAGCGCATTCGCACGCACGTCTTCGGGCGTGAGCGCGGGACGCGTCGCATTGCGGCCGGTCGGGTCGCCTATCAGGCCGGTGAAGTCGCCGATCAGGAACGTCACTTCGTGGCCGAGGCGCTGGAACAGCGCCATCTTGTTTATCAGTACCGTGTGCCCGAGGTGCAGGTCGGGCGCCGTGGGATCGAATCCTGCCTTGATGCGCAGCGGCCGGCCGGACCCGAGTTTCTTCTCGAGGTCGGATTCCAGCAGTATTTCCGCGGTTCCGCGGCGCAGTTCCGCAAGTTGTTCCTGTACGGGCAGCATCGGCTTCGATCACTCGGCGTGGGACGGCCGACGGACTGTAGGGGGTTCACACCGGGCAGGCAATCAGACGGCCCTCTCGAGATACCCGTCACAGTCCTGAAATAACCCTCGCAACCGGCTGTTCCAGCTCGAAAAAAATGCAGCCCAGCGGTTGACTCGTGGCGACTGCGCAACTAACTTACCGCAACCTTCGTGCGGGGACCGACTTTGCAATCGATCGACTTCTCCAACCGCGGCCCCGCCGTTTCGACCACGGCATCTGCACGGCGCCGAGCCCTGATTGCGGCGGGAATGAGCCTGCCGGCTCTGGCCGCTGCAATAGCGCTGGTGCAGCTCCGGACACCTGCAGCAGACGCCCCGGCACCGGTGGACCTTACGCAGCTCGCGGCCGTCACGACCGCACCGGCGGCGGAAGTTATCGACGAAGGACCCGACAGCGTCGAGATTACTGTGCAGCCCGATGACACACTCGACCAGATCTTCCGTTCCGTCGGCATCGACCTCGGTACGCTGGCGTCGCTGCGGACACGGCCAGAAGTGCGCAAGGCTCTCGACATCCTGCGCCCCGGCGACATCATCACGCTCACATACGCTGACGGCGTGCTGCAGTCGCTCAACCGGCAGATCAGCGACACGCTCACGCTGAAAGTCTCCAGGGCCGGCGACGAATACGCGGTAAATTACATTGAGAACCCGCTGGAGACCACGGTCGTCGGGCACCGTGCCCACATCGAATCGTCGCTGTTCGAGGCAGGCCAGAAGGCAGGCATTTCGTCGCGCACGATCATGACGCTCGCGAACCAGATCTTCGGTTTCGACATCGACTTCGCACTCGACATCCGCGAGGGCGATGAATTCAGCGTGCTCTATGAGCAGCAGTACCAGGACGGCCGCTACGTGAGCGACGGCCAGGTGCTGGCCGCGGAGTTCGTAAACAAGGGCAAGGCACACCGCGCCGTATGGTTCGAATCGAAGGACGGCGAAGTGAAGGGCTACTACACGCCGGAGGGCCGCGGCATGCGCAAGGCCTTCCTGCGCGCGCCGCTCGACTTTACGCGCATCAGCTCACGCTTCAACAGCAGTCGCAAGCACCCTGTCCTCGGGATCGTGCGCGCCCACAAGGGCACGGACTACGCAGCACCGACCGGCACGCCCATCTGGGCGGCGGGCAATGGCCGCGTGCAGTTCGCCGGCCGCAAGGGCGGCTACGGCAACGTCGTGATCATCGATCACGGCAAGGGCATTTCGACGGTGTACGGGCACATGTCACGCTTCGGACGCTCGCTGCGCGTCGGTCGAACCGTCGGCCAGGGCGAGACGATCGGCTACGTCGGTATGACCGGGCTGGCGACCGGCCCGCACCTTCACTACGAGTACCGCGTTAAGGGTGTGCAGAAGAATCCGGCGACACTGCCAATGCCGACCACGGAGATCCCGTCGGGATACATGGCGGAGTTCAGGTCGCAGGCGGAAGTCGCCCTCGCCAAGCTGGACATCGCCGACCAGGACGTTCCCGACCAGCGTTTCGCGACGCGCTGACCCGGATCTGGTAGGTCTGCTGCCCGGGGTCGGGCCAGCCGTGCCCCCCCCTTGTCAGGCCCCCTTCAGGCCGAGAACGACGACCCGCAGCCGCAGGTGGTGGTTGCGTTCGGGTTGCGGATCACGAACTGCGCGCCTTCGAGATCTTCCTTGTAGTCGATCTCGGCGCCAGTGAGGTACTGGAAACTCATCGGATCGATGAGCAGCTTGACGCCCTGGTTCTCGACGCAGGTGTCGCCCTCTTCCTCGTTCTCGTCGAACGTGAAACCGTACTGGAAACCCGAACACCCTCCGCCGGACACGAAGACCCGGAGCTTCAGGTTGGGATTGCCTTCCTCGCGGATCAGCTCGCTGACCTTGACGGCCGCCGAGTCCGTGAAGACCAGCAGCGGCTCGGCCGCGGCGTCGATCGACTCCTGCATCTCGCTCATGGTCGGCTGCACTCCGGGTGCTTCCTCTGGTTGCACGGCCTTTGATATTAGCATCCCCGGCCGCGACTCACCGAGAGCTGCCGCGGGGCGGGTCGGAGGGCGGAACCTCCTCGGCGCTGGCCAGATTGGTCACTTTCCACGGAAATGACTGCTGCAGCGGCGTGGCGAGGCGCTTGGACCGCACGCTCACCTCGACTTCGTACGGCTGGAAGTCTTCGGGCAGGATCACGGCCTTCTGGATCGTCTGGAAATAGCGGAACGAGAACGGCAACTGCGCGTCCTTTCGCCCGAGCAGCTGCCCGATCGTATGCTTCGCCGGACTGGTGCCGTCCATCCCCTGGATTACGACCTGCACCAGGCCCGACACGTTGCTGTCCTGTCGCATCGCCTGGATGAGGGTCAGTTCGATCACGAACTCGCGCTGCTGCGTGCCCGGCCTCACCGCAAAACGCTGGACGCGCAGGCCCTGGACGCCATCGGCAGGTGACACGATGCTGCGGTAAAATGCCAGGTCATCCCCCTGGCGCGCGAGCCTGGACTGCAGGTCACCGAGCGTGCGCTCGACCTGTCCATACGCCTCTCGATCGAGGCGTCGCGACATCTCGAGTTCAGCAACCTGGGTATTGAGCCTGGTAATTTCCGACTGTAGCCGGACGACCTCGGCTTCCAGGGCGCGACGCTCGCCAGCGCTGGCGGCCGCGTCATGGCCCGCCCCGAGCTGCCCCTGCCGGTGGCCCAGCCAGAACGCTGCCGCGAGCACGACCAGCGACCCCGCGATCCAGGGCAGGCGCCAATTCCAGCGCGGAGTCCCGCGCGATCCCGCCGGTGGCGAAGGCCCTACGGCCGGGTCGACCGCCACTACTCGGTAGCCCCTTCGGGCTCCCGCGTGGCCGCCCGACGTTCGCCGCCAGTGGCACGCCGTGCCCTGGACACCGCAGGGCTGCGAAACAGGTCGGCGGACCACCAGTCGGGATGCGGAGGCGGGCCACCCGGAAACGCGGTGCCCGCGAGTTCGCGCAGCGCTCGTGCATACACCAGCCGCTTGAAGTAGATGACTTCACGCACCGGGGTCCAGTAGTCGACCCAGCGCCAGCCGTCGAATTCCGGCTTCGGGGTGACGTCGAAACGGACCCGGTCCTCGTCGGCCACCATGCGCAGCAGGAACCAGCGCTGTTTCTGGCCGATGCACAGCGGCCGCGACCGATGCCGGACGTAACGGCTAGGCAGCCGGTAGCGCAGCCACTGCCGTGTACCTGCCACCACTTCGACGTCGTCCGGGCCGAGGCCGACCTCCTCGTGCAACTCGCGGAACATCGCATCTTCCGGCGATTCGTTCCGCTGCACGCCGCCCTGCGGAAACTGCCAGCCCCGGCCGTCGCTGCGGCTGCACAGGACAACCTCGCCGCTGTCGCGGATCAGCACGATCCCGACATTGGCACGAAATCCCTGGGTGTCGATGAAATCAGCCATTGGACCGTAAGTTACAGACTTTGCAGTGCTTTTCAAAATATTCGGCCGCGAC
Source organism: uncultured Gammaproteobacteria bacterium (assembly GCA_963732415.1). Taxonomy (GTDB): domain Bacteria; phylum Pseudomonadota; class Gammaproteobacteria; order Steroidobacterales; family Steroidobacteraceae; genus RPQJ01. Next base: position 71,379 of record CAVSZK010000016.1, read on the forward strand.
CCTGGCTATCGCCACGGGCCAGGTGTCTTGTAGCCGACAGTGCCGCAACCTACCCTTGCCGGGCCCCGGACCGGACTCGCATGAACCACCGCCTTCCCCTGCCTGCTGCCCTGTTGCTGCTCGCCGCGCTCGCCACGGCCCTGCTGGGCCTGTCGCTGGCCGTAGGCAGCTTCAGGCTTACACCGCTGCAGGTACTGGAGGCGCTGGGTTCCGGGACACCCACGCTCGCTCGCGACATCGTCCTCGAGCTGCGACTGCCGAGGGCGATGGCGGCAATGGCCGTCGGTGGGCTGCTCGCGCTGTCCGGCGCGCTGCTGCAGGTGCTGCTGCGCAACCCGCTCGCGGATCCCTACGTGCTTGGGATCTCCGGCGGCGCCTCGGTATTCGCGCTACTCGCGATCATGGTCGGCCTGCCGGTCGCGGGCGTGGGTGGAGCAGCCGCGCTGGGCGCCTTCGCCACGTGCCTGCTGGTATTCGCGCTCGCGCAGGGCCGCGGCGGATGGACCGCGACGCGGTTGCTGCTCACCGGGATCGTGGTCGCTGCCGGAACCGGATCCGTCGTGAGCCTGCTGCTGGCCACCAGCGACGATGCCGACCTGCGAGGCATGGTGTTCTGGCTGCTCGGTGACCTGTCGCGGGCGCAAGGCTGGCCGTGGCTGCTGGCGCTGCTCGGAATCGCGGCGGTCGGCGGCGTGGCCCTGGGTCGTCACCTGAACGTCATGGCTCGCGGCTACACGCAGGCTGCCAGCGTAGGGCTCGACGTGCGTCGTTTCCAGGTGCTGCTTTTCATATTGAGTTCGCTGTTGACCGGTGTCGCGGTAAGCACGGCCGGCAGCATCGGCTTCGTCGGACTCGTGACACCGCACCTGGTGCGGCTGATGCTCGGCAGCGACAATCGCGTGGTGCTGCCGGTCTCGGCGCTGCTCGGCGGCATCCTGCTGATGGCCGCCGACCTGGCCTCGCGCGTGCTGATCGCGCCACGCCAACTGCCGGTGGGCGCGCTGACGGCGATCGTCGGTGTCCCGGTCTTCCTGCTGCTGATGTCCCGGCAACGACACGCCTAGGCGCGGATTCTAGGGAGCGATCTCGTACGCTCCGCCGCCTCGCTCCTTCGCCCGGTGCAGGGCGGCGATCGCGTTCGCTACCAGCTGGTCGGCCAGTGCCTTGCGATCCGCGCTGCGCGCAGGCTCCATCGATGCGATGCCCATCGATACCGTGAGCGGCCGCTCTACGCCATCGCCGAGACCTACCGGACTGCGCGACACGGAGGCGAGGATTCGCCTGGCAAGCGGCACCGCCTGCGGCCCGTCGGTGGACGGCAGCACGACGCCGAACTCGTCGCTGCCGATGCGGGCGGCTGCGTCGCTGGCACGCACCTGCGACTCAATGCGCCCGGCGATCTCCCGCAGCGCCAGGTCGCCGGCCGGTTGCCCGTGGCGGTCATTGACCTGCTGCAGGCGATCGACATCGACCACCAGGCAGGAGACGCTTCCGCCATAGCGCTGGCAGCGGGCAACCTCCTCGCGCAGTCGCGCCTGCAGGTAACGCGCGGAGTTCCAGCCCGTGAGCGGATCGGCGAAGCTGCCGCGCAGCAGCCGCGCGCGATCGATGAGCCTGTCTACGCTCGCCGAAAGCACGATCGCGACGTGGCCGAGCAGTTCCGCGTCGGCCAGCGCGAGGTCCGGGGCGGTGCCGCGCGAACCGACACTGTAGGTCCCGACCAGCCGTCCACCACGCCGCAAAGGCAACATCAAAAGGTGTGTCAGGCCCAGCGACGATCGAAACAGCAGCCCGTGGTCGGCGGCACGATATTCACCACTCCAAGGTACGTGCAGCGCGCCGATCTGTGGCGCGCGACCCTCGAGGCTGTCCACGAAGGTCACGGGCAGCGCGGACTCCGGCGACGACCCCTCGCCGGCCGTCAGGTGGCGCAGTTCGTCGGTCGGATCCGCGAGGATCAGCGACACGCCCATGAAATCCTGCGGTGCACCAGGCGGACCCGCGGCCGCCTCGAGCCAATCCACAAACGAATCGGCCATCAGCAGCGCGCGCTCCCAGTCCAGCACCAACTGCATGAGCTGCTGCGACTTCACGCGTCCTGCCCCAGCGCCGCCTTGCGCACCATCAGGTACTCTCGACCGCGCAGCATCATGTCCACGAAGCCGGCCTCGTCTCGCTCGCGTACGGCGTGCGCGAGTCGATCGACCGCCGCCTGGAGCGCGCCGACCGCATCCTCGCCATAGGCATTCAGGCTCTGGATCTCGTAGTAAAGCTCCGGGTTCTCGGCGGCGACTCGGGTCGCGACTTCGAGCTGCGCGTCGAAGGTCGTACTCGACATGCGCGCCAGCCGCGGCGCGGCCTCTCCGCTCTCCGCGAGCGCCGTGAAGAAAGCGATGTTCAGCGCGTGCGAAAGCCCCAGCACGAAGGCAATCAGCCGGTCGTGCTCGTCGAGTTCCATGACCACGAGGTCGGCCATGGTCGAGTCGAACAGCGCACGCGCCTCGGCCAGCGCCTGCCGGTCGCCAAGGTCGATGAAGATCACGTGCCGCCCGGACAGCAACTCCGTGTCCGGGCCGAACATCGGGTGCACCGACGTCACCCGCACGCCCGCGTCGCGCAGCGCCGTGAGGCCGGACCTGAGCGGCGTCTTGAGCGAGCCCACGTCGAACACAATACCCTTCGGGCGCCGCCGAGCGAGCGCCAGCAGCACCTCGTTCGCTGCCTTGAGCGGCGTGGCAACTATGATCAGGTCATGCCCGAGATCCGCGGCCTGCCAGTCCGCGAGCCATTCGTAACCCGGTACCTCGCCGGAGGGATCGGCAACGGTGACACGGAATCCCTGCGAGGCCAGGAAGTCGGCGATCCAGCGCCCCATCTTGCCGCGTCCACCGATGACCAGCGCCGACCTTCCGGTGCCCCTGCCCTGCGCTGCAACCCGCGCCTGCTCCTGGGTCGTGAGCGAGCCGCGAATCAGCGAGTGCAGGATCGACTCCGCGAGCGCGGGCGAAATGCCGAGCGCCTCTGCGTCGCGCCGGGCCTTGAGAAGCACCTCGCGTTCGCGGCGGAAATCGCGCGTGGACTGGCCGGTGGCGCGCTTGGCCACCGCGATCTCCTTGCCGATCGCCTGGCGCTCCGCGACGATCTCCAGCAACTGCCTGTCCAGGACGTCGAGTCGCGCGCGCAGGTCTTCGAGGGATTTCATGAGGCCTTCAGGCAATCGGATTCCGCTACTTTTACCGGTCCTCAAGCGCTCCCGCAAGCGAGGCTTCCGTACCATGCACACGGCGCTCGGGCATAATCGCTGCAGACCCGATCCGAGAGCTGACGATGTTCCTCAAAGGCTCACTGCCCGCCACCCTGCCCGCAGATCCCATGCCGTTGTTCGCGGAATGGTACGCGTACGCGCGCGAGCAGAAGGCGCAGCGCAACCCCGACTCGATGGCTCTCGCAACGGCCACGCCGGACGGGCAGCCCTCGGCGCGCGTCGTGCTGCTGAAGCGACTGGTTGCGGACCCCGGCTACGTGGTGTTCTACACAAACTACGACAGCCGCAAGGGCCACGAAATCGCGGCGAATCCTCGGGTCGCGGGCATGGTGCACTGGGATGCGCAGGGGCGGCAGGTGAGGCTCGAGGGCCGTGTGGTTAAATCGCCCGCCGCCGAAAGCGACGAGTACTTCGCGAGCCGGGCGCTGGACAGCCGGATCGGCGCGTGGGCCAGCCTGCAGAGCGAACCGCTATCTACGCGCGCCACGCTGCTGAAGCGCGTTGCGGAACAGGCGGCACGTTTCGGCACCCAGGTCCCGCGTCCGCCGCACTGGGGCGGCTATCGCCTGTGGCCCGAGGCCGTCGAACTCTGGAACGAAGGGGCATTCCGCGTGCACGATCGCGCCCGATGGACGCGCAGCCTCGCTGCCGACGGCGATTCTGGCTTCGTTGCCGGCCCATGGGCCGCGACGCGGCTCTATCCCTGAGTCGTGGCGGCACGGACCTTCCTCGGCACGGTGCGCCTGGCGCTGCTGTTGGCGGTCCTGGTATTCGTTGCGCTGGGCGCGTGGCTGGACCGCCGGCGCAGCACCGACTGGGACGACACGCTGCGGGTTACGGTGTATCCGGTCCCGGCGGTTACCACGGGTGCGGGTGCGTCATGCAACGCGAGCGTGGACGCGGTAGATTTCGACGATGCGGCTTCGTTCCTGGCACGGGAAGCTGCGGCATACGGCGTCAGCCTCGAGGAGCCGGTGCGCTTTCGCGTATCGCACGCGGCACATGGACCGCCGCCCGCGCTGCCTACGAATCCCGGCCCGCTCGGCATCGTGCTGTGGAGCCTGCGCCTGCGCTACTGGGCCTGGCGCGTGGCAGCCGACGATCCGCTGGCAAACCCGGATGTCCAGGTGTTCGCCGTCTACCAGGAGGGTGACGGCAGGCGCGCGGCGCCGGACTCGACCGGCCTGCGTAAGGGGCTTGTCGCCATCGCACAGATCTTCTGCGGAAACGATGCAGTCGCGACCAATGCCGTGGTCGTCACGCACGAACTGCTGCACACGCTTGGCGCGACCGACAAATACGACCTCCGCACCGGCCAGCCGATCGCGCCCCAGGGACTCGGCGATCCCGGGCAGTCGCCGCTCTACCCGCAGGCCACGGGCGAAATCATGGCCGGTCGCATCGCCACCGGCGCGGGCACGGCGGCGATCCCGGACAGCCTGGACCAGATGACGGTTGGACCGGACACGGCGCGCGAAATCGGTTGGCAGAGATGAACGCAAGCACCACGGGCGAGGTCCTGGCCTGCACCGATCTTACGGTGAGCGTGCCAGGACGCACACTCGTCGAGCACTTCGACGCGACCTTTCGTCCCGGGCACATGATTGCGGTGCTCGGTCGCAATGGGGCCGGCAAGAGTTCGCTGCTGCACGTGCTTGCCGGGCTCCGGGCACCCGCTGGCGGCGAAATCCTGTGGCGCGGCCGTGGACTGCAGGACTGGCCGCGGCGGGACCTGGCGCGCGATGTCGGGTTTCTCGCGCAGGCCAGCGAGGATCCCTTCCCGGGATCGGTGCTGGATACGGCGCTGGTGGGGCGACACCCGCACATCGGGTTCTGGCAGTGGGAGACCGAGGCCGACCGGGACGTCGCGCGCAGTTGCCTGGACGCAGTGGACCTCGCGGGTTTCGAGCAACGCGAGGTCGAGACGCTGTCGGGAGGCGAACGCCGGCGGCTCGCGATCGCCGCGACACTCACGCAGCAACCCCGCGTCTACATTCTCGACGAGCCGGTCCAGCAGCTCGACCCGCTGCACCAGCTCGAAGTACTGCGCCTGTTCCGGGCGTGCGCCGACGCCGGTGCCTGCGTCATCATGAGCCTGCACGACCCCGGCATAGCCGCCTTCTACGCCGATGAGTCACTGTTGTTGTTCGGCGACGGGCGCTGGCTGAAGGGTGCAACGGCCGAGGTTCTCGGCGAGGAATCGATCGGCGCGCTGTACGGCGTGACCGTTCGTGAACTGCGCTGGGACGGTGGCCGCACCTTCGTTCCTGCCTGATTTCAACGCACGATTCGCCCGCGAGCCCGATTCCGCCCGCGGACAGCGTCAATGCGCCTTGCTTGCTGCGCGTTGCGGGAAGACGACGATGCAGGCGGCGATGAAGCCCAGCAGCACCAGCGATGCCGTATACCGACTGAGCGCCAGGCCACCCGCGCTGACGGGCTTGTCGAGGAAGTCCCCTACTACGGCGCCAAGCGGCCGCGTCAGCACGAACGCCACCCAGAACAGGATCGTCCGTGAAATACCGGTCTGGTAGTACGCCACGACGACCAGCGCCAGCAGTCCGCTGAACAAGGCGGCGCCACCGGCGTAGCCGAGCCCTGCAGTGTCCGCCGTCCAGTCTCCCAGCGCAGTGCCCAGCGTCTGGGAAAACATGATCGTGACCCAGTAGAAGGCCTCGGACGCCGGCGAGCTCACCGTGTCGACCGCAATCGAGCCCAGCGCCCGATACCACGTCAACAGCGACACCAGCAGCAGCGCCGACAGCAAGGCCGCACCACCCGCGTATCCGATTCCGAGCGACCGGTCGGCAAAGTCCGCCAGCGTGGTGCCAACCGTCGTCGAGGCTATGATCGCCGCCCAGTACAGAAACGGCCGGAACTCCCTGGCGGCGATCTGGACGGCGACGGCGGCGACGAAAATCACCGCGAAGATCACCGTACTGACCAGGTAGCCGAGATCCAGCGACATCGACAGCGCGTCGCCTGCGGTCTCCCCGAACGTGGTGGCGGCGACCTTGATGATCCAGAAGAGGAGCGTGACCTCCGGGACCTTGCTCAGGTCGCGCACTACCTGGCTAGTCCGCGCGAGATCTCCAGCAGCAGGCGGAAGATGCGCTCCACGCCACTCCACTCGTGGGGTCCGCGATGCATGCGGCGCAGGCGTTCGAGCACCTGCCGCTCGCGCGCCTCGTCGAGCACCGGCACGCCCGCGGACTGCTTCAATGCCAGGATGTGCTGGACGGTGCGGCCGCGTTCATCGATCAGCTGAAGGATGCCGCGGTCCAGTTCGTCGATCCTGGCGCGCAGCGCGGGGAGCTCATCGAGCTCCGGGGCGCGACTCGTTTCCACGTGCAATGCATTTGCCATGTTCACGTCACTTGATCGCGACGATGCCGCAGAAGTTGTACCACTTGAAGAACACGTCCACGTAGCGGAAGCCGGCCCGCAGCAGCAGCTCGCGGTTCTCGAGCAGCTTGTACGGAATCAGCACGTTCTCCAGCGCTTCGCGCTTCTGCGCGATCTCGGTTTCCGAGTAGCCGTTGCGCCGCTTGTAGTCGTAGTAGTGCTTGATGAACAGGCGATTGAAATGCGAGTCCTCGCCGAGCACCTTCTCGACCAGGATCAGGCCGCCATTCTCGCGCAGCCCCTTGTAGATGTCGGCGACCAGCTTCTCGCGATGCAGCGGGCGCAGGAACTGCAGCGTCAGCACCATCAGCGCCAGCGACGCGTCCTTCATGTCGATGCCCGCATGCAGGTCGACGCACTCCAGGGCCACGTCGCGCTTGACGCCGCTCGCACGGAGTTTCTCCTCGCACTTCACGAGCATGTCCTTCGAATCGTCCACGCCCACGAAGTTGACGCCTTCCGGCAGCGCGCGATCGAGCATCAGCATCGTGGTGCCGGTCGAACAGCCGAGGTCGTAGACGTTGCTGCCCGGCACCACGATGTCCTGGGCCAGCTCCGCGACCATGCGCTGGATCTCGCCGTAGAACGGCACCGAACGCGAGAGCATGTCGTCGAATACCTGCGCGACTTCCGCGCCGAATCGAAAGTCCGCGATGGCTTCGCGTGGCTCGGCGAACACCTTGTCCTGGGCTGTCGTGATCGTCATTGCGTAATCCCCTTGCGGGCGGAAGTCCCGCCCGTCATTGCAGCGACACAGCATGGCTGCCTGGTGCGTCGGAAATCGTTAGCGACCCGTTAATTTTCCGTTAGTCCGGGCTGGCGCGCGCTGCCGCGGCTCCGCCAGGCCCGGCGCCGGGCCCGCCATGCCAGGCGCGGCGAATGCTCAGCGCGGACCGGCGTCGTTCGCGAGCCGGTAGCCGACCCCGTGGATGGTATGCAGCAGGCGTGGCGAGCCGGGCGGCTCTACGGCCTGGCGCAGCAGGTGTATGTGCGCCCGCAGGGCTGCGTCCGACGCGGGCGGCGCCTCGCCCCACAACAGCTCCACCAGTTGCTCGCGTGACACGACGCTCGGCGAGGCCCGCATCAGCAGTTCGAGGATGCGCAGCCCGGAGGGCGTCAGGCTGCACTTGATCCCGCCGCGGGCCACCGCCAGCGTGTCCACGTCGAGCACCAGGTCGTCCACGCTGAGCGACACGCCACACGCCCGCCCGCGCCTGACGATTGCCGCGAGGCGCGCGGACAGTTCCTTCAGCGAGAAGGGCTTGCTCATGTAGTCGTCGGCGCCCGCCTCGAACCCGGCCAGCACGTCCGACTCGAGGTCGCGAGCCGTCAGCATCAGCACCGGCGTGTTCTGCCGTGCTTCGGTGCGCAGCCAGCGGCAGACGTCGAGTCCGCTCATGCCGGGAAGCCCCACGTCGAGCACGATGGCGTCGTACCGGTTCGTCGAACACAGGCGGCACGCAAGCGACCCGTCGATTGCGTAGTCCACCTGGTGTCCGGCGGACTCGAGGTACTCGCCCAGTTCCGCAGCCAGCTCCCGATTGTCTTCGACCAGCAGGATGAGCATGGGCGGAGTCTAGCGCGCCGGGACGCCGGCGCACGCAGTCCGTCAAGGCCGGTTCACCGGTGCCGTGCCGTGGTCGTCCTCCGGTGAACCAGTACCAGCATTGCGAGCACGAGTCCTGCGACCCAGTGCACGACGCTCCACGCGGGCCGCGACGACTCGTCGGCCAGGTAATAGAGGCCAAACCCGGTCACCGCCAGGACCGCCAACAGGCCGAGCTGTGACACCCCGGTTACCAGGCCACTGCTGCGCCGGAGTCGAGGCGCGACGTGCATCGGCAGCCACGCGCCAACCGCGATCAGTGACAGCATGGCTATTCCGCCATGTATCGCAAGCACGCGCGCTGCCCAGGACGGCAACTGGCGACCGAACTCAGTCTCGCTGACGAAGACATAGCGGGCCATCAGCCACGCGACGCCGCTGAGGGTAAGTCCGATGATCACCCACTCGACGGCCTGGCGCCAGCGATTGACCGGGACTGTCGGCGAGGCGGCGGGTGCGGAATCCTCAGGCAGCATCGAGCGCCACGATGGGGGGGACCCCGAGGCACTGCATGCGCAACTCACCGGCGGTTTCCCGCAGCATCCATGCACTGGCGCGGTAACGATCCAGCATGTGGTCGGCAAATTCCGGGTCGACCGCCACGATCTTGGTCAATGCATCTGCGGCCGCGCAGGTCGGCGCCGCAACGCTGACAGTCATCGTGGGCAGTACTCGTTTGCCGGGCCTGCGGTCGTCGATGCCGGTGCCGGCAAGTTCTGGTCCGCCTCTCGGCAGGACGCCCGCCTGCGAACTTGCGAACGCACCGGACTCCAGCCGCCCGAGATTGACGAGCGCGCCGGCCCCGCAGGGGACACGCACCCACAACGGCGCGGTCGAACCACCGCAGGTCCGCAGGTCACCGCCGGCATTGACGGTGGCGACCAGGGCGCGGGACTCGAGAATCGAAATGGCCCGGTCCACCGCATAGCCCTTGGCGATTCCGTCGAGATCAAGCTCGGCGCGGCGCAGGATCCGTACGGCGTCCGGACCGGCGATGGACCACGCCGGTCCCGGCCGCTCGCGCCGGCGCACGCCTATGCCAGGCTCCCGGCGCTCGATGTCGAACCGACCCTCGGACTCACGCTGCAATTCGAGCGCGACGTACAGCACCTCGGCCGTGCGCGGGTCAACTTTCACGGTCTCGCCCACCGCGGCGACGCCCAGCGCGACCATGTCCTTGCCGTGCTGCTGCCGGCTCATCAGGCGATGGATCGTTTCGACCTCGTCGAATGCGACATCGAGTGCAGACATCACCTGCCATCTCGACTGGCCCGCGCACTCGATCCTGATCTCGACCAACGTGCCGAGCCAGGGTTGCGCTCTCGCGACGTGGCTACGACTGTGACTGGAGTCGTGCATGGTGTATGGCCAGCAGCCTGCGCACGCCCTGCGTCACGTGCCTGCAGGACAGCGTGGCACCGCTGATGTTCTTGATGTCGCGATCGAGTTGCAGCGTGCTGCCGTCGCGCTTGCCGGCGAATTGCGCGAGCCAGCGCTTGTTGCGGACCTCGTAGCCGTGTGTCTCGCGATACTCGAGAATCTCGACCCTCAGCACCTCGCCATCCGGAGCGACCGCAGCCGCGTAGGTGATGTAGAGCTGCTTGCCCAGCACTTCGTCCACGTACACGTAGCCGAGGGTCTCGCCTGCGGCACTTGCGATCCAGGCGCGTGGCTCGCGCGCCGCCACCGGCGCCGGGGCCTCGCGGTCGATGGCGCTCCACTCCGCGGCCTGCAGCGTGACGCGCGCCGGAGCAAATTTGTCCGCGCCAGGAAACGCAAGCTGCATGGCCTGTTCCACGGTCATGTACTGCGCCGCGTAGGCCGGCGCCGGGACCGCCAGCACCGCAAGCGGTACCAGCGACCAGGTCTGCGTGATGAAACGGGCCACTGCGGCGCTCAGTACATGTAGCCCACGCCGAGGTTGAAGCGGTCCACGTAACCCAGCGCGGCATTCGCCGAATCGTAGAACTGGTAGTCGAGCTTGAACACGACATTCGGGTTCAGGTACAGGCTGGCCCCAAGCGTGCTCACCTTTTCGGTCTCCAGCGGCTTCGGCGTCAGCCCCTGGCCGATATTCGCGTACTCTGCTCCTGTATTGACCAGTTCGTATCGCGCAAACGGTTCGAACTGCATCGAGCGGATGGACCAGCCACGGTAGGCCACCTGCCCGTACCCGCCCCAGAAGCGCTCCGGAACCAGCGTCGGGTTTCCGATATAGGTACGGTTCAGGTTCGCGGTGTCCGTCAGGTAGCCTTCGGCGTACAGCGCCGTCAACTGCCAGTTACCGGGCTCCCATCGTGCGTAGGCACTCCACAGTGTGGCCTGCGAATCGCTGGCGGGAAAGTTCTCCTGGTCCTGGCCTGCACCGCCGGTGAACACCGCTGCGCCCAGCGCAAGGCCCGGCACCCCCGTGTATCTCACCGAACCGAATACCGAGAGGTCGTTCGCCACTGCGAGCGACATTTCCTGGTGAATGCTGCCGAGCGGCGATTCCTGGCCGTCGATGCTGGTCGGATCCCAGTTCGACAGGTTGAATCCGGTCGTCACGCCCAGGCCCCAGTTGAGGCCGCTGTCGGTGTTGCCGAGCAACGCCAGGCCGCCTTCGCGCCAGGTCGACGGAATGATCGCGGTCTCGGTGAGCGGCCGGAACACGCCGAAAAAGGTCGGCGGCTCGTGACGTTCGTTGATGATGCCCATCGGGATCAGGAACAGGCCCGCCTGCAGTTGCATCGAGTCGCCGATTTCACGGGAGATGTAGGCTTGCTCGATCGCCGCCTCACCCGAGTCATCCGCCGACGCGATCGCATGCTCCCATTCGGCCTCGACCTCGAGCCGGGTCTTGTCGTCGAAGCGGTAGCCGAAACCCAGCACGACCCGAGCCAGGTCGGCGATCGCGTCGTCCGGTCCTTCGGAGGGGCGTGTGTAGATCGCTTCGCCGTAGCCAGTAAACGTCAGCGGCGACGCCTCGTGGGCACGCATCGCCGGCGCATCCGTCCCTGCGGGCGCTACCGGAGCCGGCAACGCGGAAAGCTGCGGCTGCCAGTGCATCGGCCCCGGTGAGGGCGCCGGCGTTTGTGTCGGCGGCGTCGCCAGCGCCTGGGCAGCGCGAAGCTGCTCGACTTCTTCGCGCAGCGACCGCACCTCCGCGACCAGGTCGCGGACCTGGGCCTCCAGCGGGGCCTCGTCTGCATGCGCGGCCGCGCCGCAGGCCAGAGCCAGGGCCACGGTGACGATGAGGGCAGGTGATTCGAGTCGCATCAAGTTGCTCCTGTTGCAGCGCTAGGGCGTGTAGCCGTCGTCGAGCGTCCGAAGGAACGCGACGACGTCGTCGATCTCGGCAGGGTTCAGTGCGGGTTGGCCGCCGAGTTGACGGTCGTACGGGGCCTCCGTGGTGTTGACGTTGCGTTGCAGCGCGACAGGCAGGTCGTCGAATTTCTCGACGCCGTCCGGCCCGGTCGGGTACCACTCCTCCGGGTTGGTATCGCGACGCACGTAGAATGCGATCACGTCCTCCAGCGTCTGGAAACGGCCGTTGTGGAAGTACGGTGCGGTTCGCGAGACGTTGCGCAGCGATGGCACCTTGAAGGCTCCGCACAGTTCGCGTTGCGTCGCCAGGTCGGTTCGCTGCGGGCCACACAGGCCGAGGTCCACGTACCTTGGATCGTCGTTGGCCGGGATCGCGTCGTTGCGCGGCACTCCGAGATTGTCGTAGGTGAAATCGGTGAACATCGGCGGCGAGCCGTCGGCGCCGCGTGTGCTCGGATGGCAAGCTGCGCAGTTGCCCTTCAACGGATTGTTGAACAGCGTGAGGCCACGCAGTTCCTGGTCGCTCAACGCGGCGCGGCCGGCCAGGAATGCGTCGAACTTGCTGTCGAACGGACGGAAGTCGGGGTCCTCGGACTGGTAGCGCGCCAGCGCGAATGCCATTGCGTCGAAGGCGCGCTCCGGGTCGTCGAAGACATCGGCACCGAACAACCGCGTGAATTCCGTTACGTACGCAGCCCGCTGCAATTTGTCGGCGACGCTGGCGACCGACGGATTCGCCATCTCCCGTGCGTCCAGGAACGGCCTGCGGGCCTGGTCCGCCAGGCTGGCGGCACGACCGTCGCGGAAGAATCCGCCCACCGGCGTGCCGTCCGCCTCGAAGCGAAAGGCCGGCGTGAGGCTCGCGTAGCGGATCGACGGCGAGTTTCGCAGTCCCGACAGTTCGAGTCCGGCGCCACCGGGCGCCACGGCCTCCGTTGACGGCCCCGCGTGGGCGAGCTCAGGCAGGTGGCAGGTCTGGCACGACATGCGCCCGGACGCTGAAAGCGACTCGTCCTCGAAAATCTGTTCCCCAAGCCTGGCGACGTCGGACATCGCGGCAGCCGGCGGTGTGGGCGAGGTGTTCTGCCCCCCCGAGCCACCACCGCAACCAGCTACGGTCAGCGAGATCAGGAAACCCGCTGCCGCGCGTGATTTCCCGGTCCAGCGTCCCTCCCGCCCATCGTGCGCAAGTGCCAATCCCATCTCGATTGATTCTCGACAAGGTCGAAGAGGTCGAGATCATAATACGAATCATTCGTATTTGCATCTAAATGTTTACGGGCCTGCCGTGCACCGCTCTGGCATCGCCACTTGCCGGTATTTCAGGCTGGATTGACCCTCACCCTGGCGGAATTCGGGTCGCGTTGGCCTTGAGCCAGGAGTCGAAGGTCTGCAGGGCGGGGTTCAGCGAATGTGAGAACTCAACGCTGCGTGCCGCGCAGAATTCGTCGCTGAAATCGTGGTTGAACTGGAACATGTTGCCCAGGTCGTCCGCGCCCGGGAATCCGAAGCTGCGAAACACGGCGGGCGGCACCGGGTCATGACGCACCTCCTCGCCCAGCGCCTCCGAAAGCCTTGCCGCCATTTCCGAGCCGGTCAGGTGCTGCCCCGCTATCCCGACCGCCCGGTCGGTGAGTTCCTGGCCGCGCCTGAAGATGCCGTGGGCGCAACGGCCGATGTCCTCGGCGGCGATGCCCGGTAGTTTCCTGTCGCCCATCGGCAGCACGAAGGAGAGTTTCCCATCGGCGCCGCGCTTCGGACCCATGCCGAAGTGGATCAGGTTGTCCCAGTAGAACGAGGTGAGCAGGAAGGTCGTTGGCACGCCGGAGTCGCGGAAGGCCTGGTCGCCCTCGCCCTTGGCGTCGAAGTGAGGGACCTTGTACCGGCCCATCAGCGTCGGCATGCGGTCGTCGTCCAGCGGAATCCAGCGGCGCGAATCCTCGAGGGTTGACCAGACGACATGCCCGACGCCAGCATCGCGCGCCGCGCCGGCCATGGCATGGGCCTCCGCAATCTCCTTCTCCGGGGAAAAATGCGCCCAGAAGAACGTGACGCAGTAGGCGCCGTGGGCGCCCTCGAACGCGCGGCGCAGGCTCGCCGCGTCGTCGATGTCCGCGGCGACCACCTCGGCACCCGCCTCCTCAAGGGCCCGCGCCGCTGCCGAACCCACGTCCCGCGTGATCGCCCGCACCGCGAAAGGGCCGTCGGCATCTGCCAGGATGGAGCGCACGAGCCCTCCGCCCTGGGCGCCCGTTGCACCGACCACGGCAATGATTTTCCTGGCTGTCATGGTGTTTCCCTCTCTGGTTAGCCCGTTCTCGTTGAGCCCCGCCTCGACTAGAGTACGCACGTCGATTGTAGTCCGGAGCGGCCCTTGAACCAGTCCATCGAAACGCTGACGCGGGCACAGCAGGTGGCCGAAACTTTCGCCGTCGAATTCGCGCCCAGGCTGCTGGCCGCCGCACTGGTGCTGGTCGTCGGGTGGGTCGCGACCGGCTGGGTGACGAGGTTACTGCAGAAGGGGCTGGCTCGCTTCGAACTCGAACCGCCGCTACGGCTGCTGCTCGAACGCATCCTGCGCGCGCTGATGATGGCCCTGGTGCTGATGATCGCCCTGCAGAACCTCGGCGTGGAGTTGCTGCCGCTGATCGCCGGGCTGGGCATCGCCGGCGCGGGCGTGGCGCTCGCGATGCAGGGCGTGCTGAGCAACCTCGCCGCCGGACTCACGATCATCTTCACCCGGCCATTCAGGATCGGTGAATATGTCTCGATCGCCGGCGAAGAAGGTGAGGTCAGCTCAATCAACCTGTTCAACACGGTGCTGCGGCACGCCGACGTGTCGGAGGTCGTGATCCCGAACCGGAAGATCGCCGGAGAGATCCTGCACAACTATGGCTCGATCCGGCAGCTCGGGCTGACGGTGCGCGTGGGCTACGACGCGGACCTGGACCTGGCGGCCCGCGTCGCCCACGAGGTGCTGGCCGCGAACACGCGTGTGCTGCGCGATCCCGCCCCGCTGGTGCTGGTATCCGCGCTCGCCGACTCATCGGTCGAGATCGCGGTCAGGCCGTGGGTATCCGTGCCGGATTTCGGGGCCGCGACCGGGGAGCTGAACCTGGCATTGGTGTCGGCGCTGCGCGCACGCGGTATCGTCATCGCGCTGCCGCAGCAGCAGGTCAGGCTGCTGCCCTCGAACGAGGGCCTGCCGCTCAGCCCCTGAGCGCGTCGAGCACGGGCTGGTGCAGTCGGCCGTTCGTCGCAAGCACCGTCCGGCCGTCGATCCCGAAAGAGCCTCCGTCGAGGTCGGTGAAACGGCCACCGGCCGCCTCGACGATCACCGCGCACGCACCGACGTCGAGAACGTTCACGTCCGATTCGACGACCGCGTCGATCCTGCCGGACGCGAGCAGGTGATAGTGCAGGAAGTCGCCGTAGCCACGGATGCGCCCAAGGCGGCCGACCAGCCGTCCGAAGGCAGGCCACTGCGGGCCGGTTGCCAGCGTCTTGAGGTTCCCGGTGGAGAGCGCCGCCGCCTCGATCTCGGCCACCGTGCTCACGCGGATCGGCACATCGTTCAGCCACGCGCCGACGCCGATTTCCCCGAATGCCAGCTCGCCGTACACGGGTGCCGATGACACGCCGACGATCAGCCGTCCCTTGTGCATCAGCGCAATCTGCGTCGAGAACATCGGGTATTCGCGCACGAACGCCTTGGTGCCGTCGATGGGATCGACGACCCAGACATACTCCGCATCGAGCGCGTTCGACCCGGTCTCCTCTCCGTAGAAACCATGCTGCGGAAACTTCGCGTCCAGGATTGCGCGGATGGTTTTCTCGGTCTCGACGTCTGCCTCCGTGACGGGGGACTTGTCGGCCTTGATGGTGATCGCGAGGTTCGACTGGTAATAGTGCCGAACGACGTCGGCCGCCGCCTGCGCGGCCTCGAGGGCGGCGGTGAGGTAGATAGAGTGAGCCATCGTTCAGCCCTGGAGTTGGAAGGATCGGCGTCGGACCTGTAAGCGCGGCAGATTATCCCCGTTTTGAACCCGACGCGTCCCGGCTGGCTCGGGATCTCCGCACTTGACCCTGCGATGTTCGCTCCTTATGGTGCCACCACCTGTAGGTGATCCCGCGCTTAATGGCGCGGGAGTACGGGAAGCCGGTCAGATTCCGGCGCTGCCCCCGCAACGGTAGTCGAGTCGAGCTCGCATCGGCCGGATTTTCCGGCACCCACTGCGCGACGCGCGGGAAGGGGATGCAGGCGGGACCCTCGAGGTCCACTCGAAAGCCCGGAGACCGGCCTGCCGGACGAGTCCAGCTTCGCGGAGGGCGAATGGCCGGGATTGCGCCGTTCGCGCCCCCGACCACCACCCCACCACGCCGCTGGCCTGCAACTGTCCCTGCGGGCGTGCATGGGGGTTCGGATGACGCGTCGATTTTTCTATTCGCTGTGCATTCCAGCGACGCTGGGGTTCAGCGCGCTGGCTGCTGCGTCTGCTGCCGAAGCCGGCACCGCCGGCGAAGAGCTGGCCACCGAGGAATTCATCGTTACGGCGACGCGGATGCCGTTGCCGGAGAGCGAAGTTCTCGCGTCGGCGATCCTGATCGACCGTGACGCAATTGAACTGAGTGGCGCGAGCGACCCCGGTGACATCCTTAGATTTCACGCGGGCCTCGATCTCGGGCGCAACGGCGGTCCGGGACAGAACACCGCGGTTTTCATCCGCGGGGCCAACAGCAACCAGACCCTGGTGATGGTCGACGGAGTGCGCATCAACCCCGGGACGATCGGGCTGGCCGCGCTGCAGAGCATCAATCCGTCGTCGATCGAGCGCATCGAGGTGATCAAGGGACCGCGCTCTGCACTCTGGGGCACGGACGCAATCGGCGGCGTGATCAACGTGATCACGCGCCGCGAGGCGAGCGACCGGTGGACGGCCGAAGCCGGTTACGGCGCCTATGACACCGAACAGGCCAGCCTCAACGGGGGCATGTCGCTTGGGTCCGCGCAACTCGGCCTCGGCGTGGCCTGGATCGACAGCCAGGGCTTCCCCACGCGCAGTGACGACGACGTCGATCGAGGTTTTCACAACCTGAGCGGCACTGCGACACTGCGCGGCGACGTGGGCCCGGCCGACGTGGCATTGAGCTACTGGCGCGCTGCCGGCACGACCGACTACTCGGACTATTTCCTCGCGCCCGTCGACCAGGATTTTGCCAGCTCGACCATCGCGCTCAGGGTCGGCGTTCCGCTGCGCGACACGCTGTCTGCAAGTTTCAAAGCGAGTCAATTCGACGACAGCATCGACCAGAACCAGTCGAATGACTACCTGCGCACGCGTCGAGACACCATCGACGCGCAACTCGACTGGCGCGCTGCTTCACACACCGTCAGCACTGGCGCAATGGTGACGCAGGAACGGGCGAGCAGCCGCTCGTACGGGGACCAGTTCAAGTCGGACACCAATACGGTGAACCTCTACCTGCAGGACCAGGTGGCGGTCGGTCCCCACCGCGCACTGGCAGCGGTCGGCTACACGGACCACGAAACCGCCGGCGATGCCTGGACCTGGAACCTCGAGTACGGCTACATGATCGCCGATGCCACGCTGCTGTACGGACTCGGCGGCACCGGGTACCGCGTGCCAGACGCGACCGACCGATACGGTTACGGCGGCAATCCGGACCTCGTCCCCGAGAGATCATTCAACCTCGAAGCGGGCGTGCGCCACCGATTCAGCGGCGCGCACGCGGTGTCGCTGGCATGGTTCCGCAACGAGATCGACGACCTGATCGTGTGGGCCGCTGACCCCAACGACCCATACGCCGGGCAACTCGAGAACGTGGACCAGGCACGCATCGACGGCATCGAGGCAGCATGGGAGTATGCCGCGGGACCATTCCGGGCACGGGTCGAGGCGATACACCAGGATCCCCGCAACCTGACCACCGGCGAGCGCCTGCTGCGCCGCGCCGAGAACAGCCTGACCATCAACGCCTCGCGGAGCTTCGGCCCGGTGGACCTCGGCGTGGACCTGCTCGCGACCGGTGAACGCAAGGATTTCGGCTACCCGGACCCTGTGACGCTCTCGAGCTACGTGCTGCTGAACCTGACGGCGCGCTGGCATGCGACCCGTGCGCTGACGGTGTCGGCACGGCTCGAGAATGCGCTGAACGAACAGTACGAACTCGCGGACAACTACAACACGCCGGATCGCGGCCTGTACGTGACCGTCGGCTACTCGATGGGTGCTGCTGACCAGTTGGTGCGGGTCGCGGACCAGCGGAGCGGGGACAGTGCCGGGTCGGGCAGCGCATACTCGGCATCGAACAGAAATACGCGGACGGGACTCTGATGGGACACCGGCTGAGCAGGATCTATACGCGTACCGGCGACGACGGCAGCACCGGGCTTGGAGATGGCCTGCGCGTGCCGAAGGAACACCCGCGCGTCGAGGCGTACGGCACGGTGGACGAAGCGAACAGCGCGGTCGGCATGGTGCTGGCCGTGGCCGGGTTGCCCGCGGACGTCGTCGACTGCCTGACCGCCGTACAGCACGAGATGTTTGAACTCGGCGGCGAACTCTGCATGCCGGGCCATCGCGCGATCACCGACGCCGACGTCGAGCGGCTCGAGCAGACGCTGGACCGGTTCAACGAGGCACTACCGCCGCTAAAGGAATTCATCCTTCCGGGCGGAGGTCCCGCGGCAGCCGCGTGCCACCTGGCGAGGACCGTGGCACGGCGTGCGGAGCGCCGGGTCTGGGCGCTGTCGCGGGTCGAACCGGTCGCGTCCGAAGTTGCCCGCTACCTGAACCGCCTGTCCGACCTTTTGTTCGTGATCGCGCGCGTGCTTGCGAGGCACGAGTCCGGCAGCGAGGTGCTCTGGAACAAGCGCCAGCGACCCCAGGGCTAGCGTCCTGCCGGCCCCGTCCTTTTTGCCCTCGCATCGTCGAGCGCCGCGCAGACTTCGCGGGCACCGTCTGCGAGTCGCGGCGTTGCGCGGGTGAGCGTATCGGACGACATCGAATAGATCGTCCCGTCACGCACGGCCGCTATCCGGGTCCAGCGGCGCCACAGGGCCAGCGGATCGGTGATCGTGTCGTCGGTGCTGAGGATGACCTGCGGATCGCGCGCAAGTACCGCCTCGAGCGAAACCGGCGGCGCGAGCTGCGGCAGTTCCGCGAACACGTTGCGCCCTCCGCAGAGCTCGACGATTTCACTGATCACGTGCCGGCCGTTGACGGTATAGAGCGGCTCGTCGTCGATCTCGATGAACACGCTGATCGACGGCGCCCCGGCGTGGTCGGCCCGCAGCTGCCGGACCCGCGCGTCGAATTCGGTGGCCGACGCATCCGCGATGTCCGAAGTCCCTGCGATCCTGCCGATCGTGCGCAGTGCGGTCGCCACGTCCGCGAGCCGATAGGTCGGGATCGAAACCACGTGCAGGCCCAGCGACTCGAGCCTGGTGATGGTGTCGACGGGCGTGCCGGACGGCCAGGCGAGCACCAGGTCCGGCCTGAGCGCCAGCACGCGCTCGGGATCGACGCGCCACGCGTCGCCGACCCGGGGCAAGGCTCGCGCCGCATCCGGATAGTCGCTGTACTCAACCGTGCCCACCAGCGTTCCGCCGGCACCGGCCGCGTAGGCGAGCTCGGTCAGGTTCGGCGCGAGGCTGACGATTCGCGGTTGCGCGGCGGCGCCGGTCGCCAGCGTGACCATGGCGAGCGCCCACGCGACCAGCAGCGGCCTCACGTAGCGCGACCCGCCAGTACCAGGATCGCGACGACCACGAGCCAGATCCAGATCGAGCGCGACACGATGCGCCATGCGCCCGCTGCTGCTGCCGAATCGAGTTTGTCGGGCGCTACGGAGGAAAGGCCGGATTGAAGTGAGCCCTTGCCCACGCGCGCCAACAGGTCTTCCGAACGGTCGAGGATGCCGCTGCCAACGCTGTCCACCGTGGCACGCCAGTTGCCAAGAGCATCCTCGAAGCTGCCGGCAAGTGCATAGGCGCCCGCGGCAAGCCGCGCGGGAATCCAGGCCAGCAGGCCGTGGACCAGCACAAGCGCCCAGCCGAGACTGCCATGCTCCAGCGGCGCACCGCGTCGGACGGCCTCGAATGCGGCACGGCGGCGCATCATGTCGCTCACCCGGAACAGCCACGCCCCGGCCGGGCCAAGCGCGACAAACCAGAACACGACACCGAAGATCCGGTTGTTGGCCTGGACAAAAATGGCTTCCTCGACAGCTTCGCGCAGGCCCGCACCGCGTCCGGCCGCATCGGCCTCGAGCAGTTCGGTCGCGCGCCGCCCAGCCTCGTCGTGGTCTCCGCGTTCGAGCGCGCGCAGGTAATCGTCGACCTCGTTACCCAGGTCCCTGGGACCGAAGGACAACAGCAGCACCAGTACCGCGAAGGCCAGCTGCAGCAGCCCCAGCAAATGCGAACCGAGCAGCACGTAGGCGTAACCGACCGGGATTGCAGGCAGCAGCACCAGGAGCACCGCGGCCGCCACCAGCAACCAGCTGCGACGTCCGACCAGCAGGCGCTCCGCCCAGTCGCAATATCGGTCCAGCCAGCGCGGCTCCCGCAGGTGCAGCACTGCCGTGAGCACGTGCTCGGTAACCAGTGCCAGTATCAGCGCGATGAGGATCATTCGGCCACCTCCAGCGCGTATCTCGCGAGCGCACGGAGCAATGGCCAGTCGAATGCGATCCCGGGATCCGATTTCCGGCCCGGCGCTACGTCGCTGTGACCAACCATACGGTCGAGCGACAGTGTCGGATAGGCGCGACAGAGCACGGCCACCAGCCGCGCCAGCGTGGCGTACTGTGCCTGCTCGTAGGCACGCGTGTCGGTTCCCTCCAGCTCAATGCCGACGGAAAAATCGTTGCATTGCTCGCGCCCCTTCCAGCTCGAGACGCCGGCGTGCCAGGCGCGCCTGTGGAATGGAACGTACTGGACGATCTCACCGTCGCGCCGTACCAGGGCATGCGCCGACACCCTGAGCGGTGCCACCTGCCCGAAATACGGGTGTGCGTCCGGCGGCAGACTGTTCGTGAACAGCGCGTCGATCCACGGCCCGCCGAACTCACCCGGCGGCAGGCTGATGCCGTGCACTATGATCAACTCGGGCACGATGCCCGCCGGCCGGTCGTCGCTGTTCGGCGAGGGCAGCTGCCGCGCGGAGTCCAGCCATCCGGCCCGGACGTCGAGTCCGGGTCCGGATCGCTCCGCAGTCCTGGCCTCTGTGTTTCGCATGCCGCAATCATGCACGGGCGCCGCGGCGCCCGCCACCGAACGAAGCCGTCTAGAATGATCCTGGTGCCACACACGGAAGTCTGATGAACAACTCGAGCGACCTCGCCCAGCGCGACCTGCGCGTCGTCTGGCACCCGTGCACCCAGATGAAGGACCACGAGTGGCTGCCGATGATCCCGATCGCTCGCGGCGAGGGCGTGTGGCTGCATGGATACGATGGCCGACGTTACCTGGACGCGGTGAGTTCGTGGTGGGTCAACCTGTTCGGCCATGCGAATCCGCGCATCAGCTCGGCCGTGGCAACGCAGCTCGGCCGCCTGGAGCACGTGATGCTGGCCGGATTCACCCATGAGCCCGCGGTGCAGCTCGCCGAGCGGCTGGTCGCAATCGCCCCGCCGGGCCTCAGCCGCTGCTTCTTCGCCGACAACGGCTCGAGCGCGATCGAAGTGGCGCTGAAGATGAGCTTCCACTACTGGCGGAATGTCGGGCGCACTGGCAAGCGCCGGTTCATCACGCTCTCGAACAGCTATCACGGCGAGACGCTCGGCGCACTGGCTGTCGGCCACGTCGAACTCTACCGCGAGATCTACCAGCCGCTGCTGATGGACGTGATCACGGTGCCCTCGCCGGACGCCTACGGATGCGAAACCGGTGAAAGCGAGGCCGATCACGCGCGGCGCATGTTCGCCGCCATGGAAGAGACGCTGGCCCGGCACGCGGACGAGGTGTGCGCGGTGATCGTCGAGCCGCTGGTGCAATGCGCGGGCGGCATGCGCATGTACGACCCCGTGTATCTGAAGCTGCTGCGCGAGGCATGCGACCGGCACGGCGTGCACCTGATCGCCGACGAGATCGCGGTGGGCTTCGGTCGCACTGGCACCATGTTCGCCTGCGAGCAGGCGGGTATCTCGCCCGATTTCATGTGCCTGTCGAAAGGTCTCACCGGTGGTTACCTGCCGCTGTCGGTAGTGCTGTCCGGTGAGCGCGTATACGAGGCCTTCTACGACGAGTACTCGCAACTGCGGGCATTCCTGCACTCACACAGCTACACGGGCAACCCGCTTGCCTGCGCCGCGGCGCTGGCCACACTGGCGATCTTCGACGAGGACCGCGTGATCGAGCGCAATCGGGCACTGGCCAGGCACCTGGGCGAGCGTTGCGCCGCACTCGTGGACCTGCCGCACGTCGCCGAGGTGCGGCAGCGGGGCATGATCGTCGCGGTCGAGCTCGCCCGCGACGGCAACCATAAAACGCCCTTCGACTGGCAGGAACGCCGGGGCCTGCGCGTCTATCGCCATGCGCTAGAGCATGAGGCATTGCTGCGGCCGATCGGCAACGTGGTCTACTTCATGCCGCCGTACGTGATCGAGCCCGACCAGATCGACGCGCTGGTGGAAACTGCGCGCGCAGGAATAGAGGCCGCAACGTGCGATTGAGCCGCGTCTACTGCGAGACGGTACTCATGCCCGGTGCGGAGGTAGCGCTGCCGGCCTCGGCCGCGAACCATGTCGCGCGCGTACTGCGGTTGCGTGCCGGTGCCCCGGTCGTCGCCTTCGACGGCAGCGGCCGCGACTATCACTGCGAGGTGGTCGCGATCGAAGGCAGCCGGGTGCGCGTGCTGGTCGGTGAGGCTGCCGAGGTTCGGCGCGAGTCACCGCTCGCGGTGACGCTGGTGCAGGCGGTCTCGCGCGGCGAGAGGATGGACCTCACGCTGCAGAAGGCGACCGAGCTGGGCGTCCGCGCCATCGCGCCGGTGTTCTCCACGCGCAGCGTCGTGCGGCTCGACGAGCGCCAGGCTGTGGCCAAGCTCCGGCACTGGCAGGCAGTCGTCGTGAGCGCCTGCGAGCAGAGCGGGCGCAGCGTGTTGCCGCGGGTCCATGCCCCGCTGAACCTCGATCGATACCTGGCGGATTCCCCGCGCGACGGCCTGCGACTGGTGCCGAGTCCCACCGCCAGCGAATCGCTGGCGACGCTCGGCGAGACCCCAACCCAGGTGGAACTGCTGATCGGGCCGGAAGGCGGGTTCGAGGAGAGCGAATTGCTGGACGCGGAACGCGCGGGTTTCAGGCCGGTGCGACTGGGCCCCAGGGTGCTGCGAACCGAGACAGCGGGGATCGTCGCGCTTGCCGTGCTGCAGGCGATGTGGGGAGACCTGCGCTAGCCGCAGATCGGGGGCGGCCTGAGGCAGCAGCTCAATTCAGAGCCCCAGAGGCATCGTTCGGTCGGGCAACGAGTTCGGCATCGCGCAGGGCAGAGGGCGAATGGCCAGTTCGCTGCTGTCGAGCAGCGCCTTTGCCCGGACGAGCTCGCCGGTACCCTGGAGCACCAACGCGAGGTCAATGGCCCGATAGAAGTTTCCGGCATCGACGTGGGGGGTCGGGGAGCCCAGCAGCTCCGGATACGCGGACGCATATCGTTCACGAGCGGCCTTGGCGTCACCCATCCCGAGGTCAGAATTCCGCAGGACTGCAAGCGACCAGCCTCCCCTGGGCCGGGCAGCAAAGGCCTTACCTGCGTACTGCTCCGCCGCCGCATGATCGCCCAGCATGTCAGCCAGAATCGCCGCATAGGCACTTGCATATTCATCATCCGGCCAACGCCGCATGGCTTCCGACATCAACTGTTTTGCCGCCGACGTGTCGGTCAGATCAAGTTGCAACATTGCGAGTCTCCATACCCATTGCGGATTTCCAGGGTCCAGGGCAATAGCCCGCTCCACCAGTGGTACTGCATCCGCAAGACGATTTCGCGCGTAAGCATTTGTGAACCCCAGGACAAAATAGGGCAACGGCGACGCAGGATCGATGTCGATCGCCCGCTGATAGCGCGCGGTCGAATAATTCGGGTTGAGTTCGATGGCACGACGAAGCATCTGTTCTGCCGTGGCATTGTTTTCCGGGCTCATCGCGATTCCGCCGCGCGACGCCCAGGCCTCGGCGAGATCGGGGTCAATCGCGAGGGCTTTTTGGACAGAGATCTCCGCTTCAGCGCACCGGCGATGGCAGCTGCCAGTTCTGTCTGGATGGCAAAGATGTTTTCCGCGGTCAGCTCGCGGTCGCAGGTCTCCGCCCAGAGGTGCGCGTCGGTCGTAGCGTCGATCAGCTGGACGTTGATGCGCACGCGGTCCCCGGCTCGCTGCACGCCGCCTTCGAGGATGCTCTTCACGCCGAGCTGACCCGCGACGTCCTGGAGCGACAGCTTCGTATCGCGGAACTGCTCGACCGACGTACGCGAGATCACCCTGAGTGCACTGATCTTCGAGAGCTGCGTCAGGATGTCGTCGTGGATGCCGTTGACGAAGAACGCGTCGTCGGACTTTGCACTGCGGTTCTCAAACGGCAGGACGGCGATGGAGGGGCCTGCGTCAGTCGTTGCTTCAGTCTCCGCGGTGGCTGCAGACGCTGGCGAGGTGGTCGAAGTCGGCTGGCTCGCATGTTCGTAGCGCCAGAACAGGACGCCGCCGAGCAGGAGCAATAGCGTCAGGATCGCGAGTTCAATGCGGGTGACGCGCTGTTGTCCCTTGTCGCCGTGCTACCAGGCGAGCACCAGCACGATGGGCAGGCCGATCAGCAGAGCAATCGTCGCGAGTTGCTGGGACTGGCGTGGCCAGTCGAAGGTGCCGCCGGCGTACTCGAGTCCCTGCAGCAATCCCCAGGCGCCGGCGACGCAGGCAATGCCCCACTGCCCCACCTTGCGGCGGCGCAGTCGATGCCAGAGGCTGTTCCCCTCCCCGTCAGTAGCGTCGGTCACGCGGTCCTCCCTGCGTTGAAGGCGTAGAACCTCGTCCGGTGCTGCCTTGGCGTATGGACCCTGACCTCAAGGCAACCCGGGGTCAGCAGCAGCTCGCACCTCCATCGACCGCGAGATACTGCCCGGTGACGTGGCGGGAGGCCTCGGAAGCCAGGAACACGACGACGCCCTTCAGGTCTTCATCGCCGCCGATCCGCTGCAGCGGCGTCATCGCGATCGCCATTTTCTCGAACTTGTCGAGCAGGCCAGCCGACATCTTCGAGGGGAAGAACCCCGGGCAGATGGCATTGACGTTGATGTTGTACCTGCCCCATTCGGCGGCAAGGGCTCGCGTGAAATTGATGTCTGCGCCCTTGCTGGTGTTGTAGGCGATGGTAGCCATGCCCGGCGGGTTGCCGCCCAGTCCGGCGATGGACGAAATATTGATGATCTTGCCGGCCCGCTTCGGGATCATCACGTGCTTGCCGACGTACTGGGTCAGGAAGAACAACGCATTGACGTTGAGGTTCATGACCTTGTGCCAGGCCTCGGGCGGGTAGTCTTCCGCCGGCGCCCCCCAGGTAGCGCCCGCGTTGTTGACCAGCACGTCGATGGTGCCGAAGTGCGCCACCACGCGGTCGACCAGCGCGGGAATGCCTCCGGCGTCGGAGAGGTCGTTGGTCACGGTGAGGACGTCGATACCCCGCCCCTCGAGATGCGATTTCGCTTCGGCCAGTTCGTCGGCCTTGCGGGCGGTGATGGCGACCTTCGCGCCCATGTCGCCGAGCGCACTGGCCATCTGCAGGCCGAGGCCACGCGATCCGCCGGTAATCAGCGCCACCTTGCCGGTCAGGTCAAACAGGTTTCTCGTGTTCATGTGCCCTCGACAGCGGGTATCGGCGGCTCGACAGCAGGCTGTTGAATACAGTTCTTCAACAGCCCGCCATCAGGCAACGAGCGTGAAGCGTCAGCCCTTTGCAGCGTCCTTCAGCCTCTTCATCGGACGCACTTTCACCTTCACGGTGGCAGGCTTGGCCTTGAAGGTGGTGGGCTCACCGGTGAAGGGGTTGATGCCCTTGCGCGCCGGCTTCGCCGCAACGCTGGTAACGGTAATCTTCAGCAATCCTGGCAGGATGAAGGTGCCAGCACTCTTCTTGCCAATCGATGCGACGATCGTGTTCTCGAGTGCGGCGAGCAAGGCGCGCGCGTCCTTCGCGGCGACCTCCGCTGCATCTGCGAGGTGAGCGACCAGTGCGGACTTGGTCAGCACGCTCTTGATCGACTGCGGGGCCTTCGGGGCGGCCTTCCGGGTAACTTTCTTCGCGGGCTTCCTGGCGGATTTCTTGGCTTTTGCCATCTGGGTACGTTATGCCTCGTGGGTTGGTGAAAACGCGGAAGGCAACGACCTGCCGCTGTGCGAACCGTAGGAGATTTGCGGGAAAAAGCCAAGCGCGGGGGCTCGGGCCGCGCTGGCGGCCGAAGCGTTGCAGAGGCCCGGATTCGTCACTTCGATATCGCTCGAGCACTGCATCCTCGGTTGGGACGGCGCGTACTCTCGCGAGTAGTGCACTACTTGACCGTGTAGCCCTTGGCCTCGAGGCAGGCCGCGAATCCCTTGTTGAAGGTGTCCTTCTGCTGCTGCGCGGCCGCCTGCTGGGGCGGTGGAGCGGCCGCCGGCGGTGGCGCCATGGGATCAATACCGGTCTGCCCTTTAGACCAGGCGTAGCACTCGCCCTCGTCCTGGCCCTGCTGCTGCGCGCTCTGGCCCTTGGCCGGGAACACGACTACGCCGAGCGACGACGACAGCGACTGCGTCGCCGGCGGCTGGGCCTGTGCTGACGCGCCTGCCGCGAAAGCCATTCCAAGCAAGATGCCAAGAAATCTGAATCTGCTCGCCATGCGCTGCTCCTGGATCGATACCTGATCGGCTCAAGTATGCGCGCGTCACCGCACGAACGGATCACGAAAGGCTTCGGGCGCCGCGTGCAGGCCACGCCGCACCGCAACCATCAGGCTGCGCGGGTTTCTTCGCTGATCATCCGCTCGATGTGTTCGAAGTCCGGGATGAGCGGATATTCGTTCACCATCCGGACCTGGCAGATCACCGGGCTGCGCTCGCCGAAATTGCGTGAGTCGTCGGCGTGGATCACGTCGGGGCTCAGGCGCACGAGCTGCGGGAAGCCCTGGGTGAGGATCGCAAAGTGACCTTCCGGGATCTGGCCCGAAATCGCCTGCATCACGACCAGCCTGGTACGCCCGCTGGCCCGCGGCGGATTGCGGCCGCAGGCCGCCTCGAACGACATCAGCGGGATGCGGCGGCCGCCCCAGGCAATCGTGCCGAGGTACCACGGCGGTACGCCTTCCATCGGCGCAGGAGCCTGGTAGTTGATCACCTCGCTCACGCAGGCGCGCGGCACCAGCAGCCGCTCGTCCGCGAGCGGCACCAGCAGGCAGTAGGTCTCCTCGGACATGCTGTTCATCGTCGAAAATTCCTCACGGAAGCTGACGGCGACGCGCCAGCACCAGCGGCTCGATGGCGTCGAGAAGCTGGCTTTCCTGGTAGGGCTTGCCGAGGTAGTCGTCGACGCCGAGCTCGATCGCGCGCGCGCGATGCTTGTCGCCCACGCGCGAGGTGATCATGATGATCGGGATGTCGGCGAGGCGCGCATCGTTACGCACGTGCGAGGCAACCTCGTAGCCATCCATGCGCGGCATCTCGATGTCGAGCAGGATCACGTCCGGCGTGTGCTCCTGAAGCAGCGCCATCGCCTCGACGCCGTCCTTCGCCGTCATCACGCGCATCCCGTTGCGCTCGAGGAAGCGCTGCGTCACGCGACGCACGGTGATCGAGTCGTCCACGACCAGCGCGAAGATTCGGTCGTCCCTGCTCGGACGCACCGAGGCGTCTGCGGCCCGGCCGCGCCACTCCGAGCGCACCAGCGCGCCCATGTCGAGAATGATGACGATACGGCCGTCACCGAGGATCGTTGCGCCGGAAATACCGCGCACCGACGCGACCTGCGGCCCGACCGACTTGACCACGATCTCGCGGCTGCCGACCAGCTCGTCGGTCACCAGCGCCGTCGAATGCTCGCCGGCGCGTACCAGGATCACTGGCAAGGACACGTCCGTCTCGGGAAGCTCCGACGGGCCACTGCCCAGGAACGAGCCCAGGTGCTGGAAGCGGAACACGTGGCCGCCATAATCGAACGTGGGCTGGTCCTCGGCAAGGTGTGCGCGCACCTCGGTCGCGGGAATCCGCGCCACGCCCTCCACGGTCGCAACCGGCAGCGCGTAGAACTCGTCGTGGGTGCGGACGATCAGCGCCTGCGTGATCGCGAGCGTGAATGGCAGCCTGATCGTGAAGCGCGCGCCGCGCGCCGGGGTGGACTCGATGAACAAACCGCCACCGAGCCTCTTCACCTCGGTTGCGACGACGTCCATGCCCACGCCGCGCCCGGCCTGCTGCGTGAGGCGCTGCGCAGTCGAGAAGCCAGGCTCGAGGACCAGCTGCAGCGCCTCCTCGTCCGTGAGGTCCTGTTCCGGTCGCAGCAGCCCCATCTGTCGCGCCTTGGCGCGGATCGCCTCGATGTTGAGCCCGGCACCGTCATCCTCGACCGTGATCACGACCTCGGCGCCTTCACGCTGCAGGCGCACGGCGATACGGCCGGTCTCCTCCTTGCCGCGCGCGAGACGCTCTTCGGGCAGCTCGATGCCGTGCACGACCGCGTTGCGCAGCATGTGCTCGAACGGGGGCAGCATGCGTTCGAGCACCTGCCGGTCGATCTCGCCGTTTCCACCCTCGATCTCGAGTTCGGCCTTCTTGCCGGTTTCCTGGGCCGCCTGCCGCACCAGCCGCGTCAGGCGCTGCGCATGCCGCTGGAACGGCACCATGCGCGTACGCATCAGCCCGTTCTGCAGTTCGGCGATGACGCGTCCCTGCTGCTGTAACAGGTTCTGGCCTTCCCGGTTCACGCTCGCGAGCAGGCTCTCGATGCTCGCGACGTCACTGACGGACTCGGCGAGGGCCCGCGAAAGCTGCTGGATGGTGGAGTAGCGGTCGAGCTCCAGCGGATCGAAGTCGGCCCGCCCGCCGGCGTCGGCCTGGTGCTTGAAGAGGATCTGCGCCTCGGTCTCGAGCTCGAGCTTGCGCAGCTGCTCGCGCAGCCGGGTCACGGTGCGACCCAGCTCGGCAAGATTGAACTCGGTCGAGGTCATCTGCTGCTCGACCCGAGCGCGGAAGATGCTCACTTCGCCCGAGTTGTTCAGCAGCTCGTCCAGCAGCATTGCGTTTACGCGCGCCAGTTCGTGGCGTTCAGGCGCGGCCGCGGGCTCGCGCCCCGGCAGGACGAACTGGGCAGGGGGCGGCGGAACGGCGACGTAGCTGGTCGCGACGGCCTCGAACGATTCCGCAACGGGAGGTTCCGGCCTCGGCGGTTCGCTCGCCGTCACTTCGTGGACATGGACCTCATGCGTCTCGATCTCGTGTGTCTCGATTTCGTGCGTCGCGACCTCATGTGGCTCGATCTCGTGCGTCGCGACCTCATGTGGCTCGACTTCGTGCGTCGCCTTCTCGTGGATCCAGGGTTCCTGTGCTCCAGGCTCATCTGCCGCAGTCAGGCCCGCTGGATGCTCCTCGCTGGTTTCGGCCGCGGCGAAAACCTCGGCCATGGAAATTTCTTCGAACGAGACCGGCGGCTGCACCTCCTCGGGCGCGGCGGGCCATGACTCGACCTCCGTCGGCGGGGCCGCAGCCTCGAGTTCCGGAGGCGCAGGTGGCTCGACCGGGGCAACATCCTGAACGGCCGGGCGTGAATCGGGTCCGGCCGAGGCCGTTGCAACGGCGCGCACGCGCTCGATCAACGCACGGGCGGCGACAATCGGCTGTCCGGAATTTGCGGCCTCGCGCATGCCATGCAGTTGGTCGAGCGCCGCCTGGAGCACCTCAACCGCCGAATCGTCCGCCGCAATGGCGCCTGATTCCAGCGACGTCAGGAACGATTCCACTTCGTGGCTCAGGTCTCCCATCGCGCGAATGCCGGCCATGCGCGCCCCGCCCTTCAGCGTGTGGAGGACCCGCTTCAACTCGGTGATTCTGCTGCGGTCGGCGCGATCCGCGGTCCAGTTCGCGAGCGACGAATCGGCCAGCTCGAGCAGTTCGGTCGCTTCCTCGCCGAAGATCGCCGCGATGTCGGCGTCGAACTCCGGTTCGGGCTCCTCGGGCACGGCTGTCTCGGCCACTTCGGCCTGAGGTTTCGCCGGGGCCGTCACCGCGACGAATGGCGCATGCAGCGCTTCGGGCGGCAATAGCATGTCCGGAGGAAGCGCGGGGACCAGCAGGTCGGGCTCGGTGAGGTCATGCTGGGTGAGTTCGCGCTCGGCGACGTCGTGCTCTGGAGCCATGTCCGCAGGAATTTCCTGAGACCAGCCGTCGCCCAGCGTCTGCTCGCCCGCCTCGGCCAGTCGCGCGAGTTCCGCATCGAGCGCGCGTTCGAGGGCATGCCAGCCGGCGATGAGCCGGCCGTGATCCGGGAAGAAGCCAGTGTCTTCCTCAACGTTCGCGACCACGTTCTCGAGGCTGTACACGGTGTCGCGCAGCAGCAGCAGGCCTTCCTCGGGGAGACCACGGGCGTTGTCGTGAAGCTTGCGGACGTAGTGCTCCATCGGCTCGGCGACCTTGATGCCCTGGCGCGCGCCCGCGGTCTTGGCGATGCCAC
Organism: uncultured Gammaproteobacteria bacterium; assembly: GCA_963732415.1. Lineage (GTDB taxonomy): Bacteria > Pseudomonadota > Gammaproteobacteria > Steroidobacterales > Steroidobacteraceae > RPQJ01. The sequence continues at coordinate 101,669 of CAVSZK010000016.1, forward strand.
TGAGCGTATGGCAGGCGCGGTAAAGCGCCTCGGTCACGGCGTATGGCGGAACGGCCTCCGCACAACGCGCGATGAAGTCGCGCACGACGCCGACGTGGCCGGCGGTCTCGTTGCGGAAGATATCGCGCAGCACGGGGTCCATGCCGGCTGGCTCCGGCTGCAATTCCTGCGCTGCACCGGCATCCGCCTCGACCGCCGCTGGCTCCGGTTCCGGTGCGACCGTCGGCGTCGGTGGCGGAACCGCCGTGGCTTCGCGTCCCGACAATGCATCAGCCCGGGCTGCGATTTCTATAACGTCGACCGGCGCCTCGCGGCCGTGCTCGAGCTCATCCACGAGCAATGGCATCGCTGCCACCGCATCGCGTACGACCGAGACGATGTCCGGCGAGCGCAGCAGCGTCTGGCTGATGACGCGATTCAGTATGCTTTCGACGCTCCACGAAAATTCGCTCACGCGTCGCGCGCCGACCATGCGGCCGCTGCCCTTGAGCGTGTGGAACACCCGGCGCAGGTCGCGGAGCGCGTCGACGTCGAGCGGGTTCTGCTCCCACTTAGGGAACAGTTCCTGCAGCATCTGGATGTTTTCGCGCGCTTCCTCGGCGAACAGCTGCACGAATTCCGGGTCAGCGCTGCTGGCGACCTCCGGGCCAGGGCCGGGTGCGGATGCCGGAACCGGCGTCGGAGCCGGTTTCGGTGCCGGGGTCGGGGCCTGCGCTGCACCGCTTGCCGCGGCCGGGGCGACGATGTGCTGTTCCGGCACCGGCCGCTGCTGCCCGGGTAACGGCTCGGCCGTGACTTCATCGACATGCGCCGCATCCACCGCGACGATCGCGGGCGCCTCCTGGTCGAGGTCCCCGAGGCAGCTCTCCGCGGCATCCAGCACGAACAACGGGTCGGAACGCCCGGCCTGCAGCATCTCCATGTAGTACTCGACCGCCACGATCGCATCGGCCAGGCGGTCCAGTCGTCTCGGCTCGAGTGCGCTGCTGCCCGGACGTACCACGCCCGACAGTACGCGGCCGACGCCTTCCATCGTCTCTACCGCACGGCGCTTGCCCAGCATCAGCAGGCCGGCGGTGATGCCGCGCACCAGCTGCGGCACCTGGTCCAGCCCCTGCGCCTCGGAAGGCGCACCGAGTGCATGCGTGACTGCCTCCTTGATGCGCGCCATGTTGACGACGCACTCGCGCAGCACGGCGTCCTGGACCTGGCGGAACTCCTCGTCGGTGGGCTCGCCAGGCTCGCTCGAATCCGTGGCCGCATCGGGCAGGATCAGCTTCACCAGCTGGGGATCGAGCCCGTCCTCGACCTCGATCAGCGCCGCGGCGATGTCGAGCAGCGCGGCATCGCCCGGCGGCTCGCGCCGCTCCACGATGCGCATCAACGAGTCGATCTCGCCCTGCACTCGGTTCCTGAGCGCTCCGAGGCCCAGCACACCGAGCGTGTCGCCGATCTTGCGCAGCATCTCGAGCTGCGGCGCAAGTTCGTCCACCTGCGTCGCGCCACGCCGGACGAAGATATCCAGCACGTCCTTGACGCGGGTCAGGTCTTCACGGATCGCAGCCGCGACCGTCTTCATCAGCCTCACGCTCGGCGCGGACAGCGTTTCGGGCGCCACGTCGATGAGCTCGCCCGACGTCAGCACCTCGCCCAACCGGAAAGATCGCCGCACGCTCGAAACGCGGGAACCGGAACTCGTGGACCGGGCGACGTAGAAAAGCAGGTTGTTCAGGAGTTCCACGGGCGGGGAATTCACGTAGCTGGACTCGCCCTGTTCCTGCAGGCGCCGGATCTCCCGGTCGACGTTCCCAAGCAGCCGCTTGACCGACACGTTGCCGTCGATGCCGCCCTCCTGCAGGGCCTCGATCACCGCTCCGACCACCCACCACAACTGAAAGAGCGGCTGCGTCGTCGCGGCGCGCTCGAACTCGCGGGCGATGTCGGATAGCGCGCCCAGCGTCTCGGTGACGTGCTCGCCGCGTATCCATCCCAGCAGCGCGAGCTGGAATCGCGGCCGTAACCGCCTCGCCAGATCGACGATCGGCATCCCCGCCTCTGCGTCGCTCGCCGGGTGCGCCGGTTCGTCCGACCGCAGGTTCAGCAGCAGCAGCGTTCCCTCGGAGAGCAGCGAGCTGCCGCGCACCGCCCTCAGGTCGTTCAGCAGCGGAAGCAGCGCGATCGGCACGTCCCGGCCACCGGACGCCACGCGGTCCACGTACGCGGGCAACTGCTCCATGGCACGCATCAGCGCGTCCAGCGCGTCCGTGTCTACGTTCGAGTCCCGATCGTGACCATCGATGAAGCGTGCAACCTGCTCCATCTCCTCGCTGAGCAGCGCGCCACCGTAGACCTCCGCCAGGCGCAAAGCGCCGCGCGCCATGTGCACGTGCGTGACGAAGCGGTGAAGCGCTGCGCGATCCGACGTATGTTCGGAGAACGCCTCGAGCGCCGCCCGCGCCTCGTTCAGCTCGGTCGCGACCTCGCGCACTACCAGCTGCAGCGAGGCGTGGGCCTCGTCCGGGCTGGCGGCCAACATGGCCCCGGCGGTCACTGGCGGGCGTTCCACTTCATCAGCCCGCCCCACCGCCGACGCGGCGAAGGCGCTCGACTTCGTCGGCCGCAAGCGCCTCGGGCCGCAGCATCGGGTACTCCCCGCTCACACTGGCGCCCGCACCCTCCGGCAGCCGGAAACCCGTCACCGACTTACGAAGCTGTGTAGCGAGTTCCGCCAGTTTTCCGATCGAGTCGGATGTCGCGGTCGTGCTCTCGGCGGTCTGCGAGCTGATTTCGCGCAACACCTGCATGTTGCGCGAGATGCTCTGCGAGGTGGTCGCCTGGTGCCGTGCGCTCGCCGAGATGTTCTGCACCAGGCTCGCGATCTGGTTGGAGACCTGCTCTATTTCCTCGAGCGCCGCGCCGGCGTTCTCGGCCAGCAGCGCGCCGCCCACCACGTCGGTCGTGGTGCGTTCCATCGAGACGACGGCCTCGTTGGTGTCAGCCTGGATCGTGCGCACCAGCACCTCGATCTGGCGCGTCGCGTTCGCGGCGCGTTCGGCCAGCCGTTGCACCTCGTCGGCGACCACCGCAAAGCCGCGGCCCGCCTCACCCGCCATGGATGCCTGGATCGAGGCGTTGAGCGCCAGGATGTTGGTCTGCTCGGCGATGTCGTTGATCAGCTCGACGATGTTGCCGATTTCCTGCGAGCTTTCGCCCAGGCGCTTGATGCGCTTGGATGTCTCCTGGATGTTCTCGCGGATTGCGTTCATGCCGTCGATGGTGCGACGCACCGCGTCGCCGCCCTTGTGCGCGATGTCCACCGAATGGCGCGCGACGTCGGCGGAACGCTCGGCATTTCCGGACACCTCCTCGGTGGACGCAGCCATCTCGGCGACCGACTCCGACGCGGCGCCGATCTGTTTCGACTGGGCGGACGAGGCCTTGGCGAGGTGCGTGGAGAGCGCCTGGGTCTGGCGCGTCGTCGTGTCGAGCTTGATGGCGGAGCGGTTGATAGTGGTCACCAGCTCGCGCAGCGCCTCGATCGCGTAGTTGATCGAGTCCGCTATGGCGCCGGTGATGTCTTCCGTGACCGTCGCCTGGACGGTGAGGTCGCCGTCGGCCAGGCTCGACAGTTCGTCGAGCAGGCGCAGGATCGCCTGCTGGTTGCGCTCGTTCTGCACTGCCTGGAGGTCGGTCGCGCGCCGCTGCGTCGCGAGCGAGCGCTGCAGGAAGGCAAGCAACCCCAGCGCGCCTATCGAGAACAGCAGCAAAGCGAGCGGCAGCCACGGGCTCATGTACCAGGCCCTGGCGGCCGAGACCGAGTCCAGGCTGGGTAGCGCGGCGGCGGCCTTGCCCCCGCTCTCGACCAGCGCGTTGCCTGCCGCCTGCATCTGTTCCAGTGAGTCGCCCAGCGCGATCACCGAGCGAACCTGCTGCTGTTCGCTGCGGAACACGGCTGCGAGCAGCCGCGCCGCGTCAGCCGCCGGACCCTGCGCCGCGTCGATGCCGAGCGGATTGCTGTCGCCGACCAGGCCGCCCACGACCTGGCCCATGAATTCGAGGCTCTCGGAGAGCCGACGCGACGCGGCCTCGACCGAGGTCGTGCCGTCCGCCAGTGCCGCCAGGTCCTGCTCGATCGCCTGTGCGCGCACTTCGAACCGGTCAAGCTGTCGATTGAAACTCTCGGGACGCGACGCGCCCATCGCCTTGGCGACGTTGGCAGTGGCCGCAAGCACCTGGGGCGTCAGTTCGCGCACGCTGGCGAGCACCTTGCGCGTGTCGAGCGCATCGGCACGGCCGTCCAGCACCGCCTGCGACTGCTCGAGCATTGCGACCCAGTTCTGGTCCCCGCCCGGGAGTTCGGCACTGGACCGACGCGCGCCGTCCACCAGTTCTTCGAGCTGCGCACGTGAGGCCGCAAGCGAATCGAAGGCCGGCGCGGACCCGCGCACCGCGGCGCCGGCCTGCAGAGGAATGCCCTGGGCGAGCCCGGAAAGCGTCGCAACGACGGCGTCGCGGCCCGCCCGTCCGCCCGAGACCTGCCACTGGAGCGCGAATGCCAGCGCCGCGAGAACCGCGGCCACCAGCGCCACGCGGATCAGGGTCGGCTGCAGTCGGTCGGCGTCGAGTCTATTGATCATCTTCATACCCGGTTCGGGTTTGGCTGGACGCGGCTGTCATGAGGCTGCGGCCTGCAGGAACTGCTGGCTCTCGAGCAGGCCTCGTACGCTGAATACGGGCCAGACCTCTGCGCCGCGCTTGAACGCGCCGGCGAGATAGCGCTCACAGCGCAGCAGCGTCGGTGGAAGGTCTGCGGAGAACTCGCTTTCGTAGAACCTCCGGAATCCCATTACTTCGTCCACGACCAGTCCCGCCGGAATCTCCCGGTGGTTTGCCACCAGCACGCGGGTGGCTCGAGAGACGGCCGTACCTCCCGATCCGAGGAATGCACGCACGTCGATGACCGGCAACAGCTGGCCACGTACGTTCGACAGGCCGCGGATCCAGTTCTTGGCACCCGGTACGCGCGTGACGGCGGCCGGGTAGCCCATGACCTCGCGGGTTTCCTCGCGCGCGAGCAGGAACGCCTCGCCGCCCAGCCGGAACGCAATGCCGACCCACTCCGCACCGGAGGCGGTCGAATCGCGATTGCCCTGCGCCGCGGCACGGGCCCGCCGATCGAGCTCGCGCAACAACTCGTAAGGGCGATCGCGCAGCGACCTCAATGAGCCGGCGTCTTGCATCTCAGGCCGCGATCGCCGCCTGGGCCCTGCGCAACAGCTGGTCCAGGGCCACGGGTTTCACGAGGTAGTCCACCGCACCCTGGCGCAATCCCCAGACGCGGTCCGACTCCTGGCCTTTTGAGCTCACCATGATCACGGGAATGGCCCGTGTCTCGGGATCGTTGGCGAGCTGGCGAGTGGCCTGGAAGCCGTTCAGTCCCGGCATGACGATGTCCATCAATATCAGGTCCGGGTGCAGTTCGCGGGCCATCCGGACGCCCTCGCCGCCATTGGAGGCGGAAGCCGTGCGAAATCCGCCCTGCTCGAGCGCCTGCTGCATGACGTGCAGGTCGGTCGGGGAATCGTCCACGATCAGTATCAGTGCCACGGGTCGGTCCTCCGCCAAGGCGGCCGTCAGCGATGCACGTGCGCTTCGATCGCGCTCAGGAGTTCCTCGCGCGTGAAAGGCTTCGTGAGGTAGTGCTCCGAGCCGACGATCCTCCCGCGAGCCCGATCGAACAGCCCGTCCTTGCTGGACAGCATGATCACCGGGATGCTGCGGAACACCTTGTTGTGCTTGATCAGCGAGCAGGTCTGGTAGCCGTCGAGCCGCGGCATCATGATGTCCACGAACACGATGTCGGGCTGGTGGTCGGCGACCTTGGACAGCGCGTCAAAGCCGTCGACTGCCGTGAACACCTCGCAGCCCTCGCGCGCCAGCAGCGTCTCTGCCGTACGGCGAATGGTCTTGCTGTCATCTATGACCAGCACCTTTAGCCCCGCCAATCGCGGCCGGCTGGCGCTGGCAGCAGTGTTTTCCATGCAGTCGAACCCCCAGAATGGGTAATACGCGTCGCGAGCACGACGCTAAAGCGCGAGGCAGTGCTCGCGGCGTGTTTTTAACATATTGAGAGTGGCCCTGCCATCGGCTGGTTTCGATACCATGACCGGTGTCACACGTGGCGGGGAGTCCGCAAGCCGCCCGGAGCGAGATGATGACCGAGAAACGCCTGCGAGTCGCCGTCGTGATGGACCCCATCGAGGACATCAAACCGGCCAAGGACACCACCCTGGCAATGATGCTGGCCGCGCAGCGGCGCGGCTGGAATTTGTCCTGTCTCGGGCTGGGCGATATGTGGCTCCGCGACGGTGTCGCGCTCGGGCGTGCGAGCCCGGTCGAGGTACGCGACGACCCAGGCGACTGGTTCTCGCGCGGGGAGGCCGCCGAACGGCGCCTCGGCGACTTCGACGTGATCCTGATGCGCAAGGATCCACCCTTCGACACCGAATACATTTACGCCACCTACATCCTGGAGCGCGCGGAGACGCAGGGCGCGATGGTCGTCAACAGGCCGCAGGGCCTGCGCGACATGAACGAGAAGGTCTTCACCGCCTGGTTCCCCGAATGTTGCGCGCCTACGCTGATCACCCGGGACATGGGCGACATGCATGCATTCCTCGCCGAGCACCAGCGCGCCGTCTGCAAGCCGCTCTACGGTATGGGGGGACGGTCGATTTTCGTGCTGGAGGCCGGGGACAAGAACTCGAGCGTCGTGTTCGAGACCCTGACCGAGTACGGCAGCCGCTATGCGATCGTGCAACGCTACATCCCGGACATCGTCACCACGGGCGACGCCCGCGTGATCCTGGTGGACGGCGAGGCGGTGCCCTACGCGCTCGCGCGCATCCCTACCGACACCGATAACCGCGGCAATCTCGCAGCAGGCGCCAAGGGCATCGGCCGGCCGCTCGACGAGCGCGATCGCTGGCTCGCTGGAAAAATCGGCCCGCTGCTTCGCGAACGCGGGATGCTGTTCGTCGGGCTGGACGTGATCGGCGGCTTCGTCACCGAGATCAACGTGACGAGCCCGACCGGCGTGCGGGAACTCGACAGGCAGTTCGGACTCGATGTGGCGGGTTCGCTGCTGGACGCGATCGCGAGGCGGCGCTCGGCCCAGGCACAGGCCTGAACCATGGAACTGCGCATCCGCACTGACCGCCCTGAGGACCGCCTGGCGACCGCAATTTTCGTTGCGGCGCTGGTGCACGGCCTGGTTATCCTGGGGCTGCGCTTCGGCGCACCGCCGGTCCCGGACCTGCCGCTCCCCACGCTCGAGGTGCTTCTGGTGCCCGAAGGGCCGCAGGAGACCGACAATCCCAGCGCGGGTTACATCGCCGAGCGCAGCCAGCACGGGTCGGGCACGGCGCGGGATGTCAAGCGCACGTCGCTGCCCGAGTCCTCGGCCAGCCTGATCGAGCACTCCGGAGAGGCGGGAGGCGATTCGCTGGAGCAGGAGGCCACCAGCGCACAGGACGGCGGAATCCGGCTGCTCAGCAGCCACTCGCCGCGATCGGCGAGGACGGCCTCGGGCGAAGAATCCCCGCAGGCCGAGACTGCGATTCCGCTCGACGCGCGTCCGCTGGCGCAGATCGGGGCAAATGCCGCGGCAGCCGACGAAAACCTCTACCTGAAAGGCGACCCGTCGACTGACGACAGGCTGCTGGCCGACACGCGCGAGTCGATGATCGCCGGCTACCTCGACGGCTGGAAGCGGCGAGTCGAGCGCGTCGGCACCATCAATTTCCCCGATGCGGCGCGTCGGCAGGGCATGTCCGGCAACCCGGTGCTCGAGGTGGCCATCCGCGCCGACGGCCGGCTCGAGCAGGTGCTGATCCGTCGCACCAGTGGCCACCGCGAACTCGACAACGCCGCCCAGCGCATCGTGCGGCTTGCCTCCCCGTTCGATCCTTTCCCGCCGGCCATGCGCGCCCGCTACCCGGTACTGCGCTTCGCCTATGAATGGCAGTTCCTGAATGGCCAGCTTGGCGACGGGTCTGTCTATTCCAACGGGCCCTGACGCTGTGGTCCTTGTCCCGCGCGGCCAACCGGCAGGATACTTGCGTTCATGGCCGCGACCTACCTGAACAACCAGTACCTGATCGCGATGCCGGGCATGGACGACCCGAATTTCGTGCAGACGGTCACCCTGGTCTGCGAGCATGGCGAGCAGGGCGCGCTCGGCATCGTCATCAATCGCCCGCTCACGATGGACCTCGGCGATGTCTTCGCGCAACTCGGCCTCGATTCATCGCAGTCGCGGGTCACCAGCCAGCATGTTCTGCATGGCGGTCCGGTGCAGAACGACCGCGGCTTCGTGCTGCACAGCCCCGGCCCGAGCTGGGAATCGACGCTGCCCGTGTCCGACCGGCTTCACGTCACGACCTCACGCGACATACTCGACGCGCTCGCAGGCGGCGGCGGTCCGGAGCATGCGGTGATCGCGCTCGGCTATGCCGGCTGGGAGGCGGGGCAACTCGAGGAGGAAGTCGCTCGCAACGCGTGGCTGACGGTGCCGGCTGACGAAGCGCTGCTGTTCGAAGTCCCGGCGGAAGAGCGCTGGCAGGCGGCCGGACGCCTGCTCGGAATCAACCTGCTGCACCTGAGCAGCCAGGCCGGGCACGCCTGAGCCGCCCAGTGGCCGGCCGCGAGGAAGTGCTGCTCGCCTTCGACTACGGCACCCGGCGGATAGGCGTGGCGGTCGGCCAGACCACTACAGGCACCGCGAGCCCGGCCGGGATCGTGGGGGCCGGCACAGGCCCCGACTGGGCAGCGCTCGAGCGCTGCATTCGCGAATGGTCGCCCGCCCGCCTGCTGGTGGGTCTCCCCTATAATATGGACGGTTCCGAGACGGTCCTCACGGGAGCGTGCCGCGCCTTCGCTGGCGAACTGGCGCGGCGCTTCGGCCTGCCGGTGGAGTTCGTGGACGAACGCCTGACCTCGGTGACGGCGCAGGCCGACCTTCGCGAGGTGCGGCGCTCGGGCGCGCGCGCGCGGAGGGTGACGCGCGAGGACATCGACGCCAACGCGGCACGCCTGATCCTCGAGACGTGGCTGCGCGCACACGCAACCTGACCTGGAGCAAGACGTGACCACCGACACCGGAGCCGAACTGCAGCGCGACCCCGCGGGACGACTGCGACACTTCCTCACCCTCGAAGGGCTCGGGCGCGACGAACTCGAACAGCTGCTCGACCTCGCTCAATTCTACGTGCGGACCCCGGGCGACATGCCGCCGCGCGACCAGAGTCTCGCCGGCCGGACCGTCGCGAACCTTTTCTTCGAGCCGAGCACCCGGACCCGCGTCTCGTTCGAACTGGCTGCACGGCGCCTGGGCGCCGACGTCGTCAACCTGGACCTGCAGTCGTCCTCGCGGGTCAAGGGCGAGACGGTGCTCGACACCATCTATACGCTGCAGGCGATGCTGGTCGACGTATTCGTAATGCGAGACGCCGAGCCGGGCCTTCCCGCCTACGTCGCCCAGCATGTCGCGCCGCACGCCTGCGTGCTGAATGCCGGCGAGGCACACGTCTCGCACCCTACGCAGGGACTGCTCGACACGCTGACCATCCGGCAATGCAAGGGCGACCTGCGAACGACCAGCGTCGCAATCGTCGGCGACATCCTCCACTCGCGCGTCGCGCGCTCCACGGGAACCGCGCTGCTCGCACTCGGCGTCGGCGAACTGCGACTGGTGAGCCCTGCGAGCCTGATGCCCGAGGCGGGTGAACTGGCCGGCGCCAGCCGTTACCACTCGCTCGCGGACGGAATACGCGGCGCGGACGTGGTGATGGCGCTGCGCATCCAGCACGAGCGCATCCCGGACTCCGCATCGCTGGACATCGACGCGTTCAACCGCGAGTGGGGCATCACGGCCGGGAACCTGAGATATGCGAAGCCGGACGCAATCGTGATGCACCCGGGACCGATGAACCGCGGCGTCGAGATCACCAACGAGGTCGCGGACGGCCCGCAGTCGGTCATACGGCAGCAGGTGAGCAACGGTGTCGCCGTGCGCATGGCGGTGCTTGCCACCATCGTGCGCAACGTCCAGGCGCGCAATGTCGAAGCCGGCCGGAGGGCCGGATGAGCGAGCGGGCGCACCGCGGCACGATCTTCGTCGAGGATGCTCCGCTGCTCGCGCAGCAGGAATACCCGGGCGACCAGTTCGTGATCCGGCTCGGCGCACCGAAATGCGCACAGGCGGCAACCCCGGGCAGTTTTGCCCACCTCACCTGCGATCCGCTGATTCCGATGCGCCGCCCGCTCTCCATCATGAGGGCCGATCCCGCGGCTGGCTGGATCGATATCCTCTACAAGATCGTGGGCCCGGGCCTCGAGGCACTTTCGAAGCAGCCGGTCGGCGCGATGATTTCGGTGATGGGGCCGATCGGCCATGGCTTCGTGGTGTCGCCCTCGCGCCCGCGGACGCTGCTGGTCGGTGGCGGCGTCGGCATCCCGCCGATGGTGTTCCTCGCCGATTCGCTGCGGTCACGCAGCGATGCCCGATGGCAGCCGCTGGCGCTGATGGGTTCGGAGATCCCCTTCCCGTTCCGCGCCCGACCCTCGAGCATCGTGGTACCAGGCATGCCCGCCGGCACGATCGCCTGCATGCCACTGCTCGACGACTGGGGGGTACCGAGCCGGCTCGCGACGCTGGCCGGCTTCCCCGGCTGCTTCGACGGCTACGTGACTGACCTCGCGGCGGCGTGGCTGGCCTCGCTGGACGCGGCCGCGCTGCAGGAAGTCGAGATCTTCGCCTGCGGCCCTACACCGATGCTGAAGGCGACGGCCGTCGTCGCGCGTCGATTCGACGTACCGTGCCAGGTGTCGCTCGAGGAGTTCATGGCCTGCGCGGTCGGCGGCTGCGCGGGTTGCGCCGTGCCGGTGGTCACCGATGCGGGGCTGGCCATGAAGCGCGTCTGCGTCGACGGCCCGGTGTTCGACGCCAACGCGGTGTTTCCGCCGGCGGCGTAGTCGCGGCAACACGCCACTGCGGATCGAACTCGAGGCCGGCGGTCAACGCCTGTTCCCGGCATGGCCGCAGAAAGCTGCATTCATGCGCGCCGAAAGCGGACCCTGTAGGGTGAAAAACGACCCTTTGGAGGCCTTCGCGTACGTCCGCTTTCCGGCGAGCAGTCCATTTCTCAGCGCTCGTCACCGCGCTCGTGCCGCCGCGGCGTGTACACATCACGCGCTGTCCCAAAGTGTTCGCCGCGAGCACTCCCACCAGCCGCGCGCCGGCGGCACTCGCCGGTCACTGGCACTGGAAATCGTCTGCGCCAACCGGCTTGCAGCCATCGCCCCACTTGCCGGTTTGCCGCCAGTAATCGGCCAGTCCAGTTTCGATCAGCAGTTTCTTGAATTCGGGATGGGCGCGAAGGCTCGAAAAGGAGTTCAGCCAGAGCGCCCAATAGCTGCCGTAATCCATGTGGCCCTCTTTGAAGCCCTTCGTGCCTTCCGTGGCTGCGCGCAGGGCAGCCGCGGCCAGGTCCGCTTCACCCAGCGCGTCGGCCAGGGAAGCAATCGTCTGCATTGCCAGCCACAGAGACTCGTCGCCGCCGCGATAGGTGGGGTCTGCGGCAGCTTTGCGCAGGATGGCGAGCATGGCATCGCGGTCGTGCAGCTCGGTACCAAGATCGCGGACGAATTGCGGACAGCTGTCTCCAAAGCCCTGCACCCCTTGGCGATACAGTTCGCGTAGCGCCTCGAGGTCGGCATCCTTGCGAGCCAGCATACGCAGAAAGGCGGCCCAGGCGGGGTCGGAATGGCTGCCTTCCAGCGTCAGGCCGCGCCGGTATTCGGCTTCTGACTCATCGTAGCGGCGAGCGGCGATGTAATCCCATTGCAGGTTGCGGGAATGGAACATCGCCAACGGATCGATGGCCCTGAATTGCTCGTCCACTGCCACGGCTTCGTCTAGATGGCCCACGGCGAAGATCAGGTTGGCGTACGGAACGGCGTGTTCGTAGGTCAGTGGCCCGCTGTCCTTGATCTCCTTGGCAACGGCGATGGCTTCGGCCCGCTTGCCTTCGCGCCACAGGCTGTAGGCGCGTTCGCGTTTCACGCTCCAGTGGTCAGGCGCCAGTTGCGCGATGCGTGCGCGGACCTGCACGGCTTCGGCGCGCAACTGCTTGGCCTGCGCCTCGTCGACGTTGACGGCAAGGCCGTGCAGTGAAATGGCCAGTGCATCCCAGGCCAGCACGAACTTGGGGTCGAACGTCACGGCCTCGCGTGCCAGTTGCACGCGCTGGCGTTCGTGTTCCGCGTCCCGGGTATCGGAAAGGAACAATCGGCGCCAACGCAGGTAGCGGTCGTAGGCATCGACGTTGGTGGTGCCGCCCTGCGCCCGGTTCAGCGTCACCGCGTCCAGCTTGACCGAGAGCGCCTGCGCCACGTCGCGTGCGATTTCGTCCTGCAACGTGAACACGTCGCGCAGTTCGCGTGCATAAGTCTTCGACCACAGTTGCGTCCCGTCGTCGGCGCGGACGAGCTGCGCGGTGAGGCGCAACTGGTTGCCGTCCTTGCGCACGCTGCCTTCCAGCAGGTGGGCGACGCCGAGCTTGGCGCCGATCGTGCGCGGGTCCTCGTTCTTGCCCTTGAACGAGAAGCTCGAGGTGCGCCCCACCAGCCGCAGCGCCGGCACCTGCGCAAGCTGGTTTAGGATTTCCTCGGCCAGGCCGTCGCCCAGGTATTCCTGGTCTTGCGCCTGCGAGAGGTCGGCAAAGGGCAGCACTGCCACGGAGGGCCGGGCATCGGGGGCTACCGGTGATGTGGGCGGTCCGGTCGTGTTTGCCGTCGTCGGTACTGCGTCGTTACCAGCTTCGTTGGTGCGCTGGTAGTACCAGAACGCCCCGCCGCCGAGCAGCAGTAGCAGCGTGAGGATCGCGAGCTCGGGAACGGTGATCCGCTGCTGACCGCGATCGCCGTGGTACCAGGCGAGCACGAGGACCACGGCCAAGCCGATCAGCAGCGCGAGGGTTGTGAGTTGCTGGATCTGTTCCGGCCAGTGGAAGGTGTCCGTTACGTAGGCGAGGCCCTGCAGGAATCCCCAGGCTCCCGCGACATACACAATGCCCCACTGCACCACCTTGCGGCGGGTCAGTCTGGCCCAAATGCTTTCGCTCTCCCCCTCGCTCGCGTCGGTCACGCGGTCCTCCCTGTCGCGACGAGTGTAGCGGAGTTACCAGCCGGAGGACTCTGGAGTGTCCGGTTCCGGGTCGCTCAGGTCATGGCATCAAGGACCGCTCCTGGCCGAACTCGGCAATTCCCGGGTGTCCGCTCTCCCGGGCCAACTCCGGGCCGACCGGCATCCATGCTCCGAAGCGGACTCTCTACGCCCGGGAACGACCTATTCTGTTGAAAAACTCGATTCCCCACCGCCAACACTTTCTCGCACAACGGGCATCGATAGCGCGAATTGCGGGCAGGTTTTCACGGAGGCCAATCGAGAGGACTTATGCAGGGCGAATGCCGTTGGGCGGTAGGCCCTCGGCACTTCGAGACCGAGTCACGCCATATCGCCCGAGATTTTTCGTCCGCGCACCGAAACAGAGTTTTTCAACAGAATAGACCCGAAGCGGCCTGTCGCGCCCAGGAGAAGCAATGGGATGGACCCCTCCCCACTCCTACGGCATCGAGTGCCAGACTGGAGCTGTGAAATCACCAGTCACGGAATGAGGAGGGGTCGTCATGAAGCTTACTCGCGTGGGTGTGGATTTGGCGAAGCAGGTCTTTCAGGTGCACGGCGTTGATCGCGCAGAGCGTCCGGCGTGGTGCAAGCGGCTGAAGCGCTCGCGCTGGATCGCGGATGTCGAGCGTGACGTCGAGCCGGGCTGCGAGATCGGCATGGAGGCTTGCGGCGGCGCGCATCACTGGGCCAGGGTTCTGCAGTCGAAGGGCTACCGCGTGAAGCTGATCGCCCCGCAGTTCGTGAAGCCGTACGTGAAGACGAACAAGACCGATGCGAACGACGCCGAGGCGATCTGCGAGGCGATGGGCCGGCCGAGCATGCGCTTCGTGGCGGTGAAGACCGTCGAGCAGCAGGATCTGCAGGCGGTGCATCGGGTGCGATCGAGCCTGATCCGGGAACGCACTGCGAAGGCAAACCAGCTGCGCGGACTCGTCTATGAGTACGGTCTGGTGGCGCCTCGCGAGCTCAGTTCCCTGCGGCGTGCAGTGCCGGAGTGGCTGGAGGATGCCGAGAATGGCCTGACGGTGCGCTTCCGGTCGCTGCTGGCCGGTCTGTACCGCGACCTGCAGCAACTCGACGAGCGGGTGCGGGAGCTCGATCGGGAGATTGCCGCAATCGTTCGCGAGCACGAGCCGGTCGGTCGCCTCGAGCAGCTCACGGGGATCGGTCCGCTGACGGCCAGCGCGCTTTACGCCCTCGTGGGCGATGGCCGCCAGTACCGGAGCGGTCGTGAACTCGCCGTTGCGCTCGGCCTCACGCCGCGTCAGCACAGCTCCGGCGGCAAGGAGAAGCTGTTCGGGATCAGCAAGCGCGGCGACAAGTACGTCCGCACGCTGTTGATCCACGGCGCGCGCTCGGCGCTGCGCACGGCGGCCGGCAAGCCGGATCGACTCAATCGCTGGGCGGTGGCCCTGGCCGAGCGATCACATCCGAACGTCGCGACGGTCGCACTGGCGAACAAGCTGGCCCGGATCGCGTGGGCAATGCTGAGGCACGGAACGAACTACGAACCGGAGCACGTGGCGGCCTGAGGCCGGGCGTCCCGACTGACCAGAGGAGATCATCCACCGCGATTGCGAGCATCCCGAGTGATGGCGAACAGGTCGAACCGGCGTCGGAATAACCTGGGAATGTCCACGGGCGTGAAGCCCGAAGAAACAATGAGGAGCCGACGCGCGAATAGCCCATCGTGGCCCGACCTCGACTGATCGAGGTCAGACAGAGGCCGGATATACGTGAGCAGTCGTACCTTGTCGCCGGAATACGGAGTGCTGGCAAAGTGGGGTGGGGTCCATATACGGACGTGCAAGCGCAGCCCCAATTCGGGTGCGGCATCCACATTGATTCAGTCTAAACAGAGAACGCGCTAGCGATTTCTCCGAATGGCTTGGAATCAGAAGCGAGCGTAAACATAGAACATCGTCGGCGGTCTGCCGGTTGTACTCCGCGAACCACACACGAAGGACGCTGCAGGTTGCCGGCCAAGGAAGTGCCGAATGGGTTCAGTGACCCACCTCCACTGGGCTGCGATCCAATCGGTACTCACGGAGCGCAGATCAGCAGCGCCAACGGAGACCCTAAATGAAGCAGTTCTCGTGGCTGAAGAACCTCGCATTCTTGGTGTTGATCGCCATCGCGGCAGCCGGCTGTTCCGGCGGGAGTCACAAACACCCGGCGACACTGTCATCCATCTCGGTCACCCCGTCCAACCCGTCCGTCCCGGTCGGTGGCACCCAGCAATTCACAGCAACGGGGAAGTACAGCAATGGGAAAGTGCAAGACCTGACCGCTTCCGTCGCGTGGGCGTCGTCTCGCACCGATATTGCGACGATCAGCGGTTCCGGACTCGCCGCAGGTGTGGCCCCCGGTAACGCGACCATAACTGCGGGTTCGGGGACCATCGCCGGGTCAACGATCCTCACCGTGACTCAACCCACCCTGACATCGATCAGGGTGACGCCGCTCAGTCCACAGATCGCGCTAGGAGAAAACCAGCGTTTCACTGCGGTCGGGACCCTGACCGACGGCAGCACGCTGGACGTCACGACAACGGTCACATGGTCCTCCAGCGACGTGGACGTACTCCTGTTGAACAACTCGGCCGGTCGGTACGGCATGGCCAATACTCGCGGCCCGGGCCCAGCAACCGTCACCGCGACGAGCGGGAACATTTCGGGCACCACAACCGCCTCGGTCGTACGCCGCACTCCTCGGTTCCTGTACGCAACCCGCTTCCAAACGAGTGACGTCGCCGGATTCCACGTGGACTCGACCACAGGGGCACTCGTCCAGGTCAGCGGGTCGCCGTTTCCGACGACGACTGGCTCCGCTTCTATTGCTGTGAGCCGGGATCACCGGTTTGCCTACACAGCAGATTTCGATCGCGATCAGATTTCAGCATTTGCAATCGATCCGTACGGGGCGCTGGTGCCTATTCCCGGTACGCCATTTGCGGGACCGGACGGCGTACTGTCGCTGGTCGCACACCCCACGGCGGACTTTCTGTATGCCTCGGGCCAAGGCGGTGAAGTGATGGTTCTCTCGATTGACCCGCTCACCGGCGCACTTGGCCGTGTCAGTTCCATTGTTATCGGCAATGCTCCGCAGTACAGCGCGATTACGTATGACGGAACATTTTTCTACCAGACCATTTCTTCAGCAGCACAGATCGCCGGCTTCAAGGTTCTTCCAGTCGGAGCATTCATCCCTGTCCCGAACAGTCCTGTATCGACCGCCGTATTCCCGCGAACGATCGCGATCGATCCGGCCGGCAAGTTTCTGTATGCCACGATTTCGAGTTCCTTTGCGGGACCGTCAAACTCCGTGCTCGCCTACTCGATCAATGCGCTGGACGGGTCGCTGACCGCCATACCGGGCTCCCCCTTCACCGCCGGCGAAAACCCTGTCTCTGCAGCTGTGGACGCGTCGGGACGATTCCTTTTTGTCACAAACAACGCGAACTCGGCCAGCGGCAATTCCGTGTCGGCATTCTCCATCGACTACGGCACCGGAGCCCTGACTGCAGTGCCCGGCTCGCCTTTTTCGACAGCGCCATTTCCAGCGCCGGTGGCCACCGATCCATCCGGACAATTCGTCTACGTTGGAACGGACAGCGACGGCATCATGGCGTTTTCCATGAACCAAACCACTGGCTCGTTGACCCCCATAGACGGCGGGCCTTATCCAGGAGTCACGGTCTGGTCGATAGTCGTGATCCCCTAAACACGAAGGGAGAGCACCAACTGAAACGGGCGGGCCACCAGAAGGCGCGGCGAGGCGGGAACAGACTGGTCGCGCCAACTATAGGTGTCGCCAAACTCAGCCCGTCCGGGCTGACACCAAGGCGCTGACCGCGCTACTGCCCCGGCCCAGCGCCGGGGTTTCTGTATGAGGACAATGTCCGCTCCTGGCCGATATTACGCCTACGCGAAGGACTGCTTTCCCTCAGCCCCGGGCAGCGACCCCGAACCCGCCCCGAAAGCAGACCCTCTAAGCCTGCAGCCGACCCTGAGCGGTCTTTCCAGTACGTGAAGAAGCAGACGCTCGCGGTAATGCCACACGGCCGGCGCGATCGGTGGCGGCGCTAAAGCAGCGGGCCGTCCCCACACCGGGACGGCCCGCAACCGAGGTACTGGACCCTGCGGCTAGTTCACCGTCGTTCCCAAAGGCGTCGCGAACAAGCCATGGGTTCGGGACCCGAAGGTACCTGCATCGTCACTTTTCATCGACCGGCATGACGCCCGGCGGCCCTTCGAATGTCGCCGGATTCTTCAGCGCAGTGGCAAGCTCGGGCACCGGCGCGTAGTTGCGCAGGATCAGGTAGAACGGCCCCTTGGGCGTCGGCAGCCAGTTCGATTCCTTGTCCGGTCCGGGGCTCGTCGCCTGCAGGTACATCGTGAAGGATCCGTCCGGATTCTTCTTGAGGTTGCTCTGGCTGCCAAGGCTGTAGCGGTTGATCGGGTTCGGGACGGTGTAGCTCGTCGCCTTGTCGTACATCGTCACCGACCAGAATCCCGGCGGCACCGGCTTCGCATAGAGCATTGGGCCCTTGAAGGTGATCGTGTACTTCTTCGCGCCCGTCATCGGCTGGTTGTTGCCGTCGAGCACGCCTGAGTAGTAGATCGCCTCGGTCACGGAGTTGGCGGTCAGCCCGAATACGGCGACGTCGAGCCGCGACAAGTAGTCGGTCCCGCCGAACCCGGTGTTGGCCGGGGGAATGACCCAGCCCTTGGCGAGCCGGCCGGCGAGCGGCATCGTGCCGAGCGCCATGTCCCCGATCTGCTGGGACGCCGTCTTCATCTGAGCGAGGATCAGCGGGTTCACGGAATCGGCTTTCCACTGCTTGCCGAGTTCGAGGCCAAGGTATTTGAACTGGGGCAGGACCGCCTCGATCTCGTTCCTGGGCGGCGGGTTTTCGTTCATGGCCGCCGAGCAGATGGACCAGAACTGCAGCGGATCGTCGAACTTCATGTGGCTCGTCGCCACCTTGGGGAGCATCTTCGGCATTTCGTAGTTGTACGCTACCGGCTTCGGCGCGGCGCCCTTGGTGAACTCCGACAGCGGCTGCAGTGTGACGCCCGCGAGCACCTTGCGTGCTGCCGCGAGGTCTGCCTCGTCCTTGACGTACACGCGGGGCTGCAATTCGAGCCAGCGAGTCGGGCTGTCAACGCGCTTCACGCCGGCAGGCAGGGTGCCTTTCCAGCCCGGGCCGACCAGCGCGAACTTTGCCGCCCTTGTAGCCGGACGCTCCGCCGGCGGGATACACGAAGGCATTGGTCCACATGTCGACGATTTCGATCATGTAGTACCGACCGCCCGAGTCGGGGGCGGTGAGGATCACCGGCTCGGCGCCGAGGTCCGCGAAGCCGAAGCCATAGATCACGTTGGCATTCGGCGAGACGTAGCCCGATTCGGCGGAAAGCGCGGGCGTGGAAATGTCGTCCAGGCGCCAGAACGTGTTCGGCCTGGCCTTCGGCTTCGGTCCGAAGGCTACAGACGAGCGCAGGTTGTACATCGCGACCAGCGGCGCGCAATACGTCGCACCCTGCACGGCCAGCGTATAGGTCCAGGTCTCAATGGCCTTGACCTGCTCAGGTGATGCCTGTGGCGCCTTGTCCTGCGCGACCGACGTAGCTGCGACCAGCGCAAGCGCAACGGAGACGGCCAGTGCGGTGCGGCGGGGGATTGCGGATTTCAACATGTCAATGTCCTTTATTCTGTGAGCAGTTCTCAAACAGAGAACCGGCCTCGATTGTGGATTTCGGTTTTCTGGTGGCGCAGAC
Organism: uncultured Gammaproteobacteria bacterium; assembly: GCA_963732415.1. GTDB lineage: Bacteria > Pseudomonadota > Gammaproteobacteria > Steroidobacterales > Steroidobacteraceae > RPQJ01. The sequence goes on from CAVSZK010000016.1 coordinate 120,701, forward strand.
CGTCACTCCGGAAACATCAACTGCACCTGCACGCGCAGCTGCCAGTCCGGGCCGTAGGTCGGCGTCTCGACGTTGTAATACGCGCTGATCTGGCTGTTCACCGGCAGCTTGCCCAGGTGGAAGATCTTGCCCACGCCGCCGCCGATCGGCACGGTCCAGGTGTCGTCGCTGTCCGCCTGCCAGTTCGCGGCGATGATCGGCGCGCTCGTGAGGTAGGCGCCACTCTTGAAGTTGTAGTTCAGGAACGGCTGCACCAGCATCTGGTTGATCGGTGGCGAGGAGTTCGATCCGCTCACCGACCAGATGTTGTTCGCGAGCACGCCGTACACCCATGGGCTGCCATGCTCTATCTTGAGAATCACCGCTGTGGGACCGAGACCCCAGCGGTCATTGCCGAGCACCTCACTCGTGTTGGTCGGCAGCTGCGCGATGCCGCCGACGCCCCAGATGAGGCCCTTGGGCTGCGCCGGCGAGAGGAATGCCGAGAACTGCGTGTCGCTCAGTCCGAACGTCGAGCCCTGGCCCGGGTACAGTTCCGGCTGCCAAAGCAGCGGAAAGATCGTGCGCGTGATGATGTTCCACTCATCGCTCACGTGGATCGGGTAAACCGGCTGGATGTTCAGAATGTTCTGGGTGTTCTCGAGCGGGCCGTAGTTGAAATTGGTGTTGTTCTGGAACGGCACGCTGATCAGGTTGCCGACCGGGTTCTGCGCCAGCTTGGCGAGTTCCTCGGTGCTCATCTCGGCGCCTGCTGGCGTCGATGTCGCAGCCAGTACAGACAGGCCCAGGCAAGTCAGCAGTCGTTGAAGTGATTCGTTCGTCATCTATTTCACCGTCAGGGTGCCGGCTGCGCCGGGCCGATCTGCGGAGTACGCACCGGCTTGGCCATGCCAAAGAAGACTACGACGCCCTGCCCGCCACAGCGCGTCGACAGCGCCTCCGACGCGCCCGGATAGCAGCTATCGATGTCCTGCCAGTTGTTCATAACCCAGACATCGCCTGCAGGTCCGATGGCGAGGTCGGTCTGCATCTGCAGGCCGCCACCAACGTAGCCGCCAGGCGGCGAGATCTGGTCACCGGTCTTCATGCCGGGAGCACAGGTCTCGGTGCGCACTCCGCATAACTGCACGATAGGGCTCGCCGGCATTGCGAAGTTGCTGATCCAGACGTTGTCATTGCCGTCGACGACCACGGCCCAGGGGCCAGGCAGGCCACCGCCCTTGAACGGCGAGCCCGGGAATTCGCTTCCATCGGGACGCAGCACCGTGACGCTGCCGCTGCCGCCCTTCTGCTCCGACATGGTCTTGGTCAGGTAGTCAGAGGCCGAAAGGACCCCTCCGGTCTTAAGGTGCACCGCCATGTCGACCATGTGCGCCATGCCCATCATTCCGGCGCCGAAACGGTTAGTCACCCAGACGTTGCCCTTGCTGTCGATATTCAACCCGCTGTTGTTGGAGCGCACGTTGAAGCGCACCGCCTTAGCCGGGTCGGACGCAGGAAAGCGGATCACTTTCAAGGAACTGTCTGAAACCCAGATCTGGTCCTGCTGATCAATGGCCAAATGGAACGGCGCCGTGAAGGACTTGCACGGTTCAGCGCTGTCGCCTTCGCATACGATCCTGCCGTTCTTCCAGTCGCCCTTCGGGAAATACAGCAGCTGACGCTTGGAGATGCCAAGCGCCCACAGGTCACCGTTCGGCGCGGTGATGATGCCCTGCATCAGCCCGAGCCGGCCGCCAAAATTGATGCCCTCTGGTGGCGTCAGGGGCTTGCCGTTCTTGGCGAACACGGTGATCGACTTGCTTCCATAGCTTGACAACCAGACGTTGCCCTTCAGGTCGATGGCGGCGCCGAATGTGCCGCCCTCCATGCCGCCGCCCACAAAACCGGTGGTGATCGGCGACAGCGGCTTGCCGTTGGGATCGAACTTCGACGCGTTGCCCTGCCACAACGCGTCACTGGCCTGCCAGCCGATGGTGAAGTTGTTGCCGACCCAGAGGTTGCCTTCGGCGTCGAACATCGCCTTGCCGCCGGCGCGGTACCCGCCGCCGTCGAATTTGAGCGGCAGCACCCAGGCGCTGGGCGCGAACTGCAGGTACGGTGCGTACGGCGCCGTCCGCAGGTTCTTGCCGTTGGGCACGGGATAGAACGCGTCGAGTAGCGCAAACACGCGCTCGGGCTTGTACCAGGGAAACTGCGCAATCGAATGTGCCGCCGCAAGCGTGTCGGCAGGCGTGCCTCCGGTCGGCCCGGTGGCCGCTGCAAACAGGCTCGCACAGGCGTCGCTCCTGACCTGCGTGACGCAGCCCGCGAGTGCGTCGGCGAGCGTGGAAAAGTTCGCCAGCGTCGGCGTCTGGCCACCGTTAAGCGGGTCCTGGATCGTCGCGCCGAGACCGCCGGTCTGGAGATCGACGAAGCTCGGCACGTTGCCCGCCGCGATCCTGAGCTGCAGAGGCTGGCCCTTGATCGCAGTGCCTGTGATGAACTGGTTGTGCGTCCAAACGGACGCGACGGTGGTCATCTCGTTGATCGTGACCATGGCCGGCGCCGTCTGGCCCAGCACCGTCACCAGCGAGATGGCCGGATTGTCGCGACCCGACTTGCTGGCAATGGGTTTACCACCCCTCGCAACCAGGTACAGGAACGAATCACTGCCTGGTGTGGCCCGCGTGCCGAGCGCAAAGCCGCCATCGACGCCAGTCCTTGCCTGCGCCAGCTCCCTGGGCGCGCCGGAACTCGCGGCCCATAACGTCACGGTCGCGCCGACGATGGGCGCACCGGCGCCGAGGACGTGCCCGCTGAGGCCGCCCGCCGCAAGAGCAGGAACCATCGACGCGAGGCCAACGACGGCAAACGCCGCGATTGGCAGTCGACCGGTCACAACTGAGATTCGATGTCTCGATTCGAGCGTCATCACGTTTCCCCTTCAATGGGACCTTCCGTCAAGTGTCTGCACCCATAGCAGCGGCAACGATCGACCGGCAAGCCAAGGCGCGGATCGGCCCTAGTGCCCGTCCGGAAAGACGCGCTTCCAGTCCTTCTGCATGCTGATCACGATCCAGCCCCGCTGCTTCGCTTCGTCATACAGCGCTGGCGTGAAGGCGCCAACCTTGGTGTCCGGCAGTCCTTTCGCGGGACCGTAGGCGTATTCACGCTTCGCATCATCGTGCAGCACCAGCATCGAGAGCCGCGCGCCATCGCCGGCCTTCGTGTACTCAAGCATCTGCTGGTCGCCGGTGGAGTTGCCGACCGACATCAGCGGGCGACGCCCGATCATCAGGTGAATGCCTTCGGGCTTGCCGGCGTTGTTGTCGTTGAGCAGCAGCTTCGGCTCCTTGGTCAGGAACGGCTTGCCGTCCTTGCCGTACCCGTACTTCGTTCCGCCGGCGGTGCCGATTACCTGCTCGGGCGGAATGCCGTAGACGGCTTCGGAATACACGCGCACGAAGTCCTGGCCACCGCCGGTGACGATGTAGGTCTTGTAGCCGTTGGCGCGCAGGTACTTCAACACTTCCTGCATCGGCAGATAGGTCAGCTCCGTGTACCGTCTCTTCCATCGCGGGTCCCTGGCTTCGGCGAGCCACTTCTGTGCTTGCCCCTCGAAGGTATCGACGGGCAATCCGGTGAGTGTGGCGGCCGCCAACTTCTCGAGGTCAGGCATGGTCAGCTTGGCAATGGACGCGCGATCGCCCTTCAGGATCTCCATTACGGTCGAAAACGGCGCTACCGTGGCCAGCTCGGGCTTCGCCTTCACCAGCGCCGGCACGCTCTCGAGGATGTACATCACCTGCGAGTACATCGGGTGCTCGACCCAAAGAGTCCCGTCCTGGTCGAACGTGGCAATGCGCTCGGCCGGCGGCACGAACTTCGGGCTGCCTTGCGTGGTGGTGTCCTTTACAAACGCGACGATCGCCTGTTTGGCGGCACCGTCGTTCCATGATGGCAGCGGGTCGGTCTGCGCCAGTGCGGACACACTGAATGCGACCAGAGCACCCAGTGCGAAAACACGTGCGGCCGCGATGTTCGGAGTACGGAATTGCATTTCTTGCCTCCGCCAATAAAAAGGTGGGTGATCCTCCCGGATCACCCACTTTGTTGCTTCACATGTCGAACATTGCGGATCGGCTGACTACTCTCCAGCGTGGCTGATGTGCTTCGCTTCCTTCATCGCCTCGATGACCTGATCCAGGTTGTAGCTCGCCGGGGTCTGCAGTGCCGGGAACGTTCTATACGTCTCGAGCTCCTTTAACCACAGCAGCTGCCCGATCGGCAAAAGGTTCCAGTCATAGATGTACGCCGTACTCGGGGCGGCCAGCGCACCGCCGTAGCCAAGCAGGGTCTTCTGGTCCTCCGCGACAGCCTGCTCAAAGGGATCGCGCTTGAGGTTCGTGAGCTGGGTCCAGTGATAGGTCGTCGGTGGCATGAGCCCGCCGGTCGCCGAGGAAGCCTGCATCGTGTAGTAGAACTTCCAGTTCTTGTACCGCACCGCAGACGGGTGCTGGCCCGTGTAATAGAAGAACGTGTCGCGTGCCGAGTCGCCCTTGCCCTCGAGGTAGGCGCGCTGATCGACACCGTCGATCGTTGTCTTGATGATGCCGGGGTACTTGCCGGCCTCGATCTGCTTCTTCAGTCCATCGCCCGATGGGCCGCCGGCGATGTCGACCAAGGTAGGCACCCAGTCCAGCGACGAAAATATCTGGTCGGGATTCGTGCCTGCTTTTATGTGTCCCGGCCAGCGAACGACCATGGGGGCCCGCATGCCGCCTTCCCAGGTCGTGAGCTTTCCGCCCCTGAAGGGAGTTACGCCGCCGTCGGGGTAGGTAATGGCCTCCGCACCGTTATCGGTGGTGAAGACGACTATGGTGTTATCCAGCTGGCCCATGTCCTCCAGCTTCTTAAGCACGTAGCCAATGTTGTCGTCCAGCTGCTTCATGCCGACTTCGTTGATTCCCCAGTCCTTGCCGCCCTGGACACCCAGCATCGCCATGTATTTTTCGTTGAACATCGTCGTGATGTGCATGCGGGCGGGGTTGTACCAGACAAAGAATGGCTTGCCGGTCTGCTTGGGGTCGTTGCGGTCGAGGTAGTCGATAACCTTCGCGGAGATTTCCTCATCGACGGATTCCGAGCGCTTCAGCGTCAGCGGTCCCTCGTCTTTGCATGTCTGGTTCGCTTCGGTGCCATCGGATGACGTGCAGGACAACACCGGCCGCGGCGGGGTCATACAGAGTGCGGTCCGGGGGTCTACCGCGCCGGAGACTTCCTTCAGGCCCTTGACCGGGGTGTTCGTGCAGGGCGGAACGACGCCCTGTACGTTCGCGGAGCTGTTGATATCCGGAAAGCTCACGCCCTGCATTGCGTCCAGGTGATAGAGGTAGCCCCAGAATTCCTGGAAGCCGTGCGCCGTCGGCAGCGAAGCCGCCTTGTCTCCGAGGTGATTCTTGCCGAACTCGCCGGTGTTATATCCCAGGTCGAGCAGGAACTTGGCCAGCGCCGGCGTGCCCGGCAACAGGGAGCTGGTGGCGCCCGGAAGCTGGGGCATGACCATGCCTGCCCGGAGGGGATGCATGCCGGTAAAGAACGCCGTGCGGCCGGCCGTGCAGCTCTGCTCGGCGTAATAGGTCATGTACCGCGCACCTTCGCGGGCGATGCGGTCTATGTTGGGTGTCTCGCCCACCATGAGGCCCTGGTGGTATGCGCCGACGTTCATGATGCCGATGTCGTCGCCCATGATGAACAGGATGTTCGGCTGCTTGGCTTCTGCCTGTGCCAGGGCTGGCACTCCCACGCCGAGCGCCAATGCGCATCCGGCGGCCAGCGCGGAAAGCAAACGCTTCGATTTCATTTCAATCCTCCGATGTCGAAACAAGGTCCACATACATGAACGTACGATCGCCGGCCGAGGACCGGCCTGCCCGACGCATCGACGGAACGACGCAACAAAATACGGGCAGCTGATACCAAGGCTGATGCGATTTTCGAATAGACTAGCACTCACGGCAATGAATGCTTTGATAACCTTAGAGTTATAATGATTACGCCGCTCCGGCTACGTCACGCGGCCAGCCTGGCCGAGCACGCCAGCTTCCGGCGAGCCGCCGCAACGCTGCGGATCTCGCAGCCTGCACTGACAAAGAGCATCCAGGCGCTGGAGGCTGCCTTGGGCGTGCAGCTCTTTGAGCGCCGCCGCGACGGAGTGCTGCCCACTGAATTTGGCAGGTTGGTCCTGGAGCACACCCGTGGCATGGTGCTCGCGGAATCCGAACTCCTGCGCCAGATACACCTCGTGGCCGGCCTGGAAACCGGATCATTGAACGTCGCGTTCGGACCATTGCCGGGCATGATGTCGGTCTACCCGGCCGCGGGAGCGTTGCTCGCCGAGCATCCGAACCTCAGGATCTCGCTTCAGTCAGCCAGCTGGCGCGAGGTCATCCACGCCGTCGTCGAGAAGAAAGTGGATCTCGGAATCGCCGAGATCAGCGGCGCCATGCACGACGACTCGTTGCAGACAGATTTGATCGGACAGCACCGCGTGCATTTTCTTTGCCGCGCTGGTCATCCGATTCTTCGAGAACGCCGCATCACCCTGACTCAGCTGCTGGAATACCCTTGGGCAACCACACGCCTGCCGCCGCGCATGGCCAAAGTATTCCCGCCTGCCATCAAGCGCGCAGGCTACATCGATGCCCTCAGCGGCGATTTCGTTCCAGCAATCGACCTTTGGGCTCCGATGAACCTCGGCACGCTGATCGCCAAGAGCGAGGTCCTGGCCCTCGGGCCGCTGACTTTGGTCGAGCACGAATTAAAGAGCGGATCCGTCGTGATCGTGCTGGCAGAGGGCCTCAATCTTCATGGGGGCTACGGCTTCGTGTACCTCAAGAGTCGACCACTTTCGCCCGCCGCCCGGGCTTACATGACGGAGATTCGTACTCACGAGAAGTTGCTGGTAATGAATGAAGCGCGCCTCGAGAAACTTTACCGACACACCCAGCGGCGGACGCATACGTGACTTGCGCTGGAGCTCTTACAGGGTGGTAACCGGGAGTCTGGTACGAATTCTGTTGACTCTCGACCTCTGACGAGTTTGTCGAGCGTCCGTTGCGGCTCCCGAATCCGGCCTGTGGCGCCGTCGAACGACTGCTATCGGCGACAACACCGTACGGCTGGTTGTGGCCGATATTACGCCTACGCGAAGGACTGCTTTCCCTCAGCCCCGGGCAGCGACCCCGAACCCGCCCCGAAAGCAGACCCTCTAAGCCTGCAGCCGACCCGGAGCAGAAGATCGTCACGCTGCAAAGCCGACGCTCAACGATCAACCTGAGGGGCCGAGTGGCGCCCGGTCACAGGGCCCAGTTGCCGTACACGGTCAGCACGACGGCCAGCGACTGGTCGTACGAGCCCACCAGATTGCCGCGCCCGCCGAGCACCGGGGGAAGCGTGCTGCGCTTGTCGACGTCCATGTTGCCGCCGTAGAGCAGCGCCGTCGTGAACCCCCACTTGAACGATTCGCTGGCCTGCTTTTCGCCGCCGGCACCCAGCCGCCACGCCGAGTTGACCGGGAACAGCGGCGAGACGTCGTTGCCGTCCTGGAACCCGGAGTCGTAGGCGAGACCGACGTTCACTTTCCACTGGCTGTTCGTGCGGTACTGCGCGCCCATGGCGACGTGCCAGGTGTCGTCGAACGACAGTGGGTTGGTGAGGCTCACCGGGTTCTGACTGTTGTCGATGCCGATCTCGACCTCGCCGAACTCCGACCAGTCCTGCCAGCCGACGTTGCCCATCAGGGCCCAGCGCTCGCTGACCTCCGTATACATGCTACCCATCACCTGCTGCGGCACCTTGGCGCCGACATCCACGCGCGCATCGAGCAGGCCGCGCGACTGCAGCAGCGCGGTCAGGACCGGGCCGGTCCCCGAGAACTGCGCCGGGCCGCTGAAGTCGAGGTCGATCTGCGATGTGTACGTGAGCCCAAGGCGCGTGCCAGGAACAGGCTCGTACAGCACGCCGACATTGCCGCCCCAGCCCCAGGTGTTGTCGTCGATCTCGAGGCGACCGTCGCCCAGCGTAGGCAATGCGTTGTTGATCGCGACCTTCTGGTCGAACATGCCGTACATGCCGTTGATGCCCGCGCCGAGCGAAAGCTTGTCGCTCACGCGATACGCGATCGACGGCATGACCGATACCCCGACGAGGTCGGCGTGCTGCACGCGGTAGCGACCCACCCAGTCGTCGTCGTAGTCCAGCATGGAGCCGAAGTTGCCAGCCACGGCGAAGCCCAGCGCGAGGTCGGGCGACACGCGATGCGTCAGGAAGGCGCCGCCCCCCGGGACGTACCCGTTCGAACCGAACGCGCGGCCGCCGTCGCCGCTGCCCAGGCCGGGCGAGGTGGCGCCATCGACCGAGAACTGCGCGTTCAGCCACATCAGCTGGCCGCCCACGAGCACCTGCGTGCCGTCGAGGCGGGTCATGCCAGCCGGATTAGTGAACGCCGTGGATGCATCCTGCGCACGCGCGGCATAGCCAGCCGCGGCGAGTCCTGGCTCGCCAGTGCCGAACTCGTAGAGCAGCAGCCCACCGGCCTGCGCGGAGCTGGCGATGAGGGCTATCGCCGCTACTGCAGCCGTCGCTGGCGCGCACGTACGAAGCGCGTTCATTGCTCGAAGTCGCTGCTGGCCGTCATTCCCTTCATCACGGATTCCACCGCGCCGGGCGGCATCAGGTGGCTTCGATCGAGCACGCGATCGAGCTGGCTCAGCGCATCCGCGGTCGACGGCGAGCGTGTGCCGAGCACAAAGGCAGCGAGTTCCTGTCGCGTGAGTGAGAGGTGGTTCGGTGCCGCGGCGTCCGCATCGGTGATCACGAGCACGCCGTTGCGCAGCTCGAACCGCCGGATGCGCGGGTCGCCTTCGACAACGAGCGTGAACGTCAGGCGCAACCCGTCGGCCTTGCGCGGATCCACGAGGTAGCGCACAAACTGCAGGTTCTCGTCCACGGATCCCTCGACGAGTGCCTGCGCGGTGGGCGTGCCGAGGAAGGTACGGATCGCGTCGATTGTCAGCGGCTGACCCTTGAACTGCATTCCGCCTTCAATCTGCAGCGCCTCCGTCAGGTACCAGCCGCGCACGTTGGCCGCTGAGGTGTGTTGACCGAGCTGGCGCGACGCCGCGGCACGGAGCTGGCGCGCATCGGCGTCATTCGCGTCGAGCACCAGCAGCAGCGACGTCAGCCGGAGCGTCCACCGCCAGTTGGCGAGCCCGCCCTGTGCGTTGGCGCTGGCGGCAGCCGTCCGTACCGCGGCGGCGCCGCCCATCAGTTGCACGGTACGCGCCGCTTCTTCGTTCTCGGACAGCGGATTGATGTCGTATACGTCGCCGCCGAACCAGCCCATCGTGCCGTTGAAGACCTGCTGCACTTGGCTTTCGACCTGGCCATAGTTCTCCCAGTCTCCGCGCTGATTGCGCGGCATGTAGACCTGCTCGGCCGCCTGCCGTGCGTCGAGACCATGCGCGATCATGCGCAGCGTCTGGTCGTGGATCAGCTGCACCTGGTCGACGGCACGCTGCACGGCGTCGCGCACCGCGTCCTGGCCCTGCAGCGTCGGGCCATGGATGTCGAGCAGGATCTGCGCGTTCTTTGACTCGACCCAGCGCGCGTCCTGGATGAACACCGCCGGGTTGCGGTACGAACCCCCGCGCAGCGAGTAGATGTTGAACACCGCGCCGTATGGCATGCAGTTCGTGACGAGCAGGCGCTTGCCGGGGAAATAGAAGCCGACGCTGTCGCTCGTGTCCGTCCGCAGGGGCGCGACCTGCACCGGCATGCCGGCCACCACCAGGTCGACGACGCGGCCGTCCGGGAACAGCTTCGTGGGTGGCTGGTAGCTGGAGCCCGCCAGAAGCTTCTCCGGCGTGAAGCCGAGCTTGTTGGGGAACGCGTCGGGCCCGCTCGTCGGATGGAACACTCCGAACTGCGCGGCCGCCCGGGCCTGGTAGATACCGCTCAGGACGCTGATCCCTGTCGTCGCGCGCATGTTGCGGTCGAGGTGCTCGTGTCCCCAGACCTCGGCACCTGGATCCAGAAATGCACCGGTGCCGTTCGCGTAGTGCAGGTGGGTCAGCATGATCGCGGCGACCTTGATCTTGCGGCCGAGCGTCTGCTCGAGCATCGCGCGCATCTCGGTCGCGGCCTGCGTGTGGTCGCCGGTATCGATCACGATCCAGCCGGCCGGCGCTTCGATCGCAAAGCTGCTGGCGATCCCCCAGCCGCGCATCGCGTAGACGCCGTCGGTAACGCGTTCAACGCGCTTGCGATCGCCGATGCCCCACTTGTCATTGGCCAGCAGCGCGGTGTGCGTCGTGATCGCGCCGTTTGGCGCGACGACGGTTTCGCTGCGCAGGGAGGGGCTGCTCCAGGATGCCGCCGGTTGTGCGGCGGCGCGGTCCGTCGACTGGGCGCGGGCGGCAAGCGACGGTGCCAATGCAGTTGATGCACAGGCCAGGATCAAGAGAACACGGTTGGTCATGGCTGGTCCCTCGGGGTTCGGCACACGCGAAGCGTCACTGCGCGCTTTCACGGCAGCCAGATACCACGGCCCCGGCGTGCACTTTGCACAAAATGGTACAATCGCTATCGATATAACCAGGTCCAGCGGTGCGACCGTGGAAACCTGCTTCCCGATCCGTGGGTGGTTCGCGGACTGCCCGCCGCCCTTCAGGCGCGAGTTCCTCGCGCTGGGGCGCCCGAAGTCCTACGCAGCCGGCAGCGTGATCTATCATGTTGCGCGACAATCAGGGTGACCTCGAAGAAGAACTTGAGCCCGGTGATCGTCGCGTTGAGCGTGATCGGCGAGACGCCTCGATCGACGCAGTGCAGCTGATAGCGGCGCAGGTCCTCGGCGCTCGCCGTGTCGGGCGAGCGGCCCAGGTACCCGGCGAAATTCCGCACCGCACGCATGTATCCAATCTGCGTCTTGGGCGCGGGCTTGCGCAACCGCATGTCTTCGATCATGCGTTGACGCAGCGGCGAAATCACTGGGGTCGGGGTGTTCATGGCTCTGCTCCGGTTGCGATGCGATGCGAGGCGGATCGCCTCACTTCGAAACATACGAAACAGAACCGCAAGACTCAGCTGAACACCGACCCCGAATCGAGGCACCCCTACCGCGCGAGCGGTTTAGTCCTGTACTTCCGGCGCGACAGCAAGCGCAGGTCTGGCTCCGCCCCGAAGGATCATTGATAAGGCGCGAACGCGTCCGCCACCTTACCCGCGCCCTTGCGATCGCGCATTACCAGGCTCAGCAGCAGCCGCGCCTTCAGCCCGGAGAGGTATCCGGCCGGGATAAGTCCGCGCTTGAGCAGGTCAATCTCCGCGCCGGGATAGCCGTAGGTTTTGGTGAAGACCGGACCCGTCATCGCCCGCGACGCGAGCACGACCGGCATCTTCCCGGCCAGCTCGCCCAGGATGGGCGCCACTTCCGCCAGCACGTGCCCGGCGCCCATGCCTTCGATCACGGCGCCCGCGAAGCCCAGGCCCGGCAGCGACTTGAGCAGACGCCCGTCGTCACCCATCGACATCTTGATCAGCGCCACCGGCGCCGGCGGCCCATCCTGGGCCGCGAGGCACGGCGTCCGTGCCACGCGCACGTAGATGCATGCCTTGCGCTCGATCATCGTCCCGAGCGGCCCGACCAGCGGGGACAGGAACGCCGACGGCAGCGCCGTATGGGATTTCTGTACGAACCGGGCCGCATGGATGTCGTAGTTGAGGACCGCCAGCGTACCCAGGCCGCGCGTTTCCAACGACGCCGCGGTGATTGCCGCGGACAGCAGGTTGGCCGGACCCTCGGCACCCGGGGCATCCGCGCCCCGCATGGCGCCGGTCACGACCACCGGCTTGTCCGAATCCACCAGCAGATCCAGCAGGAATGCCGACTCCTCGATCGTATCGGTGCCCTGTATCACGACCGCCCCGTCGAAGCCGTCACCGAAAGCCCGCTCGATCGTCTCGGCGACGTCGACCAGGTTTGCGGTCGTCAGCGACGGGCTCGGCAGCCTGAAGGGCGAGCGGGCGTCGATGTCGCCGACGTCGCCGAGCTCGGGCACCGAAGCCACCAGCTCAGCGGCACCGAGCTTCGGCGCGATGCCGCCTCCGGCGCTCGGCACCATCGTGATCGTGCCGCCGAGCGACAGGAACAGCAGGCGCGGCTTCCGTGTTGCCATGGTCGTCCTCTCCCTCAGTCCTCTTCGCGGGTCGGCTTCGGCAACGGCGGATTGGAAGGAATCTCGCCGGGCTTGTGGTTCGGCAGCCGCGATGCCGGGAAAATGGCCAGCAGCGACAGCAAAGACATGATCAGGAGGCCGATCTTCAGCGCGCGCAGCCGCGCGTCGGAATTGATCTGCACCGACTCCTCGACCTGCTCGGGGGTCGCGTTGGTCGTTTCCAGGAACGCGCGCAGGCGGTCGTTGCTGACGAAATTCACGTTATTGTTGAGATCGACCTGCGCGCCGAGCTCGACCTTCAGCTCCGGATGGGACGCCAGCGAGGTCAGGATGGAAGCGCTGAGCAGACCGACCAGCAAAGCCCCGGAGACGGCCGTACCGACCGCGGCCGCCAGGTTGTTGGCCGTGCCACGCAGAGCACCGACATCGCCTGCAAGCTCTTTCGGCGAGGCCGTGACCAGCACGTTGAACAACAGCGTCACCAGCGAACCCTGGCCGATGCCGAACAGGATGAGGCCGAACATGACCGGGACCGCGCTCCAGTCGTTCTTGACGACGAATGCGAGCCACAGCAGCGCTACCGTGCACAGCCCGAAACCCCACATGCCGATCTGCCGCGACGTCAACTTGCCGTAGGCGCGGATGATCAGCATCGCCGAGAAAAACACCGTCAGGTTGAACGGCAGCATGGCGACGGCCGTTTCGAGCGGAGTCCGGCCCTGGATGATCTGGATGTACAGCGGCACCGAGAAGTTCAGCGCGCCTTCCAGCGCAACCACGGCAAACATCGCGTAGACCGCGGCGCGCTCCGAGGGGTTGCGGATCACCTCGAGCGCGAGCAACGGAGTCTGGCCGCTGGCGGCGCGACGTCGAGTCCAGACGAAGAAGGCCTGCAGCAGCACGATGCCGATCACGATCATGAACGGCGCCGGTGACATGCCCAAGATGTCGAACGGGGCTGCCGGGCGGGCGAAACCGAGTCCCCAGCGGTTGAGGTTGTTGAAGCCGAAGCTGATCATGCTGATGGACGACGCGGTCAGCAGCACGCCGAACAGGTCGACCTTGACCTCGGGACGCGGGGTGGTCGGCTTGAGCTTGAAGCTCAGCATCAACACGATTGCGGCCAGCACGATCAGGATTCCGAACGAGGGACGCCAGCCGATGCTGGAGCCCAGGATACCGCCGATCAGGAATGCCAGCACGCCGGCGCCGGCGCGCGCCGATCCGAGCGCACCGAGCGCCGTTGCCTGCTGCGTGCCGTGATACTCGTTCGCGATCAGCGCGACCAGCGACGGGACCAGCGCGGCGCCCGCGATGCCGGACAGCAACTGCGCCGTCAGCATGATGGTCGCGTTCGGGCTGAACGTCATCAGCACCTGCGCGAAACCGAACAGCGCGACGACCGTGCGGAACACCGGCACGGCGCCGAAGCGCTGGCACAGCTTGGCGCCGAGCATCACCAGGCCCGCGACCGCGAGTGAATACATCACGATGCCGGTCGCCACGGTCGTGGGCGGTACGTTGAAGCTGTTCACCATGCCGCTCAGCGCGACTGGCAGGGACGCGACGTTGAACGACATCAACGCCTGGCCCAGCGCGATGGCGACCATCGGCAGCCAGGGTTCTTTCGCCTGGTTCGCCATTGGCGCTGCTGTTGTCATGTGTGCAGACTCCCTGAAGGTGTTGGTCTATTTCTATTGTGGTTGGGATGCGAAGAGATTCAAGCCGAGGTGCTCGGACAGGTACTTGGTGACGCGCTGCGCGCGCACGCTGTTGCCGGCCTCGTCGAGCGGCGGCGAAAATACCCCGAGTCCGCCCTTGCCGGGCGAAATCGTCACGATGCCGCCGCCGACGCCGCTCTTGCCAGGCAGGCCAACCTCGAACAGCCAGTCGCCCGAGCGCTCGTACAAACCTGCCGTCGCCATCACCGCCAGCAGTCGCTTGGCGACTTCAGCGCTGACAACGCGCTCCTTGGTGAGCGGATTGACCCCGCCATCGGCGAGTGTCGCTCCCATGACAGCTAGATCAGTCGCGCTGACGAGCAGCGAGCATTGTTTCGTATAGACGTCGGTGGCCTGAAGCGCGTCGAAATACATGCGGTCGTAGCCTTCCAGCAACTTGGCGATGCCGCGGTTGCGCTGATTGGTCGCCGCCTCGGACTCGTAGACCTCATTGTCGATCGCCAGATCGCGTCCGGCGAAGCGGGACAGCCCCTCGCGGATGAAGTGCCACTTGGCGTCCGCGGTGTCACCGGGCACGAGACTCGTGGTCGCGATCGCGCCCGCATTCACCATCGGATTCATCGTGCGATCGGCATTGAGTTCGATGGCCATCACGGAGTTGAAGGGCAGGCCCGTCGCGTTGGCGCCGACCTTTGCACGCGCCTGTTCCGTCCCGATTGCTTCGCTGACAAGTGCAAAGACGAACGGCTTGGACACGCTCTGGATCGAGAACTCGTGCCTCGAGTCGCCGATCTTGAACGAGCGGCCATCGACGCCGACGATGCAGACGCCGAAGAGTCCGCGCGGTACCTTCGCAAGTGCCGGGATATAGTCGGCGACTTTGCCCTCGTCGAGTCCTTTGTAGCGCTGGTAGGCCGCGCACACCAGCGCCTCGACTTCCGGCGGCGCCGCCAGATGCCCGGTTGAAATCAGGAACGGCTGGTCGTCGTCAGGGGGAAGCGGGGTGTACAAGTCGACCTCCGGTCAGAACGAGTGACGCAGCCGGGCGTAGAGCAGCTCGACTTGATCTTCGTCCGGATTGTTGCCCGGATCGAAGACCACTTGAAGACCCACGCTCAACTGCGTAAAGCGCGCCAGCTGGATCCGCTGGAATGCCTCGATGAGCTTCTCGTCGCGGGACGCGCTCGAGCGAGGCTCCGCGAACGACGCTGCCAGTCCGCTCATGTTGCTCGGACTGCCTAACAGGCCGATGTACCCGAGGCCCGCCTGCGCGAGGTTGCGAATGTTCGTCGTTGCGCCGTTCGCGTATGCATAACGGCCCCAGACCTGCAAGCGATTGCTCAGTTGCTGGCCGGCGACGAGCGTCGCGCCATCGTCCGACGGGCTGTCGAAGCCGTTCTCCGTGCGCGCATCGATGTGCCACACCATCACCGAGTAGCGGCCGGCTCCCATGCCCTCAATCCGCGGGGTCCAGCCCGCCTCGGCACTGTAGAAGAAATCGCCGTCGCTGATCGTGTCGAACTCCGACTCTGTCGTGGTGTTGTAGGCGTTGGCGACCCCACCGGTCACATAGAACCGGTCACTGGGGCGATAAGAAACCCCGACCGTCGGTCCATGGCCAGGAAACGGTACGGTCGGGTTGGCGGAAAGGTGTCGATTGACGAACATCGCATTCACGTTCTGCATCGGCTGCTGGCCGACAAAATCGCTCGTGTCGGCGCGCCCGACGAGCACCCGCAGCTTGCCGTCGTAGAAGCGCTGCAGCCAGTACACATCACGCACGACCCAGCCACGATCGTTGAAGGTGTTAGCCGTATTGATCAGTGTACCGAGCTGCGGGCCGACCGCCGAAGCCGGGTAGCTTCCGATCTTTTCGCGAAACTCCCCGGTCACGATCAGCACACCGGTGTCCGGCGTGCCGCGGCCCACCAGTGTCCACCCGGACATGAAGTCGAGGTCATAGGCTGACCCGTTCGGATCGTCGGCGCCGTTCGCCCACAGGCCCAGCGCCGTGGCCGCGAAACCCAGCCGCAGGCCGGTCTCCCGATAGAGTGAGTCGAACTTTCCCCTCGCCAGGCCGGACAGACCGGGGTAGTCGAGCGAATCGAGAATCGCCGTCTCCGTTTCTGTCAGCCGCTTCAGCTCGTCAATGCCGCTCTCGCTGCCTTCGCCAGGAGAAAACTCGTCATTGAGGTACGGGTGCGACTCCGAATAGGCCTCGAACTCGGACTTCTGCGTTGCAGCGTCAGCAGGCGGCTCAGCCGTCGCCAAACGCACGCAGCCGAGGCCAATCGCGGCGCTGATCAGCGCCAATGACACCATGCGATTAGATGAGCGACGGTGAGTCACGTGGCACGCAAACCAGCACAGGAAGAGACATCCAAAAAAACATGAAAAATAGAGGGATCGGTGGTCGAACGCACCGATACCGTGCGCCAGCGCGATCGGGACGGCCTCAAAGATCGATACGACATCAACGCCGTCCGTTGCGCCACCCAGTGGCAGCCGGTGGCCTGCTGCGAGCGCATCGGCCAGGCGTTCCTGCTACCGGTGATCGCGCTGCTGTTTGCGTACATGCAGATGCCTGCGTCGAGGTCGGGCCGATGTCCTGGTCGCAGTTCAGTTGCAGCGGCACGCTGATCAGCGCTGCGACCGGGTTCGACAGCTGCATCGCGAGGCTGGTCTCGTACGCCTCGTCCGCCTGGGCGGTGCTGGCGATGAGGGCTGTCGCAGCGAATGCAGCCGTCGCTGGGGCCGCCAGGACTGCCCTGCGTACATCGGTCATGATCGATCCTCTGATGGTTTGCGACTGACTGCACCGGACTCCGCGACCACCGCCACTGGCGCACACGTACGAAGCGCGGTCAGTGCTCCAGGCCGTCGTTGTATTTCAGGTCACCTTCCGCACCGAGCAGCGCCGGCGTGGCCGTCGTTGCAGGCAGCATCCGGCTTCGATCCAGCACGCGATCCAGTTCAGCCAGCGCGTCGCCACCCCTCGCCGGGGCGCCTTTGCCGAGCACGAAGTCGGCCAACTCGCTCCGCGTCACGTCGACGTGACGCGCGCCCCGGGAGGCGACCGGGGAGATCACGAGTACGCTGTTGCGCAATTCGACCTGCCTGATCTGCGGATCGCCCTCGGCTGCGATAGTGAAGACGAGACGCTGGCCCTCGGCCTTGCGCGGATCGACCAGGTAGCGGACGAACTGCAGGTTCTGGTCGAAGGAGGCGCGCGCCAACTGGTCGGCGCGCGGCGTATTCAGGAACGTCCGGATCGCATCCAGCGTGACCGGCTGCCCCTGCATCAGGAGCTTACCCTCCATCTGCAGCGCCTCGGTGATGTAGAAGCCCCGCGCGTTGGCGGAGTCAGTGCGCTGACCGAGGGCGCGGGCGGCCGTCGCGCGCGTCTTTCGGGCCGCCGCATCGGCGGGGTCCAGCGTCAGCAGCATCGAGGTGAGCTTGAGCCCCCAGCGCCAGCCCGCGAACCCGCCGTCGGCGACCGCCTGCGTGGCCATCTTCTGCACCGCGGCGCGGCCGCCCATCGCCTGCACCGTGCGTTCCGCTTCTTCCCGGTCCGACAGCGGATTGATCTGGTAGACGTCGCCGTCGAACCAGCCGAGGTTGCCGTTGTAGACCTGCCGGACGTGACTCTCGACCTGCCCGTACGCCTCGCGCCCTTCGCGCAGGCGGCGCGGCATGTAAAGCGTCTCGGCCGCCTCCCGGGGGCCGAGGCCGCTGGCGATCAGGCGCAGCGTCTGGTCGTGGATGATCTGCACCGAGTCGACGGAGCGCTCGACCGCCTCCCGCACGGCGCTCTCGCCCTTGAACGTCGGAGCGTGGATGTCCAGCAGGATCTCGGCGTTCTTGGACTCGACCCAGCGGGCGTCATTGACCAGGATCTCGGGATTTCGATACGTGCCGCCGCGCAGCGTGTAGATGTTGAAGATCGTGTCGATCACCAGGAAGTTGGTCACGAGCAGGCGCCGCTGCGGGAAATAGAACGCGACGCTGTCCGTCGTGTCCGTGCGAACCGGCGCGACCTGGACCGGCTCGCCGGCGATCACGACGTCGACGACCTTGCCGTCCGGGAAGAGCTTCGTCGGCGGTTGGTAGCTCGACACGGCCAGGAACTTCTCTGGCGTGAAACTCATCGCGTTCGGGAATGCGTCGGGACCCGTCGTGGGATGAAAGACGCCGAACTGCGCGATCGCCCGTGACTGGGTGACGCCGCCCAGGACGTTGACCCCGCCGGAGGCACTGCGGTTGCGGTCCAGGTATTCATGTCCCCAGATCTCCGTGCCGTCGTCCAACCACGCACCGGTGCCGTCGGCGTAGTGCCAGTGCGTGAGCAGGATCGCGGCCACCTTGATCTTGTGGCCGAGCGTCTGCTCGAGCGTCTCGCGCATTTCTGCCGCGGCGCGGGTGGAATCGCCGGTGTCGACGACGATCCATCCGTTCGGCGCTTCGATGGCGAAGCTGTGCGCGATGCCCCAGCCTCTCAGTGCATAGACGCCCGCGGCGACCTGCTCGGCGACCTTCGAATCCGTAATGCCCATTCGCGCGTTGGCGGTGAGCGCTGTGTCGGTCGTGATGACTCCGTTAG
>CAVSZK010000017.1:0-110858 GCA_963732415.1 uncultured Gammaproteobacteria bacterium
ACAGTCTCCATGGTCAGCGACCGGCTGCTCCAGGATGCCGCCGGTTGTGCGGCGGCGCGGTCCGTCGACTGGGCGCGGGCGGCGAGCGGCGGTGCCAATGCAGTTGATGCACAGGCCAGGATCAAGAGAACACGGTTGGTCACGGCTGGTCCCTCGGGGTTCGGCACACGCGACGCCTCACTGCGCGCGCTCACGGCAGACAGGTACCACGGCCCCGGGATGCACTTTGCACAAAATGGTACAATCGCTATCGATATGACCAAGTCCAGCGGTGCGACCGTGGAATCCTGCTTCCCGATCCTGGGGTGGTTCGCGGACTGCCCGCCGCCCTTCAGGCGCGAGTTCCTCGCGCTGGGGCGCCCGAAGTTCTACGCGGCCGGCAGAGTGATCTATCAGGCGGACGACGCCGGGCAGGACGTCTTCGGTATCAGCTCCGGTGTGGTCACCGTGCATTGCAAGTTCACCCATCCGGACGCGGTGCTGCTGCACATGCTGCGGCCCGGAGATTGGTTCGGCATCGCGCCAGTGCTTCTCAAGCGGAGTCGTGTCGTCACCGCCGTCGCGAGAACCGACGCGGATCTCCTGCGCGTTCCGGGCGACGAGCTGCGGGCACTGCTTCGACGTCGCCCGGAGTGGTCGGTCGAGCTCGGGCGCGAACCGATCTACAGCATGGAACTCGCCATGCAGATCGCGGCCGACCTGCTGATCCGCGATGCCTCGGCGCGCTGCGCGGCCGTCCTGCTGCGCCTGGCGGGCCGGCGTTCGGCGTCGGGTCCGGATGCAGACCTGCCGTCCGAGATCCCGGCTTCGCAAACGGAGCTCGCGATGCTGAGCAACGTCTCCAGGAATACGTTCAGCCACGTGGTGCGAGAATTCTCGAGCCGTCGACTCGTGACCCTCGACTACAGGTCGCTGACCGTGAACGACCCTGCGCGACTGCGTGACGTTGCGGATTCCGGCTGAGAACGCGCCGGGATTCTCGAGCAGCGGCTGCAGTTGGCACGCCCCTCGTACGACTGCCTGTGGCCGTTCCCGCCCCTTCGCGAATGTCCGCTGCTCAGGGTGGATCGGCAGCCGCGGCCGGCCCGTCCCTCGCTGACGCCGCAACAAGCTGCTAGCCGAAGTTGATCTTGGCCTCGAGGTTCGACCGCGAGTCGGCGTTGTTGATCGCTTCTTCCAGCGTAACCTTGCCGTCGAGGTACAGCTGGTAGAGCGCGACATCGAAGCTCTGCATGCCCTGCTCGGCGCTGCGGATCAGGGCTTCCTTGACGCCGATAACGTCGCCTTTCTTCACCAGCTCCTGCACGTGCGGAGTGTTGAGCAGCACCTCGATCGCGGCGCAGCGCTTTTCGTCCTTGCCCATCACCAGCCGCTGCGAAAGGATCGCCTTCAGGTACTGCGACAGGTCGAGGAAGATCTGCGAGTGCTGCTCCTTCGGGAACATGTTGATGATGCGGTCCAGCGCCTCGGGCGCGTTGTTCGCGTGCAGCGTGGCCAGGCACAGGTGGCCGGTTCCGGCGAACGTGATCGCGTATTCCATGCTCTCGCGGTCGCGGATTTCGCCGATCAGGATCACGTCGGGCGCGGCGCGCATCGCGCTCCTGAGCGCACGGTGGAACGACTTCGTATCCAGCCCGACCTCGCGCTGGTTCACGATGGACTTCTTGTTCGTGTGCAGGAACTCGATCGGGTCTTCGACGGTGAGAATGTGGTCCGAAGAAATCAGGTTGCGGTGGTTGATCATCGCCGCCAGCGACGTGGACTTGCCAGAGCCAGTGGCGCCCACCATCAGCACCAGCCCGCGCTTGATCATCACCAGGTCCTTCATGATCGCGGGCAGCCCGAGCTCCTCGAAGGTCGGCATCTCGGCGGTAATGTAGCGCAGCACCATCGCCGGGTTTCCGCGCTGGTGGAACACCGCTACGCGGAAGCGGCCGAGCCCGGGCTCGGAGACCGCGAAGTCGATCTCCAGTTCCTGCTGGAAGTAGTCGATCTGCTCCTGGTTCATCAGCCCGAAGGCCGCCTGGCGCACCTGGTCGGCCGTCAGCACCTGGCGGTTCACCGGGATAATGCGGCCTTCGATCTTGATCTTGATTGGCGAGTTAGAGGTAAAGAACAGGTCCGACGCCTTCTTCTCCACCATCAGCTTGAACAGCGGCTTGGTGTTCAGCACGAAGTTCTGGCGCGCTCCGGAGCCGCCGGCAGAGTCGCTCAGCGCGCGCTCCGCGGAAGTGTCCGAGGTATCGATGTCGGCAGCTGTGCCAGTAGCCTTCGTCATGTGATTGGCTCCGTGCCTATTCCTCGTCCTCGACGATCTTCAGAGCTCCGGATGCCTCGATGTGCGCCTTGTCGGCACGCTTGCTCTCGAGCTTGATACGCAGCCGGATCTCGTTCTTGGAGTCGGCGTTCCTGAGCGCCTCCTCATAGCCGATCACGCCCGCCTCGAACAGGTCGTACAGCGCCTGGTCGAAGGTCTTCATGCCGAGCCGGTTGGACTTGGCCATGATCTCCTTGATGGCGCTCACCTCGCCACGGAAGATCAGGTCGGCGATCAGCGGCGTGTTGAGCATCACTTCCATCGCCGCGATGCGTCCCTTGCCCGCCTCGCGCGGGATCAGGCGCTGGGCGATCATGCCGCGGATGTTCAGCGACAGGTCCATCAGCAACTGCTCACGCCGGTCCTCGGGGAAGAAGTTGATGATGCGGTCCATCGCCTGGTTGGCGCTGTTGGCGTGCAGCGTCGCCAGCACCAGGTGGCCTGTTTCGGCGAACTGGATGCCGTACTCCATCGTGTCACGGTCGCGGATTTCGCCGATCAGGATCACGTCCGGCGCCTGGCGCAGCGTGTTCTTCAGCGCCATGTGCCAGCTTTCGGTGTCGACGCCGACCTCGCGCTGGGTGACCACGCAGTTGCGGTGTGTGTGGACGTACTCGATCGGGTCCTCGATCGTGATGATGTGGCCGCGCGTCTTCTCGTTGCGGTAGTCGAGCATCGCCGCCAGCGAAGTCGACTTGCCCGAGCCGGTCGCCCCGACCAGGATCACCAGGCCGCGCTTCGACATCACGACTTCTTTCAGGATCGGCGGAAGCTCGAGTTCCTCGATCGTCGGCACCTTGACGTTGATCGTGCGCAACACCGCGCCGGTGAGCCCCATCTGCACGAACGCACTGACGCGGAACCGGCCGATACCGGGCGGAGCGATGGCGAAATTGCATTCCTTGGTGGCGTCGAATTCCTTGGTCTGGCGATCATTCATGATCGCGCGCACCAGCAACTGCGCCTGTTCGGGCGACAATGGCTGGTTGGTCTGGGGCTTGATCTCGCCGTCGACCTTGATGGCCGGCGGGAAACCTGCGGTGATGAAAAGGTCCGACCCCTTGCGCTCGACCATGCGGCGCAGAAGGTCCTGCATGAGCTTTATGCCCTGGTCGCGGTCCATATTTACTCCCGTGGCGCCCCGTACCGGCCGGCGGTCAGAAATCGTCCTTGTTCTGTGCCCTGAAGCGTGCTTCTTCCTTGGTGATCAGGCCCTTCTGCAGATACTCCTTCAGGCACTGGTCGAGCGTCTGCATGCCTGCCGCCTGCCCGGTCTGGATCGCCGAGTACATCTGCGCGATCTTGCCCTCGCGGATCAGGTTCCTGATCGCCGGCGTGCCGATCATGATCTCGTGCGCCGCGACTCGGCCGCCGCCGATGCGCTTCAAGAGAGTCTGCGAGATGACCGCGCGCAGCGACTCGGAAAGCATCGCGCGCACCATTTCCTTTTCCGCCGCCGGGAAAACGTCCACGATGCGGTCGATGGTCTTGGCGGCTGAACTGGTGTGCAGCGTCCCGAACACCAGGTGTCCGGTCTCGGCGCCGGTGAGCGCGAGCCGGATCGTCTCGAGGTCGCGCATTTCACCCACCAGGATCACGTCCGGGTCTTCGCGCAGCGCCGAGCGCAGGGCCTCGCTGAAGCCCAGCGTGTCGCGATGCACCTCGCGCTGGTTGATCAGGCAGCGCTTCGACTCGTGCACGAACTCGATCGGGTCTTCGATCGTGATGATGTGGTCCGGGCGGTTGTCGTTGACATAGTTGATCATCGCCGCCAGGGTCGTGGACTTGCCCGACCCGGTCGGGCCGGTGACCAGCACCAGCCCGCGCGGCTGCATCGATATGTCCTTGAAGATCTTCGGCGCGTTCAGGTCGTCGAGCGAGAGCACCACCGAGGGGATGTTGCGGAACACCGAGGCAGCGCCGCGGTTCTGGTTGAATGCGTTGACGCGGAAGCGCGCGAGCTTCGGGATCTCGAACGAGAAGTCGGTTTCGTAGAACTCCTCGTAGGCCTTCCGTTGCTTGTCATTCATGATGTCGTACACCATGCTGTGCACTTCCTTGTGCGTCAGCGGTGGCATGTTGATCCGCTTCATGTCGCCGTCGACTCGGATCATCGGCGGCACCCCCGACGACAGGTGAAGGTCGGAGGCCTTGTTCTTGACTGCAAACGCCAGCAGCTGGGCAATATCGACGGCCATCTTGACTCCTTCGGGCCGGCGCTCCGGATCAAGGTCCGGAAGACTCACGCTGGCATCCGCAGTATAGATCAGCGGGTCGGACCCCAATATGTTAACCGCTCCGCAGTTCTCGCCCGAACGCCTGCTGGCTGTCACTGAACGGATCGCCACCGCGGCCCGCCACGCAGGCAGGGACCCGGCCGGCGTGCACCTGCTCGCGGTAAGCAAACAGCAGCCGGAGCGGGTCGTCCGGGCCGCCGCGGAGGCCGGACAGGTCGATTTCGGGGAAAACTACCTGCAGGAAGCACTGCCCAAGATCGAGGCGCTGCGCGACCTGGCGCTCAACTGGCACTTCATCGGGCATGTACAGGCCAACAAGACACGCGACATCGCCAGCGCGTTCCAGTGGGTCCACACCGTCGACCGCGCGCGAATTGCCGAGAGGCTTAGTGCCCACAGGCCACACTACGCCGGCGCATTGGACGTGCTGCTGCAGGTCAAGCTGGCGAACGAGCCGGCCAAGGGCGGCATCGCCCCGGGAGATGCCCCGGCGCTCGCCGCGGTGGTTGCCGGACTGCCCCGCCTCCGCCTGCGCGGGCTGATGTGCATTCCCGAGCCCGCGGACAGCGAGGACGCCCAGCGCGCGCCGTTCCGGCAGCTTCGGGAATTGCTGCAGGCGCTCCGCGCGCAGGGACATGAACTCGACACCCTGTCGATGGGGATGAGCGACGATCTCGAGGCGGCGGTCGCCGAAGGCGCGACCATCGTCCGGGTCGGCACGGCGGTCTTCGGGCCGCGCAACTGAACCGGAGGAAACCGGATGCGTATCGCATTCATTGGCGGCGGACACATGACGACGGCCCTGGTCAGCGGGTTGCTGCGACACGGAACGGTCGTGGACTCAGTGAGGGTCGCCGACCCGGTGTCGTCGCATCTCGAACGACTGGCTTTCGAATTCG
Organism: uncultured Gammaproteobacteria bacterium; assembly: GCA_963732415.1. Classification (GTDB taxonomy): domain Bacteria; phylum Pseudomonadota; class Gammaproteobacteria; order Steroidobacterales; family Steroidobacteraceae; genus RPQJ01. The sequence goes on from CAVSZK010000017.1 coordinate 5,454, forward strand.
GCGTGCAGGGCAGCACGGACAACCGCGAGGTCGTGGCTGATGCGGACCTGGTCGTGCTGGCGGTCAAGCCGCAGGACATGGCCGAGGCCGCCCGGAGCATCGCAGGAGAACTCGCCAGCCGTCGCCGCCTGGTCGTATCGGTCGCTGCCGGCGTCCGCCTGCAGGACCTGGAGAGATGGCTCGGCAAGGGAATCCCGATGGTGCGCGCAATGCCCAACCGTCCGGCGTTGATTGGCGCCGGCATCACCGCTCTCTACGCGGGCGTCGGCACTACCGCCGATGACCGGGTCAGCGTAGAGAAGCTGATGTCCGCGGCCGGCGAGACCGTGTGGCTCGAACACGAGTCACAGATGGATGCCGCGACGGCGATCTCCGGCAGCGGTCCCGCATATTTCTTCCTGTTGATCGAGGCGCTAGAGGCCGCGGGCACGGCAATCGGCCTGCCGCACGAGACGTCGAGGCGCCTCGCTGCCGCGACCGCAAGAGGCGCTGGACGCATGGCTGCCGAAAGCGGAATGGAGCCGGCGATCCTGCGCGAACAGGTCACCTCCAGGGGCGGCACGACCGCGGCGGCACTGGAAGTCCTGGAGTCCGACGGGCTGCGCGCGACGATACACCGCGCGGTGGCCGCCGCTGCCCGTCGTTCGATCGAACTGGCCACACAATCAGGCAACGAGTAACGCCATGGCAGCAATTCTCTTCATTCTGAACGCCCTGCTGACGCTGGTCGTCGTCGCATTCCTGCTGCGCGCATTGATGCCGCTGGTGCGCGCCGACTTCCGCAATCCGCTCGGCCAGGCGGTGCTGCAATTCACCGATCCGCTGGTGCGGCCGCTGCGCCGCGTCCTTGGGCCGGTCGGCCGCGTGGACATGGCCTCGATCGCTGCGGTGCTGCTGGTCCAGTTCGCCGGCACGGCGCTGCTGCGGCTGGTCGCTGGCAGAGGATTCTCGGTGGCCGTAACGCTCCTCGAGGCGCCCAGGATGCTCGCGCAGACCGTGCTCAGTCTCTACAGCGTCGCGATCCTGGCTTACGTGGTGCTGAGCTGGATCGCTCCCGGGACCCACAGCCCCGCGACGAGGCTGCTCGATGCGCTGTGCGAGCCCCTGCTGCGGCCGTTCAGGCGGATCATTCCGCCGATCGCCGGCCTCGATCTCGCGCCGGTGTTCGTGCTGATCTGCCTGCAGGCGCTGCAGATTCCGCTGCGCTGAGGCCGGGGAAATGGTCGCTGGGCGACGCGACGACGGCGACCTCGTGCTCGAGGTTCGAATACAGCCGCGTGCCTCACGCAGCGAATTCGCCGGTCGGTTCGGGGAGCGGCTGAGGATACGGCTGCAGGCACCGCCGGTGGACGGGCGCGCCAACGCCGCGCTGGTCACCTTCCTGGCGGACGCGTTCGGTGTGCCGCGCGCCCGCGTCGAAATCGAGCACGGCCTGGCCGGCCGCGACAAGCGGGTGCGCATTCGCGACTCGGGCCCGGTGCCGCCACACCTGCGCCAGTGCGTCGGCTGCGACTGAAGCGCAATCGGGCGGCGCGCTGCCGCCACACTTGGACTATAGTTGTCGCACGCCACTCGCCAGCTTGTCAGGGGATCCGAATGGCAAGACGCACAGCACGCCTTTTCGCTCCATTTTTCGTCTGCGTCATGGCCGCGCTGGCGGGCTGCGGACGGGGTGACCCTGTGCAGGGCACCGCCCAGACCGCGGCACCGAGCGAACCCACTTCGCGCGATCTTGGCGAATTCCAGTTGCATTACAACGCAGTACGTACCGACATGCTGACGCCGGAGGTTGCGCGCGCCTATGGCATCGAGCGCAGCGCGAACCGTGTACTGCTGAATGTTTCGCTGCAGCACGAGAACGCGGACGGCACCACGTCGTCGGCGGATGGCCTGGTGACCGCGACGGCATACAACCTCACCGGGCAGACCAAGGACCTGACGATGCGGCGCATCGCCGAAGGCTCGTCCGTCTATTACATTGGCGAGGTCGGCATCAGCGGCAACGAGATCCTGGTGTTCGACATCAATGTCGTGCCACCTGGCCAGCACACCAAGTACACGGTCCAGTTCAAGCGTGAGTTCTACGCAGACTGATGGCTCTGGCCCTGAAAAAAAGGCGTCGGAGCGCTTAAACACGCGGGAATCTTGTGCTATTTTCCAGCGCGCCGAAGATTTACGGGGCCAGCGGCCCGCGATCCATCCACAGGAGACTTAAATGGCAAAGAAGAGTTCTGCACCGACCAAGTCGGACATCCTTGCGGCAATCTCGAAGGACACGGGGCTGTCCAAGAGGCAGGTTGGTGCCGTGTTCGATTCGCTCGGAACGGTCATCAAGAAGAGCCTGAAGAGCCACAGCATGTTCACGCTGCCGGGCCTCGCGAAGATGAAGGTGGTGAAGAAGCCTGCGACGAAGGCTCGCGAGGGCGTGAACCCCTTCACCGGCGAGAAGATGACCTTCAAGGCCAAGCCGGCCAGCAAGAAGGTCCGCATCATGCCGCTGAAAAACCTCAAGGGCATGGTGAACTGATCCGATTCAGTTTCCGGGCGGGGCGGCCTCGTGCCGCCCCGATCCTGACCCTCGCCGCACCCGTCCTGGGAAGCGGCTTCAGCCGGAAAAGGCTGTTTTTCCCGAAAGAAAATCAGTGACCACGGAGCGCAGCTCGCCGAGCCTGCCGTGGAAAAAATGTTCCGCGCCATGCATGTGCGCGAGCTGCGGCGGCGGATCGTAGCCGTCAACCCAGGCTTTCACCGTGGCGAAGTCCACGAGTTCGTCATGGTCTCCCTGCACCACCAGCCACGGACAGCCGGGTCGCGCAACCGGATCCACCAGCAGCCTGCCGACAGGCGGAGCGACAGTGACGAGCGCCGCAGGCGCCGCCGCCGCACATGCCTGCAGCGCCACCGCTGAACCGAACGAGAATCCCGCGAGCCATAGCGTCTCGCAGTCCCAGCGCGCCCGCGCCCACGCGATGGCCGCAAGCGCGTCATCAATCTCGCCGACGCCGTCTGCGTAGACACCCTCGCTCGTCCCGACGCCGCGAAAATTGAATCGCAGGGTCGGAACGCCGATCTGCTGCATTGCGCGGGCCAGCGTGTGGACGACCTTGTTCTGCATCGTGCCGCCGTGCAGCGGGTGCGGGTGGCACACCACGCCGATCGCTCTCGGTGGCGCACCATTCGTCGGATCGTCCAGTCGCGCCTCGAGAACCCCGGCCGGACCAGTGATCTCAGCCGGCTGCGGAACCGGCGGCAGGAACTCGCTTTTCACACCACCCTCCCGTCATCCGTCCGGGCAGTGTGCCAGAATCAGGGCCCGGCCCCGACCGAAAGGACCGCCGAAACCACAGGAGAACGACATGCAGCTCACGTCCACGAGCTTTGACCATGGGCAACCCATCCCGGTGGAATTCGCGTTCGCCGCCCCCGACCCTGCAGTGCACCTCCACCTCAGCGACAATCGCAATCCGCAGTTGGGCTGGACGGGCGTGCCGCCCGGCACCAGGTCACTGGTACTCATCTGCGTGGATCCAGACGTACCTACGCGACCCGACGACGTGAACCAGGAAGGGCGGGTCGTGCCCGCATCGCTGCCCCGCGCGGACTTCCACCACTGGACCATGGTGGACATCGCGCCGTCAGTCACGGAAATCGCAGCGGGTGCCTGCTCGGACGGCATCGTGGCGCGCGGCAAGCAGTCCCCGCAGGGACCGGCCGGCGCGCGCCAGGGCATCAACAACTACACGCAATGGTTCGCCGGCGATCCGGAAATGAGTGGGCAGTACTTCGGCTACGACGGCCCCTGCCCGCCGTGGAACGACGAACTGCTGCATCACTATCATTTCGTGCTGTACGCGACAGACCTGGCGCGTTGCCCGGTCGAAGGTCCGTTTACCGGACCACAGGTTGCCGCGGCGATCGCGGGTCACGTGCTCGCGGAGGCCCGGCTGACCGGCACCTACAGCCTGAACCCGGCCGTACGCTGAAGCCAATGGCCACCCCTCGGCAGTGGCGTGTGCCTACTTGCCGGACTGCTCTTCGCGCTTGAACGCAAGCGAGGCGGAGTTGACGCAGTAGCGCAGCCCCGATGGCTGCGGCCCGTCGTCGAAGACGTGGCCCAGGTGCGCACCGCAGCGGGCACAGGTGACTTCCTGGCGGATCATGCCGTGAGTGGCATCGGTGTTCACGGCGACTCTATCGCCGGCCAGCGGCAACCAGAACGACGGCCAGCCCGAACCCGAGTCGAACTTGGTGTCCGAGGCGAACAGTTCCTGGCCGCAGCAGACACAGGAATACACGCCGCATTCAGAGTTGTGCAGGTGGCTTCCGGTGAACGGCCGTTCGGTGCCCTTCCGCTGTGTCACGTGCCACTGCTCTTCGGTGAGACGGTCGCGCAGCGCGTCCGGGGCCGGCGGTTCTTTCTCGGTCATGGTTGCTTCCCCTCGGTGAGGTCTGCGGCAGGCATCGCCGCACCGGGCGCGCCTTTGGCCACATGGAAGCTGATGTTAGCCGGCCGGGAAGCCGGCGGTCACTTGTCTTTGTCGAAGGCGCCCCGGGCCTTGTCGGCCCAGGTCTTGTAGCTCGAGACGCTGTAGAGCGCCTGGGACACGACGGCCTGGCGCGAAATCCTGCCCTGCTGGCCGCGGACCCGGCCCAGCCAGTCGTTGTAGGCATCCCAGCCTTCGGCGGCCGCGCCGAACTTCGAGCGCCGTGACAGCGCCGTGGCGGGGCTCTCCGCCTCCACCGCAGCCTGCTCATCGTCCGGTTTTTTCTGGTCTTTCATGGGTGCCAAGACTCGATTGACACGCAGGCTACGGCGGACGCCCCGCCGCGTCCGGTACTGGGTCACAGTTGAGCGAGTTCAGGCTACGACGCGGTAGCAGGGACTGTAGTCACCGCCTATGCGCATGCGGCCCTGTCGAACGAAGGCCTCGAGCAGCGCATCGAGCGGCGCCAGCAACTCGCGCTCGCCGTGGATCTCGAACGGCCCGTGCTGCTCGATCAGCTTTATGCCCTGTTCCTTGACGTTCCCCGAGACGATGCCAGAGAAGGCGCGCCGCAACTGCGCCGCCAGCAGGTGTGGCGGGCGGTCGCGGTCGATCGCGAGCGCAGCCATCGCCTCGTGCGTGGGCTCGAATGGCTGCTGCAGCCCGTGATCGATGGCCAGCGTCCAGTTGTAGTTGTATGCGTCGCTGGCCCGGCGCCGGAATTCACGCACGGCATCCATGCCGCGCAGCATCTCGCGCGCGGCCTCCGCCTGGTCACCTATGACGATGCGATAACACTGGCGTGCTCGCGGGCCCAGCGTGGCGGCCAGGAACCCGTCGATCTGCGTGAAATAGTCCCTGCTCGACTCCGGGCCGGTCAACACGACCGGGAACGGCTGTAGCTCGTTGGCCGGGTCGAGCAGGATGCCCATCAGGTACAGGATCTCCTCGGCCGTACCGGCCCCGCCCGGAAACACCACGATGCCGTGCCCGGTGCGCACGAACGCCTCCAGGCGCTTCTCGATGTCAGGCAGGATCACCAGCTGGTTGACGATGGCGTTGGGCGGCTCCGCCGCCACGATGCCCGGCTCGGTGAGGCCGATGTAGCGTCCGTCGCGGATGCGTTGCTTGGAGTGGCCGATGGTCGCGCCTTTCATCGGGCCCTTCATCGCACCCGGGCCGCATCCGGTACAGACGTTCATGCCCCGCAGGCCGAGCTCATAGCCGACCTTCTTGGTGTAGTTGTATTCCTCGCGGTTGATCGAGTGCCCGCCCCAGCACACGATGATGTCGGGTCGCACGCGCGGGCGCAGCACACCGGCATTGCGCAGGATGCGGTAGACGGCATTGGTGACGCCCTGCGAGTCATGCAGCTCGAGGCTGCCGTGCTCGTAGACCTCGCCGTGCGTGTAGAGAATGTCGCGCAACACCGCGAACAGGTGTTCCTGGATACCGCGGATCATCCGTCCGTCGACGAAGGCGCTCGCCGGCGCGTTGCGCAACTCGAGCTTCACGCCCCAGGCCTGGCGGGCGATGCGGATGTCGAAGTCCGCGTAGCGCTCGAAGATCGCACGGGCGTCGTCGGTTTCGCCGCCCGCGTTCAGCACCGCGAGCGAGCAGCGCCGGTACAGCGGATACAGGCCTCCACGCGAGGAGTCGAGCAGTCGGTCAACCTCCTGCTGCGAGAGATTCTCGAGGCTTCCGGTCGGCGTGACGCGGGCATCGACTGAATCCGGATCCTCGGTCGAGGCGACCGGCAGGTCGACCTGCTTCATCACGGGCGGATCTCGATCGTCGTGCCAACCGCTGTGCGCTGCCAGATGTCGATCATGTCTGAGTTGTTGACCGCGATGCAGCCGTCGGTCCAGTCCTTGCTGGTGTAGTAGGCGGGCGACTTGCGCGGCGCATTTGGCTGGCCGTGGATCATGATCAGCCCACCGGGCCTGACGCCGCTCCTTCGCGCACGTTCACGATCGGCCTCGTTCGGGTACGACACCTCGAGCGACAGGAAGAAATCGCTGCGAGTGTTCCGCCTCGAAAGCTCGTAGACGCCTTCGGGAGTACGGAAGTCACCCTCGCGCTGCTTGTGCCCATACGGGTTGAGTCCGAGCCGGATCGGATAGTCACGAATTACGTTCCCGGATCGCAGCAGGTACAGCCTGCGCTCCGACTTCTTGACCAGTATCTTGTCGGCAGCCTCGAGCACGGGCGGAGCTGCCGCGATGGCGTCGGAATACGCGACACCGAAGGGCGTCGTTCCCGCGGAGTCCGGCGCTACCTCAGGCCCGCCGCCTCCGCCCGGCCCGGGCGTGAACGGGTTCGAAGTATCGCAGGCAGCAGAACTCGCAGACATGAACGGGTTCGGCGTTTCACAAGGCGCAGCGGACGTGGTCATGAACGGATTCGGCGCCTCGCTGGCCGCGCCGGGCGAGGCCACAAGCGGTTCCTGCCCCTGGCAGGCAAGCTCAGGATTCGACATGAAAGGATTCGGTGACTCGCAGGAGGCGCCGGGTGCGGTGATGAATGGATTCGGCGCCTCGCTGGCCGCGCCGCCGGGTGCGGTCATGAATGGATTCGGCGCCTCGCTGGCCGCGCCGCCGGGTGCGGTCATGAACGGTTTCGGCGCATCGCTGGCCGCGCCCGGTGCAGTCATGAACGGATTCGGCGCATCGGCCGCAGCCGGTGTCCATTCGTCCGGTAGCCGCTGGCCACTGGACATCGAACCAAAACCCTGCGCCCCCACGTCGCCGGACGATGCGGCCAGTGCGACGGCGAATGCGGCAGCCAATAATCCACGGAGTTTCATGGGGAGCGGATTATAGCTGCGTGGCGCGAAGACAAAGCGAGGCGGCCTTGCGGCCGCCTCGAAAGAACGCGCTGCACCCCGTCATAGGTCGCCCCATATCGTCAGGCGGCTGGCGGGAACCCAGCTCAAGCGCGCGGGAAAACGATGCTTCGGATACGGACCGTCACCCGCACTTGGAGTCGCCGCAGTTCAGGCAGGTCATGCATCCGTCCATCATCACCACGGCCGCCGTACTGCACTTGGTGCACAGCTGCGCCCCCTGCGGGTAGTGGCTCTTGGCGAACGCGTCCTGCTGCTTCTGCCGCTGCTCGTACTCTTCGCGCTTCTGCTCGATCAACTTCCTGCGGTGTTCGTCCATCTCCGGATCGCGCAGAAGGCCGATGGATTGCAGGTGCTTCTCGATCACGTGACCGAGCTCGGCAATGATCGATGGCATGAACTTGCCGCCCGACTGCCAGTAGCCGCCGCGCGGGTCGAACACGGCCTTCAGTTCCTCGACCAGGAAAGTGACGTCACCGCCCTTGCGAAACACTGCCGAGATGATACGCGTGAGCGCGACGATCCACTGGAAGTGATCGAGGTTCTTCGAGTTGATGAATATCTCGAAGGGCCGCCGCTGCTCATGCTCGGTGCCCTCGTTCAGAACGATGTCATTGATGGTCACGTACATGGCGTGATCCGACACCGGCGTCTTGATCTTGTAGGTCGAGCCAATCAGCATCTCCGGACGCTCGAGTCTCTCGTGCATCCAGATGACCTTGGCGTCGTGCGAGCCCGCCGGCGCACCGTCGCGCTGCGGCCCGGCCTTCGCTTCTGCCTTGTCCTCGGGCCGGTCGACCCGGAACTTGACTATCTTCTTTTCGATCTTGTACGCGCTCATCAGAATTTCCCGTAATAGCCTTCCTTGATGGCGTCGAACAGGTTCGCGGCGGTGTGCGTCTCGCCGTCGTACTCTACCTGTTCGTCGCCTTTCAACTTCACCTCGGTGCCGTCATCGAGTGTGAATACGTAGGTGGTGTTCTTCAGGTCCTCTTCCTTCACCAGCACGCCCTGGAACGCCTCCGGGTTGAAGCGGAACGTCGTGCAGCCCTTGAGCCCCTGCTCGTGGGCGTAGAGGTAGATGTCCTTGAAATCGTCGTAGTCGTAGTCGGTCGGGACATTGGCCGTCTTCGAAATCGAGGAATCGATCCACTTCTGCGCTGCCGCCTGGATGTCCACGTGCTGGCGCGGCGTCACGTCGTCGGCGGTCGTGAAGTACTCCGGCAGCTTGTCCGCAGGCCCCGTCCCGCCCGGCATCGCGGCCTGGTTGACCAGCTCGCGATAGGCCAGCATCTCGAACGAGAACACGTCGATGCGCTCCTTGGTCTTGCGGCCCGGGCGGATCACGTTGCGGAAGTAATGGTGCGCGAAAGACGGCTCGATGCCGTTCGAGGCATTGTTCGCCAGCGACAGCGAAATGGTGCCGGTCGGGGCTATCGAGCTGTGGTGCGTGAAGCGCGCGCCGACCTCGGCGAGGCGCTCGACCAGGTCCGGTGCAACCTCTGCCACGCGCTGCATGTAGCGGCTGTAACGCGCGTGCAGCACGCGGCCGGGCAGCTTCTGGCCTGCCTTGATGCCGTCGCGCTTCATCTCCGGACGCTTGCGCAGCATCTCGGGCGTGACTTCGAACTCTTCCAGCATGATTGGTGCCGGGCCTTTCTCGCCGGCAAGCTCGAGCGCCGCTTCCCAGCCGGCGATCGCGAGTTCCCTGGACACCCGCTCGGTGAATGCGACCGCGTCACGCGAGCCGTACTTCCAGCCGAGCATCGTTATCGTCGAGCCCAAGCCGAGGAAACCCATCCCGTGGCGGCGCTTGCGGTGGATTTCCTGGCGCTGCTGCTCGAGCGGCAGGCCGTTCACCTCGACTACGTTGTCGAGCATGCGCGTGAAGACGCGGACCACCTGCCGGTACTCGTCCCAGTCGAAGCGCGTCTGCTCGGTGAACGGATCGCGCACGAAGCTGGTGAGGTTCACGGAACCGAGCAGGCACGAGCCGTAGGGCGGCAGCGGTTGCTCGCCGCAGGGATTGGTTGCGCGGATGTTCTCGCACCACCAGTTGTTGTTCATCTCGTTGACGCGGTCGATCAGCACGAAGCCTGGCTCCGCGAAGTCGTACGTCGAGGACATGATGACGTCCCAGAGGCGCTTGGCAGGCAGGGTCTTGTAGACCATGCAGAGCACCAGGCCCTCGTCGTTGCGCACGTAGTTCTTCGCATCTGGCCACTCACGCCAGACGAACTTCGATGTGTCGGTCGTGTCCTCGCCCACGATCTCGGTTTCGCGCACCGGGAACGCGAGCTGCCATTCACCGTCCTCGCGCACGGCGCGCATGAACTCGTCGGTCACCAGCAGCGAAAGGTTGAACTGCCTGAGCCGGCCGGCCTCGCGCTTGGCGCGAATGAATTCCATCGCGTCCGGATGCCCGACGTCGAAGGTCCCCATCTGCGCGCCGCGCCGGCCGCCAGCCGACGAGACGGTGAAACACATCTTGTCGTAGATATCCATGAACGACAGCGGGCCCGATGTGTAGGCTCCGGCGCCCGACACGTACGCGCCACGCGGGCGCAGTGTCGAGAACTCGTAGCCGATGCCGCAGCCAGCCTTCAGCGTGAGGCCGGCCTCGTGGACCTTGCCGAGGATGTCGTCCATCGAGTCGCTGATGGTGCCGGACACGGTGCAGTTGATCGTGGACGTGGCCGGCTTGTGTTCCTGCGCGCCCGCGTTCGACGTCACGCGACCCGCCGGGATGGCTCCGCGGCGCAGGGCCCAGAGGAACTGCTCGTACCAGTGCTCGCGGGCGTCCTCTTTCTCGACGTCGGCGAGCGCCCGGGCGACACGCTTGTATGTATCGTCCATCGACTGGTCGATTGGCGACCCATCCTTGGCGCACAGTCGGTATTTCTTGTCCCAGATATCGAGGGACGCTTCCTGGTACGGGATGCTTCGCGCATCCCGGGATTCGAGTTTCACGGCGGTACTCATTGCAGCAGCTCAGGCTCCCAAAATTCTTCAGGCGATTCGCGGCCTTTGATCCCCCCCACGGAGCCTTTTTTACGGCCCCTGGCGAGGCCCGACGGGCCCAGCCGACCCCAGATTCCGGTCCGGCTCGGATCGCGACGACGTGAGTCGCAGCTGCATCGTGCCAAACACAACATGTAGAGTCAGGGAGGGAAGGTTATGCACCCCCCTCCCCCCCGTCAACCGCTTTTTCTGCTGCGATGCCACATCATTTATGTTATATAAAACAATACGTTATGAGAAAGCAACTGAAGAGCGATCGCATGCGCGAAATCGCCCGTGAGTCAAGCCCCGTGATGCCGCCGGAACACAACATGTTGTGTCCACGCACTCCGCACCGGAAATCCACAGCTTGCTAACGGCCTGTGCACAAGCCCGCCGGCCCGTCCATCTACACGACACGGATACCAGGTCGCCAGCACATGGAACTTGGCGGCACCAACGACAGTCACAATCCGAGGTTCCGCGGCGCCTGCCCGGGACTCGTGGGGTTGCCTGCTAGACTCGCGGCCCCATCGACTCACCATGAACAACCCGCAGGAATCCCGCATGAAGTTGCACCTGAGTCTCGCCGCGCTGCTGCTTGGCGCATGGTCCGCGATGGCCACGGCCCAGATCCCCGCCCAGCCTGGCGAGACGCCGGTGCCGTCGCTCGCCCCGATGCTGAAGCGCGCCACGCCCGCCGTGGTGAACGTGGCGACACGCGGCACCGTCACGCAACAGAACCCGCTGGCGAACGACCCGTTCTTCCGGCGCTTCTTCGATCTCCCGAACGGGCCGGTCGAGCGCGAGGTCCAGGCCGCCGGCTCGGGCGTGATCGTGGACGCAAAGAACGGCTACATCGTGACCAACGCCCACGTGATCGAGAATGCGAAGGAGATCACTGTGCAGCTGCTCGACAACCGCTCGCTCACAGCGAAGGTGGTCGGCAGGGATACCGGCTCCGACATTGCCGTGCTGCAGGTGCAGGCGGGCAACCTGACAGAGATTCCGATCGCCGATTCAGACCTGCTGGAGGTCGGCGATTTCGTGGTAGCCATCGGCAATCCGTTCGGCCTGGGGCACACGGTGACATCGGGAATCATCAGCGCACTCGGCCGCTCCGGGATCAACCCCGAGGGCTACGAGGACTTCGTGCAGACCGACGCGTCGATCAACCCCGGCAACTCGGGCGGCGCACTGGTGAACCTCGGCGGACAACTGGTCGGCGTCAACTCGGCGATCCTCTCCCGCACCGGCGGCAACATCGGCATCGGCTTCGCAATTCCGTCGAACATGATGAAGAACGTGATGCAGCAGCTGATCAAGTACGGCGAGGTCCGCCGCGGCGTGCTCGGCGTGAACATCCAGACGCTGACCCCCGACATTGCCGAAAGCATGGATCTTGCCAATACACAGGGCGCGCTGGTGTCGCAGGTAGTCGACGGCTCGGCCGCCGAAAAGGCCGGCATCAAGGCCGGTGACGTGATCACCGCGGTCAACGGCAAGCCGGTCAAGGACGCGGCGGCGCTGCGCAACTCCATCGGCATGCTGCATATAGGTGACAAGGTGGACATTTCGCTGGTCCGCGACGGCAAGCCACGCCGCGTGACCGCCACGATCGGCGAACGCGACACAGCCGAGCAAGCCGCTGCCGCCGGCATGCACGAAGGACTGGAGGGCGCGGACCTGGTGGATGCCCAGGGCGGCGGCGTGCTGGTGCGCGCGGTGGCGAACGGCAGCCCGGCCGCGCAGCGGGGCCTGCGCGCCAACGACGTCATCGTTGCGGTCGGCCGCAACAAGGTCGCCAACCTTGCGGAATTCCAGAAGGCCACGCAGGGCGCGCAGGCGTTCGTGGTGCAGCTCCGCCGTGGCAGCGCGATCCTCGTGATCCCGATTCGCTGAGCCGATGACAGGACAGCGGATCTGCATCCTCGGGGGTACGGGCTTCATTGGCCGTGCCCTGGTTTCCCGCCTCGCGGCCGATGGCCACGCTGTCGAGATCCTGACACGCGACCGGCCCGGCAATCGCGACCTGCTGGTGCTGCCCACGGTGCGGCTCGTGTCGGCGGACGTGCACGACCCCGCCGCGCTCGAGCGCGCGTTCGCCGGCTGCGACGTGGTCGTGAACCTGGTCGGTATCCTGAACGAGCGCCGGCTCGGGCACGGCAAGGGCGTGGAGTTCCGCCGCGTGCACACGGAACTGCCGATGAAGGTGGTCCGCGCCTGCCGCGCCGCGGGTGTCCGGCGTTACTTGCACATGAGCGGCCTGAAGGCCGATTCGCAGCGCGGCCCCAGCCACTACCTCAAGTCCAAGGGCGAGGCCGAGGACTTCATCCGCCGCGAGTGCGCCGACGGCAGCCCCGATTTCGTGATCTTCCAGCCATCAGTGGTATTCGGACCCGGTGACGAGTTCATCAACAAGTTCGCGGCGATGCTGCCGATCGTTCCCGGCGTGATGCCGCTCGCCTGCGCGGACGCCCAGTTCGCGCCCGTGTACGTGGGTGACGTGGTCGAGGCGTTCGCGCGCTGCATCGAGCGCCGTGACGTTGCCGGACAGACCTTCCAGCTCTGCGGGCCGGAAGTGCACACGCTGGGCGGAATCGTGCGCGACACTGCCGCTGCGCTGGGGCTGCGACGCTGGGTCCTGCCGCTACCCCAGCCCGTGTCGAGGCTGCAGGCGGCAATAATGGACTACGTCCCTGGCAAGCCGTTCTCGACCGACAACTACCTTTCGGCCACGCTCGACTCGGTCTGCGATTGCGACGGCCTTGCGGCGCTCGGAATCGAGCGTACGTCGATGCGCGGCGTAGTTCCCGCGTACCTCCGCGCCAACTCAGGGCGCGCCTGACGACGGCACCCGGCCGAGGTACACATTCGCAGAGGGCGACAACTATCGGCGGTCGCACACGGCAGCGTGGCGTTCGGCGAAAGGCAGTTTCGCAAGCTGCTCTGCACGAACGTAGAACACCGGCATCGATCCCGCGGCGGCGAGTTCCCGCTCCAGTCCCGGTACGCAGCCTCGGTAGGTGGCCACTGACGCAAGGCTCGCGTTGTCCAGCGGCCGCGCGAACCAGTCGTCGTAGCCGGAATAACCACCCCACCGCTGCCGCAGGCCCTGGTAGGAGTACTTGAGGAAGCCGAATACGCGGTTCTTCTCCACTCGCTTCTCCGCCGGCGGTTGGTCGCCGCGGTAGAGGCGCTCCAGGCTCTCGCGCGCGTCGCCCAGCAGCGCCACGAACTGCGCGTGCCGGCTGCGCGATGCCTCGTACGCCTCGAGCTGCCGCTGCTCACCCCGCGACTCCAGCCATCGGCGCAGGCCCGCATCCTCCACGACGCTGGCGAATGCCTCGTTGAATCCGCTGTCACCGGCGACGTACAGCCGTTCGTGCGCGAGCTCGTGGAATATGGTCCCGACCAGCCGCGTCTCCCGCCAGCCGATCATCGTGCTCGGCAGCGGGTCCGGCAGGTGGCCGAGCGTCGAGTAGGCTGCAACACCTTCGACGATTACGTCGTCACCGCGGGCTGCGAGCTTCCACGCGAATGCGTTGGCATCGGCCTCGTGGAAATACCCTCGATAACTCACGCAGCCGGCAATCGGAAAGCACCAGCGCAGCGGGCGCAGCGAGAACTCCGGGGTAGCGACCACGTTCCAGAGCACATATTCGCGCCCGATGTCCGCGTACCTGGTGTAGCTGCGGCTGTCCGGCAGCTCGAGTTCGCTCACCGCGAATGCGCGTACCTGGACGGCAAGCTCCAGCTTCCCGCGCGTCGCCTCGGTCGTCGCCGGGTCGGCGATGACGGCGTCGATCGGTCGGCTCTTCGCCATGACGTCGAGTTGTCCCGTCGCCGCCTGCATCACGTAGCAACCGGAAAGCGTGCACGCGAGGCCGCAGGCCAGCAGGCTGCGCACCAGCCAGCGAGCGCCGCCTTCCCCGGCTCGCCGGCGCGTGTCGCATTCCGCTACGATGCACTGCATGAAAATCTTCCTGGTCGGTGGCGCGGTCCGCGACCGCCTGCTCGGCCGACAACCCCACGAGCACGATTACGTCGTCGTCGGCGCGACGCCTGGCGAGTTGATCGCACTCGGCTATCGGCCGGTGGGCAAGGACTTCCCGGTCTTCCTGCACCCGACGACAGGCGAACAGTACGCGCTCGCGCGCACTGAGCGAAAGACCGGCCGGGGCTACTACGGGTTCGAGACTCGCTTTTCGCCGGACGTGACGCTCGAGGACGACCTCGGCCGGCGCGACCTCACGATCAATGCAATAGCGCAGGACGACGACGGGACGCTGGTGGATCCGCACGGCGGGCGTGGCGACATCGAAGCCAGGGTGCTGCGCCACGTGTCCGCAGCCTTCGTCGAAGACCCGCTGCGAGTACTGAGAGTTGCGCGGTTCGCCGCGCGCTTTGCCCCGCTCGGCTTCAGCGTCGCGCCGGAGACGATGGAACTGTTGCGGGGCATCGTCTCGAGCGGCGAAATGGCGGCGCTGGTGCCGGAGCGTGTCTGGGTGGAAACCGAGAGAGCGCTCGGGGAGGAGCGGCCGTCCGTGTACTTCGAGGTACTGCGCGAGTGCGGCGCACTCGCAGCCGTGTTTCCCGAGGTCGCCGCGCTCGACGGCGTGCCACAACCCGCAAAGTGGCATCCGGAAATCGACACCGGGGTGCACACCATGCAGGCGCTCGAGGTCGCGGCGAGCCTCTCGCCCGACACCACGGTGCGCTTCGCCGCGGTGGTGCACGACCTCGGCAAGGGACTGACGCCGCGCGAGCAGTGGCCGCGCCACCTGGGTCACGAGGAAGCCGGTGCCACGCTGATCGAAGCAGTCTGCGCGCGGCTCAAGGTCCCGAACGAGCACCGTGACCTCGCGGTACTCGTGGCGCGGCACCACGCGAAGGTGCATCGGGCGGCCGAGCTGCGCCCCGTCACGATGCTCGAGCTGCTCGAGGCAACGGACGCGTTCCGTCGGGCAGAACGATTCGACCGGCTGCTGCTCGCCTGCGAGGCGGACGCACGCGGGCGCGGCCCCGACCTGCGGGCGGCACCATATCCGCAGGCGGGCCTGCTGCGGCGCGCTCGAGATGCCGCGGCGCGCGTGCGCCTCGAGCCGGAATTCCTCGCCGGCAGCACGGGCCCCGTCATTGCGGAGCGAATGCGCGCGACCCGGGTGGAGGCGATTCGCGAGGCGCTTGCCGCCTGAGCAGCGCGCTCAGGCGAAATGCCAGACGATCAGCGCCGCGATCGCGAGCCGGTAGATCGTGAACGGCAGCAGCCCGATGCGCTCGATAAAGCGGATCAACAGGTGGATACACGCGAGCCCGGACAGCGCCGAAAAAAGAACGCCGATCGCCATCGGCGGCCAGCCGACGACAGCGTCGGAGGTGGCGAGCTTCAAGCCCTCGTAGCAGCCAGCGGCCGTGATTCCCGGAATCGCGAGCAGGAACGAAAAACGCGCGGCGCCCGATCGTGCCAGCCCGACGGCGCGTCCGGCGGTGATCGTAATCCCCGAGCGCGACGTGCCCGGCATCAGCGCCAGTGCCTGTGCGCAACCGATGGCGACCGCCTGCGGCCAGGTGAGCGAGTATTCGTTACGTGTGCCACTGGACAGGCGGTCGGCCGCGTACATCAGCAGGCCGAAGAACGACAGCGTTCCCGCCACGAACAGTGGGGAGCGCAGGTGCGCCTCGATAGTGTCACCTAACGCGAGGCCCGCGAGACCAACCGGGATCGTGCCGACCAGCACCTGCCAGGCGAGGCGGCTGTCGTCAGTGTGCTGACGCTGGAAGACCGACCCGAACCACGCCACTGTCATCGCCACGATTTCGCGCCGGAAATACACCAGCAGCGCGATCAGCGTGCCCACGTGTACCGCGACGTCGAAGGCCAGGCCCTGGTCGGCCCAGCCGAAAAAGTGCGGGATCAGTATCAGGTGTCCCGAGCTCGAGATCGGCAGGAACTCGGAGAGTCCCTGCACTACGGCAAGGACGATGGCGTGCAGAGGATCCATGTTCACCTACAGCGTGTGGCGGAAATCTCGCACGGCGAATCCGCGAAGGGGCGCATCGTAACCTTTCGCAAGCCCGATCACCTTGAAGCGCTCGCCCATTTCGCCCGGAAGCGTGAGCACCATCGCCTGGCGGGTCAGGTTGACCCGCTGCACGGGGTCGAGACCGGCGACGCCCTGCAGGCAGCCGTCGAGGTCGTTGCCGATCAGGAAATGCGCCTGCGTCGTGTACCCGACGACGTCGAGACCCGCGTCCGCCGCTGCCTCCGCGACCGCGGTGAAGTCCACCCAGGCGGTGATGTCCTGCAGGCCCGGCCGCGTGAATGGATCGTCGTTGAAGCGGTGACGGAAATGGCAGAGCAGCGTGCCGGCGCTGCGCTCGGCCGTGTAGAACTCGCGTCGCGGCAGGCCGTAGTCCACCAGCAGCACCACGCCCCGCGCCAGCGCGCCTGCGATGGCCGCAAGCCAAGCCGCGAGACCCGTGTTGACCTCCGAGACGTAGCCGTCAGGCCAGTCCGCGCCGCACTCGCGGCGGATCGCCTCGACTGCGGAGCCGAGCTCGGGACCGGCGGGCGCCTCGGCCCACTGGAAGCCGTTCGCGCCCACTACGACGCCGAGCGCCCGGACCTCACCACCGCGCCAGGCGAACCGATCGACCGGCAGCGCATCGAGCACCTCGTTGGCGATGACCACGCCCTCGAAACCCTCGGGCAGGCGATCCAGCCACTCGACCCGCTCGAGCAGGTGCGGCACGGTCGCGGCCAGTGTCGAGCGCTGCCGGGCGCGCAGGTCGGCGCTCAAGTCGAGGATCCGGTAGCGCACGGGCAGTGTGCCAAGTGAATCCAGCTCGGCCAGCATGGCCGCAGCCATCGCCCCCGACCCCGCGCCGAGTTCGAGCACCTCGCCGCCCGGTCCGGCGAGCACCTCCGCGCACTGCCGCGCCATGCAGCGGCTGAACACCGGCGCGACCTCGGGCGCAGTGACGAAGTCACCGCCCTCACCGAGCTTGCGCGCGCCGGCGCTGTAGTAACCCAGCCCCGGCTCATAGAGGGCCATTTCCATGTATCGCGCAAAGCTGATCCAGCCACCCGCGTCGACAATGGCTGCGCGGATCCGCCCCGACAGGCGCTCTCCGTGCTCGATCTCATCGGCAGTAAGGCCCGGCAGTTCCCCCTGCCCGCCCATCAATGCTCGCCCGTTGGCGCGACAGCGCCGGCGGTCTCCGGTATCGTCGAAACATGCAGACAGCAGCTCCGCTCGCCGGTCGTTGCGTACTCGTCACCGGAGGCGCGAAGCGCCTCGGCGCGGCAATCGCGCGTCACTGCCACGAGGCCGGTGCCAACCTGGTCGTGCACTACCATCGCTCGCGTCCGGCGGCCGATGCGCTGGTGGCCGACCTGAATTCGAGGCGCGCAGGCTCCGCTATCGCCGCCTGCGCCGACCTGCACGACGTCGAGCGCCTTCCACACCTGGTGACGGCGGCGCTGGACGGATTCGGCCGGCTCGATGTCCTGGTAAACAACGCCTCCACGTTCTACCCGACACCCGTCGGGACGATAACCGTCGCGCAGTTCGACGACCTGGTCGGCACCAACCTGCGCGCACCGCTGTTCCTGTCCCAGGCCGCGGCTCCGGCACTCAGGGCCTCGCAGGGCCTGATCCTGAACATGGTGGACATCCACGGCAGGCGCCCGCTCAAGCAGCATCCCGTGTACTCGGCCGCAAAGGCCGGACTGATGATGCTTACGAAGTCGCTGGCCCGCGAGTTGGGACCAGACGTGCGCGTGAATGGCATCGCCCCAGGCCCGGTGCTGTGGCCCGAGCGAGACCTCGACCCGGCACTCAAGGACGAGATCATTGCAAGGACGGCGCTGAAACGCAGTGGCTCGCCGGACGACATTGCCCGCACTGCGCTCTACCTTGCCACCGAGGCGCCGTACGTCACCGGGCAGGTGATCACGGTGGATGGCGGTCGCAGCCTCTGAAGGGCAACTTGCCTGCGGCGAAGCCGGCCGAATCAATTTTCGCCCTGCGCGCGCCACCCCAACTCCACCGACCGCATGTCGTGGGCGCCTCGATCGAAGGCTGACCATAGCTCGGCCATCGAGGCGCCGATCACCGGGTGTACGCAGTCCGGTGCGAGCTCCGCCATTGGCCCCAGCATGTAGGCGCGACGCACCAGGTCGGGCCGCGGCAACTTGAGCCCGGGTTCATCGCACACGAGTTCGCCATAGAGCAGGATGTCGAGGTCCATTGCGCGTGGCGCCCACTTGGGATCGTTGCGGGCGCGCCCGCAGAGGGTTTCGGCCTGGTGCAGATGGCCGAGCACCTCGTGCACATCGTCGTCGGTCTCGAACCCAAGGACGAGGTTCACGAAATCATCACCTTCGAAACCGATCGCGCGATTTCGATAGGCGCCTGAGCAACGCAAGAGCGGGTAGTGCCGGGCAAGTTCGTCGAGCGCGCGCCGCAGGTTCGTCACCGGCTCGACATTGCTGCCGGCCGCGACGAAAACCGCAGTCACTTGGAACCTTTGGGCGCTGCGTAGTCCTCGCGCCGTCGCTCGATCAGGATGCCCACGTCGCGTGCGCCGCGGATTGCGCCCTGCTTGTTCAGCCGTACGCGAACCCACGGCACGTCGAACTCGGTGACGACCAGTTCCGCGACGCGCTCGGCCAGTGTCTCGACCAGCTGGAACTGCGATTCACCGACGAATCCCAGCAGCCGCTTCGCGACCCGCTTGTAATCGAGGGTGTCGTCGATCGAGTCCGAGGCCGCCGCGCGGCGGATATCGGTCGCCATCTCCACGTCCAGGACGACTTTCTGCTTGACCCGCCGTTCCCAGTCCCAGATGCCGACGATGCAGTCGACCGTAAGGCCTCCCAGGAAGATCACGTCGGTGGAGTTGCTGGTCATGGATGTCATGGGCGGTATCGTCGGCAATGGCGGAAGGATGGAAGGGTCGGCGCTGGTGCTCAGGACTGCAAGCCTGCCGCCGGCGGCACCAGCTCGCTCATCGACCAGCGCGCGCGTGCCGATATGGCCAGGTCACCCCGCTGTCCGGCCGAGAGGCGCAGGTGCCCAAGCAGCGCGATCATCGCGGCATTGTCCGTGCAGAATTCGGGGCGCGGGTACGCAACGCGGACTCCGTGGCGCTCGCCCATCGCCAGCATGCGGGCCCGCAGGCGGCGGTTGGCGCCAACGCCACCGGCAACCACCAGCGTCCGCGCATCGGTTGCCTCGATGGCGCGTTTCGACTTCATCACCAGCGTATCCACGACCGCCTCCTCGAACGCGAGCGCGGCGTCGGCACGGGTCTGATCGTCCAGGGTCCTGCCGCGCAGCGCCACGACCACCGCGGTCTTGAGCCCGCTGAAGCTGAAGTCCAGTCCGGGCCGCTCGGTCATCGGCCGCGGGAAATTGAACACTCCGGGCCGACCGCGCTCCGCGAGCGCCGCAAGCTGCGGGCCACCCGGGTAACCGAGCCCCAGCAGTTTCGCGGTCTTGTCGAAGGCCTCGCCGGCAGCATCGTCCAGCGAGCTGCCCAGGACCTCGTACTGGCCGACCCCGCGCACGAACGCGAGCAGCGTGTGCCCACCGGAGACCAGCAACGCCAGGAACGGGAATTCCGGCGGGTCGGGCTCCAGCAGCGGCGCGAGCAGGTGGCCTTCCATGTGGTGGACGCCAATGCAGGGAACCTTCCAGGCATAAGCCAGGCTGCGGGCCACCGAGGACCCGACCAGCAGCGCCCCCGCGAGGCCCGGCCCCGTGGTACAGGCGATACCGTCGATGGCCCTTGCGCCGCCGCTGGATTCCACCACTTTCTTCAACAGGGGCAATAACTTGCGCAAGTGATCACGCGATGCCAGCTCGGGCACGACCCCGCCGTATATCGAGTGCAGGTCGACCTGGCTGTACAGCTCATGGTCAAGCAGTCCCGCGGCGCCGTCGTAGACCGCCACGGCCGTCTCGTCACAGGAGGTTTCCAGCCCAAGGACCCGCATGTTTTGCAATTCCCGCCCACGCTCTCTAAAATTCGCGGTCCTTTTTCCCGGCAGCGAGACCCTTGGGTCCCGGTCGGGTACCTAGATCCGACCGATCGACGAGGTTTCGATGCCCAGCGTCCGCATTCGTGAGAACGAATATTTCGATGCCGCCCTGCGCCGCTTCAAGCGCGCCTGTGAAAAAGCCGGCGTACTGACTGAACTCCGGCGTCGCGAATTCTACGAGAAGCCGACCCAGGAGCGTAAAAGAAAGAAGGCAGCCGCAGTGAAGCGCCACCAGAAGCGAGGCGCACGCGACTTCTCGGCGCCTCGCGCCCGCAACTACTGAGCCCCCGGGTCCCGTGACGCTCAGGGAGCGCATCACCGAGGACATGAAGGCCGCCATGCGGGCCTCCGACAAGGAGCGCCTCTTGACCATCCGCATGGTGCAGGCTGCGATAAAGCAGCGCGAAGTGGACGAGCGCATCACGCTCGACGACGCGCAGGTGATCGCGGTGCTGGAAAAGATGGTCAAGCAGCGGCGCGAGTCGATCGTGCAGTTCGAGCAGGGCGCGCGCCAGGACCTTGCCGACAAGGAAAAGTCCGAGATCGTCCTGCTGCAGTCCTACCTCCCGGCCCAGTTCACCGAGGCCGAGATCGACGCAATCATCAGCGACGCCATCGCCTCGACCGGCGCCGCGTCGATCAAGGACATGGGCAAGGTCATGGCCGCGGTCAAGGCGAAGGCCGCGGGCCGCGCCGACATGGGTGCCGTGAGCGCCCGTATCAAGGCCACGCTCAGCGGCTGAACGCCCCCGTGGCCGGCCGGATTCCACAGCATTTCATCGACGAACTGATCGCGCGGGTCGACATCATCGAGGTGATCGGCAGTCGCGTTCAACTGAAGCGTGCGGGCCGCGAGTACAAGGCCTGCTGCCCGTTCCACGACGAGAAGACCCCGTCGTTCACAGTGAGTGCGGACAAGCAGTTCTACCACTGCTTCGGCTGCGGCGCGCACGGCACCGCGCTCGGTTTCGTGATGGAGTACGACCACCTCGGATTCGTCGAGGCGGTCGAGGATCTCGCTGCGCGCGCCGGGCTCGAAGTGCCGCGCGAGGGTGGTGGCAGCGCCCCGGCGCAGCCGCACGATGAGATCTACGTGGCGCTGGAGCGTGCGGCGCTCTTCTATCGCCAGGCGGTTGGCGGGGAAACGAGAGCGCGCGAGTACCTGGAGCAACGTGGCCTGTCCCCGGATATCATCCAGCGCTTCGGCATCGGCTACGCGCCGGCCCGCTGGGATGCATTGCTGGATCGCTACGGGACGACTGACGACGAGCGGCAGGTATTGCATCGTGCAGGCCTCGTGGTCGAGCGCCAGGTGGAACCCGGGCGCGCCCACACGCCGGGCTTCTACGATCGCTTCCGCGACCGGGTGATGTTCCCGATTCGTGACACGCGCGGGCGCACCATCGGCTTCGGCGGACGGGTGCTCGACGGCAGCGAGCCCAAGTACCTGAACTCCCCCGAAACCGAACTGTTCCACAAGGGTCGCGAGCTCTACGGCCTGTTCGAATGCCGGCAGGCGACCCGCAGCCTGCAGCGACTGCTGGTGGTCGAGGGCTACATGGACGTGGTTAGCCTGCACCAGGCCGGCATCACGTACGCGGTAGCCACGCTCGGCACCGCGACCACGCCCGAACACCTGCAGCGCATCTTCAGGCTCGTCGGCGAGGTCGTGTTCTGCTTCGATGGCGACCGCGCCGGTCGGGCAGCGGCATGGCGCGCGCTCGAAAACGCCGTGAGCGAGGTCAAGCAGGGTCGCCAGGTACGTTTCCTGTTCCTGCCTGACGGCCACGATCCGGACACACTGGTGCGGCAGGAAGGTGCGGCCGCATTCGAGGCACGGATGGCTGGCGCACTCCCTCTGTCCGACTACCTGATTCGCGAACTCGCCTCGCGCAGCGACCCATCGAGCGTCGACGGCCGCGCGAAACTGGTCGAACTGGCACGACCGCTGATCCGGAAGATCCCGTCCGACGTGTATCGCGAACTGCTGGTCTCCCAGCTGGCCGAGGCGGTGCGGATGCAACCTGCGCGCCTCGCGGAACTACTGCAGGAGGACGAGCGGCCAGGCTCGGCCCACGGGGACGCGCCTCAAGCCGGGCGGCGCCCTGCCCGCCCAGTCCAGGCCCCTGTCGCTGGTCGAGGAAACCTGGTTCGTCAGGCCATCAGCCTGCTGGTGCACTACCCCGCCGCCGCCGCCGGAGTCCAGGGAGCGGAGGTGCTGGAGCGGGTCGACCGGCCGGGCGTGGCCCTGCTGATCGAACTGCTGGCCCAGCTCCGCGAAGACCCGCCGGGCAGCATGGCCGCATTGCTCGAGCGCTGGCGCGATCGCCCGGAGCATGCGCCGCTCTCCAAGCTGGCCGCCGCGGAATGCCTGGTCGCCGACTCCGACGCTGCTGCGGCTGAAATTCGCTCGGCCATCGATCGGCTGGTCGACGAAGACACGGTCACCAGGCTCGAGGCACTGCAGGAGAAGGCGCGGGAGGCCCCGCTCAGCGCCGAAGACAAGCTTGAAATTCAGTCACTTATCCGCACTATCGGTCGGGCGGCACGCTCCGGCCAGGCAAAATAGCCGAGGCGGCTGCGGGGCGGGCCGTGGTATAGTTCCGCTCTTTTATCCAGCACATTTTCTGAGGCGTCCATCTTGAGCAAGACTGCAAGCAAGCAAGCCAAGAAGGCTTCCGCCCGCAAGGCACCGACGGCCCGCCCCAAGCCTGCGAAGGCGACAAAGTCCGCCAGGACGGCGACGAAGCCTGCAAAGGCGGTGAAGGCCGTGGCGAAGAAGACGGCGAAGACGGTGGGCGCCAAACCAAAGCACCACAAGCCGACGGTCGCCGTCGCTGCGAAGTCCAAGCCGCAGAAGGCGGCCGCCAACGCTTCCAGCAAGCCCAAGAAGGCTGCCAACGCCAAGACGAAACCGGCCAGGGCCTCGACTGCCAGGCCGGCCAAGCCGGTGGCATCCGCAAAGGCGCCGACGGCGAAGCCGGTCGCTGCCACGGCTCCGGCCAAAAAGCAGGTTGCACCTGTAGCCAAGGCGGCGCCTGCCGCGACGCCGGCCCCGGCCGGGAAGGCGACTGGTCGGAAGAAAAAGCGGGGCGCAAAGGCTGGCTCGGAAAAGATCGCCAGCGCGCTGCCGCCGACCACGCCCGAGGATCGCCAGACACAGCTGCAGCTGCTCATCGCGCGCGGCAAGGAACAGAGCTTCCTGACCTACGCGGAAGTCAATGACCACCTGCCTTCCGAGATCGTTGATCCGGAGCAGATCGAAGACATCGTGCAGATGATCAACGACATGGGCATTCCGGTGTACGAGAAAGCACCGGACGCCGAGGCCCTGCTGCTGCGCGAGACCGTCGTCGCCGACGACGAGGCTGCCGAAGAAGCGGCCGCCGCACTCGCGACGACCGTGGACGCGGAATTCGGCCGAACCACGGACCCGGTCCGCATGTACATGCGCGAGATGGGTACCGTGGAACTTCTGACGCGCGAGGGCGAGATCTCGATTGCCAAGCGCATCGAGAAAGGCCTCGAGGCCGTGCGCCACGCGCTGTCGTTGTACCCGCCGACGCACGAGCTGTTGCTCGGCACCTACGAGCCGGTGAAGGCAGGCCAGGGGCGCCTGATCGACATCATCGTGGGATTCGTGGACCCGAACGCACCGGACGTCATCGCCGAGCCGATCAATCCGAAGCTGGCGGCAGCCGCCAAGGCCGAGGCGGCGGAGAACGACGACAACGAAGAGGCAGAAGCCGAGGAAGAGGAGGCGGTGGAGACCGGTCCGGATCCCGAGGAGGCCGCCGCCCGCTTCGCGTCGCTCGCCCGGACCTACGCCCAGGTGGTGAAGGCTCTCGACGACAAGGGCCCGAAGGACCCGAAGACCGTCAAGCTGCGCCGCAAGCTTGCCGCCGAATTCATGGAGCTCAAGCTGGCACCACGCATGTTCGAGCAGCTGGTCTCGCACCTGCGCGGGCACCTGAACGAAATCCGCAGCATCGAGAAGACCGTGATGCAGATCTGCGTGCGCGATGCGGGCATGCCGCGCGCGGATTTCATCGAGACGTTCCCGCGCAATGAGACCAACCTGCACTGGCTCGACAAGCACGTCCGTGCCAAGCGCAAGCATTCGGCCGCGCTCGGACGCATGCGCGAGGAAATCGAGAAGCAGCAGGCAAGGCTGCACGACATCGAGGTGCGCACGCATCTCACGATCGGCGAGATCAAGGACATCAACCGCGAAATCGCCGTGGGCGAAGCCCAGGCGCGCCGCGCGAAGAAGGAGATGGTCGAGGCCAACCTGCGACTCGTGATCTCGATCGCGAAGAAGTACACGAACCGCGGCCTGCAGTTCCTCGACCTCATCCAGGAAGGAAACATCGGCCTGATGAAGGCCGTGGACAAGTTCGAGTACCGCCGCGGCTACAAGTTCTCCACCTACGCCACGTGGTGGATCCGCCAGGCGATCACGCGCTCGATCGCCGACCAGGCCCGCACGATCCGCATCCCGGTGCACATGATCGAGACCATCAACAAGCTGAACCGCATCTCGCGGCAGATGCTGCAGGAGATGGGCCGCGAGCCGACGCCCGACGAACTCGCGGTGCGCATGGAAATGCCCGAGGACAAGGTTCGCAAGGTGCTCAAGATCGCCAAGGAACCGATCTCGATGGAAACGCCCATCGGCGACGACGAGGACTCGCACCTCGGCGACTTCATCGAGGACACGTCGGTCGAGTCTCCGATCGACTCCGCCACGATGGAATCGCTGCGCGAAACGACGCACTCGGTGCTCGCCGGCCTGACGCCGCGCGAGGCCAAGGTGCTGCGCATGCGCTTCGGCATCGACATGACCACCGACCACACGCTCGAGGAAGTCGGCAAGCAGTTCGACGTCACCCGCGAGCGCATCCGGCAGATCGAGGCCAAGGCGCTCCGCAAGCTCCGGCACCCGAGCCGCAGCGAGCAGCTGCGGAGCTTCCTGGAAGACTGATCCGGGCCGGCGGCAGGCAGGCACGAAGAAAGGCCCCGCGAGGGGCCTTTTTTTGCCCGCGGTCGACCTTCACGGAACTGGCGGCAAGCCACGATTGAGTTGGCCTCGCGACCCCTTCACGATTCTTCGCAGAAAGCCGGCACTCTGCAGGCAGGCCTGCCAGCAACAGGTTTGGCGCGCGGGCCGGTGCACTCCGCAACAAACGAGGGGATGCACATGAGAGCCATGATCATAGCCGTATGCCTTGCGCTGGTCGGTTGTGCGACAAATCCAGAGACTCTCGCCTCGGTGTCGAAGACCGAGGCGGCCCGGCTTGCGACGCCTGCCCAGCGCCTGTCCACGTTCGCAAGCTTCGAGCTGAAGCCCATGGTCCTGAGCGAGGCCGTGAGGGCGGACCACGCGAAGGTCGAGGAAGCAGCCCTGCTGGAGAGCTCCCTCAAGGCCAGGATTCAGCCCCTCCTCGACCAGTGGGCGGCGGCCGGCGGGACGGACGGCCGCACCGGCACGCTGGTGATAGAGCCCCGCCTCGCCTCGCTTAAGGTGGTGAGCGGCGGTGCCCGGTTCTGGGCTGGCGCAATGGCTGGCAATTCGCAGATCGACATGGACTTCGTCCTGACCGACCAGGCCAGTGGCCAGGTGCTCGCGAAGCCGCGGATCGAGCGCTCCGCCGACGCGATGGCCGGCGCCTGGTCAATCGGGCAGAGTGACGACAACCTGCTCGACTACATCACCGGCATCGCCTACCAGTACCTGGTCGACAACTACTGATCGGTTCCGAGCGGCACGAAGTACCGCTCGGCTGCCGGGTGCATCGGGATCGTGATGCCCGAAGTGGCACGGTCCTTCGAGAGTCGTGTCGCCTGCATGCCCGCGTCACCGCTCGCCGCGGACGCGTAGAGCAGCTCGAGCGTGTGCTGGACCACTGCGCCGGGGACGTCGTCGCGCATGACCAGCAGCGCGGTAGCAGCCACCGTGGGCACGCTCGTTGTCAGTCCAGGGTAGGTTCGACCGGGGATGTCGAGCGGCAGCAGGCCGTGCACCTCCGCGACGGCCCGGGCAACCGTCTCCGGGTCGAGCGGCAGCAGCCTGAGCCGCGAGGCGTGCATCTCGATCTCGAGTTGCCGCCACGGCGCTGATACGACCTCGATCACGGCGTCGATCCTGCCGGCCGCGAGTTCATCGAGTGCCGCCTGTGGGCTCGGCTCTTCGATGCCGACGACCTGGTCGATGCCGATTCCCGCAGCCGCGAGCACGCCAATCGCCGTCTGCCGCGTGCCCGACGCAATGCTGCCGAGCGCCACGCGCCTGCCGACCAGGTCCTCGATTCGATCGATGCCTGAGTCGGCGCGCACCACGATGTGCACCGGTTCCGGGAACAGGCTCGCCACTGCCCGCAGGTGCCCGAGAGGCCCGGTGCCCGAGAATATTCCGTACCCGGTGATCGCGGCAGCAGCGACATCGCTCTGGACGAGACCCGCACGGGCCTCGTTGCGCTCGATCAGCATCGCGTTCTCGACGCTGCCAGCCGTCTCGGCGATCGTGATCGGACTCTGCCCTTCCCTTCGCCCGATCACCGACGCGAGAAACCTCGAATACTCGCCCCCGGCAGGCCCGGCCGCGACGACCACGCGACTGCCTTCCTTGTTCATCCGCAGGCGGATTGCGGCAAGTGCGTGATTGAGTTCCTCCGCGATGATCTCGTCGTCCGGTCCGCGGCGTGCCGGCGCCTGCTGCACCAATGCGGCGAGACTCCTCATGAGTTCCTCGGCCTCGGACTTCGGGACGGTGCCGCCCGTGGCCGCGGCGGCCGCCGGGCGCGGCGCAACGACATCCGCCGGCTGCCACCCGTCGTCGGCGACCCGGTAGACGATGGACCCGTATGCGCGAAGTTGCGTGCCCGGCTCGTTGCGCCCGGACTTGAGGCCACTTATTCCCTCGTCAGAGGCACCGATCGCGTTCGCGATCATCGTCGGACCGAGGCCCTGCCAGTCAGACGGGTCGTAGGCCTCGGCAAGCCTGAAGATCGCGTTGTAGTACACGATCACCTGCCGGCTACCGTCCCCGGATGTGCGATACGGTGCGCTGCCCTGGCGTCGCAAAGTCTCGATCTCGAGCACCTGCCGGCCGAACAGCGCATCTACGCGCGCCTGGACGTCCTGCTGCAGGCCGGCCTCGGCAGGCCCGCGCGTGCAGGCTGCGAGCAGCAGCGCGAACGCGACGTGCAGGGCGAATCGACTCAACATTCGCACGATCAGAACCCCAGTGAAGGCAGCGCGAAGTAGACCTGGAGCACCGCAGCGTTGGCGATGTCCGCGAAGAACGCCCCTACGATCGGTATCAGCAGGAATGCGAGCGGCGACGGGCCGTGGCGTTCGGTCAGTGTCTGCATCACCGACATGCCGACCGCAGTCGTGGCGAGGCAGGCGGCGACCTGCCCCCCGCTGACCACCGCCGCATCGTAGTCACCGCCCATCGCGCGGCTGGTGATGAAATATGCGAACGCCGCAGTGGCCACCGCATTCACGCCGATGATGACCAGCAGCGGCCCCGCGAGCGTGGCGACGTCGAGGATGCGCATCTCCATCAATGCGATTACCAGGAACAGCGACAGAGACACGCTGCCGACCGCCTGTACCGCGCGGTCGTTGATTCCATCGATCTTCAACAGCGCCGCGATATTGCGCACCGCCATGCCGATCAGCAGCGCCCAGAGAAAGTCCGGCAGCAGGATGCCCGAGCCCTTCATCCAGCCGTGAACGGTGTAGGCAGCACCGATGCACACCAGGCAGACCGTCAGTACGAACAGCAACTGCTCGCTGGTGATCGGCAGGAACACGGGGTTCTCGGCGTCCACGCGCTCCGGCGTCGCCGCTGCCCCGCCAGACGCCGATTGCGCTTTCGCCGCAGCGCGCCGAATCAGGCGCTCTGCAACGGCTCCAGCCAGAAGGCTGCCGAGCACCAGCCCCGCCGTGGCCGCGGCCATGCCGAGCTCCAGCGCGCCCTGCAGGTTGCGGACATCGGAGAAATTCGCGGCATAGGCTGCCGCCGTACCGTGCCCGCCGATCAACGAGATCGAACCCGCCAGCAACCCGACCAGCGGGTGCAGGTCCAGGACGCGGGCAAGGACCAGGCCGATTGCGTCCTGCATGATCATGACCAGGACGAACAACACCAGCAGCACCACGAGTTTCTTTCCGCCACGTGCGAGCGACCTGACGTCTGCACCGAGTCCCAGGGTCGCGAAGAACGCCAGCAGCAGCGGATCCTTCGGCGACGAGTCGATGCTGAACTGCACGTGCGCCACGATGCCTGCCAGCGCCGCCACGATTGCGAACAGCACGCCCCCGACGACCGGCACGGGGATGCTGTAGCGCGCGAGCGGTGGCACGCGACGCACCAGGAAGTGCCCGAGGAAATAGAGCGCCGTGGCCAGCACCAGCGTCTGCAGCAGGTCCAGGTCGAAGGTCGTCAGCGGAAGCACTCCTTCAGAAATCGAACTCGACGTTTCCCGGCGCGCCCTCGATCGCAAGCATACGCAGCTTGGTCGCCACGCCGCCATTCGCCGAGAACCCGCCGGGCCGGCCCGCCGCGGCGAGCACGCGATGACAGGGCACGATGACCGGGAACGGGTTCCGGCCGAGCGCCTGGCCGACCGCGCGAGCGGCGCCGGGGTCGCCGATCTGTGCGGCGATTTCCCCGTAGGTCCGTGTCGTCCCGCGTGGAATCCGCCGCGTGGCGTCGAGCACACAACGGTCGAATTCCGCCACCGTTCCGGTGTCGAGCACGATCGAGTCGAGGTCAGGCGATTCGCCGCCCAGCAGCGCAGCGATGCCGGCCGCGGCCTGCTGGACGGCCGGCGGCGGCGTCGTTTCGACGGCGTCTGGAAAGCGCCTCAGCATACGGGCGCGCTCGGCACCGACAGGCTCTGGAAGCTGGACGCCGACGACGCCGATCTCCGTCCAGGCGATGCCACACCTGCCGAGTGCAGTGTCAAAAAGCGCGATGCCGGTCGAGCTCATCGTTCCCGCGTAGACCGGATCAGGTTCCCGACGTACCGAGTTCCACGACGCGCTCGAATTCCGTCTCGGTGCTCGTGCTGTCGGAAACACTGAAGCCCAGGTCGTGCAGCAGCCCGTCCGTAAGGCGATATACCCAGGCGTGCACCGTGAGATCCTGCCCGCGCCCCCAGGCCTGCTGCACGATCGTCGTCCGGCACACGCGGAGTGCCTGCAGCAGCACGTTCAATTCGCACAGCCGGTCGAACCGTTGCGACGGCTCCGGTAACTGAGCCAGCGCCTCCTGGTACCGCTGCGCCAGGTCACGGATCGGCCGCAGCCAGTTGTCCACCAGTCCCAGCTGCCGACCTTCCCAGGCCGCCTGCACGCCGCCGCATCCATAGTGGCCGCAAACAATGATGTGCTCGACGCCGAGGACCTCGACCGCGTACTGCAGCACCGACAGGCAACTGAAGTCGTTGTGCATGACGATGTTCGCCACGTTGCGGTGGACAAACAGTTCGCCCGGCGGCAGCCCGACGATCTCGTTGGCGGGCACGCGGCTGTCTGAACAACCGATCCACAGGTAGCGGGGCGCCTGCTGCGCGACCAGCCCGGAGAAGAAATCCGGCGAACGGGCCGCTACGCCGGCGGCCCAGCGGCGATTGCTCTCGAGCAGGTCACGCAGATCGTTCATTCCTGCCCCGTGTGTCGGCTTGCCAGCCCGCCCGTCACGCGCACGGGCGATCTTGTATGGTGGGCCCGGTAGGATTCGAACCTACGACCGAGGGATTATGAGTCCCCTGCACTAACCGCTGTGCTACAGGCCCGCGTCGCAGATTCTACAGGGCCATCCCAAATTTCCCATGGCTTCCGCGATATACGGCACTCTGCGGTGCGCGCCACTCGATCACTCGACGGTCAACACTACCTTGCCGAACTGCGAACCGCTCTCGAGCCACGCGTGGGCCTCGCCGGCGCGCTCCAGAGGGAATGTCCGGTCAACCCGCACCTTCACCGACCCGGCTTCAATCCACGGCCAGACGCGATCCTCGATTGCGCGCGCGAGCCGCGCCTTCTCGTCGGCATGGCGCGCCCGCAGCGTCGATGCGCTGACGGTGAGCCGCTTCAGCATCAGCAGTCGAAGATTCAACTGAACCTCGTGGCCGGTCAGCGTCGCAATAACCACAAGGCGACCGTCCGGAGAAAGCACGTCGAGATTACGCTCGAAATAGCTGGCGCCGACCATGTCCAGGATCACGTCCACGCCACCGGCCGCCTTGATGCCCTCGGCCCAGTCACCCACCGCGGCATCGATCGCGACATCGGCGCCGATTTCGCCGGCCTGGGCTGCCTTGGCCTCGCCACGCGCCGTCGCGAAAACGCGCGCGCCCGCCGCCTTCGCCAGCTGGATCGCCGTGACGCCGATGCCGCTGTTGGCGCCGTGCACCAGCAGGGTCTCGCCGGATTGCAACCGCCCGCGCTCGAACACATTGCTCCACACGGTAAAGACAGTCTCCGGAAGTGCGGCAGCGTGGACGAAGTCGAGACCCTCGGGCACCGGCAAGGCGTGTCGAGCATCGACCAGTGCGTACTCCGCGTAGCCTCCGCCACCGAGCAGTGCAGTGACCCGATCGCCGGGCCGCCAGCGCGTGACGCCGTCGCCAATTGCGGCCACCTCGCCGGCCACCTCGAGGCCGAGCGTGGCAGGCGCTCCGGGCGGCGGCGGGTAGAAGCCCGCCCGTTGGAAAATGTCGGGCCGGTTCACGCCTGCTGCCCTGACCCTTATCAGCAACTCGCCGGTTCCCGGCTCGGGCACCGGCAGCGATTCGACGAACAGGGCGTCGGCGCCGCCCTTGCCGCCGCGGATGGAGATCGTGCGCATCATCTGTGTATCCTACCCGCACGCGGCGACATTCGTAACGCTGCGGTCGATCGCGAATCATCGACAACCGAAGCAATCAACGGGCAAGAGGGAGTCTCGCATGGGTATCATCGGCACAATCATCGTCGGACTGATCGTCGGCGCGCTCGGTCGTCTCGTACTTCCGGGTGATCAGCCGATGGGCTGGATCATGACCTGCCTGCTCGGTATCGCCGGCTCGGTCGGCGCCGGATTCATCGGCCAGGCACTCGGCTGGTACATGCCTGGCGAGGGCGCGGGCTGGATAGCGTCGATCCTCGGCGCAGCGATCCTGCTGTTCGTCGTCCAGAAGGTGCGCGGCAAGTCCTAGTTGAGGCCGGTTCGCCTGCGACCAGCAGGGATTCGTTTTCCTACGCCGTGTGACTGCCTGGCGGAGCGGCAGCAGCATCGGCCCGGAGCATTTTCGCATGCAGATACGCCTGCTGGTGACCGGTGGCACCTTCGACAAGGAATACGATGAGCTGAGCGGACAGCTGTTCTTCAAGGACACGCATGTCCACGAGATGCTGCGGCTGGCCCGCGCGGACCTCGACCTCGAGATCCGCACGCTGATGATGGTCGACAGCCTGGAGATGACGGACCAGGACCGCGGGCTGATTCTCGAGAACTGCCTGGAGCCCGGCCGCGAGCGCATCGTCGTCACTCACGGCACCGACACGATGCCCGAGACTGCGCGATACCTCGGTGAGCGTGCCGCGGATCGTACGATCGTGCTGACGGGAGCGATGATTCCCTACACGTTCGGCAGCTCCGACGGCCTGTTCAATCTCGGCTGCGCGCTCGCGTTCGTGCAGGTGCTGCCGCCGGGCGTGTACGTCGCAATGAATGGCCGCTGGTTCGACTGGCGCACCGTAACGAAGAACCGGGCCATCGGACGGTTCGAGTCACGGACCGGCGACTGAATCCACGGCCGTCCAGGGCCGCGGCCGACGACGCCATCCGGGCACGCCACCGGCAGCCAGAACGAATCGGAATCCGCCGGGTATCAGGCCCGGACCATTACCTTGAAGCCGCCCCAGAACATGCGCTTGCCGTCGAACGGCATCGCCTTGCCATGCATCATCTCCGCAAGCCGCGGATCGCTCATCACCTTCGCCATCACGCTGTCGCGATGCCTGCGCGACTTGTAGACGATGTAGGAGAACCACACGATCTCGCCGCGCTTGAGCTTCACGCTCTGCGGAAACGAGGTGTGCTTGCCGGGCTTCACATCGTCGGCGATGCACTCGACATACTCGAGCGCGCCATGCTCGAGCCAGACCTTGGCCGCCTTGCGCGCCATTTGCCGATAGGCGCTGGTGTTGCGCTTCGGTATCGGAAGCACGAATCCGTCCACGTAGTTGGCCATGCAATTTCTCCCCGACTCGTTGCGGTTTGTTGCCTGGCGGAAAGCGCAGCCCGAGCACGAGCGAACTCCCGTGCCGAGGCACTCGACCGCCTCCTCGTCGTCGCCGTCGATCGCTGCCCCACGCACCAGCTTCAGTGCAGCTCGCGGCGGGGCCGACCCGATGATACGCCGCCGCGGCGATAGAACGACGGGGTAACTCCCGTCTCTCGACGGAAAGCAGTGCAGAAGTGACTCTGGCCTGCAAAGCCGACGGCCGCACTGATTTCGCCGACCGACAGCGACGTCATGCGCAGCAGTTCGCGAGCGCGCTCGATGCGCGCTCGGAGTATGTAGCGGTGAGGAGTCGCGCCGGTGACCTGCCTGAACGTATTCGAAAAATGCGTGACGCCCACGCCGACCGCTGCCGCAACACTCGCCACGCCGAGCGGCTCGTCGATGTGCTGGTGTATGTGCTGCACCGCCAGGTGGACCAGCATAAGGGCGCTGCGGGACCCGCGCAGTGGTTCGCTAGGTGTCGACACCGACAGCGAGTGCCGCAACTGCGCCAGCAGTGCGTTGCCGAGCACCGCCAGGTACGCGTCTTCGTGCTCCGGCGAGCTCACCGACACCGCGAGCTGCTGCGCAAGCGTGACGACGACGTTGTCCACGAAGGTCACCGGTTCCCTCTCGCGGCGTGAAGACACCCAAGTGGGGATGCGTCGCGCCGTTTCGAAATACGCAACCATGCCCTCGCCTATCCCGCGCAACGCCAGCTCGCCGCTGGTGCCAGCGGGCACGAGCGTCACCAGGCCCGGCATCGACAGACCGACGGTCTGCGCCAGGCCCGCTCGGTAGGAGACCTGCTTGCCGCCGGTGTGAACGAAGAGCAGCGGCCCGGGCAGCGGCGGGAATTCCACGACCTCGAGCAGCGCGCGATAGCGTTCCAGCGTGAACGCCGGATCGGCCGGAATCAGGCATGAAAGCTCCGGGTGACCCAGCAGTCGCCGGAGAAATGCAGGCATTCTGTCGTGGTTCGCCATGGTGCTGGTCGGCACTCTACTGCAAGAAAACGAAAATTGCGCATTGCCTGCGCGAAATCGCGAACCGGGTACCCGGGCTACTCTCACGCCAGCATTTTCGCGCATAACAGTGCACTTCCATGAATCTCTGCCCCAGGACAGCCAGCCGAAGCACAGCATGCGTGGTCGGCTCGATTGCGTTTCTTTTCAGTCTCCGGTGCGTCGCTGCCGCCGCCTGGCTCTCGGAGTCCGGTGGCCCCGACATGGCGATGGCCTCTGCTGGCCGCACGGCCATCGCCACCGACGCCACGACGATCGGGTCGAATCCCGCTGGCATGGTCGCGCTCAACGGCACGGCGGTATCGATGGTCGCCATGCCGGTCAGGATGAGCCTGGAATTCCAGGGCAGCGGGGCGACGCCCGGATCCGCCGTGAACGAACAGGGAGCCATGCCGGCGCTGTCCGCATTCGCCATGCGACAGCAAGCCCGCTGGGCCGTCGGCGTCGGCGCCTATGGCAATGTCGGGCTGGGATGCGACTTTGGCAGCAAGTGGTCGGGACGCCGGGCCATCGAGGACGCGCAGCTGCGGTCCATCAACCTCGTCCCCGCGGTCGCCTACAGGCTCACCGATAGCCTGGACGTCGGTGCCTCGATCGGCGCGCAGTACGCCGACGTGCAGGCCGGCATGGCCGTCAGCAACGAAGCGATCTACTACGGACCACCGCTTGATCTGGCCGATGGGCAGCTTCACATGAAAGGGTACTCCTGGGCACCCGTCGAAAACCTGGGCGTGGTTTACCGACCAGGCGCAGGCACGAGAATCGGCCTCGCGTGGACGTCGAGCGTGACGCACTCGATGGACCTCGAAGTGCGCGCAAGCGGGGTCCACCCGTTGCTCGCGGGCATGCTGCAGCAACAAGGGCCGGCGGAGCTCGACTTCAGCCTGCCGCAGCAGTTGACATTCAGCGCAGCACGCCAGGTCTCGCCCGACACCCTGCTCGCGGCGAGCATCGGATGGCAGCAGTGGTCGCGATTCGGCCACGCCCGCCTGGACGTGGCCGGACAGCAAGCGCCGATGTTTGAAGACGGGCTAAGCGACACCTGGAGCGCTGCGGTCGGACTGCGCCACCGCCTCGACCCGCGCTGGACGCTGGCAACGGGCATCGCATACGACAGTGATCCAGCGCCTGCCAGTGGAACGATGCCCGTCTATTTCCCGATGGCCGAGCAACTGCGCCTTGCGGCCGGCGCCGACTACCGGTTCAGCGACACGCTGCTGCTCAGGGTCGCTCTCTCGGTCATCAGCCAGGGGAAGGTTCGCGTCGAACAGGACACCTACCCGGTGCCACTACCAGGAATCCCGAACGTCACCGGTACCATCAGCGGCAGCCGGGTCTATGTGCTCGGATTGACTGCCGACTATCGTCCGTGACGCCGCTGGCGCGACTGCGATTGCCGCGCGCGGACCCGGCGCCGCGTCATGCAATACGCAGCATGACCTTTCCAGTCCTGCCGGGCTCGAGTGAAGCGGCAACGGCGCGCGCAACGTCCTGCAGCGGGAATGTGGCGCCCACCTCGGTATGGAACACGCCCTCGACCGTCAGCCGCTTTACCGCACGCAACACGCCGAGCAGCTTGAACGGCGACTGCTGCGCCATCCAGTTGGGCAGCAGGAATCCGGACAACTGCGCCACCGGCATCATCAGGTCGCGCCCCGGGATTTCGAGCGGAGTGTCCGCGAGCGTGCCGTAGATCACGAGCCGGCCGCCGAGCCCGAGGCATCGAACCACGTCGCCGGCCGGCCTGCCGCCCACGCAATCGAGGGCGAAGCCGACGCCGCGGCCATTCGTGATCCGCGCCACCTCGTCGATCTGGTCGTGCCGGTCGGTCTCGATCACCGCATCCGCACCGAGAGCGGCAAGCTCCGCAGAGTTCGCGCTCGAGCGCACGACACAGATCGTGCGGAAGCCATCGCGCTTGCCCATCCGTACCACGCTCTTGCCGAGCGCCGAGCCGGCCGCGGTCACCAGCACCCAGCCGCCACGCGGCACTTTGAGCACTTCGCGAACCAGTACCCAGGCAGTGACCGGGTTCACGAAGAACATCGCTGCCTGCTCGTCCGGAACGGAGTCCGGCATGACGACGGCACGCTTCGCGTCGACGACCGTGCGCTGCTGCCAGGTCCCGTTCGGCGGGCCGTTTGCCACCGCAACGCGGCGGCCGCGCAGCCTTCTCGCGAGCAGACCTGCCCCGCACGCCTCGACGATGCCGACGCCCTCGCCACCTAGCGCGTACGGCGGCTGTGGGCACGGGTTGGAAAGCCCGGGATCGAAACACACGGGCATATCGGCTCCACCACGGCCGCGGTTCCAGATGATTCGTGCGAGTGCCTGCGAATACGTGCCGCGAAGGAAGTTGAGGTCCGACGGATTCACCGGGCTCATGCCCATGCGCACGCGCACCTGCCCCGGGCCGGGCTCCGGAACCGGAACCTCCTCGACGCGGATGTCGCCAGGGTCCTGGCTGTAGGCGTGAATACGCGCGGACTTCATCGTACTCATCGTCGCTCTCCGGGCGCGGCGCCAGATTCCGAACGGCCTTGCATGGACTCGCCCCGCTGCCTCATCCTGAGGCGCAAGGGGGGCAGGGATCAAGTGAAGCAGCTTCAGGTCGCAGGCGGCTGGTCACGCCGACAAGTACTGGTCGCGTTGTGCTTTCTCGCCTCGTTCATTGCCTATACCGACCGGGTCAACATCTCGGTCGCCGCGGTGGCGATGCAGGAAGATCTCGGCTGGTCCCAGACACAGAAAGGCCTGGTGCTCTCGTCGTTCTTCGTCGGCTACCTGCTGTTCATGTACGCGAGCGGCGCACTGGCGAAGCGCTACGGCGGCCGCAACGTGCTCGGTTGGGCGGTGGTGGCCTGGTCTGTATTCACGCTGCTCACGCCGGTCGCGGCAGCCGTGTCCATTCCACTGCTGATTGCGACCCGCATCCTGATGGGTGTCGGCGAGGCAGCCATATTCCCGGCGTCCGTCGAACTCTACTCGCGGTGGATCCCGGTCACGGAGCGCACCCGCGCCATGGCGCGACTGCTGAGCGGCATCCCGATGGGCACGGTGGTGGGCCTGGTGGCGACCGGCTGGATCGTCGGGCGATGGCACTGGTCGATGGCGTTCTACTCGTTCGGCGTACTCGGACTAGTGTGGGGCGTGGTGTGGTTCGCGCGAGTCGCCAACGACCCTGCAACCGACCCGCGCATCGGCGAACCGGAGCGTGCACTGCTTGGCAAGATGCAGCAGGACGCTGGCGCGGGCGATGCCCTTCCGTTCGGCCACCTGCTGCGCGTGCCGGCCGTGTGGGCCATGGTGGCAGCGCAGTTCGCCACCACATGGACCCTCTATGTGCTGATCTCGTGGCTGCCGAGTTACTTTCGAGAGGCGCAGGGGCTCAGCATCGCCAACTCGGGATTCTTCTCCGCGGCGCCGTGGCTGGCCATGTTCGTCGTGACCAATGTCGGCGCCACGGTCTCGGATCGCATGATCAGCCGCGGCACTTCGTTGACCAGCACCCGCAAGTTGATGCAGTGCACGGGGCTGGTGGTGTCGGCGGTATTCCTGCTCGCCGCGCGCGACGTCCATTCGCCGGCGTTCGCACTCGTGCTGATGTGCGGCGCCGCCGGGGCCCTGGGGCTAGCGTGGTCCGGCTACGGGCCGAACGGGCTGGATATTTCCCCTCCCCACGCGGCACAGCTGATGGGCATGAGCAACACCATCGCCACCATCCCCGGCATCGTCGGCGTTGCGGTGACTGGCTGGCTTTTGGACGTCACCGGCACCTACTCGGCCGCGTTCGTGTTGACGGCCGCCGTGAGCGGCGTGGGGGCACTCGTCTACGCGACGCTGTTCAACGCGCGGCCGATGGATGCGGCGACCGGCACGACCTAGGTCGCCCGCACGCCCCGGGTCCGACGGGTGAACGGACGGCCGACGGACGTTACAATCGCGCCCTTTGCGCTCTCGCCGGCCCTGCCTCATGCCGAATAACACGCTGAACGCGGGCACCACTGCCGCGGCCTTGATCGCGATGATCGCCCTGCCGTCGCTCGCGCGCGCCGCCGGCGACAGTGCCGACGATCCGGTGCTCGAGCTGATCGAGGTGACCGCAACCAGGATTCCGGCCGCGGTCGAGTCCGTCCCGGCGATGATCACGATCGTGGACGGCAACGAGGCACGGCGCGCGGCGCGCGCGACCTGCGCACGGCGCTCGCGCTGGTCGCCGGCGTCGACATCGCCCCTGGCGGCGACGGTGGGCCGGCGAGCGCGGTCCCGGGCATGAGGGGCCTGCGCGAGGCGGACGCCTACCTGCTGGTCGTCGATGGCGTTCCGTACGGCGGAACCTTCAACCCTGCCCTCGCGACCTTGAGCCTCGAGAACGTCGAGCGCATCGAGGTGATGCGTGGCGCGGCGCCGGTGATGTTCGGCGCGACCAGCTTCGTGGGCGTGCTCTATGTCGTGAACTACCCGGCGGGCAGGACCCCGACGCGCGCG
The DNA here is from genome assembly GCA_963732415.1 of uncultured Gammaproteobacteria bacterium. Classification (GTDB taxonomy): domain Bacteria; phylum Pseudomonadota; class Gammaproteobacteria; order Steroidobacterales; family Steroidobacteraceae; genus RPQJ01. Next base: position 43,631 of record CAVSZK010000017.1, read on the forward strand.
GTCGTGGCGGGTGGTTCGCCGCAGGCCGGGATCGCGAGCTTCACCACCAACCTGCCCGAGGCCGGAAACCTGCGCCATTCGCTGGCGGTCAAGGTCCAGAGCCAGGAGTACACGCAGGATCGGGTAAAGTCCGACGGCGCCCACCTGCTCTATCGCGCCGCGGCGGATACCGGAATCGGCGAACTGCAGGCGGATCTGGACGGCACGACACTGCACCAGGATCCCGCGAGCCCGCATCCGCGCGAAGGTGGCGAGCTCTCCAATCGCTTCCCGCTCGACTCGAACGTGAACCCTAAGGACGCGAAGCAGGACCAGGACCGCATCCAGGCCAACCTGCGCCTAACGCACCCGGTCGGCGATGGTCGCTGGGTCACGACGGCCTCCTATGCGTATACCAACGGCAGCACGACGCGTGGATTCCTGCGCGAGGACTTCGCCGACGACGGCATCACTCCCAATGCCGACGGGTACCGGCAGCAACTCGATATCAACGACTTCTATTTCGACAGCTACTACGCACCGAAGCAGGGTGAACATTTCGACTGGCTGGTCGGCGCAGACTGGATGTACGGCGACGGTTCGCAGCAGAGCAAGAACTTCGAATACGCCGTGCTGCCCGACGGCAGCAATCCGCCGAATTCGCACGATCTGCCCATCGACGAGGCTACCCGCACCACGGACCGGCGCAGCTTCGGCGGCCTGTACGCGCAAGGCAACTGGCGCCCGACCGACCGCTGGCTGGTGCAGGCCGGGCTGCGCTGGAACCTGACCGACGAACACCGTGAGGCGAAGCTCGTCGACTACACCGCCCCCGGCTCGCCGACCGAGAAGAGCTCGGATAGCCAGAGCCAGTCGCGCCTCTCGGGCGTAGTCGGCGCGAGCTACCGGATCTGGGGCGAGGCAGGCAACGGTGTGACGCTGTTCGCCGACTACCGCGACACCTACAAGCCTGCGGCGGTGGACTTCGGGCCGGAGGCCGAGGGCGACATCCTGAAGCCCGAGACCGCCACGACCTGGGAGGTCGGGCTCAAGGGTCGCCACCTGGGTGGCCGGCTGGACTGGGAGATGTCGTGGTTCGACATGGATTTCGAGAACCTGGTGATTCCGGAGAACGTGGACGGCCTGCCCTCGCTGGCAAACGCTGGTAGCGAGCGATTCACAGGGATCGAGGTCGAGGCTAGCTGGCGCGTGACCGACGACCTGAGACTCACTGCGACCTATGCGCACCACAACGCCGAGTTCACCGACTACGAGCGGCTGCTTGGCGACGGCTCGACCCAGCAGCTGAAGGGCAACACGCTGGAGATGTCACCCGACAATCTCGCGGCGGGCGGCATCGTGTACGCCCCCGCGCAGGGCTTCGTGGCATCGGTCGTCGCGAACTACGTCGGCAGCCGGTATCTCAACAAGAGCAATACCGCCGAGGCCGACCCGTACACCGTGCTCGATGCAGGCGTCGGGTACCGCTTCGGCCTGTGGCAGGTCCGCCTCGACGGATACAACCTCACCGACGTGCGCGAACCGGTCGCCGAGAGTGAACTCGGCGACGCGCAGTTCTACGTGATGCCGGGCAGTTCCTGGCTGCTGTCCGTCACGTGGAATCCTTGACCTGGCCCGGGGCGCGCCTAGACGCGCGTCGTCCAGCCGTGCGTGTCCGGCGCCTCGCCATTCTGGATCGCGACCAGCGCCGCACGCAGCCTTGACGTAACCGGACCGACTTCGCCGTTGCCGACCTTGTGCTCGCGCCCGTCGTGCACCAGCGTGCCTACGCCCGCGAGCACGGCCGCGGTGCCCGAGAGTGCGGCCTCGCCCGTCTTCACCCATTCCAGCATCTCGGCGACATCGAACAGGCGCTCCTCGACCTTGAAACCCATCTCACGCGCCATCGTGAGCAGAGAGTCGCGGGTCACGCCGTGCAGGAAGGTCGCGTCGAGGCTGCGCGTAAGGATGTGACCCTCGCGAATCAGCAGGAAATTCGCGGCCCCGGTCTCCTGCACCGAACCGTCCGGGCAGAAAAGCACCTGGTCCACCTTGTACTTCTCGCGGGCGGCCAGCGTCGGGCCCATGGCCGCCGCATAGTTGCCGCCGGTCTTGACCATGCCGAGGTGGTCGGCAGTGCGGTGCTTCTTGTCCTCCACATAGATGCGCAGCGGTTTGACGCCGCCAGAGAAGTAATCCCACACCGGGCTCGCCAGCACGATCAGCGTCGCCTGGTCCGGTGGTGCCGAAGCCGCGCCGATATTCGGCGTCGTGCCATACAGCAGCGGCCGCATGTACAGCGCGCCCGGCGGCTCCGGGACCTGCGCGCGCACGCGGTCGATCACGCCGAGGATCATTGCAGCGAGCTGGCCCGCGTCCGGCACCGGTAGTGCGAGCAGTCGCGCGCTCTGCCGCAGGCGCTCGATGTGCTTGTCCATGCGGAACACGCGCACGCTTCCGTCCGCCCAGTGGTACGCCTTGAACCCCTCGAAACAGGTGCTCGCGTAGTGCAGCACGTGCGCGGCGGGGTGCATCTCTATCGGGCCAGTGGGCCGCATCTCGTGCGTGCTCCACTTGCCGTCGCGGAAGGTCGCGATCGCCATCTCGTCGGCCAGTACCGTGCCGAAGGCCGGGCGTGCCTGGGGCTTCGCGCTGCTGCGGCTTGAGCCAAGGAGCTGCTGGTCAGATTCGAGTGTGTGCATGTGCCTAACCGGGGATGAAGATGGTTGCTGGGTGTTCGAGAAGATCCTTGAGCGCCTGGATCATCGCAGCTGCGTCGTAGCCGTCAACGTAGCGGTGATCAAAGGACGACGACAGGTTCATCATCCGGCGGACGGTGATCGCGCCATTCACGACCATCGGCCGATCGATCGCCTTGTTGACGCCGATGATGGCCATCTCAGGCGCGTTGATGATCGGCGTCGAGACGATGCCGCCGAGCCTGCCGAGGCTGGTGATCGTGATGGTCGATCCCGAGAGTTCTTCCCGCGCCGCCTTGCCGGTGCGCGCGGCTTCCGACACCCGGCGGATCTCGCTGGCGAGATCCCACAGCGTCCTCGCCTCGGCGTGGCGCACGACCGGCACTTTCAGGCCGTCTGGCGTCTGCGTAGCGACCCCGAGGTGCACGCCATTGTGCCGGGTCAGCACGTTGCGCTCGGCGTCGTAGTGAGCATTGCACTGCGGAAAGTCGACCAGCACCCGGGTAAGCGCGATGCCGATGAACGGCAGGAACGTGAACGACGGTGCGCCTGCCGGCAGACGGCCGTTAAGGTGCTGCCGCAGCGATTCGAGCTCGGTGACATCCACCTCCTCGACATAGGCGAAGTGCGGGATGTTGCGCTTCGCATCGGTCATGCGCGTTGCGATGACGCGACGGACGCCAATGACCTTGACCTCCTCGGTGCCGGTGCGCCTTGCCGGGCCAGCGCCCAGCACTGCGGCAGTTTTGGCCGCGGCCTTCGGCACGCTGACGCCGCCGAGCACCGCCTCGAAGTCCTGTCGGGTGATGCGTCCACTCGGGCCGGAACCTTCGACCTCTGCGAGGTCTATGCCAGCCTCGCGCGCGCGCCGGCGCGTCGCTGGCGAAGCCATCACGCGTCCGCGTCGCCGCGGGTCGCCGTGTGCGCGACTCGCTCCGCCGGGCGCCACAGGCGCGGCGCCAGTGGCTTCGGCTGGTACGTGCACCGCCTCGGGGCCGCCGGGCGCCGCTGCGGCCGACGTGGGTTCTGGCAACTCGTCGTCGGAGGCGTCGATGTCGAACACGATCAACTCGGCGCCCACTGGCACCATGTCGCCTGGCGCGCCCGTCAGTGACACGATGCGCCCGCTCACCGGCGAGGGCACTTCCACCGCGGCCTTCTCGGTCATCACCTCGGCGATGACCTGGTCTTCTTCGATCGTGTCACCCACCTTGACGTGCCAGGCCACGACCTCCGCCTCGACGGTTCCTTCGCCGAGGTCGGGCATCTTGAACACGTAGCGGGTCATGGCGTCTCCATCACGGCCTTGAGCCCTGTCGCAACGCGCGCCGGGCCCGGGAAGTATTCCCACTCGAAGGCGTGAGGATACGGCGTGTCCCAGCCGGCGACACGTCCGATCGGAGCCTCGAGGTCCCAGAAGCACTCCTCCTGGATGGTCGCCGAGAGTTCCGCGCCAAACCCGGAGAAGCGCGTCGCCTCGTGCGCGATCAGGCAGCGCCCGGTTTTCTTCACGGAGGTGCAGATCGTGTCGACGTCGAGCGGGACCATGGTCCGTACGTCGATGATCTCCGCGTCGAGGCCAAGGCTGCGTGCCGCAGCCTCGCAGACATAGATCATCGTGCCGTAGGTGACGATCGTGACCTGCGAGCCCTTGCGCACCACTTCGGCCTTGCCGATCGGCACCGTGTAGTAGCCCTCGGGCACCTCACCCTTCGGGTGCGTGCTCCAGGGTACCGCCGGCTTGTTGGGCTCGCCGTCGAACGGGCCGTTGTAGATACGCTTCGGCTCGAAGAAGACCACCGGATCGTCGTCCTCGATCGAGGCGATCAGCAATCCTTTCGCGTCGTAGGGGTTGGCCGGCATCACGACTTTTACGCCGCAGACATGGGTGAAAATGCCCTCGGGGCTCTGCGAGTGAGTCTGGCCACCGCGGATGCCGCCACCGCAGGGCGTGCGCACCGTCACCGGCGCCCAGAACTCGCCGGCACTGCGGTAACGCAGTCGTGCCAGTTCGCTGAAGATCTGGTCACAGGCCGGGTAGATGTAGTCGGCGAACTGCACTTCGGCCACCGGCCGCAAACCATTGACGCCCATGCCGATGGCCGCGCCGATGATTGCTCCCTCTGCGATCGGCGTGTCGAGCACGCGATGCTCGCCGTACTTCCGTTGCAAGCCGTCGGTGACACGGAACACTCCGCCGAAGAAGCCAACGTCCTCGCCCATGACAACCACGTTCGGGTCGCGGCCCAGCATGATGTCCATGGCGGAATTGAGCGCCTGGATCATGTTCATCTGTGGCATGACTCAGCCCTCCAGCTCGGCGCGCAACTGCTCGCGCTGCTTCTTGAGGTTGGCGGGCACCTCCTTGAATACGTCCTCGAACATCAGGTCCCGGTTGAGTCGCGGCCCTTCGTTCATCGTGCCGTACTGCACGGACTCCTTCCAGCTCTCGGCCACGTGCTGCTCGAGTTCCTTCTGCAATGCAGCGTGGCGATCCTCCGACCATTCGCCGAGTACGATCAAGTGGGATTTGAGTCGTTCGACCGGATCACCGAGCGGCCACTTCTCATAGTCGTCCTTCGGACGGTAGCGCGCCGGATCGTCGCTGGTCGAGTGGGCAGCGGCACGATAGGTCACGTGCTCGATCAGCGTCGGGCCCGCGCCCCTGCGCGCGCGCTCCGCCGCCCACTGCGTCACCGCGTACACCGCGAGGAAGTCGTTTCCGTCCACTCGCACGCCGGCCATGCCGTAGCCGGGCCCGCGTGCCGCGAACGAGCGCTGCTCACCGCCGGCAAAACCCTGGAATGTCGAGATCGCCCACTGGTTGTTGACCACGTTCAGGATCACCGGCGCCTGGTACACGGACGCGAACAGCATCGCGTGGTGGAAATCCGCCTCCGCGCTCGAACCCTCGCCGATCCAGCTTGCAGCGATGTCGTCCTCGCCCTTGATCGCCGAGGCCATGGCCCAGCCCACCGCCTGCGGGAACTGCGTTGTCAGGTTGCCGGAGATCGAGAAGATGCGGCCGTCGACCCAGTGGTACATGACCGGCAGTTGGCGCCCCTTGCACATGTCGCGGGTGTTGGACAGCAACTGGCACATCATGTCCACCAGCGGCATGCCGCGCGTGATGAACAGGCCCTGGTTCCGGTACGACGGAAACAGCATGTCCCCGGGTCGCAGCGCCATGCACTGGGCAACGGAGACCGCCTCCTCGCCCAGTGAGCGCATATAGAACGAGATCTTTCCCGCCCGCTGGGAGCGCTGCATCCGATCGTCGAAGACGCGCGTGAGCATCATGTGCCTGAGCCCGACCTGCAGGTCCGGGGGATCAAGGTGCGGGTGCCAGGGGCCAACGGCGCGGTGTTCATCGTCGAGTACACGCACCAGTTCGACCGACAGGTTGCCGATGTCGCGTACTCGGGCGTTTACGTCCGGCCGGGCGATCGCGCCGGCTGGCGACGTCTCCAGGTAACTGAAATCGGGGGCTTCGCCAGGGCGCGAGTGCGGCTGCGGCGTGTGGAGGCGTGATCGTCTTGGCATGGTTGACTGGATCCTGAGGCTGGGCCGGAGTCTGCGGTAGGTTACCCCCGAGCCTGCCAAGCCGTTGAATTCATTGCGATGCATTGCAACAATGCGGAATGTTTGTTTCGTGTTGGATAAATTAATGAAAGATCTGTCCCACGTAACGATCGATCGTCTCGACCGTCGCATCCTTGACCTGCTACAGCGGGAGGGAGCCCTGCCGGTGGCCGAGGTGGCGGCCCGCACCGGGCTTTCGACCACTACCTGCTGGCGACGGATCCAGCAGCTCGAGCAGTCCGGGGTCATTCGAGGACGTGTCGCGCTGCTCGATCGCGCGGCACTGGGGCTCGACGTCACGATCTTCGCGCACGTAAAGCTCTCCTCGCAGGGACGGGATGCCATCGCGGCATTCGCGGCCGCGATTCGCGAGCGGCCCGAGGTACTCGACTGTTACACGACCATGGGCGAGTGGGACTTCATGCTTCGCGTGGTGACCCGCGACATCAAGGCCTTCGAGGCATTCTATCTCGACCACCTCTCGAAGCTGCCGTACGTGCAGTCCATTAATTCCTCCGTTGCCGTCACCGTGATCAAGGAGACGACGGTGCTGCCCATATCCTGAGCTGGCGCATCTGGTAAGTTTGAGCCGGCGGCAATTTGTGGAGACCGCGATGAACCTGCTGCTGCAACTGTCGTGGGTGGCTGTGCCGGTGATCGTGTCCGGGCTGGTGCACCTCGTTGTGTTGAAGCGCGACCTGCTCCCCGGGCTGCGTGCGCTTCCCATCGACGGCGGCGCGACGTTCCGTGGCCGACGGCTATTCGGCGACAACAAGACCTGGCGCGGGGCAGTCGTCACCATCGCCACGATGACCGCGAGCGCCTGGGCGCTGGCAGCCCTTGACGCCTGCTGCATCGACCTTCCGACTCTCACGCCATTCGCGGAACTGCATCCCGTCGCCTGGGGGTTCCTGCTCGGGACTGGTTATATCGTCGCAGAGTTGCCCAACAGCTTCGCGAAACGACAGATCGGCATAGGTCCGGGTAAAAAAGGACAGGGTGTCGTCGGAAGCCTGTTCTGGGTCATCGACCAGGTCGACAGCCTGGCCGGCATGCTGCTTTTCACGTGGCCTGTATGGCACCCGTCTGCATGGCTGATCCTGCTGCTGTTCGCGATCATGCTGATCGCGCATCCCGTTGCGGCGTGGGTCATGGTGCTTGCAGGACTCAAGAAACGGGTCGGTTGAGCGCGCCGCACACACGCCCGGCAACGGGGAATCTGTCTGAAATCGACCCCGAACGGCCTGCCACCTCTCGCGAAGCAGGCGTTATTCTGATCGCGACAAGCCGGCTGAATTTTGAGCCGGGAAATGACCCCAGGGTTCGCAGTCGCGCCGTCAGATCAACCTGGTGCGGAGCTTCTGGTATTCGGCGTCGGTGATCGAGCCCTTCGCCTTCAGTTCGTCGAGCTTCCGGATCTCATCGGCGGCGCTGAAGCCGACGATGTTCCGCATCTCCTCCCGCGCCTTCGTCGCCTGAGCCTGGTTGCGCTCGGCCATGCCGCCGCCCTGGGTGAGCAGGTAGGCGAAGACGCCGAGATAGGGAAGGATGATCAGGAAGATTACCCAGATCACCTTGGCCCCGCCCGAGATGTCGTCACGCCGGAAGAGGTCGCTGAACACCGAGATCAGCAGCCAGATCCAGAGCACGAACATGAAAATGACAAACACGTCGACCATGAACGTCCCGAACTGCACGCCGCCCATGTGCACTGCTGCTTCTCCGTCCATGTCGCTTCTCCTTGCTATGTGATGTGAAGAACTGACGCCGGCGCAAGTATAGGACAGATCACTCTTGCCCAGGACCGATGCGTGCGCTCTGGGGGCGGCACTGACACAGGAGGCGGATTGGACGAATGATGGGAATCGAACCCATGCTGGCGGTCGGGCACAACGCAACGAATGGCCGCTTCCGGGAAGCTGTTGCTGCGCACATCAAGGACTGCGCCTGGTCGATTCCAGCCCGCCAGGGCTTCGCCGCATTGAAGTTCCTGACCACCCGATTCCCGCCGCACTTGCAATCTTCTGGTTGACCCCATCCGGTCCGTAACCGACCTTACTGGTCATCCTCGGGTCCCTGCCATGAGCCGCGGTGATCGACCGTCAGCCCGTCACGCGCCGCCACAGCGCGCGCCCGATGAAGCGGGTCTTCGTCCCCAGGTCGAAGCGCGCGAGGTTGGTCTTCACGATACCTTCGGTGAAACGAGTGCGTTTCGAATAGTCGACCGCAACGTCCACCAGCACCGGACGGCCCGTCGCCGCGATGGCAAAGGCCTCGTCGAGCCCGTGCTCTAGCTCGCCGTCACCGGACACGCTGACGAAAGCAGCACCGACCGCCTGCGCGACACCGGAGACGTCCAGTGGGCCGAGCACCGTGCAGGTCTTGCGGTTGTAAGGAATCTCCTGCGCCTGCGAAATCTGCGCCAGTTCGCCGTCGCTGAATACGAACACGACGACGCCGAGCCGATTGGCCGTTGCGGTCGCAAGCTCCAGGCCGGTCATGCGGAACGCGCCGTCACCGACGATTCCGACCACCTGCACTCCGGGACGCGCGAATTTCGCCCCAATCGTCGCTGGCACGCAGTAGCCCATGCAGTTGAAGTCCGTCGGCGAGAGGAATGCGCGCGGCCTGTGAATCGGCATCAGCTCCGCCGCAAGGAAAGTATGGTTGCCGTCGTCCACGACCAGCGTCGCGTCGTCAGCCAGCCGCCGGCGCAGCGCCTGGAAAAAACGCGCGGGGTTCACTCGGCCCTTCGTGTCGTGGGCCAGCCACTCCTCGAGGTAGGCCGCCTTGTCGCTTGCGATACGCGCCGCGACAGCCGCACGCCTCGCGCCGCCGTCCGGTACCGCCGGCAGCGCTGCGAGCAGGCGGGTGAGCACTGCGCCCGCGTCTCCCTGCAGTGCGACCTTGGCTGGATAGTTCGCCGAAAAGACGGCCGGGTTGATGTCCACGTGGACGAGGTTCTCCGGCGGCTCGTAGCCGAAGCTGCCAGTCGCGATCTCGGCGAAGCGCGTACCGACCGCGATCATCGCATCGCAGTCGCGGAACGCGTTCTCCGCCGCCGGAACCGCGGCCCGGCCCAGGCAGAAGCCGGCGTGCAGCGGGTGGTTCCCAGGGAACGCGCTCAATCCCTGCAGCGTCGTCGCCACCGGCGCACCGAGCCGCTCGGCGAGCTGCACCACTTCGCACGACGCGTCGACCGCGCCCCAGCCGACGAAGATACCGGGCGACCTGGCATTGGCGAGAATTCGCGCGGCCTGCTCGATCGCCGCAGCTTCACAGTGAAGCTCCGGGCCGGCGCGTGCCGGCGGATCAGGAATGGTCCCGACCTCGCCGGTCATCAGCTGCAGGTTGACAGGGATCTCCACGAATACCGGCCCGGGTTCACCGCTGGTCGCGACGCGCACCGCCTCGTAGATCGTCGGGATCACGTCGGCGTGACGCTCCACGAGCCAGGTGCCCTTGGTGATCGGCCGCAGCATCGCGTGCTGGTCCACGTCGTGGAGCTGGTAGCTGCGGCCCGTGTCGCGCCGTACGCCGCCGGCAATCACCAGCATCGGTATGCCGTCGAGGAATGCCTCGGCGATGCCGCTCGCCGCATGCGTGACACCCGCGGCAGGCACGATCACCAGCGTGCCGATGCTCGTGCCGGTGCGGCTCACGGCGTCCGCCATGAACGCGCCACCACCCTCGTGAGTCACCAGCACTGGGGTGATGTCGGGCGACTTCTCGAGTTCGTCGTAGATCTCGGTGTTGTGCACGCCCGGGATGCCGAAGGTGTAGCGGATACCGACGTTTTCCAGTGCTTCCCGGAGCAGCGATGCGGCGGTTCGATTCATCTGGTCCCACTCCGACGTGTGCGCGGGGCGCGCGGCCACATTGTATCGCCGCACACAATGGGAATTTCCTTGTGGATTTCGTGGCACGGGATGCGAGACTGCACTTGTCATGTAAAAACCTGTCAGGTGCCAGTGTGGGTAGAGCCAGGATCGCGGTCGTCGGAGCGGGCATTGCTGGACTCGCATGCGCGCGGGAACTGACGCGCTCGGATGCCAGGGTCACGGTGTTCGAACGATCACGCAGCCCGGGCGGGCGGATGAGCACGCATCGGCGCGGCAATTTCGCCTTCGATTTCGGCGCTCAATACGTCACAGGCCGCAGCCGCTCTTTCGCGCACTACATCGGCATTGCCGAGCGGGCCGGCGCGGCGGCGCAGTGGAAACCCCGGATTCTCGAGGACGAACGGTCCTGGTCGGAACCGATCGAGGAATGGCATGTCGGCACGCCGGGCATGAGTGCCTTCATTAGGCCACTCGCGCGCAGTGTCGACCTGATGTCCGGAGTCACGGTGCACGAACTGATCCAGAGCCAGCGGGGCTGGGAACTGCAGACCGACGCGGGCCGGATCGACGGTATTTTCGACGCGATCGCCGTGGCCGTCCCGGCACCGCAGGCATTGAAGCTGCTTGGTGGCCACGGGCGATCTTTCAGGCACCTGACCAACGTGCACATGGCGCCATGCTGGACGGCGGTGATGGCATTCGAGGACCCGCTCGACGCCGGCGCCGAGGCCCGTCGCTGGACGAGCGGGGCGCTCGCGTGGGCATCCAGCGACTCGAGCAAGCCGCAGCGACCGGAAGGCATGCACGGCTGGGTCGTGCACGCCTCGCCGGCATGGTCGCTCGAGCACATCGAGATCGACGCGCACGATGCCGCGCAGGCACTGTTCCGCCAGTTCGCAGAAGCGCTGGGAACGAGCCTGCCCGATCCTGTGTACCTCCACGCGCACCGCTGGCGACACGCATTCGTCGAGCGGCCACTCGGCCTGCCATGCCTGGTGGACGAGGAGATGGCCGCCGGGGCCTGCGGCGACTGGTGCATCGCGCCGCGGGTCGAAGCGGCCTACGAGAGCGGTCGCACGCTGGCTCACTCCTTGCTTTCGATCGTTGGCCTTTCGGCTCCCCTCGTCCGCCGCTGAGCCCGCGCCCGGGCAATTGACCGCAGCGCCGTCATGGGTCGGGTCAACCGCATTCGCGCGCCGTCCGGGGCGAACAGTTCGTATCCACCCCACAAGGTGAGCGAAAACAACAGCGGCAGGATCTCGTAGACCACGCGGTAGAGCAGCACCGATGCCAGCAGTTCCGCCGGCGGGACCTCGGGCAGCAGCAGCAGCAGGACGGACTCGAGTACGCCGAGCCCGGCAGGCACGTGGCTCAGGATTCCCACCAGCACGCTCGCGAGGTAGATGGCCAGGAACGGCAGGTAATCGAGACCAGCCGAAGCCGGCAGAAGCAGGTACAGGACGGACGACACCAGCACTACGTCGACGATGCCAATCACCAGTTGCAGCATCGTGAGGCGCATGGTCGGAACCTTGACCTCCCAGCCGCCGAGCCGTATGGGCGCCTTGCGCAGCCAGATGAAGGCGAGATAGCCCGCATCCTTGACGAGGCCAAGACATCCGAGCGCCAGCAGCCATCCGCTCGGGACCCGGAACAACGGCGCCAGCGCGTCGGCGCTCGAAACGAGTGCTATGTCGAACAGCAGCCCGAAGCCCAGCGCGAACGGCAGGTTGCACAGCAGCGCCGTCGCCCCGACTTCCATTGCGGTGAAGCCGATCGGCGCGTACATGCGAAAGCGCAGCGCCCCGGCGCTCAGCATCGCCTGGCCCACGGCGTGCCCGAGCGGAAAGGTAATCAGCGCAGTGATCATCGGCTTCGCCTTGCCGATGTTGTGCTTCACGTACCGAACGACGACGATCTCGTAGAGCGACAGCATGAACAGCGCGCCGAATGCGCAGGCGGCAGCCGCGAGCAGCGCCTCCACCGGCGTCCTGCGCATGTTGTCCACGACGTCGGCAAGACTGATGCGCTGGAAGGTCCTGTAGAGCACCCAGGCCGCGAGGCTGGCAATCAGCACGCTCGCACCGATGCCCAGGGTGGCCTTGATCCGGCTGCGGCGCGGGTCGCTCATGCGTGAATTCTAGTTGGGTCGCCCGGGTCGCAGGGATCAACTGGAAGCGAATGATTCTCATTGACAGACATTGCCGCCTCGAGTCTATCGCGCGCGGAACACAACCGCGCGCAGGGTGTCGAACACCTGTTGACCGCGTAGAATTCGCAGCAGTGGCAGCCTGATCGGACGACCGAGGACATGCTGCCCCCGAACCGTAACCGTCAGGAGAAAAGCACGATGACCGAAAAGACTTACGCGAGGCGCACGCTGCTCAAGGGCGCATTGCTGGGCGTGGCCGCGGTGCCGGTCAGCGCACTGCTCGGTCGCGCACAGGCTGCGGCGGGCCCGGTCGATCCGAACGAGCCGCAGGCCAAGAGCCTGGGCTATGTCACCGATGCAAGCAAAGTGGATGCGAAGGCAAACCCGAACTTCAAGCCGGGCCAGCATTGCGCCAACTGCCTGCAGGCGCCGAGCGCCAAGCCCGGCGATGCCATGGTTGCCTGCAACATCTTCGCGGGCCGCATGGTCGCCGCGAACGGCTGGTGCAAGGTCTACGTGAAGCGTCCGTAGTCGAACACCGTTTCCTGCCAGCGAGACGGCGCATCCGGTGACCCGGATGCGCCGTTCTCTTTTTTTGGCGGCACGCGCCCCTTGAAAGCCTTCCGCAGGTTCCTATCTACGGGTCATGAAGGGATTGCCGTCGCAGTCCCCACGAACACTGGAGGCAAGTGCAATGAGAGTGATCAAGTGGGAGCCGTTTCGCGACATGGACGACGTATTCGACCGTTTCTTCGCCGACGCATATCGTCGCCTGCCGCGGCGCTCCGCCGATGTGCAGCCGTCGTTCGACTGGGCACCGCCTGCCGACGTGAGCGAAACGGAAGGCGAGTACCTGATCAAGACCGAAATCGCCGAGGTGCCAAAGGAAAACCTCAGCCTTTCGGTGCAGGACGGGGTACTGACGCTGTCGGGCGAGCGACGCCAGGAAAAGCGCGACGAAGGCGAGCGGATGCATCGGGTGGAGCGCCAGTTCGGCTCGTTTGCGCGTCGCTTTGCGTTGCCCGAAGACGCGGATGACCAGGCGATCCGTGCCGAGAGCCGCGACGGCATCGTCACGATCCACATTCCGAAGCACAAGATCGTCCAGCCACAGCCGCGCCAGATTCAGGTGCAGTGACCGGACCGGGCCCTATAATCCGCGTGGTCACCCCACGCGGATCTTTTCAATGAGCGTCTCCAAGGCCACGGCCGACCTCTGTGATTCACACCCCGACGCCGCACGCGCGTGCGAGTCGATTTTCGTGGCATTCGGCGGTCGGCGTGCGTTCAGCGGGCCGGTGAGCACGGTACGCTGCTTCGAGGACAACTCGCGCGTCAAGGAGGCCGTGGAAAGCCCGGGCCAGGGCCGGGTACTGGTCGTGGACGGCGGCGGGTCGCGGCGCTGCGCGCTGTTCGGCGGAAACCTGGGCGTCGCCGCGGTAAAGAACGGCTGGGCCGGCGTGATCATCAACGGGTGCATTCGCGATTCGGCGGAACTCGGCCAGCTGGACCTCGGCATTCGTGCACTCGGCACAATGCCGCTGCGCAGCGTCAAGCGCGGCGAGGGTGAGCGTGACGTCGCCGTGCGTTTTGCCGGCGCAAATTTCCGGCCTGGGGACTTCGTCTATGCGGACGAGGACGGGGTGGTCGTTGCACACGGGCCCCTCGCCTGAGGAAGCAAGTCAATGTCGCGAACCGTCTACTGCCTGTACCTGAAGCGCGAAGCCGAAGGCCTCGATCGTGTCCCCTATCCCGGGCCGCTCGGACAGCGCATCTACGAGGGGATATCGAAGGAAGCCTGGGCCGGCTGGGTCCGGCACCAGACGATGCTGCTCAATGAATACCGGCTCTCACCGATCGACCCCAAGGCGCGCAAGTTCCTGGTCGAGGAAATGGAGAAATTCCTCTTCGGTGACGGCTCACAGGCACCAGACGGCTTCGTCGCCCCCGACGCATAGACCACCCTTGCGGTCAGGTCAGTCCCTGGTGCGTGTGGCGGCGTGCCAGGCCAGCAGCAGCCAGGACAGCATCAGCGCCATTCCACCGGCGGGAGCTACCTCGAGGACCAGGCGCGGGGCGCCGGCCGTAGCCAGGTAGATCGAGCCACAAAACATCGCGATGCCGATTGCCATCAGACGCGCCGCCCAGCGCAGTTTCGCGGTGACTATCGTCGAAGCCCCGACAACGCCCACCAGCACCAGGCCCAGTGCGTGGAGCAACTGGTACAGCACGGCCGTCTCGTAGCTGGCCAGTTCGCGCGAGGAGACGCGATCGGCCACGAGGTGAGTGCCAAGCGCGCCCAGCACCAGGCCCGCGAACATCAACAGCGCCCCCGTCACTGTGCAGCGGCGTGCGAAGTCCTGAACGGGGCCTGCGTCGGAAGACATGGCGCGATACTGGATCGGCGATCGCCGCGGACGCTGCCGTCCGCGACGATCGCTGTTCGTCTTTCAGGCCGTCGCAGTTACCTGTCGACCTTCTCGAGGCTGACCGCCAGCGACTCGCTGTAGGTCACTGCGATGACATCGCCAGGGATCAGCTTCGCGAGCTTTGCCTGTGCCGCCGGGTCCTGGACCGTGATCGACTTGGTGATGCCGGCCGCGGTGGTGCCCCACAGCAGGTGGGTTTCGGCATTGTAGGCGTCGATCTTGAAATAGCTGGTCACCTGGCGGCCGACTTCGCCGCCGGTCGCGGTGCGCGCGGCGGTCTCGGACACGCCCTGCGACTTTTCACCCTTGGGCACGACCTGGAACGCAAGTGCCTCGGTGTAGGTCACTGCAACGACGTCACCGACCTTGACCTGGTCGAGATGCTTCACCGCGTCGCCCGCCTGGACCTCGAAAACCTTGCCGCCTTCGCCCTGCAGCGTGACCATGCGAGAACCCTGGTCGATGGCTACCACGGTAGCCCGCAACTGCACCGACGCGCTCTTGGTGATGGGCTTGTCGGTCGCCATCGAAACCGCGGGCAGCGCCAGGGCTGCCGCCAGAAATACCGCCAATATCTTCCTGCTGAACATGTTCGTTCCTCTGCTGTGAAATCCTGACTGGACCGGCCGATTCGCGGGCCGGTTGGCTATGATAACGCGCCGGTGCCCGAGGTTGTTCATTTCAGCACCCGCGTCGGCTGCACGCGGGAAATCAGGGTCGCGATCGGCTTCGGCAACCCGACCTTCATCGGGTCGCGCAGGTCGTACCAGCGGTAGCGATCGACGTCCCTGAGGGCCCCGGACCTGCCCATGCAGTGCACCACCAACGGCCTCATCTCGTAGTCGAAGTGGCTGAACGCGTGCCTGATCACCTCGCCACGCGTGGCCGTGGCAGCGGCGGACAGGTTCTCGCGGCACCACTGGTCTGCGTGAGCGCGTGTCGGGAACTCGGGCAGGCCCCACAGGCCACCCCATATACCGGCAGGCGGTCGCCGCTCGAGCAGCACCTTGTACTCGCCGCGCATCGCCATCACCAGCCAGGCAGCGCGCTGCGGACGGCTCGCCCGCGGCCGTGGCGAGGGCAGCTCCGACTGCGTGCCCTCCAGTCGCGCCACGCAGTCGACGGCGACCGGGCACAGCAGGCAGGCGGGACACGCCCGGGTACAGATGGTTGCACCCAGGTCCATGATGCCTTGCGTGTAGTCGGCGATCCTCTCGCTGGGAGTGCACGCCTCGGCGAGCGACCAGAGCGTCTTTTCCACCGCAGGTTCGCCCGGGTAACCCGCCACTCCGAAGCACCGCGCGAGCACACGCTTCACGTTGCCATCGAGGATCGCGTGGCGCTGGCCCCTCGACAGCGCGAGGATCGCCCCCGCCGTCGAACGCCCGATGCCCGGCAGCCGCATGACCTCGTCCAGCGCCTCCGGAAACCGGCCGTCGCACTCGCGCACCAGCGACTGTGCCGCGCGGTGCAGGTTGCGCGCCCGGGCGTAGTAGCCGAGCCCTGACCAGAGGTGCAGCACCTCATCGAGCCGCGCCTCCGCGAGTGCGTCGACGTCCGGAAAGCGGTCCATGAATCGTCGAAAGTACGGGATCGCGGTCGCGACCTGCGTCTGCTGCAGCATGATTTCCGAGACCCAGACGCGGTAGGGAGTCGGATCAACCTGCCAGGGAAGGTCCCTGCGACCGTTCCCGTCGAACCACTCGAGCAGTGCCGCAGCGAACCGCGATGACCGCGCCGGGCCTGCGGCAGTTGGCGCAGCGACGGCCGGGTTACCCATCACTGGCAGACGACAGGCGTGTCCTCGCCGGACCGGCAACCGTCCGGGAAGCCATACTGCTTCCAGTAGTCCAGCAGCCCGATGCGCTCGGCGAGTTGCCCGAAACGCGGATCCTTGCGCATGGCGCTTCCTTCGACTGACCAGGCCATTGCCAGACCCCAGTCCTGCATCCACGCGAGGCGATTCCTGTCGAGCGTCTCGAACATGATCTGGTACGCACGGTCGGTGTCGCCCAAATGCACGTAGGAGCCGACCAGCTTGGACTGCGGCACGCTCGCCGGGTCAATCGTCTTCATTTCAGCTATCAGCGCTGGTCGCAGGGCCGGATCCGCGATCGCATTGACGTAATCGCCCGCCTTGGCCTTCAACAACGGCGGGAGATGTTCCTCCTGGCCGACCAGCCTGCGCGCCTCGTCCCACTGGCCGCGCCGCATGGCGACCGTGGTCTCGACGTCGTAGCTCTTCTTGCCCAGGCCGAGTTCGGCGGCCAGCTTCGCATAGCGCAGTGCCCCATCGTCGTCGCCCTTCATCAGGCAGGCATTTGCCAGGTTGGCCGCGAGTATCGGCGAGGTCGGGTCCAGTTCCTGCGCCTTCTTCGCCTGCGCCAGCGCGACGTCGAGCCGGCCGACGTTCATCAACAGGATCGAGTACCACTGGTGCGGGGTCGGCTCGTTCGGCTCGAGCGATATCGCGAAAAAGAACCCTGATTCTGCATCAAGCAGGTCGCCGCGCTCGGCGTTGATCTGGGCGAGCACCGCGTGCGCCTCGCCGATGTTTGGATCGATCGCAAGCGCCTGCCGGGCGGAGGCCTCCGCCAGCTCGAAGTACTTCTCCTGGTCGTCGTCCTCGGTGTAGCCGGGCATCACGACGTAGGCCGACGCGAGTGCGGCATGGGCGCGCGCGAATGCCGGATCGCGCGCGATGGCTTGCTGGAAGAACTCGATCGCGTGCTTCAGGTTCACTTCACCGCGCAGCTTCCAGACCGCGCGCCCCTGCAGGTACAGCTGGTAGGCCTCCACGTTCTGGGTCGGCACCTGCTGACGCAGCGCGGCCTGCTGTTCCGTGGGCGCGAGTTCGATCCGAAGGCTGTCCACGATCGCCTTCGCGATCTCGTCCTGGACCTGGAAGATGTCGGCGAGCTTGCGATCGTAGGTATCCGACCACAGGTGAAACCCGGTGTTGGTATCGATCAGCTGCGCGGTGATACGCACCTGGTCACCCGCCTGGCGTACGCTGCCCTCGAGTACCGTCTCGACGCCGAGTTCCTTGCCGATCTGGCGGACGTCCACCTCGCGCCCCTTGTAGGCGAACGACGATGTTCGGGCGGCCACCTGGAGACCCGGGACCCGGGCAAGCAGGTTCAGCAGTTCCTCGGACATCCCGTCGCTGAAGTAGTCCTTCGTCGGGTCACCACTCAGGTTCGTGAATGGCATTACTGCTACGGATTGCCGCGGCTCGCCAGCGTGTGCGCGGCCGAGGCCGCGCTCGTAGAGCAGGTAGCCCAGCCCCGCCATGCACAGCAGCACGGCAAGCCCGAACGCGGCCCTGACCCTGACCTGGGCGGCCACTGCGACCTGCGGCAGCGGTTCGGTGCGGTGAATGCCTTCCGGACCGACGTCGAATATCCAGGCCAGGACCATCGAGATCGGAAACCCGACCAGCAGGAAGACGACTACGAACGTCATCGCCCATTCGGGCACGTGCAAGGCAGGGAATACGACGGAACTGGCCTCGGTCACGCCCCAGGCGACGGCCCCGTAGGCGATAGCCACCTTGCCGACACGACGGCGCTTGAGTTCAGCGAAAAAAGCCATGGTCGTCCCGGAGTATCACCCTTCCGGCGCCGACGCTGTCAACCGCGCGGCCCCAGGATCAATGAGACACGGTGCCGACTGCGATGTTCCGTCGGCGGCCCATTGTCCATGATTCCGCAGCGTTGGCGAGCCCGCCCGGCTATTTCCGGCAGAGCCTGATGTCGCCGTTCAGGGACTTGATGCGGACACGGCCCGATCCGTTGCCCTCGGTGAAACGCAGCTCCTTGCCCGGCGTGTATTCGCTGGTGGAGACGGGCTTCGGGCCAAAGCAGTTGTGGATGTCGCCGCTGAATGTCGAGATGTCGAACTCCGCATCCACTCCGCCCACCAGGTTCAATCGGACGTCGCCGGAAATGGTTTCGGCATCGAATTTTCCGTCGCTCGCGAGTCGCAT
This sequence comes from uncultured Gammaproteobacteria bacterium, assembly GCA_963732415.1. Taxonomy (GTDB): domain Bacteria; phylum Pseudomonadota; class Gammaproteobacteria; order Steroidobacterales; family Steroidobacteraceae; genus RPQJ01. The sequence continues at coordinate 62,302 of CAVSZK010000017.1, forward strand.
CGCCAGCACCAGGTCGCCGCTGGTCGATCGAACGCGAGAGCGCTCGGTGACGCCGAGGCCGAGCACCAGGTCACCGCTCACGGTACTCGCATTGACCTCACCCGCCACCTTGAGTGCAGTCGCATCGCCACTCACGGTCGTGATCGTGACCAGGCCCGGCTTGCCGGAGCCGTCGACCTTGACGTCACCGCTCACGCTCTTGCATTCCACGTCCTCGCTGCCCGCCGCCGTGTGAATGTCGCCACTGACCGACTGCAGGCGCTGGGCGCCCGCCACGTCCTGCGCCATGATGTCTGCGCTGATCGTGTTCACCGACAGGTTGCTGCGCGCCGGCACGCGAATGACGAGGTCGGTGTCGTCGACGTTGTGGGCATTTTTCGGCAGGATCACCTTGATCCGCGTCACCTTGTCCTGGGTCGTGAAATCCAGGCGCTCGGTGCCGTCGCCGAGCGTGCCCGTCACCTCGACCTGGTCGCTGTCCCAGCCGGTGACCGTGACCGTCCCGGAAATGTTGGACACCTCGACCGAGCCTGACGGGTCGGCGGCGGCACTCTTGTTGATCGGTGTCCCGGCCCCTGACGCGGGGCCCGCGGCGAGCAACGCGGCGGCGGCGGCCACCGAGGCGAATCGAGCTGAACGGAAAGTCGCTGAAGTCGTCATAGCCGCATGTTCTCCTGGCGCGCCGGTACGAAGGTTGCGCCTGTCCTGGTCAACTGGTTCACGCTCGCGATCACGCCGAGTTCGTCCTGGTAGGTATTCAGCAGCAATTCCTCGAGCAACGGGTCGCCTGGCTGCCTGGCCAGCGCCGCGTTGATTTCATCGGCCGCCCGATGCATCTCGGCCAGGTTGGCCACGAGCTTCTGCCGGGCCGACTCCGGCATGCTGGACATCCGCTGCTCGAGATCCGCGGCCAGTTCCTGCCGTGCCAATTCGTAGCCGGCGCCGAGCCCGCTCGACTGCCCGAACGCCGCCTGGACAACAGGCCCCGCCGGTGCCGCGACCCGCGCTGTCGGCGAATTCTCGCGGCGCAGCAGGCTGGCGGTGATGAGCGAGGACGCGGCCACCAGCACCACGGCCGCCGCGACCTGCAAGGGCCAGGCGGACCTGCGGCGGGCCGGCCGCGACTCCAGCCGTGCATCGATGGCCGGCCACAGGTCGCGTTCCGGCTCGACCGAGCGTCGCAGCGACTGCAGCATCGTATCGACCCGGGGATCCGACTCGAGTTGTGTCATCGATCGCCCTCCTCCTCGCGCAGCCGCTGCCCGAGCAGCTGTCGCGCCCGGTGCAACTGCGCCTTGCAGGTCCCGACCGCGACGCCGAGCATGTCGGCCGTTTCCTCGTGCGAATAACCGTAGACACCGGCCAGCACGAGCACGTGCCGCGCGCCCGGCGGCAGCCCGGCGATGGCTGCTTCCACGTCCATCCCGGCGCCGGTATCGCCGACCGAGCCGTCGGGCAGCGAGTCGGCAAGTTCGTCCTCGATCGACGCCTGCATTCCAGTGCGCTCGCTTCGGCGCCGCGCCTGCCCCAGCACGGCGTTCACCGCGATCCTGTGCATCCAGGTGCCAAAGCTTGCGCGCCCCTCGAATCGCGGCAGGCTTCGCCAGGCCTGCACGAACGCCTCCTGGGTACAGTCTTCGGCAGTTTCACGATGTCCGGTCATTCGCAGGCACAACCCGTAGACCTTGCCCGCGTGCAGCCGGTAGAGCCGCTCGAACGCAGCAGCTGAACCCCTGGCGGCCGATTCGACCAGGCCGCGCTCGTCCGCAGCCCGCTTCGCCCGCCCGAATTCGCTATCGTCCTGGACCTCCGACAACACGCACCTCGTGGCTGCCCCGGCATCCGGCCGTCCGGTCTCCTATACGGACGCCGGCCCGGTCCCGCCGGAAACGCCACCCTCTTGGTAACTGAGATGCGCCGACCGGCGAAATGGTTTGGATAAATAAATAGGTGCCAGGCACCTATTTATTTCTGGCGGCCGCCGCCCTGCAGGAAGTCCACTGTCACGCCGAGCATGGCCCGAAGCCCGAGCTCGAGCCCGCTCTCGTCGATGAAGAACTTCGGCGAGTGGTTGCTGGGCGCCTTCGCGGCATCCTGCCCCGGCGGCGTGATGCCGACGAAGAAGTACAGGCTCGGCACGCGCTCGCCGAAGAACGAGAAATCCTCAGCGCCAGTGACGAACGGGATCTCGATCACGTTGCCCGGCCCGGCCGCACGCTCAAGGGCCGGCAGCATTTGCGCGGTGAGCTTCGGGTCGTTGACCGTGACCGGGTAGTTGTCCTCGCCAATTTCAACGTCGGCCGCCGCGCCGCTCGATGCCGCGATGTCCTTGGCGGTGCGCGTGATGCCGTCGATGATCTGCTGGCGGACGGCCGGGTCGAACGTACGGAACGTGCCGATCATCTCCACGCTGTCCGGAATGATGTTGTTGCGGATGCCGCCGTTGATTGCGCCCACCGACACCACCGCAGGATTGCGCGTGATGTCGATCTGGCGGCTGACCAGCGTCTGCAGCCCCATGACGATCTGAGACGCAGCGACGATGGGATCCACGCCGCCCCAGGGACGCGAGCCGTGGGTCTGCTCACCCTTGACCACGATGCCGAAACGGTCGGCCGCGGCCATGAAGGGGCCGGAGCGATAGCCTATCTTGCCCGCGTTGAGCGTGGAGAAGACGTGCAGGCCGAACGCGGCGTCCGGTTTCGGGTTGTCGAATATGCCTTCCTCCAGCATCAGGTACGCGCCGCCGCGCGTGCCGTCCGGAGTGCCCTCCTCGGCAGGCTGGAAGATGAACACCACGGTGCCCGGAAGTTCCTGGCGCATCGACGCCAGCGCCGTCGCCGTGGCCATCAGGATCGCCGTGTGCGAGTCGTGCCCGCAGGCGTGCATCACGCCGACCTTCTGGCCCCGGTACTCGGTCGTCACGGTGGACTTGAATGGCACGTCGACCATTTCGGTGACCGGCAGCGCATCGATGTCGGCACGCAACGCGACCACCGGGCCCGGCTTGCCGCCCTTCAGCACTCCCACGACGCCGGTGTGTGCGACCCCGGTGCGCACCTCGATGCCCAGCGACTTCAGGTGATCCGCGACGATCTTCGCTGTACGGGTCTCGAAGTTCCCGAGTTCCGGGTGCTGGTGGAAATCACGCCGCCACGTGATCAGCTGTGGCTGGAGCGACTTCGCCACCTGGTCGAGCTGCGTCTCGGTGATCTCGGCTCGCGCCGGGCCGACGGCGACCAGCAGCAGTGCGACAGCTGCGGCTCTGGAAACACGGGTCATGGCATTCTCCGGGGGCGTGGAAGTCGCGAAGAATAACCTGATCCGGGCCCCACGCGGCACCCGGTCGCGGTGCGGCGGCAGCGCCGTATACTTGGGACGCATGAAAATCCGCAACCTCGCGCCCGCGCTCCTCGTCACGGCAGCCACGCTCATGACCCAGTCCCCAACCGCACTCGGCCAGTCGACCTCGCCGATCGCGACCCAGTCCCTCGCCAAGACGCAGAAGCCGCCGCTCCATGGCAGCCACTGGATGGCGATCACCGGCAAGCCGCTCGCCGCCACTGCTGGCGCGATTGTCTTCCAGCACGGCGGGAACGCTGTGGATGCGGCCTGCGCGATGATCGCGGCGACATCGACGATGTGGGACACGCTTTCCTGGGGCGGTGAGACCCAGGCGCTGGTCTACGATCCGCGGTCGAAGAAGGTCATCGCCATCAACGGCCTCGGGGTCGCGCCCTCTGGCGCCACGCCGGAGTTCTACCGGTCGAAGGGCTACGAATTCCCGCCTGAATACGGACCGCTCGCGGCACTCACGCCCGGCACGCCCGGCGGCCTGATGCTGATGCTCGAGGAGTACGGCACGCTGTCGCTTGCCGAGGTGCTGGCGCCCGCGATCGAACTCGCCGACGGCTATGCCATCGACGCGGAGACGGCCGACAAGATCGAGAAATTCAAGGACAAGTTGAAGGAGTGGCCCTACTCGAAGCAGGTCTTCCTGCCGCACCTGGGCGAGGCTCGCGAGGCGCCGCATGCGGGCGAGATATTCAGGCAGCCGGAACTCGCGGCGACGCTGCGCAAGATGGTAGAGGCCGAGAGCCAGGCACTGGCCGCAGGAAAATCCAGGAAAGAGGCCATCCACGCGGCCTACGAGCGCTTCTACCGCGGTGACATCGCCGAGGAGTTCGTGCGCGGTGTGAAGGAACAGGGCGGGCTCATCACGCTCGAGGACCTCGCGAACTGGCGCCCGCTGCTCGAAGAGCCGCTGCACACGAATTATCGCGGCGTCGAGGTCTACAAGCTCGATACCTGGACCCAGGGGCCGGCGCTGCTGCAGTCGCTCAACATCCTCGAGAACTTCGACCTGCGCGCCCAGGGCTACAACAGCGCGAACTACATTCACACGCTGTATCAGGCGATGAACCTGGCATTTGCCGATCGCGATTTCTACTACGGCGACCCGTATTTCCCGCCGCAGGAACCGCGGCGCGGCCTGCTGTCGAAGGACTACGCGAAGGCCCGGGCGGCGACGATCAAGCCCGACCGCAATGACGCACACGCGGGTCCGGGCGACCCGTATCCGTTCCAGGGGGAGACGAATCCGCACGTCGCGCTACTCGAGAAAATTCGAGCCAGCAGTGCGGGTGCCACCCAGGCCAGGGACCTCGACGCGCCTCGGTTCGAACAGTTCCAGCAGGGCTTCAAGAGCGGCACGACCAGCGTGGTCGCGGCAGACGCTGCCGGCTGGCTGGTATCTGTCACACCGAGCGGCGGTTGGATCCCGGCCACGATCGCCGGCCGCACCGGCATCGGGCTCAGCCAGCGCATGCAGTCGTTCGTGCTCGAACCGTCTACGAACCCGTACAACGTGCTCGAACCGGGCAAGCGCCCGCGCGTGACGCTGACGCCCAGCATGGCGTTCAAGGACGGACTGCCGTGGCTCGCGTTCGCGGTGCAGGGCGGCGATACGCAGGACCAGAACCTGCTGCAGTTCTTCCTGAACGTGCTCGAATTCGGCATGACGCCGCAGGAGGCGAGCGAAGCGGCGAACTTCAACAGCTTCCAGATGCGCTCGTCATTCGACGATCACAAGTCGCAGCCCGGCCGGATCATGCTGTCCGACCAGATGCCGCAGTGGGTGCGGAAGGAGCTGGTGCAGCGCGGCTACCACCTCGAATTCGCGAGCCGTAGTTCGGGCCCGATCAACGCGATCATGCTCGACCACGAGCACGGCTCGATCTGGGGTGGTTCGAGCAATCACGGCGAAGACTACGGCGTCGCCTGGTAGCCGGAGGGGACATTCTCCTTTTCGATAAATCGGTGCCAGGCACCGATTTATCGAAAAGGAGAATGTCCCCTGCTCGCTGATCTCCGGTGCCATGCATCTGTTTCCAGGTTTTGCAGCGCATTGTTGCAACGAGAACACCGCAGGCATAGGCTCAATCGCTCATCACTCCTGCAGCACAGCTGCGCCATTCCGGGGGGAAATGTCATGAGCAAGTGGTGGTGGCGGGCGGACTACGTCGAGACATGCAACTGTGCGCACGGTTGCTCCTGTAACTTCACGATGATTCCGACGCATGGCGGGTGCCATGGCCTGGATGCATTCCATATCATTGAAGGCGAGTGCGACGGCGTGCGCCTCGACGGCTGTGATATCGCCCTGGCGTTCAGCTGGCCCGGCCCGATTCATCATGGGCACGGTCGCGGCTTTGTCTACATCGGTGACGGCGCGAGCCCGGCCCAACGCGCCGCGCTCGAAAAAATAGGCACCGGCGAGGCAGGACCCGGGGGACCTTTCGAAATCTTTCGCGGCACGTTCGACGAGCGGGCTGCGGTAATCGTCGGCCCGATGAATTTCTCGATCGACGGCCGCCGTGCCAACGTCGGGATCGGGGACCACGGCGCCGTCAAGGTCGGACCGGTCATCTCCGACATGGACGGCAGCGAGGCCAACGCGCGGCTGGTGATGCCGGAGGGTTTCATCTTCAAGAACGGCGCGATCGTGAATGTTGATGATGGCAGAGTCCGCGGTGCGGGCCTCGACCTGGCATTCAGCAATTCGAGTGCGTTCATCGCCGAGGTCGCGTACAACGCATGAAGATGGCCGCGCGCGAAGCCCTGCCGGGCTGGATAGCGTTGCTTGTCGTTGCCGCACTGGCGTGGCGCAGAACGCTCGCGGACGCGGCAATGATGGGCGACGCGCCCGGCACGATGGGGATGCCGTTGATCGCGTTCCTGGCCATGTGGGCGCCGATGATGGCGGCGATGATGCTGCCGGCAATCACGCCGGTGGCGACGCTCTGGGCCCGATCCATTTCGCGTGAACCGCGGTCGTTCGAGCGTGTCACGCGGCTCCTGCTGTTTTCAGCGGGCTATCTCGTCGCCTGGGGCGCCGCTGGCGCGCTGGCCTTCGTGCTGATGCGCCCGATCGAGCGAGGACTCGCTTCCGGAATCTACTCGGCCCGTTCTGCTGCCGCGATGATCTTTGCGCTGGCGGGTCTCTACCAGTTGTCGCCACTGCGCGAGGCCTGCCTGGCCAGGTGCCGCTCGCCGATGACGGTGCTCGGCCGCGTAACCGCGGGACCCCGGGCGCTGCGCGACCTTCGCGCCGGCGCGCTGCACGGTGCATGGTGCCTCGGGTGCTGCTGGGCCCTGATGGCCGTGCTCGCGCTCGTTGGCCTGATGAACGTCGCGGCCATGGTGGCAATGGCTGTCTTTATCTTTATCGAGAAAACAACGCGATACGGGGTGCCCGCGGGACGGTTGGCCGGGATCCTGATGCTCGCGGCATCAGGCGCGACGCTCGCCGGCGCCGCCTGGTAGCAGGCAGGGGACATTCTCCTTTTTCGAAGCGAAAAAGGTGAATGTCCCCTCTATTCCTTCGCAATGCGCTCCGCGAGTTCGCGGCTGTTGCGGGCGCAGTCGTTCATCGCGATGCCGCGATAGGCGTTGCAGTTCAGGTACAGCCCCGGGATGTTCGCGACCACTGCGAACAGTTCATCGACGGCTGCGACGTGCCCGGGCGCGTAGCTCGGTATGCCCCGGTCCCAGCGCTTCACGAATGTGACGTCCGGGTCGCGGTCGAGGCCCATCGTGGCATGGACGCCCCTACGCGCGGTTTCTATCAGTCCGGCGTCGTCCTGGTTCACCAGTTCGGGATTGCGCTGCCCGCCGATCATCGCACGGATGCTCTTGGCGCCCGCCGGAGCGCGATCGGGGAAGATGCTGCTGTCCCACAGCACGCCGAGGATCGGCTGCTTCGACGAGGTCGTCGTCAGCAGCCCGAAACCGTCGAGAGGGTGCTCCAGCGATCTGTAACCGAAGCCAACCACCGCGATCGGCGAGTACTTGATGGCCGCGAGGCGCCCGGCGAGGTCGGCGTCCAGCGACGCGAGCATCTCGGCGGCGGCGAATGACGTCGAGCAGACCACGACTCGATCCACATCCGTCGTGCCCTTTGACGTATTGAGCCGATAGCCGGCGCCCCGGCGCTCGATCGAGAGCACCGGCTCATCGTAGTGCCATTCGGCCGGCGTGACGGCCACCAGGTGCCGGATCAGCGTGCTGATCCCGTCCCTGGTGCTGGTGAGTACGCCGCCGGGGCCAGCTTCCTTCTTGCGCTTTGCGAGCATGCCGCGGAACAGTCCGCCGTAATCGCGCTCGAGCGCGACGATCAGCGGGAACGCGGCCTTGACCGAAATCATGTCCGGCGTCGAGCCGTAGATACCTGCGGACATCGCATCCAGGAACACGTTGGTAAAGGCCTTCCCGAGCCGGCGATCGCCGAATTCGCGCAGGCTCTCGTCGGCGCCGTCCCGGCGCGCCGGAACGAAGAACTCGCCCAGCATCCGGAGTTTCTGCGGCAGCGTCATCAGCTTCGAGCGCGCGAACAGGCTGCCCGATTCCGGCATGCGGTGCAGGCCGTCGGTGTAGATGTAGCGCTTGCGCGCCAGGTCGGAACTGGGAAGCAACAGCGCCGACGCGCCCGAGTCCTCGACCAGCTTCAGGCAGTCGGGCTTGTTGGTCAGGAAGCCGTTGCCGCCAGCCTCGAAACGGAACCCCTGTACTTCCTCGGTATGCAGGGCTCCACCCGGCAGCGAGGAGGCCTCGAAAATCGAGAGTTCCGCGTCAGGCATCTCCCGCTTGAGGTAGAACGCGGTCGCAAGACCACTGAGACCCGCTCCCACGATGCCAATGCGCATGTTCAGTCCCTGTCATTGAAGCGCCCGTTCAGGGCGGTCGCATTTTCCCGCGCGCGGGATCCTGCGGCTGTCCGTGTTCTCCGAGAGTTTCCTGCGGTCTCCGGGGCTTGTCTGCGAGGTCCGGCACCTGCCCGTGAACTGCATTGGACACGGATGCTACCTCATCGTGCGGGCCCGGCACGCCCGACCCGGAGTGCGTTTTTCGGCTAGGATTGGGCCCGCCATGCACCAGATGCCCCCGATAACCCGCGCGCTGCTGATCGCCAACGTCGTGATCTTCGGCCTGCAGCAACTCACCGGCAACCTGCTGATCGTCCCGTTCGCGCTCTGGCCGACCGCCTCGCCGCAGTTCCCGGGCGCGCCGTCGTTCCAGATCTGGCAGTTGCTCACATACGGCTTCCTGCACGGCAGCCTGACGCACCTGTTCTTCAACATGTTCGCCCTGTACATGTTCGGCGGCGAGGTCGAGCGCCTGCTCGGGCCCCGGCACTTTCTCGTTTATTACCTCGTTTGCGTGATAGGCGCAGCAGTTGCCCAGATCTTCGTGATGGGCAACATGAACCAGATGCCGGTGCCCACGGTCGGCGCTTCCGGAGGCGTGTTCGGGCTGCTGCTCGCGTTCGGCATGGCCTGGCCTCACCGGCGCCTGATGCTGCTGTTCCCGCCGATCCCGATGCCGGCATGGCTGTTCGTGACGCTCTACGGCGCGCTCGAGCTGTACCTGGGCGTGACGGGCTCTGGCGCCGGCGTTGCCCATTTCGCACACCTGGGCGGAATGGCCGCGGGATACGCGCTGCTCACGTACTGGCGGGGGCGGCCCCGCCGCTGAGCCGGCAGCTCGACCAGGTCGCAGCGAACACAAAAAGGAGAATCCAATGGCGGGCAAGCGGAAGAGTGTCACCAGGACAGAGGCAGAGGACGCGATCCGCACGTTGTTGCGCTGGGCTGGCGAAGATCCTTCGCGCGAGGGCCTGATAGACACGCCGAAACGCGTGGTCGAAGCATACAAGGACTGGTTCTCCGGCTACGCGATCGACCCGCGTGAATACCTGGGGCGCACGTTCGAGGAGATGGCCGGCTACGACGAGATGGTCGTGCTGCGGGACATCGAGTTCGAGTCGCACTGCGAGCACCACATGGCGCCGATCATCGGCCGCGCGCACGTGGGCTACCTGCCCACGAGCAAGGTGGTCGGTATTTCCAAGCTCGCGCGGGTCGTGGACGTATTCGCCCGGCGCTTCCAGGTGCAGGAGAAAATGACCGCCGAAATCGCGCGCTGCATCAGCGAGGTTCTGAAGCCGCGCGGCGTCGGCGTCGTGATCGAGGCGGCCCACGAGTGCATGACGACGCGCGGCGTCCACAAGCGGGGCGTGTCGATGATCACCAGCAAGATGCTTGGCACCTTCCGCAGCGACGCGCGCACGCGCTCGGAGTTCCTGACCTTCATCGACATTCGCGACAGGAAGTAATCGAAATGGCAAGGAAGCAGGTCCTTCGCAATGCCGGCACGATCGTGGTACTCGAGCACCGCTCGTCGATCCTGGCCGACAACCCGCTCGGTGACCCGGCAGTGCGCAGGCTCGCCGTGTGGCTGCCGCGTGAATACGAGGAACGAGACGGCGGACCGGGCAGGCGCTTCCCGGTGCTGTACGACCTGGTCGGGTTCACGGGGTCGGGGATGTCGCATCTCAACTGGCGGCCGTTCAACGAAAACGTCGCCGAGCGCGCCGCGCGGCTGATTCGCGACGGCAGCATGGGCCCGGTCATCATCGTGTTCCCGGACTGCTTTACCTCGCTCGGCGGCAACCAGTACGTCAATTCCTCGGCGATCGGCAACTACGCCGACTACCTGCTCGAAGAGATCATTCCATTCGTGGACCGGGAGTTCCGCACGCTCGCCTCGCGCGAGCACCGCGGCTGCTTCGGCAAGTCATCGGGCGGATACGGCGCGATGATCCACGGCATGAAGTACGCGGGACACTGGGGCGCGGTGGCAAACCACTCGGGTGATGCTTACTTCGACTTCATCTATCGCTCCGACTGGCCGAACACGCTGAACGAACTCGCGAAGTACCGCCGCCCGGCACGCAAGGACGGGCCGGTGACGCCGCCGCGCGACACCATCGCGGAACGTGGGCTCGGGAAGGGTCTCGACGATGGGCGCGTGCGGCGCTTCCTGGACGCCATGTGGAAGAAGTCGAAACTCAACGGCAAGGAAGTCCACGCCATCATGAACGTGTGCATGGCGGCGACCTACGATCCCGACCCCTCCGCACCACTCGGCTTCCGGCTTCCGTTCCACCTCGAAACCGGAGAGTTGATCGAGGCCCGCTGGCGACGCTGGCTCGAGCACGACCCGGTCATGCTGGTGGGCAAGCATTCGCGAAACCTGCGGCGCCTTCGCGGCCTCTACATCGACTGCGGATGGCGCGACCAGTATCACATTCATTTCGGCACCCGACAGTTGTCGCGCCGTCTCGCGGCCGCCGGCATCGCGCATCGCTACGAGGAATTCGACGATGACCACTCGGATGTCGATTACCGGATGGACACGAGCCTCCCGTACCTGTACCGCGCCTTGCGGCCGTGACCGCGCCGCGGCTGGGTCTCGCACTCGGCTGCGGCTCCGCACGCGGCTGGGCGCACATCGGCGTAATCCGCGCCCTGGAAGAGCGTGGACTCCGGCCCCAGATCGTAGTTGGCGCATCGGTCGGTGCGCTGGTCGCGGCTTCCCATGCGAGCGCCCGGCTCGACGCGCTTGAAAACTGGGTCCGCGCCCTCACCCAACGCGAAGTCTGGCGCCTCGTGGATACCAAGTTCCGTGGCGGCGGAATCATGACCGGCAACCGACTCATGGACGCTATCGAGACCAGCATTGGCGACCCACTCATCGAACAGCTCGACCTCGGTTTCGCCGCCGTGGCCGCCGACCTGCACACCGGCGAGGAAGTGTGGATCAGGGAGGGTCCGGTGATGGCGGCAGTCCGGGCTTCGAGCGGCCTGCCGGGGCTCTTCACGCCGACCTGGTACCTCGATCGCTGGCTCGTCGACGGCGGTGTCGTGAACCCGCTGCCCGTGTCGGTTTGTCGCGCGCTGGGCGCGGACGTCGTCATCGCGGTCGACCTGAGCCGCCGCGTAATGCAGGGTGATCCGGGCGCACTGCGCCACAACCATCCGAGTCTGCTCGAATCCATGTCCAACGCGGTCAACATCATGCAGGACAGCATCACGCGCAGTCGCCTCCTGGTAGAGGCGGCAGACCTCGTCCTGCGACCGCGGCTGAATGACTTCCAACTGATGGATTTCCACCGCGCGGCCGAAGCGATTGAAGCCGGGTACCGACACGTCGTCGAAAGCGACGCCCGTCTCGAGCCGATCCTGGCCCAATTGCGCAGCACCGGCTGAACAATGCAGAAGCCCTCTGCGAAACTGCTCGGCCTGGCGACCGGCACGAACGCGACGCGACGCTCACTGCGTGGAGGGTTGGTTCCGCGCGCTCGAGACCGGCGAGACGCTGCGGCTCCCGGGGCGAACACCGCATGACCGAGCTCGATCCCGTCGCCGTCTACCGATCGTACTGGCGCCCGTCGTGCCAGGAGCGCGCCTTCATGCTGCATGCAGTGGGAATTGCGTCCGAGCTCGTGGCCGATGGACGCTACTGGATGCTGATGGTGCAGGCCTCGGACGCCCCCACCGCGGCGGCACAATTACGACGCTACGATTTCGAGAACCCACCTCGCCGCCGGCCAGCGGAACCCGACCCGCCACATCGGGGCGCTTGGCTGGGTTCGGCCGCTTACGCCGCAGTCATGCTGCTGGTGGCTTACCTTGCGGGCGTCGGCGCATTCAATGGCAACTGGCTCGATGCGGGCGCACTGCTGTCGGTCCCGGTGCGCCACGGTGAAATTTATCGGGCCGTGACCGCCCTGACCTTGCACCTCGACGTCGGGCACCTGCTGGCCAACCTGGGCTTTGGAACCGTGTTCGGCCTGCTGGCGGGCCAGATACTAGGACCCGGTGTGGCCTGGGCCTCGATCCTGGCGGCCGCCGTCGCGGCAAACCTGCTGAACGCGTTCATACAGCCGGAGATGCACGCGTCGGTCGGTGCCTCCACGGCGGTGTTCGCTACGCTGGGGATGCTGGCCGGTTTCGAATGGCGGCAACGCTCGAGCGCACCCGAACGTCGCGCTCAACGCTGGGCGCCACTGGTCGCAGGCGTGTTCCTGCTCGCATTCACCGGGGCCGGCGGCGAGCACACAGACGTGCTCGCACACCTGACAGGATTCGCAATGGGTATCGGCGCAGGCGTGTCACACTCAGCCTGGCGGGCACCGCGCGGCAGGATCGCGCAGGCCGCCTCGGCCCTGGTGAGCCTCATCGTCATCGCCAGCGCCTGGGCGATGGCGCTTGGTGGTTCGTAGCCGCGGCCCTCGGGCCCGGCGCATCAGTCGAGCTTCACTCGTACTTCGCCGTCCTTGACCGTGACCTTGTAGGTCTTCAGTGCCTTCTCGCTGCGCACGATGTTCAGCACCTGGATGCCGGGCGGAAAGTTGGCCCAGTCGACGACCTTGCCGGTGCGGATGTCGAAGCGCGCTCGGTGGAACGGGCACTGAACCATCCGGCCCTCGATGATCTTGCCGCGCGCAAGCGGCGCGAATACGTGCGTACACGTGGCCTGGGTCGCGAAAAAGCCGTCGGCGAGGTTGTACACGACGATCTTCTGGCCCTCGACGGTGAAGGCCTTCATCTGACCCCGCTTGATGTCATTCGCCTGGCAGACAGTGTGCAGTGTCATGGCGCCTCCGGAGGATCGTGGTGCCGAGTCTACCGGGCGCCCGCACCCCGCGCGAGGGCCGCCCGTCCGCCCCAGCCTGTGCGTGCCGGTCCCTGCGCTATCAGCGGCCGCCGTTGTCGCCGCGACCCCGGCCGGCTAGCCTGCGGCATGCTGCCGATTCTGTACCGGGACGAACGCATCGTCGTTGTTAACAAGCCCTCGGGGCTGCTGGTGCACCGCTCACCGATCGACCGGCACGAACGACGGTTCGCGGTGCAGATGCTGCGCGACCAGCTCGGCAGGCGCGTTTACCCGGCGCACCGCCTCGACAAGGGCACCTCGGGTGCGCTCGCTTTTGCACTCGACCGCGAGATGGCATCCGCGCTGGCGACGGCGTTCGCGGGACGCGACGTCGTGAAGACCTACGTTGCAGTGGTTCGAGGCTGGCCGGAAGAGTCCGGCGTGATCGATCACGAACTGGCTGTGGTGCAGGACGAGTACATGCTACCGGCGGAAACGGCCGCGAAGCCGGCGCGCACCTCGTACCGCAGGCTCGCGACTGTCGAGTTGCCGATCCGCGTGGATCGATACCCGACGTCGCGCTACGCGCTGGTGGAACTTCATCCGGAGACCGGGCGCCGGCACCAGCTGCGACGGCACCTCGCGCACGTTTCCCACCCGATCGTCGGCGATTCGACCTACGGCAAGGGCCGGCACAACCGCCTGTTCGCCGATCTCTACGGCGTCCGGCGCCTGATGCTCGCCTGCACGGGCCTCGAGTTCCGTCACCCCGCAAGCGGCGAGTTGCTCTTGATCCGCGCAGCTCCCGGCGAGGAATTCGCGTCACTCGCGGCGACGTTCGGCTGGCCGACCCAGCCGCCGCCGGCGAGCGACGTCAGCCGAGCTTCTGCTTCACCTTCGCCTTGAGGGCATCGATCTCGGCATGACGGCCCTTGTCGGCCACCTCGCGCCCGGTCCTCGCCGGCGCGCCGGCTGCCTTTTCGAGGTACGGCAGCGCCGCGGCATACTCGCCCTGCTCGTAAAGGTAGTCGGCGTAGAAATAATTCGGGTCGATGCCGTCCGGATTGAGCTTCAGTGCCTGCTGCAGCAGCTCCCGTGCCTTGTCGTCGTTGCCGAAGCCGACCGGGAAGCCCGGAACACGATAGTAGAGCGTGCCGAGGCTGGTGTACGCCGAGCCGTTCAGCGCGCCCGGATCGAGCTTCAGAGCGGCCTCGAGGTTGCCGCGCGCTTGCTTGGCGAGTCCCAATGCACCCAGGCCGCCCTTGGCGCCGGCGTAGCTGCTCTCGACGATGCCTTCCCAGATCAGCGCCTCGGCGCGACCGGGGTGATGCGTGCTGAAAGCCTCGGCGCGCTTCTCCAGCGCGTCGAAAGCCTGCTTGCGCGCATCGCCGGCGGGCGTCTCGTAGTTGGCACTGGCCCAGGCCTGCTGGATCGACAGCAGTTCCGAGTCGAATGCAGGGTCGGGAGCATTGGCGGCGTAGCCGGCGATGGACGCAAGCAGTGCTACGGCGCCGATGATGATGCGGCTGATGTTCATGGGTGTGTTCCTCTCATGTCCTTGGGGCGGCGGGCTCGGTGGCGTAGCGGCGGATCACCGGCAGTTGCTTGCGGAGTGCCCCGTCCACCAGGCGCGGCAGCACACCGTTCACGCGGGCGAAAAACTTCTCCGGCCATCCGAGCACAGCCTCGGCACGGCCGCCAACCAGCATGTCGCACACCGCCTTCGCCACCAGTTCTGGCGGGTCCATCGCTACGCCGAGTTCGGCGTTCATGCGCTCGACCGCGGACGTGTTGATACCGGTGCGCGTGGCGCGCGGCGCGACGTAGCGCACCTTCACGGTGGTGTCGGCCAGTTCGCGGCGCAGGGCCTCCGTGAATCCGCGCACGGCGAACTTGGTCGCGGAGTAAACCGCGTACCCCGGGTAGCCGATCGCGCCGAACACCGAGCCCGTGTTCAGGATGCAGGCCTCAGGCTGGCGCCGCAGCTGCGGCAGCATCCCGTGGCACAGGTGGATCGGCGCCTGCACGTTGATCGCGAGCGCGAGGTCCAGCTGCTCGGCAGGCTGGTCCTCGAACATCCGGAAGTGGTTGATCCCGGCGTTGTTTACCAGCACGTTCACGCCGCCGCGCCAGCCAGCCGCGTCGCTGCATATGCGCTGCCGGTCGGCGGCGCTGGTCAGGTCGGCAGCCAACACGCCGACGCGATCTCCAAAGCGCGCGAAGCGCAGCGCACTGCGACCCAGCGCCGCCTGGTCGCGGTCGACCAGCAGTACGGAGGCTCCACGTTCGAGCAATTCGGATGCTATGGCGCCGCCGATACCGCCGGCGCCGCCGGTGACCAGCGCGCGAATGGATGCCGGGTTCATGCAATTCTCCTGTGGGATTCGGCCAGCCGCGCGGGAGCCTCCGCGGCGTCCAGCGAGCGGAATACATGGCCGTACAGCCAGTAGATTCCCCTGGCGCAGCGAACCACGGCCTCGCGGTCCTCGCTGCGGTCGAGGCGATCCAGGATCCGCGCCAGGTCGTTCACGTGCTCCTTGTCGAGTTCGCCATGGCTGCGCAGGTACGTGAATGCCCGCGTGGGCAGTACCAGCGCGGATTGGATGCGATCCGCCGCGGTGAGCGCCAGCGACACGCTGGTGCCTTCCAGCACGTGCACCATGCCGAAAAAGCCGACCGGATTTCCGCGCATGACGGTGTCGTACGCGTAGGCGATCATCGCCTCGGTCGCGACTGCGGGTCGCGACGCAGCAGCAGCCGCCCGGTTGCCGCCCGCGGCTTCGATGTCGTTCAGTACCCACTCATCGTGGCCGGTCTCCTCCTCGAGGTAGTGCAGCACGGCGTCGAGCAGCCACGCGTGCCGGTCCGGCAGGCGCGAGCCGAGCGCCATCAGCAACGGCACCGTGTGGCGAACGTGATGCCATGCCTGCGTCAGGAACGCGACGTAGAGTTCGCGCGTGACCTCGCCGCTCAGGCAGCGCTGGATGACCGGTGCCGACAGCAGGAAATCCCGGTCAGCAGTTGTCTCGCGAGCGAGTTGCTCGTGCATTGACATCAGTAACCTCTGGTCAGGAAGCCATTTCTTCGCAGTACAGGGCCTCGAGCAGCCCGCCGTGCCGCTCCAGGATCTGGCGACGGCGCAGCCGGCCGTTGGAGGTCAACAGCCCGTTGTCGAGGGAAAAGGGTTCGTGCGCGCGCACCCAGCGGCGCACCTGCGCATAATCCGGCAGCCGCGCATTCGCGGCCGCTATCGCACGGTCGATCATTGCGGTGTCGGCACTGTCGCGCGACGCGCTCACGATCGCGACCGCGTACGGCCGGGCCTCGCCGTGGACCATGACGTGGCCGATCGCGGGCTCGACGAGAATCTCGCGTTCCACCCACTCCGGCGCGACGTTTCGACCGAAGCTGGTGATGTACATGTTGCCGCGCCGGCCGTGCACGTATATGTAGCCGTCGGCGTCGATCTCGCCCAGGTCACCGGTCGCCCACTCCTCGCCAGGCCGCCGCGGCGGGTCGCCGAGATAGCCGCGCATGGTGGTGCCTGACACCATCAACTCTCCGCCGTCCCCGACGCGGACCCGCACGTGCGGCAGCGGCCGGCCGACACTGCCAGTACGGCGCGCCTCGGGCGTGTTCAGGCAGGCGACCGACGCGGATTCGCTCAAGCCGTAACCCTCGTATACAGGCAGCCCGACAGCTTCCGCACGCTCGAGGAGTTCAACCGCAACCGATGCTCCACCGACAGCAACGAACCGGAGCGAAGACGGCGCGGGCCAGCCACGCTCCGCAGAGGCGACCAGCAGCCGCAGCAGCTCGGGAACGAGGATCAGGCTCTCGGGTCGCACGCTGGTGATGCAGCCCAGTAGTCGCGCGACGTCGGGGCCTGCATAGCTGATGCCGGTGACTGCCGCGGACGGCAGGATCGCGCGGGCGCCAGCGAGCAGCGGCGCATAGACGCCTCCCACGTTCTCGAGCAGGGTCGCGAGCGGCAGCAGGCAGAGATGCTTCTCCACGCCGAGGGTGGCGGTGGCGCCGGCGAGAGATCGTGCAACCGCCTCGAGGTCCTCGGCACCGAGGCATACGCCTCTTGGCGCCGCTGTACTGCCGGACGTGTACGTTACCTTCACGGTGCCCGCGGGCAGCGACCGGCGCGCGGACGAATCAAGCTGACGGCGGAACATCGTGAGCGCAGTCCGGGCAGATAGGCCGCTGCAACGCCAGCCTCCGAGAATCCCCCGCACGCGCTCCGGTGCGTCGGTCAGCAGGCAGTCGATTCCCGCATCGTCGATGACATGCTGTACCTGCTGCGCAGTGAAGTAGCCGGGCAACGGCACTGCGACCAGTTGCCGCAGGTGCAGCGCAAGGTCGGTGACGGCCCAGCCGATGCCATTGTCGGCGAGCAGGGCGAATCGCTCACCGGCGGCGGCCAGCCATGCGCCCTCCTCCTCGAGCAGCGCAGGGAGCTCGCCAAACGTGACCTGTCGGCTCGCATCTTCCAGTGCGACACGCTGCCGTGCCGTTTCCCGGACGGCGTCGCGAAGCGCGCTATTGATCATGCTCGATCGTCCTGAAGCCGCGTACGTTGCAGCTATCCGGTAGGAACCCGGCGAATACGCGCGGATCAGTCTCGTAGTACCTGCCCCATTGGTCGGACCCGAGCGCGACCCGGGCACTCTCGGCACGGGCAAGCTCGACCAGCGGGGCACCGAAACCGAGCAGGATTTCGCGAACCGCGCTGGTGGCCGTGAACACGATCCACTGGAAGTCTCGTGCCAGCAGGTGTGCCGGCAGCAGCGCGACCATCCTGACGGCGGTGCGACAGGTCGCACCGGCAAGGTTGCCTGCCTCGACCACCTGCCGCCGGTGGATCGGGCGGCCCGTCGCACGTTCGATTGCAGACTCGACCGGCCGGTCAAGGTACTGCTCCAGGTAAAGCGAGTGGCCGCCCGCGCCGCGCAGCCCGACCGCGCCACGCAGCGTACCAGCGTGGTCGCGGAACGACAGCAGCGTTGGCATGAAGCTGGTCACTGTCGCGTCGTGCTTGCGTGCGAACGCGTCGCCTACGAACGCCTCGAGTTCAGCGCGTTCGTGGCTCCCGCTCTCCGCGGCCGAAAGCCGCAGCGCACCGCCCCGAGGGCGGCAGGCCGGGCGTTCACGGGGCAACGCAGCGCTGGAGCCGGCTGCGGTCTCGACGGCTGGTTGATCGAACAAGGCGGGACTCCTCGGTTGCGCGCATCCCGCGGCAAGGCGTGCGCGGGTTCCAGCGTTAGACGCCAGCCACCGCCAGAATCAATCGCCCGGCCGGCAAAGCGGATGTTTAATCAACGATTTCATTTAGTTATGAACGAGCGCCGCCCTGCGCTGTGCCAGGTACGTGGATTACGATTGATTTGCGCCCGGCCCACCGTCTAACTGCGCAGTACAGGAGCGTGCAGGCAAGTGACCGACGACCGCGAACTGGTGCGGCTGATGCTGGCGGGCGACGAGCGCGCCTTCAGCGAGTTTTTTGCCGCGTATTTCCCGCGCATCTATCGATTCGCGCTGCCGCGGCTCAACCGCAATGAGGACACGGCCAAGGATGTCGTCCAGACAACCCTGATCAAGGCCATCAGGAACCTGGACAGGTTCCGCGGCGAGTCGGCGATGTTCACCTGGTTATGCCAGATCTGCCGGCGCGAAATAGCCGACCAGGTGCGGTCGCAGCGACGTCATTCCGGGAAAGTCGTACTGATCGAGGACAGCGAAGAAGTTCGCCTTGCGCTCGAGTCCATCGAGGCGCCGGCGGCTGACGATCCGCTGCGACGCTGCGACGGCGCCGAACTGAAGCGGCTGGTGCACGCGGTGCTGGACCGCCTGCCAGGCCGGTATGGCGAGGCGCTGGAGTGGAAGTACGTTGAAGGCAGGTCCGTCGAGGAAATCGGCGACCTTCTGGGGATAGGCCACACCGCTGCGCAGTCACTGCTGGCACGCGCGCGGGTGGCATTCAGGGACGGCCTCGAGGCCGTGTTCGGCGCCTCTGCCGCCGACGTGCTGGCGAGCCTCGAGACATGACTGGGGACAAGAACATGCATGACGAATCGACCCTGGCCGGCCAGGACGATGGCGACCTCGCCAGCCTGCTCGCGGCCACTGGCACGCGCGACCGGCCCTCTGACCGGGTTACCCGCGAGGTCCGCGCCGCCGTCGAGGCCGAATGGATGAAATCGGTCGCCACGCGAAGGCAACGGCGGCAGTACACGGGCTGGGCGGCGGCCGCTGGTATTGCGGTCGCCGCGGTCGCCCTCTGGATCGCGCGTCCGTTGTACCTGGCAACGAGCGGGCCAGTGGCGTCGCTCGCTCGCGTGGTCGGCGACGTACAGATCGACGCAGGGGATGGCAACTGGATTCCGCTTGCGGCCGGAAGCATCGTGAATGCCAAAGCGGTGATCCGCACCGGTGGTGGCGGCCGCGCCGCGATCGGGATGAAGGACGGCGTTGAACTCAGGCTCGACTCCGACACGCAACTCGCGTTCAACGATGCACGCGAGGCGAGCCTGTCCCAGGGCGCCGTGTACGTCGACTCCGGGTCGGTCGCCGGCGCTCCGGCTGCGGACTTCCTGCTCGAAACGCCGGCAGGCAGCGTACGTCACCTCGGCACGCAGTACGAGGCGCGCCTCAGCGACAGCGAACTTCTGGTAAGCGTCCGCGAGGGACGCGTCGAAGTTGGCACGGCGCGAGGTCCGGTGCTGGGCGGCGCCGGCGAACTGCTCACGATCAGCGACACCGGCGCAACCCGCTCGCGGCTGGCACCATCAGCCTCGCAATGGAAATGGGTGAATGAGGTCACGCCGCCGTTCAGCATAGAAGGGCGCTCGGTGGACGATTTCCTCACCTGGGCGGGCCGCGAGACCGGCCGCAGTATCGTGTACTCCTCCCCGGTCGCGGAGCATCAGGCCAGGAGCGTCACCTTGAGCGGCACGGTAGAGGGATTGGCGCCGGATCTCGCCGTGACCGCGGTCCTTGCCACGACCTCGCTGCGACCCGTCGTGGAGGACGAGCAGATCACGATCGACGTTGCGGCGCGCTGACTCGGGGAGCATCCGCAGTAGGCTGGCGGTGCGCGCTCGGCTACTATCCCGGTGGCTCGCGCACGACGCGGGTTTCCGCGGCAGCCGACGCCAGTGCCACTCGAGCCCAATTCAACTACCCGCAGCTACCTCGCAGGCCTGCGTACCATGCTGGTGGCCGCGGCGACGTTGTGGTCGGCGATCGCCTCGGCCGGTCCACCCTATGCGGGCCGCCCGCTGGATGACGCGCTTCGAGACATCGGGCAGCAGGGGCTGCACCTGGTGTACAGCAGCGAGACCGTACCGCCTTCGCTGAAGGTTACGCGCGAGCCCGCGGCAGGCACGCCGCGCGAGGTGCTCGAGGAATTGCTCGCGCAGCACGGACTCGAGGCCAGGCAGGTGGGCGCCGACGCATTCGCGGTGGTTCGGCAGGACGCCCCGCCGCCGGGGAACCTCGCGAAGACTCCATCGACCACGCCGCCGCCGCTGGAGGAAATCGTGGTCGCGGCAAGCCACTACTCGCTCTCCGCGGAATTTCCCGACGCACGCACGTTCCTGACGCAGGCCGAGATCCAGGGGATGCCGCGACTCGCCGACGACTCGCTGAAGGCGGTACATCGCCTGCCCGGGGCCGCGAGCAACGGCGTCTCTAGCCTCGCCTACATGCGCGGCGGCGTTGAGAACGAGACCCTGGTGACGCTGGACGGATTTCCTCTCTACGAGCCGTTTCACCTGAAGGTGCTGCTGAGCCCGACCAGCCTGCTGGACCCATCGATCGTGGACGGCCTCGACGTGCACGCTGGCGGCTACACAGCGGAGTTCGGCGACCGCATGAGCGCCGTCATCGCTGCGACGTCGGTCCACCCTGATGCTGAACAGCAGTATCAGCTTGGATTGAGCATGTTCAACGCCAGCCTGTTCGCATTCAATCGATTCGACGACGGCAGGGGCCAATGGCTGGTCGCGGCACGTCGCAGCAACCTCGACGAGATCGCAAACCTCGTCGATGCTTCGTATGGCGAGTTGCGTTACTCGGACGCCTTCGCGCGGCTCGACTACGAATTCACCCCCGACACTCGCGGCAGCCTGCACGTGCTGGCGTCGAGCGACAAGGCGGACGTCGCGAATGCGCTGGAAACGGAATCCGCGGATGCAACGTACCGCAACAGCTACATCTGGGGGACCGTGGAGCACGACTTCTCGAGCGCGCTCACCGCAAGCGCCATTGCTTCGTACACCTACGTCAAGTCGACACGTCATGGCGAGGTGGATGAGGAAGACGTTCGCACAGGGCTCGCTGACGACCGCCGTCATTACGACGTGCTCGGCCTCAAGATGGACGCGACCTGGCGCACCGAGAGGTGGCTGACCCGGTTCGGAGCCGAGCTGCGCTCGCTGGACGCGAGCTATGACTATTCGAGCGTCGTGCACTTCGAGCCCGGCTACCCGTTCCCGGACAGTGGCGGTATCACCCGGACAAACGACCTCTCTCCGACGCCCTCGGGACAGCACTACGCGCTCTACGCAACGACCCGAGTGCGCATCACCGATCCCTTGACCGCCGAATTCGGCCTGCGCTGGGACGACGAGACCTATACGCCGGAAGGAAACGACCAGCTGGGCCCGCGGGTCAACCTGCTGTACCAGGTCGCGCCCAGGACACTGCTGCGGGCCAGCTGGGGCATCTACCAGCAATCGCAGGGAATCAACGAACTGCAGGTCGAGGACGGAGTCGATCGGTTCTTCAGGCCCCAGCGCGCGACCCACGAGATCCTCGGGCTGGAGCAGGGACTTCCGCAGGGATTCAACCTGCGACTAGAGGGCTACATCAAGGACTACGACCAGCCCGCGCTGCGGTTCGAGAGTCTCTACGACCCCACCTCGCTGGTCCCGGAACTGCGCTGGGACCGGGTAGCCATCTGGCCCGGCTCCTCGCGCTCGAAGGGTTTTGAGCTGCTCCTTACACGCAAGAGCGATTCGCCGTGGAACGGCTGGTTCAACTACGCATGGTCGCGCGTCTACGACCGTCGTAACGGAAAGAACACGCTGCGCAGCTGGGACCAGACCAGCAACCTGGGCGGTGGCATCACGTGGTCCGACGGCGGCTGGCAGGCGACGCTCGCGGCCACCTATCACACCGGCTGGCCGACGACACCGGTCAGGCTCGTCGGCACGATCCCCGGGGAGCAGACGGTAACGGTCGGTCCGCGCAACGCCTCGAGGCTCAACTCCTACGCATCGGTGGACGCACGGGTGAGCCGCGATTTCGCGCTGCCACGCGGGACCCTGAACGTTTTCGCACAGGTGACGAACGCCCTCGACCGCCAGAACCACTGCTGCACGGATTTCAGCTACGAGACCGAGGACGACGGCGTAGCGGTACTCGAGCACGAGTACCGCAACTGGCTGCCTCTCATCCCCAACGTCGGAGTTCTCTGGAAATTCTGAAGCTCTGCGCCGGGATCGGCTCCGCCGCCTAGCCCACGCCGTGCTTGCGGAACCATTCCAGGCAGCGGCGCCAGCCGTCCTTTGCGGCCTCGGCGTTGAAGCTCGGGCGATAGTCGGCATTGAAGCCATGGCCTGCGTCCGGGTACACGATGATCTCGGACGGGTTCTTTGCCGCCACCAGCGCCGCGCGCATCTTCTCCACGTCCGTGAGCGGAATGCCCTGGTCCTGGCCGCCGTACAGGCCGAGTACCGGTGCCTTGAGGTCCGCCACGACGTCGAGCGGATATGTCGGCTGCAAAGGATTCGGCTGGCCGGCCAGGCGGCCGTACCACGCGACGCCGGCCTTCAGCGTCGAACTGTGCGCCGAATACAACCAGACGATGCGCCCGCCCCAGCAGAAGCCGGTGACCCCGACACGCGATTCGTCGCCCGAGCCCGACTTGCCAGCCCAGGCGACCGTCGCGTCCAGGTCCGACATTACCTGCGCATCCGGCACCTTCGACACGATCTCGCCGTATAGCTGCTTCCAGTCGGTGAACTTCGATGGATCACCCTGGCGCGAATAAAGCTCGGGTGCGATCGCGAGGTACCCCTCCTTCGCGAAGCGGCGGCAGACGTCCTTCAGGTGCTCGTGCACACCGAAGATTTCCTGCACGACCAGCACGACCGGAAACTTGCCGTCCTTCGCTGGCATCGCCCGGTAGGCCGGGATCTCGCCGTCCGCCACCGGAATCTTCACCTCGCCCGCGGTGAGGCCCTCGTTGCCCGTTGCGATCACGGTGTCTGCGCTGACAGGGCTCGCCGCCGCCGCGAACCCGACGGCCAGCGAGGTCACGATCATTTCGCGCCGCGTGAGCGCCGTCCTGCCGATAAGGGAATCGAGCTCCGAACCTGTCCATTTGTCATGCATGGTGATCTCCCGCTGCGAGTATGAATGTTCTGTGGATCAGCCCGGCTCGACGCCCGGCTGGAAAGGCTCGGTCTCGGCGGCGAGCGCCGCGGAAACATCAGGTGCCACGGTGTACCGGGTGAACTCTTCCGGCATGCGCTTTGCCCGGCCGGTCACGAGGTCGATGCACACGTAGTGGATCAGCGCCCGCACCAGCGTCTGCCCGTCGGATTCGCGACGCATCTGGAACCGCCGCTCGATACGCAGCCTGCCGTCGTTCTTCACCGGCCAGGTCGCGACCTGGATCCGGTCGCCCTCGTATGCGGCGCCGAGGTAATGGACCTGCGTGCGCCACACCGCCATGCCGCGATTGAGCGCCCGGCAAAGCTCCGGCGGTATGCCCCGATCGGTCGAGTGCGCCCAGGCGCAGTCGTCCATCCAGGCGATGTAGACGACGTTGTTGACGTGGCCATAGCCGTCAATCTCGGCGTGATGCGCGACCCGCTCGTGGATGAAGGGCGAAGGCAGGTCCCAGGACACCTGGTTCTCCTCAGGACAGCAGCCGCTCGAGCAACTGGTCCTTCTCGGCCCAGATGCCGGCCAACCATTGCTTGAAGCGATTGCGGAATGCCAGATCGCCTGCGAAGTCACCAGACGACATCCAGTCGTCGATCGGCCGCTTGCGGATATCGACGATCACCGTCCCTATCCTGCCACAGCAGAGGTCCCACAGGCTCGGCCTCGCCGCTGGATAGGCAATAGTCACGTCGAGCATCGCGTGCAGCATGCCGCCCATTGCCGACAGCACGAACGCCGTGCCGCCCCGACGCGGCGGCAGCAGGTGCCGGTACGGGGACTTGAGCGCCCTGTGCTTGCTCTCGGTGAAACGCGTGCCCTCAACGAAATTCATCACCGAGGTCGGGATCAGCCGGAATTTCTCGCAGGCTCGTCGCGTTACCTCGAGGTCCTCGCCGCGTTTCTCCGGGTGCTTCGCCAGGTAAGCGGGCGAATGGCGGCGCATGAACGGGAAATCGAGCGCCCACCAGGCCAGCCCGAGGAACGGCACCCAGATCAATTCCTGCTTAAGGAAGAACTTCAGGAACGGAATCCGGCGGTTGAAGACGGCCTGGAGCACAAGGATGTCCACCCACGACTGGTGGTTGGACACCACCAGGTACCAGTCGCGCGTCGACAGGCCCTCGAGCCCCCGCACGTCGAGCGGCAACGAACCCATCATCCGGAAGATGGCCTTGTTGGTGCCGATCCAGCCTTCGGCCAGCGCCGTCATGGCGCGGCTCGCGGGGCGTCGCCAGGCCTGCAGCGGCACGATCAGCTTCAGCACCGCCACGACGAACAGTACGGTGCACCATGCGATGACGTTCAGCGACATCAGCGAAATCGTGATCACGCCCCTGAGGGTCGAACCGCTGCGGTCCTGCACCGGGTAACATCCACTGGCTGGAAAAGCCGATTATGCCCTGCCCGGCCAACGAAACCCCAGCCCAAGGAGCGCGCATGAGCATTGAACTGAATGCCCTCGAAGCACGGGTCATCGGCTGCCTGATCGAGAAGCAGGTTGCCACGCCCGACCAGTACCCGCTGTCACTGAACGCGCTCACCAATGCCTGTAACCAGAAGAGCAACCGCGACCCGGTGCTGCGCGTCGACGAACGAGAGGTCCAGGCGACCGTGGACTGGCTGATTCGCCGCCAGCTGGTGATGGAGAAGTCGGGTTTCGGCAGCCGCGTGCCGAAGTTCCAGCACCTGTTCTGCAATACGCAGTTCGGCTCACTGCGTTTCTCTCCGCGTGGCACGGCCATCGTCTGCGAGCTGCTGCTACGCGGGCCGCAGACCCCGGGCGAGTTGCGTACGCACGCCGCCCGGCTCGCGCCTTTCGGTGACGTGAGCGAGGTGGAGGCCGAACTCGAGGAATTGATGACACGACCCGACGGGCCGCACGTCGCGAAACTGCAGCGGCAACCCGGCCGCCGGGATTCGCGCTACATGCACCTGTTCGGTGGCGAGTCGGCGGAGATCGTGGCCGAGGACCAGGCGCTCGACGAGCCTGCCGCCGACACCGCGACCACGGTCGCGCGGCCGGTGGAGCGCATCGCCGAGCTGGAAGCCGCGGTATCCGAGCTGCGCGCCGAGATCGAGGCGCTGAAGGCGCGTCTCGGCGCCGGGAGTCGAGGTTAGAATTCCGGGGCATGAGCAAGTTACGGCCCCTGACGCCGGCGCTCGACGAGGATCACGCTTCCTTCATCCAGGGGGGCGTGTCGGTGGTGGTCGCGACGCGTGATGCGGAACTGGTGCCGCACGTGGTGCGCGGCTGCGGCTGTCGTGTTTCGCGCGACCGCCGGCGCGTCACGGTACTGGTCGAGCCGGCCAGGGTCGGAACCGTGCTGGAAGACGTCGCCGCAAGCGGCCTGGTCGCGGTGGTCTTCAGCCAACCGAGTACACACCGCACTATCCAGTTGAAGGGCACGGATGCGAGGCTGGTGCGCGTGACCGCCGCGGACCGGGCTGTCTCGGCGCGGCACATGGAGTCCTGGGTCACCGAACTCACCCGGATCGGATACAGGGAGGAATTCGCGCGGGTCGTGCGCGGTAACGCCGACCGGGGCCTTGCGGCCATCGCGTTCACGCCGACCTCGGCATTCCAGCAGACCCCGGGACCGGGCGCCGGCGAGCGGCTCCGCAGCCGATGACGACGCCGGCACCGAGCCTGCAATCGATCCGCCCCGCCCTGGACGGCGCCGTACCGGCCGTGATCGCGACCTGCGCGCTGGACGGCACGCCGAACGTCTCCTATGTCTCCGAGGTCCACTACGTCGACCGCGACCACGTCGCGCTGTCGTTCCAGTTCTTCAGCAAGACGCGACAGAACGTGCTGGATAATCCTCGCGCAACGGTCATCGTGATCCATCCCGAAACCGGTGCGCAGTACCGGCTCGCCGTGCGCTACCTGCGCACCGAGGAGGCGGGCCCGCTGTTCGAGTGCATGAAGGCAAAGCTCTCCGGCATCGCGTCGCACACTGGAATGACCGGCGTCTTCAAGCTGCGCGGCGCTGACGTGTACCGCGTCGAGTCGATCTCCGGGGTATATGACTCGCCGCTGCCGCCGACCGCAGCCCCGGTCAATTACGTCGCGGCGCTGCGGACGGCCGTCACTCGGATGGCGGGCGCGCCCGACCTTGCGGCCCTGTTCGACTGTCTGCTTGATTGCCTGCGCGACGATTTCGGCATCGAGCACGCCATGGTGCTGATGAATGACCCGGCAGGCGACCGGCTTTACGCGGTCGCGAGCCGCGGCTATCCGCAGTCGGGCGTTGGAGCGGAGATACGGCCTGGAGAGGGCGTGATTGGGGTTGCCGCGAGCACGCGCACGCCAATACGAATCTCGCATGCGACGTCCGAATTCGGATATGGACGCGCGGCACGGGAACTCGCCGCGAGCCGGGGAGTGGTCGCCGGTATCGCGGACGAGATCCCGGTGCCGGGGTTACCCAGATCGCAGAGCCAGCTCGCGATCCCGATGCTGGCAGGCGGGCAACTGGTGGGAGTGGTGTTCGCCGAAAGCCCGGCGACCGGGTTCTTCGGCTACGAGGAAGAAGACGCGCTGTGCGTGCTCGCAAGCGTGGTCGCGAATTCCACGGATCTTTACGACCCCGAGCCAACCGACGAACAGCCCAGCGCCGCGCGCTTCGCGGCCGCCCCGGCCGGATCTCCAGTACGAATTCGTCACTACGCGGAGAACGACAGCATCTTCATCGACGAGGACTACCTCATCAAGGGCGTCGCCGGTGCAATCCTCTGGCGCCTGGTACGCGGCTACGTCGATGAACGGCGCACCGACTACTCGAACCGCGAACTGCGGCTCGACCCGACGATCCGCCTTCCGGACGTCAGCGAGAATCTCGAGGCACGCCTGATACTGCTGCAGCGAAGGCTCGAAGAGCGCTGCCCGGAGTTGCGCATCGAGAAGACGGGCCGCGGGCGATTCCGGCTCAACGTGTCACGGCCATTGTCACTGACAGAAATCCGGCCCGACGCGTCCTAGCGCACCGGGCCGGCCCTGCTCATTGAACGCGCCACGCCTCAACGACTGGCCGCGGCCTGCTTCTGGTCCACCCGGGGCACAAAGACAAAGTACGGTGTCGTGACCTTGCCGCCCGGCGCCACGTAGGCCGGCGTCGCGACACCCGCGGGCCCGAGGCTGCGCACGAATGCATAGACCGCCTTGAGGTCGTCGTCGGTCATTGCCTTCAAGTTGAGCCAGGGCATTGGTGGCAGACGCTGCTGGCGCGCGTGGGCGAGCCACTGCGTCTCGTTCATCGAGTTAATCACCAGCCGCAGGTTGGACGCATACGAAGTGCCCCACGGACCCTGGTAACCAACCGGTACGCCCGTGAGCCAGTCCTTCTCCGGAACCGCCGGCCCCATCTGCGCGCCACCGGGCGTGTGGCAATCGTTGCAGCCGCTGATGGTCACCAGGTAACGACCCCGCTCCACCTGTGCCAATCGGTCCGTCGCCGATACGGTCGAGGATGCGAGCGCCGCGAGGCCGGCGAGGGCCAGCATGCCGGTGCGATTGATCATGATTTCGAACTCCAGTTTGCGCCACACGGACCCTCGGCCTCCATCCGACCCCCGGATCGACCGGGTCCGTGTTGAGCCAGAGTCTGCGCGTGACTGCGGCCCTGCGTTCGTAAATGCTCGCTACCGGAATCCTAAGAATTTGCTAAGGCGCGGAGTCGCAACGTGGCGCCCGGTTTGGCGCGATCGTCGCCGCCCGCCGCTCGCGAAAGAGCAATGAGTCTATCGCGATTCCGTAGTCCATCCGCTCGCCGCGCCAGCGCGTCGCGGCAGTGTGCGCGTCGATGGGTATGCCCCGGCCCTCGTCGGCCGCGACGAGATTGTGCCAGTCCCCGAGCGCAAACGATCGCCCCGGTGAGCAGGACTCCAGCGATTGTCCGTTGCCGAGCACGAAGCGCCACGCGCCGTCGTCGAGCCGCTGGATACGGATACCGCCTTCGTGAACCGCTCGATGGTGAAATCGACACAGTGAGACGAGGTTCGACAGCTTCGTCGCCCCGCCCTCGGCCCAATGTTGTACGTGGTGCCCGTCCACGTAGCGCTTGTGCGTGCAGCCGGGGAAAACACAGCCCTGGTCGCGCGATTTCAGTGCGCGGCGCAGTGCCGGCGGGATGCTGCGGGTCTTGCGTCCGACGTCGAGCGGCTCGCCGCGCGCGTCCTCGATGATCGTGACGACGCTCGAGTCGCAGGCCAGCCGCCGAGCCGTCTCGACCGGCACGGCCGGGCCGTCCTCAAGCTCGCAGCGGCCCGCCTCGCCGCTGCGCAGGGACTCGGCATCGACGTGCACCACGATCTGGTGGCGCTCGCCGCCGTTCAGCGCCACGGACCCGTGCTTCAGGAAGCTCTCCGCGAGCACGACCACTGCATCCGCACGGCGGGCTGACAAGGTCTGCACCTCGCCAACGAGTGGAGGACGGCGCGTTTCAGCTGAAACGTGCAGCTGGTCTTTACAATCATCCGGCAGGGGCACGTCCCGCACGGCAGCCTCGAGGGCCTGTAGAAGCAGCGCGCCGCCCTCCGCGGGCAACTGCAGCCTGACGACCAGCGAACCGTCGGCGTCATGGTAGTAGGTGCAGCGCCGGCCCGCGTGTTGGCGGAACTCTCGAGAGAGTTCTTCCTGTTCCCGAGCACGGCGGAACTGCCGAACCAGGGTTTCGACGTGATGGGTCGTGCCATGGAGGGCGATGTTCAACAGCACTTCCTCCGTGGCTGGCGAGGCGACTCGCACTTTCTCGCGGGCAGCGCCCATGTCGAGACCACACTTCCAGCCGAGCCAATGGGCACAGGATCGGGTGCAGCCGTCGGACCAACCCTGGCGACGGTCGAACTCGGCAATCAGCCGCAGCCAGCGACGGTTGGCAGAGTTCAGGTGGCCGGCCAGTTCGGTGATCCGGGCGGCCAGATCGGAGGTCGAAAGTTGGTCTTCAGCGCTCGGTGAGGTGTCTTCCATGGCGGCCCCTGCTGGACTGTGTTTATATACAGTATGATACTGATTTTTCCATGTTTGTCAATAGGTTAGGTAGATATATAGCTCAACGTACGGCTCAACCCCGCGCGCGGGGAACACGTCGGGTGTTTGAATCTCTCCGTGCGAGCGACCATCCGCTAGTCTCGAGATCTGCATGGACAGTCCCTGCCGGTCGGCGGGATAACTCGGAGCACCCACACATCTCGTCGTAGGTCCGCTAACGGCCGAGGCTGTGTGAAAAGTCCGCGTGTGCCGCTCAGCGCCCGTTTGCACTGCACTTTTGGAGCTCGTAGATTCGTTTCTGAGCGAATTGCGTCGTCGAATTTCGCAGAATTGAACGTACGCGCAGTGAGGTACGAGTTTTCACACAGCCTCGGCCAGAAGCGATCCTTCGCGGAGCCGCGACCGATTCCCGAAAGCGGCCATCCGTTGCGCGTGTCCTGAACAAATAGCGCCGGCTCGATTCCCATCACCCGCTGCAATTCCCATTCGAGTCCGCGCGAGCCTGGCTACATTCAGATAGGGAATTTCCAGCAGCAAACGCCGATCTCGGCGCGGCGGGCCGCTGTGTTGGTGGCAGGTGTGCCGTTCTGCCAGTAGTATCCCCGGCATCAAAGCGGACAGAAACCGCAACGGCGATCCGGGGAGCCCAATCCATGATGCGCGCATTCATCAAGTCGATCGCCGTGTCGGCGTGGCTGTGCTCGATCAGCAGCGCGGCGGTGGCGCAGACGACGGTCGCCGGGGCGACGCTGTTCCAGAACGTCCGCATTTATGACGGCACGGGCAAGTCCCTGTCGGCGCCGTCGAACGTGCTGGTGCGCGGCAACCGGATCGAGCGCATTTCCCGCGCGCCGATCCCCGTCGATCCGGCGGTCGGCAGCATCGTGATCGACGGCGGCGGTCGCACGCTGATGCCCGGGCTGATTGACGCGCACTGGCACACGCTGCTGGTGCGGCCGCGCTTCACCGAGCTGCTGACCGTCGACGTCGGCTACCTGAACGTGTTGGGTGCCGCCGAGGCGACCGCGACGCTGATGCGCGGGTTCACGACGGTCCGGGACATGGGTGGACCGTCGTTCGGATTGAAGCGCGCGATCGACGAAGGGGTCCTGCCCGGCCCGCGCATCTACCCCTCGGGCGCGATGATCACCGTCACCAGCGGCCATGGCGATTTCCGCGCGTCGTGGGAAGTACCGCGGACGATCGGCGCACCCGCATCGCGCGCCGAGCAGGTCGGCGCGGCGATGATCGCGGACGGCCCGGACGAAGTGACGGTGCGCGTCCGCGAGCAGCTCATGCAGGGCGCTTCGCAGATCAAGCTGACGGCCGGCGGCGGCGTGTCGTCGCCGCACAGTCCCCTCGATGTCTCGACGTTCACCGAGGCGGAACTGCGCGCCGCCGTCGAGGCCGCCGCAAACTGGGGCACGTACGTCACCGTCCACGCCTACACGCCGGCGGCGGTCCAGCGTGCCATCGCCGCTGGAGTGCAGTGCATCGAGCACGCGCACCTGATGGACGAGGCGACGGCCCGCATGATGGCCGAGAAGGGCGTGTGGCTGAGCATGCAGCCGCTGCCCGACGAACTCGCGGAGGGCTTCCCACCCGGCTCGGAGCAGCGCGCGAAGGCGGTCGAGGTCTTCGCGGGCACGCCGAGGACCTACGCGCTCGCGAAGAAATACGGTATCAAGACTGCGTGGGGCACCGACGTGCTCTTCTCTCCGGCGCTCGCCCTGCAGCAGGGCGCGCTGCTGGCCAAGCTTGCCACGTGGTTCACCCCGGCCGAGGCCCTCGGGCAGGCGACGGGCACCAACGCGCAGCTGCTGGCGCTGTCGGGCAAGCGTAATCCCTATCCCGGCAAGCTCGGCGTGGTCGAGGAAGGCGCGCTTGCGGATCTGCTGCTCGTCGATGGCAACCCGCTCGAGAACATCGCGCTCGTCGCGGACCCGGCTCGCAACTTCAAGGTGATCATGAAGGACGGCAAGATCTACAAGAACACCTTGCAGTGACTACCGCGGCCGGGACGGATCCTTGAGCCGATCGTCGGACGCCGAATCCAGGGTGACTTGCGAACGTCGCGAATGACTGCTTCCCATTACGCGACGGTCCGCTTCGGGTCTATTCTGTTGAAAAACTCGGTTTGGACGCGTGGCCGCAAAGTCTCCCGCGATATGGCACGATTCGATCGCGACGTGCCGAGGGGCTATCGACCTAGAGCGCTCGCCTCACCTGAATCGTCTCTGTTTGGCTCGATGCAAACTTGCTGGCAATTCTTGCTCGCGAAGTCTAGCTGCTGAAAACACGCTCGCACCGAGAAACCGAGTTTTTCAACAGAATAGGTCGTTAGCGGACTGTAACGATAGCCGTCCAGTGCCCAGATTCGTCTCGATTGGTGCGCCGACGGGAAATCCCCGCCAGACCGCACTCGCGGAGCGGCATGCGCCGTTCACTGGGATCAGCCAATCGGCCACATCGACCCGGCGCGCTCACCCCACCCCGGTCTGGACCATCTTCCTGCGCAGGAATGCGATCTGCGTCTGCAGCGGTAGCCCCTTGGGGCAGACGTCGTGGCAACCGAGCAGGGTCATGCAGCCGAAGACTCCGTCGTCGGTGCCCACCAGCTCGTAGAAATCTTCGTCGGTACGATTGTCACGCGGGTCGAGGCGGAAGCGCGCGATCTTGTTCAGGCCCACCGCACC
Organism: uncultured Gammaproteobacteria bacterium; assembly: GCA_963732415.1. Taxonomy (GTDB): domain Bacteria; phylum Pseudomonadota; class Gammaproteobacteria; order Steroidobacterales; family Steroidobacteraceae; genus RPQJ01. The sequence continues at coordinate 94,450 of CAVSZK010000017.1, forward strand.
CACGAAATCCTCGCGCATCCGTGCGGTACCGCAGGCGGCGACGCAGCAGCCACACTCGATGCAGCGGTCCAGCTCATAGATGCGATCCGCAAGCTCGGGCTCCATCCGCTCCTCGAGCCGGTCGAGGTCGGCCTCCTCCCCTAGCGAGTGCACCCAGGTTTCCAACCGCTCGCTCATTCCGCGCATCCACTTGCCGGTGTTCACGGAGAGATCCGCGATCAGTTCGAAGGCAGGCAACGGAGCCAGTGTAATGTCGGCGGGCAGGTCCTTGGTCAGCGTGCGGCAGGCGAGCCCGGGCCGGCCGTTGACCACCATGCCGCAGCTGCCGCAGATGCCGGCGCGGCACACGAAGTCGAATGCGAGCGAGGAATCGAGGCGCTCGCGAATCTCGTTCAACGCGATGAACAGCGTCATTCCCGCTGCTTCCTCGAGCTCGAACGTCTCTACGTGCGGCTCGCTCCCGTGATCCCTCGGGTCGTGGCGCAGCACGTGGAAGCGCAGGCTGCGAGGCGCCGTCGTGGTGGCGGGTTCGGTCATTTGAATTTCTCGTCGATGCGTTCGTTGCGGCCGCGGAACCGCTCGGGCAGCAGGTGCTCGTAAGGCATCAGCGCCGACTGGATCCGGTGACGGTCCGCGTCCTTCAATTGTTCGCGCAGGCCGGCTACCTCTGCGGCACGCCGCTCGGTGTCCGGGTGGTCGATGTAGTTCTTCGCCCCGTATCCGCGCCAGCCCGGCGGCAGTTCCATCGTCGAGACATCGAGCGGCTCGTAGGAGAGCGTCGGCAACGTGGCATCGGCGCCTGTCCAGGTTGCCAGTGTCCGGCGCAGCCAGGTCGTGTCATCACGCTGCGGGTAGTCCTCGCGGAAGTGCGCACCGCGGCTCTCGGTGCGTGCGAGCGCCCCAGCTGCGACGCATAGCGCGACTTTCAGCATCTTCTGCGTTCGATAGGCGGTCACGAGTTCCGGGTTGGGCCCGTCGACCTTGTAGCGCAGGCCGATGCGCCGGCTGCGCACCAGCAGACCCTGCAGCCGGTGTACGGCTTCCTCCAGGTCAGCCCCGGTGCGGAATATGCCGACCTTGTCGGTCATGATCTGCTGCATCTCGATCTTCAGCGCGTCCGCCCGCTCGGGCCCGTCGACATGCAGAAGGTGGTCGAGCTTGCCGCGTTCGGCCTCGACCGCCTCGCGCACCAGTGCGGTCGGGATGTCGATCTCGCCTTCTGCGCTCTCGCAGAAATCCGCGATGTACTCGCCCACGATCATCCCGGCCACGACGGTCTCAGCCACGGAGTTTCCGCCCAGCCGGTTGAAACCGTGCATGTCCCAGCATGCGGCCTCTCCGGCAGCAAAAAGACCCTTCAGCGTCCGACTCTGGCCCGTGTGCCAGGTACGGATTCCGCCCATCGTGTAATGCTGCGCGGGTCGCACGGGGATCCACTGCTCCACTGGATCCACGCCCAGGAAGTAGTGACAGATCTCCTTGACCTCGCGCAGGTTGTGCTCGATGTGGGCGCGCCCGAGCAGCGTGATGTCGAGCCACAGGTGCTGTCCGAAGCGTGAAGTGGCGGCATTGCCCTTGCGAATGTGCTCTTCCATGCGCCGCGAAACCACGTCGCGCGAGGCCAGCTCCTTTTTCTCCGGCTCGTAGTCCGGCATGAAGCGATGGCCGCTGGCGTCGCGGAGCAGGCCGCCGTCGCCGCGGCAGCCCTCGGTCACCAGGATCCCTGCCGGGAAGATGCCGGTCGGGTGAAACTGCACGGCCTCCATGTTGCCGAGTGCGGCGACGCCGGTCTCGAGCGCCAGCGCCGCGCCAATGCCCTCGCAGATGACCGCATTGGTCGTGACGCGGTAGACGCGCCCTGCGCCCCCAGTCGCGATCGCGGTCGCCTTGGCAACGTAGGCGACGAGCTCGCCGGTGATCAGGTCACGCACCACCGCGCCATAGCAGCGCGAGCCGTCGTGGATCAGCGCAATCGCCTCCTTGCGCTCATGGACCGGGACGCCCTGCGCGATCGCCTGGTCGCCGACCGCGAAAAGCATCGCGTGGCCGGTGCCGTCCGACACGTAGCAGGTACGCCACTTCCGGGTACCGCCGAAGTCGCGCTGCGCCACCAGGCCATGCGCCTCGTCCCGCTCCGTGAGCGTGACCTTCTGGCTGTTGATGATTACTTCGCGGTCGCCACGCTGCACACGGCTCCACGGCACGCCCCAGGCTGCGAGTTCGCGCACGGCCTTCGGGGCCGTATTCACGAACATTCGCACGACCTGCTGGTCGGCGCCCCAGTCGCTGCCGCGGACCGTGTCCTCGAAGTGCACGTCCTCGTTGTCGCCCTGTCCCTTCGCGACATTGCCCAGGCTCGCCTGCATGCCGCCCTGCGCGGCGGCCGAATGCGAGCGCTTGGCCGGCACCAGCGACAGGACGATGGCTTCCTGGCCGCGTCGACGCGCGCCGATCGCCACGCGCAGGCCGGCGAGGCCGCCTCCGATCACCAGGACATCGGTGTAGACGACTTTCATGGCGTGTGCACCGCGGTAATCCCGGATGGGGCGTAGGGCTGGCCGTAGGCCGGCGCGTGCTCGATGCCGATCTTGATGTAGGCGGCAAGCGTCGCGAGGCCGAGTGCCAGGAAGAACACGGTGATCGCCCACTTGAAGGCCTTGAGCCTGCGACGAGTTACGGATGCATCGTCGCCCTCGAACCAGCCCCACTTGAGCGCGAGACGGTAGAGGCCAATGCCGCCATGGAACTCGACGGCGAACAGCATCACCAGGTACAGCGGCCACATCAGGTCGGTCCACACGCGGTCGGCCGACTCGAAGGGCCCGATCCGGGCCGGGTGGGTCATCATGATGTACAGGTGCACGGAGGCCATGAAGAACAGCCCAAAGCCCGTCACGACCTGCCAGTACCACAGCGAGGTGTCGGAGTGCTTCATTGCGGCCATGTGGCCGCGGAATTCCCGGTACTGGCGGTAGCTGGCCGGAAACTTGCGCAGCGCCAGTGCCGCGTGCGCGATGAACAGCGCGAAAACGCAGCCTACGAGCAGCGAAACCAGCCAGGGCAGGCTCCGTCCGAAGAAGTAATAGCCCTCGAAGAACCGCGCCACCGTCCACATGGCGTCCTTGCCCAGCAGGATGCTGGAGACAAACATCATGTGCACCCACATGAAAAGTCCCAGCAGCAACCCCGTCCCGCTCTGCAGCAAATCGAGCCGCGCCGGCCAGCGTGCGGCCGGCGCCAACGGCGCGACCGGGGAGTTCTTCGTGTTCTCGGCTCCGCTCTTCACCTGCGTTACACTCTCGGCTGTTGGTGCGGCCCCGATTTCGAGTCATCGACCCATGGTCAGGCCATAAGTGTTTACCGTAGACGCTGTGACCGCAACCATCGCGCTGCGTATAGTCCGCCACCGGGGAATATGAACGCCGCAATGAACGCCTACCTCGACTTTTTCGTCTACCTGGTCGCGATACTCGGCTTTGTCGCCGTTACGCTGTGGATGAACCGCGTGCTCGGCCCGAAGCCGGTCGCCTCGGAGATGAAACTCGAGCCCTTCGAGTGCGGCGCAACGGCCATCCAGCAGGTGAACGTCAGGGCAGTGCCGGTCAAGTACTACGCCATCGCGGTGATCTTCATCCTGTTCGACCTGGAAACCGTCTTTCTCTACGTCTGGGCGCTGGCGGCACAGCCGCTCACCGCGCCGCTGGTGGTGGCGTTTGTTGCTTTTACCGTGCTGCTGGTGGTCATCATGCTGTACATCTGGCGCACAGGGCTCCTCGAAGAGGTGACGCGGTGACCGCCGGCTCGAGTGAGCGCCGCCCGAGCGCGGCCTTCGAGTACCTGACCACCCGAAAAGACGAATTCGTCGGCTGGGCCCGCAAGTTCTCGTTGTTTCCGTACCCGTTCGTGACCGCCTGCTGCGCGATGGAGTTCATGTCCGTGAGCTCGACGCTCTACGACACGGACCGCTTCGGCGCTGCACTGCCTCGCTTCACCCCCCGGCAGTCCGACCTGCTGATGGTGGTAGGCACGGTCACGCACAAGCAGGCGCCTATCCTGCTGAAGGTCTACGAGCAGATGTGCGAGCCCAAGTGGGTGATCGCCTTCGGCGTGTGCGCGACCAGCGGCGGCTTCTACCAGAACTACGCCGCGCTGCCGGGCATCGACAAGATCATCCCGGTGGACCTGTATATCCCCGGATGCCCGCCCCGGCCCGAGATGGTCATCGACGGCATCATGAAGTTGCAGGACCGGATCGCCGGCGACCGGCACGCGATCATCAACGAGAAGTTCTGACCGTGAGCGAAGCAGTCCTCGAACAGGTTCGCGAGCACCTTGCCGGCATGGCCCAGGAAGCCACGGTGGCGCATGGGACACTGGTCCTGCTGATCGAGCCTGCCCGGCTGCTCGAGGTCGTCCGCACGCTCAAGGACACGCTCGGCTTCGACATGTTCCTGGACGTTACGGCCGTCGACTGGCCCGAGCGGGAACCGCGCTTCGACGTCGCGTGGCACTTCTATTCGAACCGGCAGCATGTCCGGGTGCGCATCAAGGCACGCGTATCGGAGCGAGACCCTGGCGTGGACTCGCTCACCGGCCTGTACGGCTCGGCGCGCTACATGGAGCGCGAGTGCCACGACATGTACGGCATCGTGTTCCGAGGCAATGACGACCTGCGCCCGATCCTGCTGTACGAGGGTTTCGTGGGCCACCCCCTGCGCAAGGACTACCCGAAGCAGAAAGAGCAGCCGCTGGTGCCCTACCGGGCGAGCGAGGCCCGCAAGTGAGCCTCAAGCTTCCGAACCCGATCCGGCCCGCGTTCGACAAGGGCGGCACCGACAGCGCCGTCATCGTCAACATCGGCCCGTCGCACCCAGCGACGCACGGCACGATCCAGATCGTCGCCGAGCTCGACGGCGAGCGAGTGGTGCGCACCGACGTCCACTGCGGCTACCTGCACCGGGGGTTCGAGAAGGAGTGCGAATCGCACACCTGGCACAACCTGATCCCCTATGTGGACCGGCTGAATTACTGCTCCGCGCTGATCAACGACTTCGCCTACTGCGAGGCCGTCGAGAAGCTGATGGACATCGAGATCACCCCGCGCTGCCGTCACCTGCGCACGCTGCTCTCGGAGTATTCGCGCATCGCCGACCACCTGACCTGCATCGCCGCCGCGCTGATGGAACTGGGCGCGATGACGGCATTCCTGTACCTGGTCACGATCCGCGACTACATCTACGAGCACCTGGCCGCGCTGACAGGCGCCCGCGTCACCTACAGCTACGGCCGAATCGGTGGCCTCGCGAACGACGTGCCGGAAGGCTGGCTCAAGCGCCTCGGCGAGATCCTCGACGAAATGGACACGTTCACCGGCCGCGTGCACGGGCTGGTGGACCGTAACCGTATCTTCATCGACCGCACGCGCGACGTCGGCGTGCTCGGCACTGCCGAGGCGATCAACTGGGGCTTCACCGGCCCGATCCTGCGCTCCACCGGCGCCGCTCGGGACCTGCGCAAGGACACGCCCTACCTGTCCTACGCCGAACTCGATTTCGAGGTTCCGGTCGGCATCAAGGGCGACAACTACGACCGCTACTACGTGCGCATGCGCGAGATCGACGAGTCCGCGCACATGATCCGGCAACTCGTGGAAATGCTCGAGCCCGGAGCGATCAACGTGGACGATCGTCGTTGCGTTTTCCCAGAGAAAACATTGGTTTACAACGAAATCGAGTCGCTGATAAACCACTTCAAGCTGGTGATGGAAGGGCCGCAGGTGCCCCCGGGCGAGGTCTACTCGGCGCAGGAAGGCGCGAACGGCGAGCTTGGCTTCTACGTTGTCAGCGTCGGTGGCGGCGTCCCGTGGAAAGTGCACTGCCGCAGCCCGAGTTTCGTCCATATGGGCGGCGTACACCGGATGCTCGACGGCTACCAGCTGGCCGACATCGTGCCGACCTTCGGCTCGGTCAACATGATCGGCGGGGAGTGCGACAGGTGAAGCACCTGATCCCTGAATTCGAGAACCTTCGCAAGCGCTTCCCGGCCGGCTTCGAGTCGTCGCTGGTGCTGCCCTGCCTGCGTCGGATCCAGGAAGACCGCGGCTATGTCGCGGATGACGACGTCGAGCAACTGACCGCCTACCTCGGGGTGCCGCGCATCCAGATAGAGGAGGTGCTGTCGTTCTATACCCAGTTCCGCCGCAAGCCGATCGGCCGCTGGCACCTGCAGATGTGCCACAACGTCAGCTGCTCGATGCGCGGCGCCGAGACGCTGCTCTCGTACGTCGAGCGAAAGCTCGGCGTTCGCCCGGGCGAGACCACGGCCGACGGCCGCTACACGCTTTCCACGGCCGAATGCCTGGGCTCCTGCGGCACGGCGCCGATGATGATGGTCAACGACACGTACCACGAGAACCTCACGGCCGAAAAGCTGGACACGCTGCTGGAGGGCCTTAAATAGCCATGCCCGGCCGCCAGATCATCATGACGTTCCCGGTCACGGCGACCTCGCACTCGCTGGCGGAATATCGCGCCCGCGGCGGATACCAGGCGCTCGAGAAGACCCTGCGTGAAATGAAGCCCTCGGACGTCACCAAGGAAGTCACGGCGTCCGGCCTGCAGGGCCGCGGCGGCGCGTCGTTCCCCATGGGCCGCAAGTGGCAGGTGATCGTGCCCGACGACGGCCAGCCGCACTACCTGATCGCCAATGCCGACGAGGGTGAACCCGGTACCTTCAAGGACCGTTGGATCCTTGAGAACAACCCGCACATGCTGATCGAGTCGATGGCGATCGCCAGCTACGCGCTCGGCGCGCGCAACTGCTTCGTCTACATCCGCGGCGAGTTCGACCTGCCCTACCGCCGCCTTGCCGGTGCGGTCGAGGAGGCCTACGAGGCGGGATACTTCGGCGAGAAGATTCTCGGCAGCGGTTTTTCCTGCGACATCGTCGTGTACCGCGGTGCCGGCGCATACGTCGCGGGCGAGGCCTCCGGCCTGCTCGCATCGCTGGAGGGCAAGAAGAGCTATCCGCGCAACCGCCCGCCGCGGCTGACGGTCAAGGGGCTCTACCAGCAACCGACCGTGGTGAACAACGTCGAGTCGCTGTCGAACATCGCCTGGATCATCGCCAACGGCGCCGACGCCTTCAAGGCGGTCGGGACGCCGAAGAGCCCGGGCACGCGGCTCATCTCCGTGTCGGGGCACGTCAATCGCCCGGGCGTATACGAGGTCGAACTCGGCTACCCGTGGATGAAGTTCCTGGAAGAAGACTGCGGCGGAATCCTGGACGGGCGTGCGATCAAGTGCGTGGTGCCCGGCGGAGTGTCGTCCAAGGTACTCACCGGCAGCGATATCGCGGATCTCAAGCTGTCGCACGAGGCGTTGTGGGACGTCGGCTCGACGCTCGGTTCCGGCGGCATGATCGTGATCGCGGAAGGCACCTGCATGGTGAGCCTGCTGCAGGTGATGCTGCGCTTCTACCACCACGAGTCCTGCGGACAGTGCACGCCCTGCCGCCACGGCACGGGCTGGATGCACCGGATCATCGACCGCATCGCCGCCGGCCAGGGCCGCCCGGAGGACATCGAGCGCCTCTACTACATCTCAAAATTCAACGACGGGACCACGATCTGCGGCCTCGGGGACGCGGCGGGCTACGCCTGCACCGGCATCCTCGACAAGTTCCGCGACGAGTTCGAGTACTGCATCGAGCACAAGCGCTCGCGTTTCGATGGGAACCTGGAATGCCTGAGATCTTCCTGAACGGGCAGGCAGTCGAGGCCGGCGCGGAGCAGACCGTGCTCGAGGTCGCGCTCGCCAATGGCATCCACGTGCCGACATTCTGCTGGCACCCGCAGCTTTCGACGGCCGGCAACTGCAGGATGTGCCTGGTCGAGGTCGAGGGCCGCGGGCTCGACATCGCCTGCAACATGCCGGTCAGCGCCGGCATGAAGGTATTCACCGACTCCGAGGAGGTGAAAGCGCACCGCAAGGCCATCCTGCAGTTCATCACGCTCAATCACCCGGTGGACTGCGGCATCTGCGACAAGGCCGGCGAGTGCTCGCTGCAGGACTACCACTACACGTACAACGGCGAGGCCTCGCTGTCGCGCGACGAGAAGGTGCGCTCGACCAAGTACTACAACCTGTCGAACCGCATCCTGCTCGACAACGAGCGCTGCATCCTCTGCCTGCGCTGCACGCGATTCACGCACGAGATATCGAAGTCGATGGCGCTCGGCGTCGAACGCCGCGGCGACGTGTCTAACATCCGGCCCGTCGAGGATCGTCCTCTATCCGAGGACCCGTACTCCGACAACATCGTGGATATCTGCCCGGTCGGTGCGCTGCAGTCACGGCAGTTCCTGCACAAGGCGCGAGTCTGGTACCTCAAGGCCACGCCGTCGGTGTGCCCGGGCTGCGAGCGCGGCTGCACCATCCAGGTCTGGCACCGGAAGCCCGAGTGGTTCCTGAAGTCACTCGACCAGCGGCAGAACACCAGCATCGCGCGCATAACGCCGCTCGAGAACCCGGCCGTGAACGGCCCGTGGATCTGCAACAAGGGACGCGACCTGGCACGGATCTTCGAGCGCACCCGCGCCGAGGAACCGATGCTGAAGGGCCGCCCGGTCAGCGTCGCTGCGGCGCTGGACGAGGCCCGCCGACTGATCGGCGCGGCGCGCCGCCCTGTCGCGCTGGTCTCGAACTGGGGATCCAACGAGGAACTCGAGACGTTCAAGCGCTGCCTGGGCGAGGTGTTCCACTGCCACGTCAAGCGCGACTGGCTGCCTGAGGAAGGCGAGCGCGTCGAGGATGACCTTCTGATCCGCGCCGACAAGAACCCGAACTCGGCGAAGGCGCGCGAACTCTTCCACCAGGTGGGCGATCCGGTGATCGACGAAGGCACCGACCTGGTGCTCGCCTGGGGCGAGGGTTTCGACTTCGCCCGGGTGCCGCGGCAGGCGAAGGTGATTTTCCTGAATTCCTACCTGCAGCCCGAGAACGGCCATGCCGACGTGTTCCTGCCCGTCAGCGTGCAGACCGAGCGACGCGGCCACTACACCAACTTCCAGGGCGTGGTGAGCGCGTTCGAATCCTGCTTCGAGAAGAAGCCGGGCGTGTCGCACGCCGAGGACCTGTTCAAGGCGCTGGCAGCGCCTGCGCGGGAACACGCATGACGCCGGACTTCACCATCCTGGTCGTGTACATCGCCTACGCGCTGGGCTTGCTGCTCACGCTGGGCGCGGTGCTCACATGGGTCGAGCGCAAGCAGGCCGCGATCATGTCCGATCGCATTGGCGCCAACCGGGCGTACCTGCGCATCCCCTTCACGCAGGTGAAGCTGATCTGGTTCGGCCTGTTCCACGGCATGGCAGACGGACTGAAACTGCTGCTGAAAGAGGATTTCAAGCCGCGCGCCTACGACAGCCTCGCCTACGCGCTGGGGCCGTGGCTCGCATTCACGCCGGTCATGCTGGTGTTCGCGGTGATCCCGTTCGGCGGCACGTTGAATCCGGGCCTGCTGTTCCCCAGCCTTGCCGATACGTTCGGCGGACGCACCTACCCGATGCAGATCGCGCCGATCGACGCCGGGCTGCTGGTGGTGTTCGCGTTCAGCGGCATCAGCATCATCGGTGCGATGCTCGCGGGCTGGTCGTCGGACAACAAGTTCTCGATGCTCGGCGCGCTGCGCGCCGGCGCGCAGCTGATCTCCTACGAGCTGGTGATGGGCCTCACCGTGCTCGGCCTGATCCTGATCTACGGCACCGTGGACCTGGACTCCATCGTCCGCCATCAGTCCGGGACCGCGCTCGGCTTCCTGCCGGCCTGGGGCATCGTCTGGCAGCCGCTGGGCGCGCTGCTGTTCCTGGTCGCGGGCATCGCCGAGAACAAGCGCATCCCGTTCGACCTTCCCGAGGCCGAATCGGAACTGATCTCGGGTTACTTCACCGAATACAGCGGCATGAAGCAGGGCTTGTTCATGCTCTCGGAGTTCGTGGAGATCGCGATCATCGCGGCGCTGTTCGTCACGCTCTTCTTTGGCGGCTACAACCTGCCCTGGATGAGCGACGCAGGCTTCACGCTTCCCGGTGGCGTCGTGCTGGCCATGAGCCACGGCTGGGTCGTGCTGCTTCAACTGGTCACGTTCCTGGTCAAGGTGCTGCTGCTCTGCAGCTTCCAGATCCTGGTGCGCTGGACACTGCCGCGCTTCCGCTGGGACCAGCTGCTGCGCTTCGCGTGGAAGTTCCTGCTGCCGCTGGCCATCATCAACCTCGTCGTGACCGTGGGCGCGGTCTGGGCATTCGGGTGAGGCGGAACGAATGAACCGCAAGCCACATGTCCGCCGCCGCTACTGGAACGAGCCCGAGATGGGCTGGTGGGAGCGCGCCTATGTATTCGAAGTGGCGCGCGGGCTCGCCATCACCGGTGGCGTGTTCCTGCGCAACATGGGGAAGTGGCTCACGGGCCGCAAGGGTGCACTGACCTCCTACTACCCCGAGGAAACCCGCGCCGATTACGCCGCCGCCAATCGCGGCAAGCATGTGCTCACGCGACGCCCCGACGGGCGCCCGCAGTGCGTGGCCTGCAACATGTGCGCGACGGTGTGCCCTGCGCAGGTGATCGAGATCGACGCCGCATTCGACCCAGACGATCCCTCGCACCCGAAGTACCCGTCGCGCTTCGAGATCGACTACTCGCGCTGCGTGTTCTGCGGCCTCTGCGTCGAGGCCTGCCCCGAGGACGCGATCCGCATGGCCAAGGAAACACCAGGCCTGCCGGGCTTCGATCGCCATGGCATGTGGCTGGGCAAGGAAGAACTGCTGAACTGGCAGCCCCAGGAAGACGTGGCAAAGCCCTACCCCATCCAGGGTGGCAGCCGACCGGGAGGCGCCGCATGAACGGCAGCATGCTGCTGACCCTGTTCTTCTGCGCCGGCGCACTCGCGGGCGGCGTTCTTATGCTGATAGCGCGGCACCCGATGCGCGTGGCGCTGGCGCTGATCGGCTCCATGCTGTCGCTGGCCGGCATCTACGCGATTCTCGGTGTGCACGTGATCGCGGTCTTCCAGGTGCTGATCTACGTGGGCGCCGTCATGGTCTTCATGGTCTACGTGATCATGCTGCTCGACGTGCGTGATCCATCATTCCTGCGCCGCTATGGCGGTACGCTGGTGACCGGGATGATCGCGGCGGCGCTGCTGGCTGCGGTGCTGGCCGCCGTGGTTTCCAGTGGCGGCGCAGCTATTGCACTGGACGCGGATGCCACTGGCGGCGCGCAGTTCCTGGTCCAGCCTTTCTCAGCCGGGTTCCTGCGTGATTACTGGCTGCACTTCGAGCTGACGTCGGTACTGCTGCTCGCGGCAGTGGTGGCGGCGGTCGCGGTCATCAAGGGTGGGCGGAGGAACGATGGATAGGGCGCAGCTGCTGCTGCTGACCGGCGTCGCGCTGTTCGCGCTCGGCCTGGCCGGCGTGATGGTGCGTCGCAACGCGCTGGTCATGCTGATGTGCATGGAGCTGATGCTGAATGGCGTGATCCTGACGCTGGTCACGTTTGCGCAGCAGACGGCAACCATCGACGGCGCTGTGCTGGTGCTGCTGATCTTCGTAGTCGCGGCGTCTGAGATCGGCATCGCGATCCCGATCGTGCTGCTGCTGTCGAAACAGCGGCGCACACTCGACGTCGAGGCCTACCGGGAGCTGAAAGGCTGACCATGAACCTTCTCACGCTCATAGTGCTGCTACCACTGGCCGGCTTCCTGCTGAACGGCCTCGTCGGCCCGCGCGCCGGCAAGACATTCGTCAGCTTCGTGGGCTGCGGGCTGCCGGCGCTGGCATTCGTGGCCACCGTGCGCTGCTTCATGGAGCTGCAGGGCGCCGGCGAAGGCGCAGCGTTGCTCGGGACGACCTACACCTGGGCCCAGATCGGCGGCACCAGTTTCGACATCGCCTTCTACTTCGACCGGCTGAGCGCGGTCATGACGTTGATCGTCACCGGCGTGGGATCGCTGATCCACGTGTACTCGACCGGCTACATGAAGGACGACGCCAGCTACGCGCGCTACTTCGCGTATCTCAACCTGTTCCTGTTCTTCATGCTGCTGCTGGTGCTTGGCCGCTCGCTGCTGGTCACCTTCGTCGGCTGGGAAGGCGTCGGGCTGGCCTCCTACCTGCTGATCGGCTTCTGGTTCGAGGACCCGGTGAAGGCCGCGGCGGGCAAGAAGGCGTTCATCACCAACCGCGTCGGCGACGCCGGCTTCCTGCTCGGCATGTTCCTTCTGTACCACACGCTGGGCACGCTGGACATGGATCGCGTCAACGACGCCTTCAACGCCCCCGTTATGCCGGCGGTGTCGGCGAGCCTCGTCGGCGTGCTGCTCTTCATCGGGGCGATGGGCAAGAGCGCGCAGATCCCGCTGCACGTCTGGCTGCCGGACGCGATGGCCGGCCCGACGCCGGTCTCGGCGCTGATCCATGCAGCCACCATGGTGACAGCGGGCGTGTACCTGGTCGCGCGCCTGAACGGAGTCTACGCGCACGCGCCCGAGGCCTCGCAGCTGATCGCGGTGATCGGCGCGGCAACCGCGTTCTTCGCCGCGACGGTGGCGATCGTGCAGACCGACATCAAGAAGGTGCTGGCCTACTCGACGCTGTCGCAGCTCGGATTCATGTTCGTGGCGCTCGGCGTCGGCGCCTACGGCGTCGCGGTTTTCCACCTCTACACGCACGCCTTCTTCAAGGCCTGCCTGTTCCTCGGCGCCGGCAGCGTCATCCACGCCATGTCCGGCGAGCAGGACATCCGCAGGATGGGCGGCCTCGCGAGGAAGATCCCGGTCACGTTCGTGACATTCGCGGTCGCGACGGCCGCCATCGCCGGCATCCCGCCGCTGGCGGGTTTCTTCTCCAAGGACGAGATCCTGTGGTTCTCGTTCGCCAGCGAGACCGGCGGCTCGACGCTGCTGTGGCTCACGATGTCGTTCACGGCGCTGATGACGGCGTTCTACATGTTCCGGCTGCTGTGGCTGACGTTCCTGACGCCGTCGCGCATGACGCACGAGGCGGAGCACCACGTCCACGAGTCGCCGCTCTCGATGACCAGCGTGCTGGTCGTACTCGCGGTGCTTTCCGCGGTCGGCGGCTTCGTCTCGATCCCGCACTTCCTCGAGCCGCTGCTGCCGATGGCGCGGACCCACGAGTCGCTGGAGCACTACGAGACGACGCTGATCGTGCTGTCGGTGGTGCTGGCATTCGCCGGCCTGGCCGCCGCGGCGCTCATCTACCGCAATGGCCTCGCACGTGCCGAAGTGCTCGCAGCCCGCTTCCCGCGGCTTCATCGCCTGCTTTCGGGCAAGTACTACGTGGACGAACTGTACGACACGGTACTGAACCGGCCGCTCAACTGGATCTCCGACCGGGTATTCCTCCGCCTTGGCGACGGACTGTTGATCGACGGGACGCTGAACGGGCTCGCTGCCGTCGCGCAGCGCGCCGCCGGACGCCTCGCCCGCGTCGAGACCGGCAACCTGCAGTTCTACGTGGTGCTGGCGGTGCTGGGGATCGTCGCCTGCCTCGGCTGGATGCTGAACCATGGCTGACGCGACCGTACTCAACCTGGTGCTCTGGCTGCCGGTGATCGGCATGATCGCGATCACGCGCATGCCACACGGTGCCGACCGCATGGTTCGCGGCCTTTCACTCGGGCTCATGCTGCTGCAGTTCGTGCTGGCCGCGTGGCTCTACGCGCGCTTCGATCCGTCGCAGCCGGGGCTGCAGTTCGCGACCGACCAGCCCTGGATCCGCGAGTGGGGCATCGGTTACCGGATCGGGCTCGACGGCTACAACGTGCTGCTGGTGACGCTCACGGCCTTCCTCGGGCCGCTGGTGGTCGCCGGTGCGTTCTCCGCCATCCAGAAGGACGTGAAGCTCTTCTACGCGATGGTGTTCTTCATCCAGTTCGCGATGCTCGGGACTTTCGTCGCGCAGGACCTGTTCCTGTTCTACGTGTTCTGGGAAGCGATGCTGATCCCGATGTTCCTGATCATCGGCATCTGGGGCGGCGAGCGGCGCATCTACGCGACCTTCAAGTTCGTGCTCTACACGGCGTTCGGCAGCATCCTGATGCTGGCCGCGCTGATATACCTCGTCTATTCGCTGCAGGCATCCGGCGGAGTCGCCTCGTTCGCGTTTGCCGACCTCTACGCCAACCGGTTGCCGCCGGGAACGCAGGCCTGGTTGTTCGCGGCCTTCGCGCTCTCGTTCGCGATCAAGGTGCCGGTGGTCCCGCTGCACACGTGGTTGCCGGATGCGCACGTCGAGGCACCGACCGCGGGCTCGGTGATCCTCGCGGGCGTGCTGCTGAAGATGGGAACGTACGGCTTCATGAAGCTCGGATTCCCGATGTTCCCGGACGCCGCGCGCGCCTTCACGCCGGTGATCATGACGCTCGCGGTGGTGAGCATCGTCTACGGTGCCTGCCTCGCGCTGGTGCAGAACGACATCAAGAAGATCATTGCCTACTCCTCGATCAGCCACCTCGGCTACGTGATGCTGGGCCTCGCGAGCCTCGACCTGATCGGCATCCAGGGCGCAATCATCCAGATGGTGAGCCACGGGCTGGTCGCGGGCGGGCTCTTCATGATGGTCGGCATGATCTACGAGCGCTGCCACACGCGCGACCTCGCAGCCTACGGCGGCCTCGCGAAGCTGCTGCCGGTGTACTCGGTGTTCTTCGCGATCCTGACGCTCGCCTCGATCGGCCTGCCGACCACGAGCGGCTTCACCGGCGAGTTCATGGTGCTGATGGGGGCGTTCAACGCCGCGTGGCCGCTGCACGAAGCGGGCTCGTCGCTGCCGCTGGTGCTCGCGGTGCTTGCCGTTACGGGCGTGGTGCTGGGCGCGCTCTACATGCTGCGGCTCGCACAGCGCCTCCTGTTCGGCAAGGACCGGGCGCCGCACCAGCCGCTCATCGACCTCGGTGCAAGGGAGAAGCTCATCCTTGCGGCATTCGTGGTCGCGATTTTCTGGCTTGGACTGTTCCCGCAGGGGCCGCTCGCGAAGACCGAGCCCGCGGCGGTTGAGTTCCGGTCGCTGGTGCTGGCCAGCCACGCCGACGACGAGGGCATGCAGTGAACTGGCAAGATGTCCTGACCGCAATGCTGCCCGAGCACCTGCTGCTCGTCGGCATGTTGCTGATCCTGGGACGCGAAATCGGCACCGGCCGGGAGCGCGGCGGCTTTGCGCTCGCGATCCTGGCAGTTGCAGCGGCGGCCTGCACGGCCGCCTGGCTCGCCGCGGCAGGATACGAGAGCGCCCCATTTGCCGGCCACTACTCGGTCACGCCCGGTAGTTCGCTGGCCAAGGCGGTCCTGCTGGGGCTCACGCTGCCCGTGCTGCTCATGTCCAGGGACGACTTCGAGGAAGCACGCTACTACGTGCTGGTGCTGGCGTCGCTGTACGGCGCCTGCCTGCTCACGGCGTCCGACAGCTTTGCGACGCTGTTCCTCGGCATCGAGATCATGTCGCTGCCGGTGTACGTGCTGGTGTTGATCGGATTCCTGCGACCTGAAAGCAGCGAGGCGGCGCTCAAGTACCTGGTGCTCGGCGGCACGGCGACCGCGACACTGCTGATGGGCGTGTCGCTGCTCTATGGCTGGGGAGCGACGCTGGACCTGTCGCTGTTCGGCACGGCACTTGGCTATTCCGATCCGCTGCCGGTCGCAGGCGTGGCGCTGATCGTCGCGGCACTGTATCTAAAGGCCGCGATCGTGCCGCTGCATGCCTGGGCACCAGATGCCTACGAGGGTGCCAGCGTGCCGATCACCGCCTACATGGCGACCGTCATCAAGGCCGCCGTGCTGATCGCGGCACTGCGCCTGTTCGCCACTGCCCCGATCCCGGGACCGATGGCGGCGCTGCTCGCGGCGTTGCCGCTGCTGTCGATGGCCTGGGGCAACCTCGCGGCGATCCGCCAGACCAGCTTCCGGCGCATGATCGCGTACTCGTCCATCGCGCACGCTGGCTACCTGTTCTTCGCGTTCCTCGGCGCCCCAGAGGGCCGCTATGAGGCGATCATGTTCTACGTCGTGGCGTACGGCGTGATGAACCTGCTGGCCTTCTCGGTGATTCCACGCGGCGTGGACGACGCGACACAGGACCAGCTGGACGCCTTCAAGGGTCTCTACGGGCGCCGTCCGTTCGCCGCCGTGGCAATCGCGATCGCGATGCTGTCGCTGGCAGGACTGCCGCCGCTGCCGGGTTTCGTGGCCAAGTTCCTGATATTTCGCAACGTGATCGCGGCGGGCTACACGCTCTATGCTGTGCTGGGTCTGCTGGCGAGCTACCTCGGGATCTATTTCTACCTGCGCGTGATCCAGTACATGTTCATGAGCGCGGACGAGCCGTCCGCCTCGCACGG
>CAVSZK010000018.1:0-22352 GCA_963732415.1 uncultured Gammaproteobacteria bacterium
CGTAGGTTCGATCCCTACACGGCCTACCAAGCGTTTCAAGCACTTAGCCTCGCCTTCGGGTGGGGCTTTTTGCTTTGGGGGTCACCATCGGACTTCGGGATAGTGGGTGGGGTCGTAAGGGCGACGGCCCACCTGTTCCTCGCAACGGCGCTGCTCATCGCGCGTACGCCAGATGAACACGGCATGTCCCGGTCGGACCGATAGCCGTATCCGGCAGTTGCAGCGGGTAGTCGAACCTCTTTGCCACCGTGTTCCCAAACACGGGCGCGTTCGATCCCCGGAAGGACGCCAGTTCCTTGATCTATGACAATGGGCGACATACCGATTCGTCGATCACCTGCCAGAAAAGTCCAGTTTCTGCTGTCTACGAAGAGGGTGAGCTTACGGAGGGATCGATCGCCAAAGAGCAAGTGGCGGCATTCCTGCAGGCGCTGCTCGTCCACTGGCAGCAACCGCTGCTCATCCTGTGGGATAACCTCCAGGCCCATCGCAGCCGTTTGGTCCGCGACTACGTCGCCACCACCGGCGGCCGCATCAAACTCCACTTCCTGCCCGGCTATGCGCCCGACCTCAATCCGGTCGAGTTCCTGTGGGCATGGCCCAAGCGCCACGCGCTAGCCAACTTCTGCCCCGACAACTTCGCCGAGTTGCGGCATACCGCACGCGGCAAACTCAAGTCTGCCCAACGTCGGAGCGCCATCGTTGCCTCGTGTTGGCAGCAAGCTGAACTCTTCTGATGTCACACGGATACGTAAAGCTCAATAAGTTGGAACGGGGCATCGTTTGTGACTGCCGTAGAGACGGCGTTTGGTAGTCCCTCAACGGACAGTCGTTCGGGTGAAGGGTGCGAGCTGCACTACGGTTCCGACGCCGCCTTCAACGAAGCGGTCACCCCATGACTTACGCATCGCGCCAATTGCTGCGCTGCCTGTGCAATGCGTTGGTCCGAGGTACCGTACGCCCTGCTGTTCAAAGTTCGCCAGCGTCCGGCTGATCGCCTCACCGTTCGCGTCGAGCAGGTGGAAGCCACCGATCAGCATCGAGACCGGGCGGCCGGTTTGCTGCCTGATCTGTGCCAGCATCGCGTCCGGCCCAGGGTGGGCGCAGCCGACCACCACGCCAAGTCCGTCGTCGGTATCCACCAGTAGTGCGATCTCAGATGCCATCGGGCCCTTCATTTCATGGCTTACGGAGATTCGCGGCAGGATCGTCGTCATCTCGGTCACCGGAATGCGCTTCATGCCCGCACGGTCCAGGGCGCCGATGAAATCTGCGCTGGGGCTGGCGCTCGCAGGGTAGTAGACCGGCAGGCCCTCGCGCCGGCCGAGCACGGCGATGCCGCCCGTATGATCAAAATGCTCATGCGACAGTACCAACGCATCGAGGCGGCTGAGGTCCGCCCCCAGTTTGGCGGCGTTGTGCTCCAGTACCGCCGCGCCGGTGCCGGTGTCGAAAAGCACGCGACGGCCATGGGCCTCGACCAGCGCGGCAAAACCCCAACTGGAATACGTGCCCGCAACGGCCTCCGTGTTGTCGTAGAGATAGGTGATCTTCACCGGCGGAGGATCGGCGGCCACCGCCACGGTCGTCCACGCGGCGAACAGCGCAACCGCGATGAATGCCGACGAAACGGACCGGAGGAGAAAACGACGTTCAATTGTTCTCATGTGGGTCTCCTGTGGAACAACTTCACACCTTGGAACCGCTTCAGAACGCTCAGGGCTGCAGCTTGAGCGCGACCAATTCCATGGCGGACGAGCCCTGATAACGATCACTGATTTCTTGCTTGACGATGGCACGAGCAGAAGGGGCGTACCAATACGTGTAGGAGATTTCCCTTGCCCCGGCACCGGCGGCTCCTTCCGCTCCAGCTTTGCCTTTCGCTTCGATCTTGAATGCGTCGAATTCGCCGGCGAGGACGCGCACACGCTCGCGGCCGACCACTGTCACGTTGAGGTCGTCGATTCGCTTGGCCTCCAAAAACTTGTCGTAAACATTGTTGCTGACGGTCCATTTTTTTCCTACTTCCAGCGGAAAACTCAGCAACCTCCGGTCGGAGAATCGAAAGAGCGGTGACTCAGCGACATTCAGGTCCTGGGTCAGCATCAGCGGCTTCCCGTTCTCTGTGCCCTCAATTCCGGCAGGCGTTATGGATGTCACCACCCAGACAATGTTTGGTTTCGCGGGTGGTACGCCGAGATAGGTCACGAACTGCCATTCATCTGCAACCTTGACCTCTGGCCGGTCTGCCTTCTGCGCCAGCGCCGGACTGGCAAGGATGGCGAAGATCAATACGACTGCCGAGGAAACAAACCGAAAGACCGAACCACGTTCATTTGTTTTCATGTGACTCTCCTGTTGAACGGACTCCCGCACGAAATGCAAGCGGGAAGTAAAGCGCAGATGGATCGAGGAACGAGGGAGTGGCAGAGTCCGTACGGCTCGCAGCCCGCGACCGACACAAAGCGGTGCCGAGACCGGATTGACCAAGCGATGTTGGTACTCGGGCGGGGCCGGCAACCCGAAGGGTGTGCCGTATGCGGAATGCGCAGAAAGAATGCGCAGGCGCTGAACTCACTTCTTCAGCAGGGCGGTCACGGATGAGGGCCGCGGTTTGAACGACGCGCGTGTAGCAACGCATCGCACCCGCCTTCTGCTGTTCTGTGGGGTACTGAATGAAACGCTACGCTGGAGATGGCAGCGGGCATTGACGCAGATCAACGGCGCGCATGGGTGAGCGGCGAAAGAAGTGGAGCCGATGTGGCGAATCGCCGCAGATGGCAGGTAGCACACGATCAGCGGTGTGGCATGGTCAGGGTGGCTCCAGTCACCCGAACGTGCGCTGATACCGCTTTGCTGTTTGCTGCTACGCCGTCTGTTCTTGCGAGTGTCAGCCTGATGCGTTCCGCCATCTGACGCTCTGTCCTCCCCGTGTCGTGATGGACCCCGCGAATTTGCGCGATGAGATGCGACGAAAAGTCGCCGGACTCGCGCAGAAGTTGTTTGCCGCAAATCAAACATTCCGCTTGCATAGCGCCTAGATTGGTGGTGTGGCCCGTGGGTCACGGATCGGACGGCCTCTCGGTTCTCTCGATAAGGAGTCTGTCACGCCCAATAAGAAAAACCGGGCGCTTCATGTTGCTGTCACAAGCGCCATCCTCATCCTCGGTTGTCTCGGAATCGCCTCAGCAGCGCCAGGGCCGATTCTCTTTGTCGTAGGCCCCGAAGCGAATCTCCGGAGGCGCCGCCCGAGGAATACCGGAACGTTGATCCACGACGACCGTGGGAGCGCCGCCCCGCGCGGCGCATCAGCTTTTCACTCTACCCGGCATCTCTTGCGGCGCGCCGTGCAAGCGATTCGCGAGGGATGCGGCATTGGCAAAGGAGAAAGTGCCATGAACGCCAAGTATTCGCTGCTCGTATCTGCTTTCCTTGCTCTCTTTGCTGCACATGCGGTTGACGCGCAGCAACCGGCAAAGATTCCAACCGTGGGCTATGTGTCGCAGTATTCTGGCCCTGCCGGACCCAAGCATCCGGTCCTTGAAGCCTTCCTTCGAGGATTGACCGAACTTGGTTATGTCGATGGCAAGAACATTGCTATCGAATACCGCTACACCGAAGGGCAGAACGGCCGCCTTCCCGTGCTTGCGGCCGAGCTGGTGAGTCGGAAGGTGGACATCATCGTCACCGAATCGGGCGGAGCGGCGCTTGAGGCGAAGAAGGTGACGCAGACCATCCCGATTGTGATGGAGAACAGCGGCGATGCTGTCGCCGTAGGAGTGGTGGCGAATCTCGACCGTCCCGGCGAGAACGTCACGGGCCTGACTTCGCTCTCTGGGTCCGGCAGCGCGAAGCGCCTTCAGCTACTCACGGAACTGGTGCCGAACCTCACCCATGTGGGTGTCCTTTGGCGCGGACCCGTTTCGGCGCCGATGGAACAGGAGTGGGCGCTGACGAAGGCAGCCGCGGGGCCGCTGAATGTGCAACTGCTCTCGCTCGTCGTAAGCGATCCCGCGGGTCTCCCGGCAGCGTTGGCCGAAGCGAAGCAGCAGCAAGTCCAGGCCATCGTCCAGTTCGACGTACAGTATCTGGCCGACCCTCGCGCAACCGCACAGACGGTGGAATTCGCGCTTACGAACCGATTGCCGGTGATGTTCCAAAATCCGACTGTGATTCGCCAGGGCGGCCTGATCGCCTACGGTGTGGATGGCATCGAGCAGAGTCGTCGGGCGGCGGGCTACGTAGACCGAATTCTCAAGGGGGCCAAGGCGGGTGATCTGCCCGTAGGCACACCCGAGAAATTCGTGCTGCTCGTCAATCTAAAGACCGCCAAGGCCATCGGCCTGACGATTCCGCCTTCGATACTGTCACGGGCCGACACCGTCATCGAGTAAGCGATTGCGATGCCATGGTCGATGCGCGTCGCCAAAGGGCGAGGGCGGCGCGTCCCCTTTTCAAACGCCCATCACGAATGCGAGGAACACATCATGACAAGATCAAACGTGATCCGTGCCGCCACACTATTGGCGATCACGTCTGCCAGTTGCGCCCTTGCCGCCGAATTGCCCAAGGAGGGTAGTTTCGACGTTACGGGTTGCTTTACGCGCGTCAGCAACGTAATCGAGTATTCCAAGACTCATTCAGCCACCAGCTTTGAACAAACGGGAACTTCCCTCAGCAATCCTCCGGGCGGTCTGTTCGACTACGAGTCGGTCCGATGTGTAGGAATGACCTCTACACTCGGCGGGAAGAACACGTTGAGTTCCGTCTGCGAAGCCATCGACAGGGATGGCGACAAGCGTCTCACGACATTCTCGATCGGAAGCGATGGCAAGGTTGTCAGGGAAGCGGTGACTGGCACCGGCAAGTACGATGGACTTGAAACAACCAGCACATACAAAGTCTTGGGGCCGTTCCCGGTGATCAAGGCCGGAACGTCTCAATTCTGTAATCGTCAGGTAGGCACTTACAAGATGAAATAGACCCGCGTCGCGTGTGAGCGAGACCAGCCAGACTCACGACTTCTCGCGTTCGTCGAGCGCAAGGACACGCATTGCTTGCGCGCAGGCGCACAGCGGCCCCGCCGCGTAGCGCGTTTAGCGGAGTGCTAAGAGGAAAACCATCATGAACAAGAAGCTACCAGTAACGATTGCCGGAATCGTTCTCATGGCCTTTGGGGTCCTGTCAGCTCACGCGCAGGACCTCAAGGCAATGTTGCTCAAGCCTACCAACGGATGGGTTATCGAATGGTTCAACCCCTTGTCCCTCAATAAAGGAGTAAACGAAGCTGTGTTCGAGGATCGTGGGGGGAAGGTTGTGGCAAAGCTAAACATCGTGGATGAGGGCGCGGTACCAACGGCACTTCGCATTTGCGAGAGCGACGTAATGCTTACTGCGGATACCGTTGGTTTCGACGGTTGTAGGGATAGCAAGATCGTACTTACTTTTGATCCTGGTGATAACGTCTATCCACTCAAGACCAAGACCCAATCTGCGAATGGCTATGTGTATAAGGCCAAGGCAAAGTAGTCGCCACCGCGGAGCCGCGGCACCCAGCGCGCGAGGCGCTTGTCCGATGTCGTCAGCGCAGGCGCGTCCAGCCAACGCTGCCGGCGGTCAGACAGCGGCCGTAAACGAAACAATCGATGGAGGAGTTCGCGATGAGGCGCTTTGGAGCAATGCTGTGGCTCATCATTGGCATCTTGATGACGAACGCAGTTCCTGCACATGCAACGACCTGGGAGGACGCGACTGGGCCTTATCCAGTAGCTGTTGTTGCTGATATCGGACCCGAGAATGGGTATTACATCTATCGTCCCCAAATACTGACGGCGAACACTCATCCGATCGCTGTGTTTGGTGTTGGGTCAGGCGGACATCCCAGGGATTATGGGTCCTTACTTCCTTCGCTGGCGTCACACGGCATCGTTGTAATTGCCAGCACCAGTCCCTATCAGTTCGATGGTTCCAAAGCCATTGCCGGCATAGATTGGCTCATAGAGCAAAACGAAATCGGAACTAGTGAATATTTCAAAAAGCTCATTCCTTCGCGCGCAATGGCCATCGGACATTCGTCAGGCGGCAATGGCGCCATGATGGCGTCTAGAAAGAACACAAAGATAACCAGCCTTCTTCTCTATGCGCCGGCCACGGACAATGCAAATGCATCGGATCTATTGGTGCCGACATTCTTTATCTCAGGTTCTCTCGATGCATCGGTATACCCGAGTGCGGTAAAGGCGAAATACCTGGAAGCAACAACGACGAATGCGTGGTACGGGGAAAACGCCAATCAAGGCCATACAGGATTCGCGAGAAATCCATCCGTCCAATACTACACAAGGGCATGGGTATACACCCACCTGTTTGACGATTCGGGGACCGCGAGAGGGGCCTTCTACGGACCGAATTGGACATTCAAGGATGCCGCCACTTGGAAGGAGACGCTGAAGAACAACAGCGCACTCTGAGCGTGTCCCTCTGGGATCGCTATTCGCCGGGAACGCCGATCGGCGGCGGCGACTGAACGACTGCTTTCGCTGCGCCCCTGGGGCGGACTCACCAGCGCGAACGAGCGATCTCGGCTGCGGCTTCGGCGCGAAGGTCGTTCAGCTCGAACTGGCCGTAGTGTTCGGTATCCCGTCACCACCCTGTACTTGGCACCGCGCGACTGCAGCACGGACGACCTCCATCGCGGCAGACACGCCCTCCGACGCCGCGTTGGTGCCAGTAGTCTCGATCGGGCCGGCATTGGGGCCGGAGACCTCAGCGGCCACGCGGTCCCCGTACTTCCGGCAGGCGAATTTGCTCATGAGCCACTTGCGGGCCTCGATCCGGACGCGGGAGCGGGCAATTGCCTCCTCGTTCAGCGCGACGTACGTGCCGCCGCTCCGGTTCTCGCGCTCGATCCAGTCGTTGCGGGCGTCGTCGGCGATCTCGATAATTTCCTCCGCCATCAGGTCCATCTGCGCTGCCTTCGCGCGCGCGTACTGCTCTTGGAATGAACGGTCGGACGCCAAGGTGCGGAACACCGTGGGCATCGACGGCACCCCCGGCAGGGCGCAGATCTGCCGCATCGGCATTCCGGCGATGATGTGCGCGCAGATGCGGTCGCGGACGGCTTGGGTGCAACTCGGGGGCCGGCTGCACTTTCGCTCGGCTAGGGTCGTCGGTGGGGCAGACTTCTGCGGTGGCTTCCCCGACTTCTCGGTCGTCAGCTTGCTGGGCTTGGTCACAATCGCGCCCTCGCGATCGCCGAGGAAGTGATCCACCGCAGCCTTGGCGTGAAGCTCAGGGATCTTGCGCTCGATGTCGTCCGGTTCGCGGGCGAGATACACGTTGCTGATCATAGCCAGCTCGGCGGCAGTCCGGCTACTCTTGGCGACGACGTTGGCCTTGCCGATCTTCTCCGCCCACCAGCGCAGTTCGGTCATGCGATTCTTGACCGTGCCAGTGCTCAACCCCTCGGCGGCCCAGCGTTCCACCAGCTTTTCCACATGCTTGGGTTTCAGGCGCTGCGCCTGCATGTTCACGAAGCCCATGTCCCGCAGCTGGTTGGCGACCAAGGTGAGGATGCGTTCCCGGTCGGCTTGGGTGGCAAAGCTGCCGTCCCGATTGCGGGCACAGAGTTGCTTCAGTTCGTAGTTCAAGGCTTGCATCGGCCTCTCGGTAGGGGGCGGTTCGCTTCGTTGCTGCCGGTGTCTGTTCAGGTCTGGTCAGTGTTTCTGTCCGTCTCACCGCGCCTGGGCGGGGCGAGATTTACAAGGGACGTCGGGACACCACTCCCGTTTGTGCCGTTTCGTTACTGCTGGCCACCGCGGCACGCGGTGCTTGGCGTCGATGTCGCTCCCTGTGGGGAGTCGCTGCACCGATTCGAACCCTTGACCCAGGGTTCATGGGGACGCCGTGGCGGCGCTTCTTGACGCCCGCAAGGTGCGGGCAGACGACGAGCCGCATTGCACGGCCCAACAGCGATGACGATGGGTCAGGGAGCCCATCACTTGGGGACGTCACCTGCGCCAGCGGCACGCAACTCCATGTCGGAGCAGGGGATCGGCGCGTCGTCACTACCGGCTCCGCCGCTAGTAACGACGCGCGCTGGGCCAGGGGTGTTGGCGCAGGGGCCCGGCGTCGATCGCGTTGGCAGCACGAGGCTGCGGCACACGGTTGGCGTCAGGCCGCGCCGATCACGACGGACACAGGGATGCGCTCTCGCAGGCGAAAGCGGGCGGGGAGGCCCGAGCAGGAACTTGACACCGCACCGCGCAGTGCCGGTTGCGGGTTGCGCCAAGCCACAACGATGTTGCGACATTGCACAACCTGCCGCAGCGAACATTTCGACTGAACCTCAGGCCCGGGAGGGCCCGCCGTCTTTCAGAGGCAGGACGGCATTGGGCGCCGATCGCTCGGCAAAGGGCGACGCGTGAGGAGCGTCATTCCGGCCGGACGGGGCCAACGTACTCCAACAAAGCAAAACAGGCGCCGCCCGTCATGGACGGCATGGTGCGCACTGTCGCCCAGGGCGACCGCCGCTGTCATGCCGAAAACGAATCCTTGCATCGGACACTTCTCATGGCAACTGCTCGTAACCGGGTATCGGCGGTCGTCGCGCCGATGTTTGAATGTGTCGTAACGGCCAGCTCCGGCCACTCGGGCTCGCCACGGAACTTTCCGGTGAGCAATGGGATGGACGCCCCCACCCGCAACGGCATCGATGTGCCAAAGTGGAAGTGTCATCAACCACTTGAACCGAGGGGGGCATCCATCATGAAGATTACGACGATTGGCATTGATTTGGCAAAGAGCGTGTTCCAGGTTCACGGTGTCGATTCGCGAGGGCATATCGTGGTCCGCAAACAACTCCGACGGGAGCAGGTTGCCACGTTCTTTGCGAACCTGCCGGCCTGTCTGGTCGGTATGGAGGCGTGTGGCAGTGCCCATCATTGGGCGCGGAAGCTGCAGGGGTTCGGTCACGCGGTTCGACTGATCTCGCCGCAGTTCGTGAAGCCCTACGTCAAGAGCAACAAGAACGACGCGGCCGATGCGGAGGCGATCTGCGAGGCGGTGGCCCGGCCAAACATGCGCTTTGTGCCGATCAAGACCGTGGAGCAGCAGGCAGTGCTGTCAGTACACCGGGTGCGGCAGGGATTCGTGAAGGCGCGAACGGCACAAGCCAATCAGATTCGTGGTCTATTGACCGAGTTCGGGCTGGTGCTGCCGCAGGGCATTGCGAACGTCTTCCGGCGGGTACCGCCGATGATCGACGGAGCGCCTGATCTGCCGGCATCGATGCGCCAGCTGATCGAGCGGCTGTTGGAGAACATGAAGGCACTGGATCGGCAGGTCAAGGAGCTCGAGGCACAGATCAAGGCTTGGCATCAAGGCAGCGAGCTGAGCCGCAAGCTCGAGAAGATTCCCGGCATTGGTCCTCTGGCGGCCAGCGCGCTGGTGGCATCGATAGGAGATGCCAGGAGCTTCAAGAACGGCCGCCAGGTGGCTGCCTGGCTGGGGCTGGTGCCCAAGCAGGACTCGAGCGGCGGCAAACCCAAGCTGCTGGGCATGAGCAAGCGCGGCGACACTTACCTTCGAACCTTGCTGATTCACGGCGCGCGCTCGGCGATTGTGGCGGCGCAGCGCACGGGCAGGCCGAACGTCTGGCTGGCAGGACTGCTCACCCGGCGCCATCCCAACGTTGCCGCCGTGGCGCTGGCCAACAAGAACGCGCGCACGATCTGGGCGTTACTCGCTCATGAGCGCGAGTTCCGGCCCGATTACATGCCGCGGCCTGCCCACGGGTAGCCGCGACCACCGAACGTCAACAATCAACCCGACAGGGAGAATCGACCCACCGATTGCTCAGGCGATCACGCAATGATGGCAAACAGGTCAGACCTTGGTTGGCCAAACCCAAAACGGCCGAAGCACCGCGAGTGCGCGTAAGCGATCGGGAGCCAACCAGCCAATCCCATCAGGGACAGCGGCAGGATGCCGCGAAAAAAGTCCGAATGTACGGGTGCAATCTGTTCCTACCAGCCATCACCAACTGAAAGCTTGGCAAACCGGGGGCGTCCATGTACGGCCGTTCTCGCCAGCACGCCGAAGTAGCGGTGGCGGTGGACCCGCGGCGGCGGCACCAGGGCAGCGAGGCGGTCGAGCAGCTGCAGCGGCGTCAGGCGCAGCAGGCCGGTCCCGTCCGGGCTGGGCTTGGCGCGTTCGCATAGCAGGCGCTCGGCATCGAGCTCGAGCAGCCAATCCTGGGCGAACGGTGGCGGGGCGCAGGGGCGCAACAGCCGCTCACGTCCAAGACGGTCAGCGGCCACGATGCGCACCGACGCATCGAAGGAAAAGCCGCCGCCGTGTTCCTATTGCGCCATCGCCTGCGCGGCATCGCCCAGCAGCAGGCCGCGGCGCACGAAAACGCGCAACAGCCGCTGGCGCACGGACTCCTGCACCCGCGCGATGGCGGTGGCATCGACACCGGTTGCGGCATGGAAGACCACACCGTGGGCCGGAGCGGGCTCGAACACGCCGTCGATGACGATGCAGTGAAAACGGAGGTGGGGATTGAGCGTGGAGCCGAAGCGGCGGATGAAGGCGAACGCGCCGAGGCGGGCCGTGGGACCCGGACCAGTGCTGCGCGCGCGCAGGCATTGCTCTACCGCGTGCGGGAACAGCCACAAGGCGGCACCCTGGAGCGCGGCCTTGCGTTCAAGGACGTAGCGCAGCCGCTTCGGCACCGCGAGGACTCATTGCCGCACGGGCAGGCTTGGCACGACGTGATTGGTGAGATGCGCCGCCCGCCACCATACGACGGCTGATGCACGATGGGCACACCCCGCGCCCCTGGCACGAGAACGCGATCAGGAAGTCGTGGCCCTCGCAACAGTGGGCAAGCAAGGTCTCGAAGTGCGCCTGAAGCTATTCGTCAACACCGGTGGCAACATCGAGATCGACACGCGCACCGGCGAGTATCGCCGCCGCGTCTAGGCCTGCCCGGCGCCGATCCGCCGGGGCACCCCTTTTCCGGAGGTCGCGCCCACGCGGCGCGACTCAAGACCGAGCGCGCTGCACCCACGCCCGCTATTCGCTGAACGCGCGCATCGCCGTCGACACCTGACCGGGGCCGACGACGGTGATGCCCGATGGCGTCACATGGTGCCGCCGGCCGTCGAGCTCGCGGTCGTAGCCGATCTTCGTGCCGGCATCAATCACGTTGTAGGCGCCGATGATCGCTCGCCGCAGCCTGACACCGCGCTTGATGCGGCAGTGATCATGGATCACGCAATCCTCGATCTCGACATCGTCTTCAATCGTGACCTCGAGCCGGACGAACGAGTTGGCGATCGACGCCTGGCGCACCAGCGATCCGGCGGCGACGACGCTGTTCTTCAGGCGCGCGTCGAGCATGCGGGCGGCCGGGCCCTGGTAGTTGCTGGAGAAGATCCGCCATGCCGGGTTGAAGACGTCAAAGCGCGGCTCGGCGCCCAGCAGGTCCTGGTGCGCCTGGAAATAGGCGTCGAGCGTGCCGACGTCGCGCCAGTAGGCGTGCTCCTCGTACGGCTTCGTGCCCGGGACCGCGTTGGTCGCGAAGTCGTAGGCGAACAGCCGCTTCGTGTCCTTGAGGTGCGGCAGCACGTGCTTGCCGAAATCGTGCTCGCCGCGCAGGCTCGCAGCCTTCAGCGCGTCGACCATGACGCTGGTGTTGAACAGGTAGTTGCCCATCGAAGCATAGGCGCGCGTCGGGTCCGACGGCATCGGCGTCGGGTTCTCCGGCTTCTCCTCAAACTCGAGTACGCGCCCGGAATGGTCGGCAACGATGCAGCCGAACGGCGACGCCTCGGCGATGGGCACCGGCAGCGCCGCGACCGTGACGTCCGCCTCGCGTTGCAGGTGGAAGTCGATCATCTGCTGCAGGTCCATCCGGTAGACGTGATCGGCACCGAACACCAGCACGAGATCCGGGCCGTGCAAGCGGATGAGGTCGATGTTCTGGTACACCGAGTCGGCGGTGCCCTGGAACCAGTCGCCGCCGCGCATCATCTGTGGCGGCACGACGGTGACGAACTCGTCGTTGCGCATCGGCGAGACGACCCAGGCCTTGCGCACGTGCTCGATCAGCGACTGCGACTTGTACTGGACCAGCAGGTAGATCGCCTTGACCCCGGAATTGAGCAGATTGGAGAGCACGAAGTCGACGATTCGGAAACGGCTGCCGAACGGCAGCGACGGTTTCGAATTCTGGGAGGTGAGCGGGCTCAACCGCGAACCCTCTCCGCCGGCCATCACGAAAGCTAATACTCGAAGTTGTTTCATCGCAGCGCGTCCCTGGTCTCGGTTCACGAAAACGCGCGCCGCGGGTGCGACGAGCAACGCGTGTCGCAACGCCCTCGCGACGCTGCTCCCCCCGACCGCCTCCCGGAACGTCGCGAGCCTCGGCCGTGCTCGTGGTCGGAGTCCGCGAACTGGGGCTGTGACGGCGGCCCCGCTTTGCCGGTCGGCGTTAGCGCCATCGTGACCGGGCGCTCGATCAGCTTGTCGAGTTCACCATGGCCCGGTCACGCGTCCCGGCACTGAGGACAGGAGTCGATCTCGACGCCTTGGCGATCGCTCATCACGAGGGCGGTGTCGGTACCGTTCGGACATGTCATGGCCTGCTCCTTGGGAAGCTTCATTCATCCGAGCCGAAGCCGAACAGGCTCAGCAGGCTCGTGAACAGGTTGAAGAGCGAGACGTACAGCCCCACGGTAGCCAGCACGTAGTTGGTTTCGCCGCCGTTGACGATGCGGCTGGTCTCGAAGAGGATCAAGCCGGCGGACAGCAGCGCGACCATCGCGGCCACGGCCAGGCCCAGTGCAGGCATCTGCAGGAACACGGCGCCCAGGCCCGCGATCAGCGCGATGACCATGCCGGCGAACAGGAAGCCGCCCATGAAGCTGAAGTCGCGCCGGGTCGTCAATACCCATGCCGACAGGGCCAGGAAGGTGACACCCGTGGCCGCCAGGGCCAGAGTCACGACCTGCGCACCGCCGGGCAAGGCCAGCGACCTGGCCAGCACCGGCCCCAGCGTGTAGCCCATGAAGCCCGTCAGCGCGAATACCGCCGGCAGCGCCCAGCCGCTGTTCTTGAGCTTGTAGACGGCGAAGAGCAGGGCGAAATAGCCTCCCAGCGTCAGCAGGATGCCCGGCGCCGGCGACTGAAGGGCAACACTGACGGCGGCGACAGCCGCGCTGAACAGCAGCGTCATCGACAGCAGTGCATACGTGTTGCGCAACACCCGGCTCGCGCCGACAGCGCTCGGCGGGCTTGCCGGGCCGACGACGACCGGGAAACGGGCTGCGGAGTCCGGGCGAGCGGCTGAGGGGATGGGAGTCATGGGGTTCATGGTGTGAGGTCCGTTGTTCGTTCGGGTTCAGCGCTCGAGGCTGATGAAGCGCTGGCGAAGGCGCCGGGAGTCACTGCCGCGGCGCCACAGGCGCATCAGGAGCCGTGCGGCGCGCGCCAGCGCGTTGTCCAGTGCGGTGCGCCAATCGTTTGCCTCGGAGGCGACGACCACCGACCCTGTGCCATCGGTCATGAGTTGCACCTGGCAGCGCTTGTCGATGCCGCCACGGGGGCCGTTCACGTCCGACATTTGCACCTCGGCGCGCGGGACCAGCCATCCCAGGCGCCGCAACACGAAGCGCACGCGGCGCTCCGTCAGGTCGCGCAGTTCGGTGGCGTGCGGATGGCGGGACTTGAAGAGCACTTGCGTCACGGATCTCCATCGGTTGAGGGACAGTCGAAATGTGGGCCGCTTGACAGTTCTGAGAAAGCAGCTTTTAGAGAACGCCAACATCGGTAAAACCTGAACACCAGGCGAGGCTTCGGCCGCAGACTTCGGTGCTTGCCGGCCGCGGCTTGTACGAGATCCGATCCGCAGAACTTCCTGGCACTTCATCCCCCGGACAACCAACCCCATGCCCAACACTCGAATCGCGAATGCCGTCCGTCTGGAGTTCGCGCCCGGCTCCCTGGTTCACGCCAACCTCTCGGGCGCGGCCTTCACCGGTGATTGGCTGTGGGTGGCTGGCGACGAAGCCTGCGGCCTGGACCGTCTGCGCCGGCTCGATCCCGTGGGGCGCGAGGTCTTGCGCTTTGGCGAGGTACGCGACTTCCCGCTGTCCGATCTGCTGGATCTGCCCGGCACGGCCGAGGAAAAGGCCGACCTGGAAGGCCTGGCCGTAGCCGATGGCTTCCTCTGGGTGGTGGGCTCGCATGGCCTCAAGCGCAAGAACGCCAAGCCGGGCCGGGCCCACGCTGAGAACGCCAAGCGGCTGGCGAAAGTGGCGCTCGACGGCAATCGTCGTCTGCTGGCCTGCCTGCCCATCGAACCCGACGCCAGCGGCGCGCCCCGCCTGGTGCGGCAGGCCCAAGACGGCCGGCGTGCGCTGCGCCTGACGGGTGACTCGCAGGCCAACCTGCTCACTGAAGCGCTCGCCGATGATCCCCACTTCGGACCCTATATGGCGATCCCGGGCAAGGACAACGGCTTCGACATCGAAGGCCTGGCCGTGGACGGACACCGGGTGCTGCTCGGCCTGCGCGGCCCGGTGCTGCGCGGCTGGTCGGCACTGCTCGAAATCGCGGTCGAGGCCCGCGAAGATCAGCTGCGATTGGCGCCGCTGGACGACAGTGGTGCGCTGATCCGCAAGCACTTCCTGCAGCTCGATGGTCTGGGCGTCCGGGACCTGAACTTCTCGGGCGACGACCTCTACATCCTTGCCGGCCCGACGATGGTGCTCAACGGGGAAATCCGCGTCTTCAAGTGGCCTGGGGCCAGGCCCTTGTTGGCCACGAACCGCGATCCGGTGCGTTTCGAGATGGCGCTGACCGAGTCGGTCTCGCTGCCCCACGGACGCGGCACCAACCGGGCCGAGGCCCTCTGCGACCTGCCCAACGCGTTGTCGGGAGGCAAGCCCAGTTGGCTCGTCCTGTACGACACGCCTGGCACTGATCGCAAGGAGGGCGAGTACGCCGTCTTCGGTGACCTGCTGCGCCACGATTGAGATCGCTCGCGCCGGTTTGTCGCGACCGCGCCATGGCTGTCTGCCCTGAAGTCGACCCCGCGTCGCCGCTGCAGTTCGTCATCAATGCGGCAGCGGGAAGCAGCGACACGGACACGAAGCGCGAGGTCATCGAAACAGAGCTGCGGGCGGCCGGACGACGCGGGGAATTGCTGTTCAGCCGCCCCGCCGAGTTGACCCGCGTGGCGCAGCAGGCTGCGACAACGGCCATCGCCACCCGCACCGCCGTGGTCGCCGTCGGCGGCGACGGCACCCTCAACACGGTGGCACAGGCCGCGCACGCCGTGGGTTGCGCCATGGGCGTGGTGCCGCAGGGCACGTTCAACTACTTCGCCCGCACGCATGGCATTCCGGCGGATCCGGCTGCGGCCGCAAGGCTGTTGCTTGGCTGGACGCCGGTGCCGGTCCAGGTGGCAGCCGTCAACGACCGCGTGTTCCTGGTCAACGCCAGCCTGGGGCTGTACCCCGACCTGCTGGAAGACCGCGAGGCGTACAAGGCGCGCTTCGGGCGCAGCCGGTGGGTGGCGTTCGGGGCTGCATGCGCCACCCTGCTGCGCGCGCAACGGCAGCTGCGCCTGCACATCGAACTCGGCGCATCGGTTCGCGACATACGCACGCTGACCCTGTTCGTGGGCAACAACCGGCTGCAACTGAAGCAGTTGGGCGTGCAGCCGCAGGGTCAGCAGGAGAGCGGCTCCGCGCTGGCACGCGATGACGCTCGCATCACCGCGGTCATGTTGCGGCCCATCGGCACGCTGTCGATGGTCGGGCTCATGGTGCGCGGCGCGATGGGCGCGCTCGGCGAAGCGCAGAGCGTGGAACGCTTCGAGTTCAGCCACATGGTGGTCAGGCCCACGCCCGCGCGCGGCCGCCGCGGGGTGAAGGTTGCTTTCGACGGCGAGGTGACGAAGATGCGCGCGCCGCTCGACTTCCGCGCGCTCGCCAAACCGCTGTACCTGCTGATGCCGCGTCCGCAGGACACCGCGGTCCACCCCGATGGGACAGGCGGATGAGCGTCTTGCTGCAGATCGCGGACCCGCACTTCGGCATCGAACAGCCGCCAGTCGTCGAAGCGCTGGTGGCGCTGGCCCGACAGCAACGACCCGATCGGCTCGTGCTCTCGGGCGACATCACGCAGCGCGCGCGGCCGGCACAGTTCCAGACGGCCCGCGCGTTCACGGACCGCCTGGGCGTGCCGGTGCTGGCCGTTCCGGGCAACCACGACATACCGCTGTTCGATCTGTGGACACGCCTGCGCCGCCCTTATGCCCGGCACATCGCTGCCTTCGGGTCCGATCTCGAACCCGTGCATTCCTCGCCCGACTTGATGGTCGTGTGTGTCAACACCACCCGTGCCTGGCGGCACAAGCATGGCGAGGTGTCCACGCTTCAGATCGACCGCGTGGCCCGGACCCTCGCGGGCGCCGTGGCCGGGCAGTTGCGCGTGGTGGCGGTGCACCAGCCCGTGGCGGTGACGCGCGCAGAAGATATGCCGAACCGGCTGCGCGGGCACGCCGCCGCATTGCAGCGCTGGGCCGCCGCCGGCGCCGACCTCGTCATGGGCGGGCACATCCACCTGCCCTACGTGATGGCGCTGCCCGGCCTTGCGCGGCCTATGTGGGCGGTACAGGCGGGCACGGCGGTCTCGTCGCGGGTGCGCAAGGGGGTGCCCAATTCGGTGAACCTGCTGCGATGGGGTGCGGACTCATCCCCGGACTGCTGCCTCATCGAGCAATGGGACTTTTCGACTGCCGACCAAGCATTTGTTCGCACCGAGGTCACCGAAGTCAGGCCAGCCAGGGCATGAAGTGCGGGGCACCGTGGCGCTTCCGAGGCGACGGACCCGCCTGACGGGTTGCCGCTCACGCAGGCGTTGCGCAACCGGCGGCGCTGGTATGTCAGGTGGTTCGAGTTTTCCGAATCGCGACTCACGGAAGTTCTGCTTTTTCCTTTGACGCATCGAGGCCACACTCGACCGTGTTCAAACTTCTTCGAGGCCCGACCATGAACGTTCACTTCCGTTGCAAAGACTCCGTAATCGGGCGCTGGCAGCAGCGCGGCGTCGAACGCCTGCGTCAGGCATTGCGGCACCTTCAGCAGCTGCTGGCAGTGGACCGCCAACCCGAGGCGCTGGCGTTGATACCGATCCGGGTTGTGCAGCCGCGTGTCGCACGCGAGCCGCACCGACGCAACTGGCGCGATTGACCGCGCCGCTGTTGTCCCGCCGCCGTCTCAATTTCGGCTGCAACTCGCTGCGCCAATAACCCCCGCTTCCATCCCTTCACGAAAGAACACCGCCATGCGCTCCTACCCTCGCAACAGCCCCGAAGCCGCCGCACGCATCGTGGCACTCGTCCTCATCGCCGACGGCCACGTCTGCCGCTCGGAGTTCGACGTACTGAACCATCTGGATGGGCCGCGCGAACTGGGACTGGAATCCGACGGCTTGCCGCGCATCGTCCAGACACTTTGCGAAGACCTGCTGATGGGCGACCACGGCAGCGGTTCGATGCTGGGCGGCGTGGACGACAGCGCCTTGGCTGCGCTGATGGCCGAGGTGGACGAGCCGGCGCTTCAGCGCAAGGTGCTGCGGCTGGCGGTCGCCGCCGCCCGCGCCGATCGTCACCTTGCCGACGGGGAAACCCGGGTCCTGGCGGCTGCTCGCCGCTATTGGGGCATCAGTGGAGAAACAGAGGCAGGCAGCCGCTTCGCTGCCGACCCGCAGGTCGCCTGAGCGAAAGCGCTCAGGCGCGCGCCGCGGCGATGACCTGCAGCACCAGCGGGTGGTGCTGCCCGCGGCGTGAGCGGATGGCGTGGATTTCCTCCTTCACGTCGTCGCAGCGCCCGAGCAGTCGCAGTCCGCGCATCAAGCCCACGTCGTCGGCACCGAGGCGGGCGACCGGGAACACCCCCAGTCCGCGCGCGGCGAACACTGCCAGCAGCGCGCTGTCCTCGAACTCGCCGACGATGCGCGGCCGCAATCCCTTGGCCTCGAACCAGCGATCGAGGGTGGGGCGCAAGGCCGAGTGGCCGGTGGGCAGCAGCACCGGCAGCCGGTTCAGCGAGTGCGGAAACTGGTCCACATCGGCCTTGTGCACGTGCGCGGCGGGCCCGAACCACTCCACCGTCGACTCGACCAGCCGTTCGCTTGTCAGGCGAAGATTCGGGTTGCGTGGTGCCGGCTGGCCGGCCAGCACCAAGTCCAGGTGGTGCAGCGCCAGTTCGGCCAGCAATTGCTCGAATTCACCCTCGTGGCACACCAGCCGCAGTGATGGCGTGGCCAGCACGGGCTCCAGCAGTGCGTGCGCGGCCAGCTTGGAAATGCCGTCCGACATGCCGACGGCCAAACGGGCGACCTTGCCACTGGCCGCCTCGCGCACTTCGTCGGGGATCACCTGGCCCAGCTGAAAGATCTCCTCGGCGCGGGCGAAGGCGGCCTGGCCCGCCTCGGTCATCGCCACACCGCGG
This sequence comes from uncultured Gammaproteobacteria bacterium, assembly GCA_963732415.1. Lineage (GTDB taxonomy): Bacteria > Pseudomonadota > Gammaproteobacteria > Steroidobacterales > Steroidobacteraceae > RPQJ01. The sequence goes on from CAVSZK010000018.1 coordinate 18,531, forward strand.
CCGGCCGGCTTGAGCAACTGGTGGCCGAGCGTCTTCTCGAGCTCCCGCACCTGGGCGCTGATGGTCTGCACCGCCATGTCGAGCCGCTCGGCCGCGCGGGCGAAGCCGCCTTCCTTGGTGACGACCCAGAAGTAATACAGATGGCGGTAGTTCAGCATGCTGATCTCACTGCGGAAAAACAGAAGTCTACATCTGCCTGGCGCTGATTTCTTCGAATCTCGAACAGCCGAAGACTACCGGCTGCTGCGCAACAACGAGGAAACGATCATGTTCTACGCACTCAGCTGGTCCGTGGTGTTCAGCCTTCTCACGCTTTGGTCGCTCGCAGCCTGGGCGGTTCACTCGATTACGGGTCCGATCGGGCAGGTGTTGCGATGGCAAGGGCCCCGGCCCACGGGCATGTTGCTGCCCGGGGCTGTCCAGGCGCGACCGCAGCGCTGCGCCGGGCGCTCACGTCCGGTCCTGAGACCGGCGCTGAGGCTGACCGCTGAGGGGCACATGTGGCGGACCGGCTTGCGGTGGGCAGATGTTTGTCGCTACAGTGCCCGGTGATGAACATGCTCATGTTTCTTGGCGGCCTGATCCTGCTGGTCATCGGCGCCAACGTGCTGGTGCGCGGCGCGTCCAAGCTGGCCCTTTCGTTCGGCATCAGCCCGCTCGTCGTTGGACTCACCATCGTCGCCTTCGGCACCAGCGCACCCGAGGTCGCGGTCAGCGTCGGCGCCGTGCTCGATGGGCGCAACGACATCGCCATCGGCAACGTCGTCGGCAGCAACATCTTCAACGTGCTGTTCATCCTCGGCGTCAGCGCGCTGATCACGCCGCTGATCGTGAACATCCAGCTGATCCGCCAGGAGGTGCCCATCATGATCGGCGCCAGCCTGCTGCTGCTGGCGCTGGGGCTGGACGGCCGACTGTCGTTCTTCGACGGTAGCTTTCTCTTTGTGCTGCTCTTGGCGTACACGATGTTCCTCGTCGTGCAGTCGCGCCGCGAAACACGGGCCGCCAAGGACGAGTACGCGGACGAGATCAAGCTCGCCGAAGCCAGTGCCTGGGACAGCCGGCTGCCCGTTCAGCTGCTGCTGATTGGCGCCGGCTTGGCGGCACTGGTGTTCGGGTCCGATTACCTCGTGCAGGCCTCGGTGAACTTCGCCAAGGCGATGGGCGTGAGCGACCTGGTCATTGGCCTGACCATCGTCGCCGCCGGCACCAGCATGCCCGAGGTCGCCACCAGCATCACTGCGGCCATCAAAGGCGAGCGCGACATTGCGGTGGGCAACGTAGTCGGCAGCAACACCTTCAACATCCTCGGCTGTCTGGGCCTGTCGGGCCTGGTATCGGGTGACGTTGGCTTGGCCATGGCGCCGTCGCTGCTGGCCTTCGACATCTGGATCATGCTGGCCGTGGCGCTGGCGTGCCTGCCGGTTTTCATGACTGGCCGCGAGATTGCGCGCTGGGAAGGCGGCGTCTTCCTCGGCTATTACGTCGCCTACGTGGCCTACCTGATCCTGGCCGCCCAGCAGCACGACGCGCTGCAGGCTTTCTCAGGCCTGATGCTCGGCTTCGTCGTGCCACTGACCGTGGTGACACTGGTGGTGGTGATGATCCGCCGTCCGGCCGCAGCCGGCGAGCGCCCCGTCTGAGGCGATCCGGCGGCGCGGTCCAAAGGAGAACAGCAGATGTCGCAATGGCTCAGGAAGTACGAGCGCATGATCGTGGGTGCGCTGATCGCGATGCTTGTGGTGGTCGTAGCGTTGTCGACCGTCGAAGTGGGCTGGATCCTGGTGAGGGACATCCTGTCGCCGCCAATCCTGCTGCTCGAGGTCGACGAGCTGCTGGAGGTCTTCGGGTTCTTCCTGCTGGTGCTGATCGGCCTCGAGCTCCTCGAGACCATCAAGACCTATTTCGAGAAGGGCTCGATCGAGCTCAAGGTGATCTTCACCGTGGCGCTGATCGCTATCGGCCGCAAGATCATCATCTTCGATCCGAAGGACTACGACGGGCTGCAGATGATCGGCATCGCGGCGATCATCGCCGCGCTGGTTGTCGGCTACGGGGTGGTCACCGACCGGTTCACTCGCCGCGGAGGCTGAGCGGCGACCGCTGCGGCGGTGCCTCGCGCGTCAGGAGGTCTTGGCCGTGGGCAGCGAGGGGTAGTAGATCCAACGTCCCCGACGCGCGGTCGGGAGCAGCTTGGCACGTCGTGACTGATCCGGAGCGACGGAAAGCTGGGGGTGATCAGAGGTCGCTGCGGTGCCCGGGTAGCTCCGGATGCGGACGTTGCGCGCGGGTCTTCGAGTTCGCGTCGCGTGCCGGCGGCGGCAGGCACGCGTTTGCCCGGCATCGCACGCGGCGGGCGGTCGACGGTCGGGGTGACACAGCGATGCGTTGACCGAACTCGAAGGCCGGGCGGGCGGGAACGGCGAATTGGCGGCGGCTGGTGCTCGGCGCTGGCGATCTCCCGCAATGTTGTAGCGCGTCGACGCGACTGCGATGTTGCGTTCACCCGTAAGGCCGCGCGAGTAAGATGGGGACGCAGGAAATCGGAGGTGCGCGAATGGCTGAATCGCTGATGGAGCTTGAACAACAGGCACGCGCGCTCCCGCCACACGACCGCGCGCGACTTGCGGAAGTGCTGCTCGAATCACTGCAGGGGCCGCCTCTGTCGGACGTGGAAGCTGCCTGGAGTCGAGAGATCGAAGAGCGTATTGCCGCGTATGATCGCGGCGACCTTCAGGCTTTTTCGGCCGAGAACGTCTTCGCTGAGGCCAGGCGCAATACGCGGTGAAACGGGCGCGTTTTGTCGCGCCGGCGCACGAGGAGTTTCTTGCCGACGTCGTCTGGTACGATCAAGTTCAGCCTGGCCAAGGGGTGCGTTTTGCTGCCGCCGTCGAGGAAGCGACCGCGCGCGCTTTGGCCTTTCCGCTCTCGGGTTCGCCGGCAACACCAGCTATTCGCCGCGTCATCATCAAGAACTTCCCATTTTCCATCGTCTATCGGCCAGAGGCGGATGGCGTCAACGGCGGCGCATGGCGAGCCGTCAAGCGATCGCCAGTTTCAAATGCCCGACGGGCGCAGAAGCCGGCTTCACCTTGATCTCGATGTCGTAGCCGAGCCGATTCAGGCAATCCATCAGCTTGCGCTCGGACAGATTGGAGAAGTCGCCGCGCATCATGTCGGATACCTTCGGTTGGGTGATCCCCATGCGCTTTGCCGCCTCCTGTTGAGTCAGCCCAAGGCGGCGCAGGGCCTTCCTGATCTCGACCACCAGGCCCGTTTTGATCTTGAGTTTTGCCGCGTCAGGCAGGCCAAGGTCCACATACACGTTGCCCGAGCTGCGTTGCACCTCGATACCGTCAATCAGCCGTTTTTTCATTTCGCAGCTCCTTGGCAAGCGCCTCCGCGACTTTCAGCCGGGCGCGAATGATGTCGATGTCCCCTTTTGGCGTGGCGATCCCGCGCCTACTCTTTTTCTCGAAACAGTGCAGGACGAACACGGCTTCCCTGAATTTCACGGTGTAGACGGCGCGATACGTGCCACCGGCATCGTTTTCGACAACCTCGAGCACTCCAGCGCTCCCGAATCCGTGAAGCACCTTCGCTGAATCGTGTTGATCGCCGGCTTGAGCAAGGGACAGTGCGTAACCGAAAAATCGCCGCACGTCTGCCGGTAGCGCCATCAGGTCGCGGTGGCTGCTCCCGATCCATTCGAGCGGTTTCTCTTTGCCGGCCATAGGGCGATTATACTTGAAAAGGTATATTCATCAATCGCCATCGGGCCACCGGAGTTGCAGGATCAAGCAATTGGGTTCACGTCCACGA